>JAPOXA010000181.1 GCA_026707325.1 Acidobacteriota bacterium | reverse complement strand
AGTGCGCCGTTGGTGCTCCTGGCTGCCCGCCGACTCCTCGAAACTCCGATCAGCGTCGCGGAAGCGCCCGCCGCGGCGCCGGCCGCGGAAGCCGCCGGTCCGCAGCCTCGGCGGCTACGGCGGATCGGTACAAGACGGTGACCGGAATCAACCCCGGAAAGGTACAGGTGCGCCGGCGCCCCCGCCGGCATCCGGCGCGCAGCGCCGGCTTCCGGACCTTCTGCCGCCGCTATCCCCGCACCGGCGCGCTGCGCGGTTCGCGCTTGTACTTCTCGAGCAGGACCATCAGGTGCTCGACCACGTCGGGGTGCTCCGCGTACACGTTCTTCCGTTCGCCGACGTCCGCCGACAGGTCGTAGAGCTGGATCTCCGGCATGCCGGCTTCGCGCGCCTCTTCGCGGGACACCCGGTAGTAGCCGCCCGAGCTCGGCGTGTCCTCCAGCTTCCAGCGCCCCTGCCGGATCGCGTACGAGCCGTCGCCCGCCTGATACACGGTCGCCTCCCGGATCGGTGCGGACAGCGGCTCGCCGAGAAGCGCCGGGAGGATGTCGTAACTGTCCTCGCCGGCGTCTTCCGGGAGCCTCGTGCCGGTGAGGCCGGCGCAAGTCGCCAGCAGGTCCGTCAGGCAGATGATCTCGTCCGAACGGGTTCCCGCGGGAATCCGCCGCGGCCAGCGGGCGGCGAACGGAATGCGGTGGCCTCCCTCGTAGATGTCCGACTTGTAGCCTCGATAGACGTAGCTGGGGTAGTGACCCTGCTCGTTCATCTCCTCGACTCCGATGTAGGGCGCACAGCCGTTGTCCGCGGTGAAGATGACCAGTGTGTCGTCGGCCAGCCCCTTGCGATCGAGGGCGTCGAGCACCTGCCCCACCGTGTCGTCGACCTCGAGGCAGAAGTCGCCGTAGGGCCCGATCTCGCTCAGTCCGCGGAACTTCTCCGAGGGGACGATCGGGATGTGGGGAGCGGTGAGGCCGAGAAAGACGAAGAACGGCTGGTCGGGGCTCTGGGCCTCGATCGTCTCCACGGTCCGCCGGGTCAGCTTCGGCATCACCTCGTCGGCGCGGAAGTCGGCATGGGCCGGGCCAAGGTTGTCGCCGTAGCGCTCTTCCCTGGTGTCCTCCGTGATGAAGAGCAGGTCGTTCAGGGCGGTGCACTCGCCGAGGAAGCGGTCGTCCTCGATGTAGATGTAGGGATGCATGTCGAGCGAAGCCGAGATGCCGTAGAACGTGTCGAAGCCGTTGGCGACCGGCCCGTTCTCGATCCGGCCCGCCCAGTCGACATCGCCCGTGTACGAGCGCTGGTCGACGACTTCGTCACCCTCGGGGAAACCTCCCCCTCCCCGCGCCGGCATGTCCATGCCCAGGTGCCACTTGCCGATGCAGTGGGTCCGATAGCCGCTGTCCCTGAGGAGCGACGCGACCGTCGTGCGTTCGGGCTCGATCAGGTGGCGGCTGTAGCCCCAGAGCACGCTGCGCTTGACCCGCGTCCGGAAGCAGTAGCGGCCGGTGAGCACGCCGTAGCGGGTCGGCGTGCACAGGGCCGAAGGCGAGTGGGCATCGGTGAAGTACCGGCCTTCGCGGATCAGGCGATCGATGTTCGCTGTCGGGATCTGCGAGTCGCGGTTCAACCCGGTGATGTCGCCGTAGCCCATGTCGTCGGCAAGGATGAAGACGACGTTGGGCATGCGATCCAAGTCCCGCTCGGACCGCAGGCTGCACGCAACGGCCACGCCTGCCGTCGCCACCCCCATGGTCCTGAGGAATTCGCGTCGATGGGTTCGCTTCATCGCGATCGTCTCCCGGCCCGGTGAATCCGTAGCGAGTATCCTAGGCGTTCATGTCTGAGACCGGCCCCGAGGGCGCCCGCGAAGCTGCTAAGCCGGCGCAACGCTACCTGGTGCCCGAGGGCACGAAGCGTTTCGACCCGCGGCAGTGGCGGACGGCGCCGCCGGCGAATGCCCCGCGCCACAACGAGCTCCGAAAACTGCGGCGCCGGGCCGTGCGCGACATCAGCCGCCAGCAGCGGCTGCTCTACGCGGAGAACCGCCATGCGCTGCTGCTGATCTTCCAGGCCATGGACGCCGCCGGCAAGGACAGCACGATCAACGCCCTGCTTACCGGCGTCAATCCGGCGGGCTGCCAGGTGTTCAACTTCAAGCAGCCTTCGAGCGAGGAGCTGGATCACGACTTCCTGTGGCGCACCGCCCGCAGCCTGCCCGAGCGGGGCCGCATCGGCGTCTTCAACCGCAGCTACTACGAGGAGGTCCTCGTGGTCCGGGTCCATCCCGAGATACTGGAGAAGCAGAACCTCCCCCGTCTGGATCCGAACGGCCTGTGGCAGCAGCGCATGGAGTCGATCGTCGAGCACGAGCGGCACCTGGCGCGCAACGGCACCGTGATTCTCAAGTTCTTCCTCAACATCTCCCGCGACGAGCAGAAGGCGCGCTTCCTGCGCCGTCTCGACCGGCCCGACAAGCACTGGAAGTTCGCGATCAGCGACGTCCGCGAACGCGGGTTCTGGAACGAGTACATGAGCGCCTACGGCGAGGCGATCAGGTCCACGACCAGGAGCCACGCGCCGTGGTACGCGATTCCCGCCGACAGCAAGCCGTACATGCGCTGGGCGGTCGCCGACATCGTGCGCGACACGCTCGCGAGCCTCGACCTGCACAATCCGGAACCATCGCTGGCCGATCTGGCCATGTTCGACGACATGCGCCGCCGGTTGGAGAACGAGTAGAGCGCCGCCAAACCCGTTCCTCGGCTATCATTCGCCGCCTACGCGATCCTGACTACGGAGCGATCGGACGCTCCAGGCAACGCTTTGAACGACACGGGTCCCGACGGGGACCGGAAAGGCCACCATGACCCCCACAACCGGGACACTCCGCAACACCCTGCTCCTGGCCCTCGTCGCCGCCCTGCTTACGGTCGCCTGCAGCGGCTACGGCGCGCCGGCCCTGCCCGCCGCCGTCGGCTCCTGGAACATGACGATCGAGACACCGCTCGGCACCCAGGAACCCACCCTGATCGTGTCCGGTGACGCCAGCGGCCTGATGGGAGTGATGAGTTCTCCCCAGGGCGACGTCGAGCTCACCGAGATGAGCTGGAGCGACGATGGCACGCTCGGCTTCGTCATGGACATCGATGCCGGCGGACAGTCGCTCAGCCTGGCGTTCTCCGGCATGGTCGACGGCGACACGCTCACCGGCGCCTTCGCCAGCGACTTCGGTGACATGGAAGCGAACGCGACGCGCGTCGTCGAGTAGCTCCCTTCTCCGACGCCGGCACCCTGAAGCCGGCCAGCAATCCGGGCCGCGCCTGACCGGTCCTTGACAAATAGGACCAATACGATCCACTATTCCGGGCTCGCCGGGAGGCAGCGTCGTTGCCTGGCGAAAGATTGGGGGCCGGACGAACAGGATGAAGATCGACTCTCAAAAGGCAGGACCGGGATCGCTGGTGCTGTTCGTGGCACTGGCGGCCCTCGTCCTGACGGCCGCACCCACAGCCGCACAGGAGGCCACCGAAGAGCGCATCGCGACGCTCGAGGAGCAGATAGAGACCCTGCGCCGGGCCATCGCCGAACTCGCAGCCCAGGCGCCCGACGAGCGAGTGGCCGAACTGGAACGCCAGATTGAGGTCCTCGCCGAGGAGATCGAGAAGCTCAACCTCGGCTCCGCGGCGGCCAAAGGAGCCGAAGCCACTGAAGGCCTCTACGGCCTGGGCATTGCCGCCTCGAAGGTCTACCGCGTGGAGGAAGGCCTGTCGATCGGCGGCTACGGCGAAATGGTCTTCGAGAGCTACGCCAGCAAGCGGGAAGGCGGCGAACCGACCGGCTTCGGCGACACCATCGACTTCCTGCGCGCCATCGTCTACGTCGGCTACAAGTTCGACGAGCGGTGGGTCTTCAACTCGGAGATCGAGTTCGAGCACGCCTCGACGTCCAAGTCCGGCAGCGCCTCGGTCGAGTTCGCCTACGTCGACTACCTGTGGAAGCCGCAGTTGAACTTCCGCACGGGGATCCTGCTGCTCCCCATGGGCTGGCTCAACGAGCTGCACGAGCCCACCCTCTTCCCGAGCGCGGAGCGCCCCTACGTGGAACAGGTCCTGATTCCGAGCACCTGGCGCGAGAACGGCGCAGGCATCTTCGGCGACGTGGGGCCCTTCTCCTACCGGAGCTACGTGGTCAACGGCCTGAAGGGCGCCGGCTTCACGTCCAACGGCCTCCGCGGCGGACGCCAGAAGGGCGCGCAGGCGCAGGCCGAAGACTTCGCCTGGACCGGACGCCTGGACTACACCGCGACGCCCGGGCTGATCGTCGGCGTCTCGGCCTACGTCGGGAACTCCGGCCAGGGACTCCTCGACCCCGCCGGGGCCACGATCGACGCCCGTACCGAGATCCTCGACTTCCACTTCGACTGGAGCCACCGGGGCTTCCGGTTGCGCGGCCTGTGGGCCCAGGGCGACGTCGGCGACGCGGCCCGCCTGAACGCGGCGCTGGACATCACCGGCAGCGACTCGATCGGCGAGCGGCTGGAGGGGCATTACGTCGAACTGGCCTACGACGTGCTCGCCCGCCGCGGCGGCCGCGCTTCGCTGTCGCCGTTCGTCCGGATCGAGTCGATCGACACCCAGGTGCGCGTGCCGGCCGGATTCGAAAGCGACCCGATCTTCGATCGCGAGATCCTGACCTGGGGCGCCGCCTGGCAGCCCATCGACCGTCTCGTCTTCAAGGTCGGCTATCAGGACTGGACCAACCCCGGCGGCACCGGTTTCGACGAATGGAACCTGGCGATGGGCTACCTGTTCTAGGAGCCTGCCCGGCAGAGACGGAACGTAGTGAGTTTCGACGCAACCAGCCGCCGCGCCTTGCTCGCGGCCGCCGGCACCCTCGTGCTGGCGCTGTGGACTCCGCAACCCGCGGCCGGCGGCGTGTTCCTGACCCGCGACGAAGCGCTGGAGCTCGCCTTCCCGGACCGCGAGGTCGATCGCGAGACCCTCTACCTGACCCAGGACGAACGACGACGCGCCGCGGACCTGGCCGGCGCCAGGATCGACTCACGGCTCGTCGTTCGCTACCGCTCCGACTGCGGAGGCGTCGCCTACTTCGATGTCCACCGGGTCCGCACCCTGGCAGAGACGGTGATGGTCGTGGTCGACGCCGAAGGTCGGGTGGCACGTCTGGAGGTCATGTCCTTCCTCGAACCGGAGGAGTACATCCCTCGCCGGAGCTGGTACGACCAGTTCCTCACGCTGCGGCTCGATTCGAGGCTGCGCCTGAAACGGTCGATCCACGCGGTGACGGGCGCCACCCTGACCGCCCGCGCGACGACCGACGCGGTACGGCGGATCCTGGCGCTCGATCAGGTGCTCAGGAAGGACCCGTTCCGGGACGGCGACCTCGTGCCATGAATCGCCTGACCGCCTGGACCGTTCACACGTCGACCGCCCTGGTCGGCGGTACGGGGCTCGTGTACGCGTGGATGCGCTACTTCACGGAACCTGCCGATGAGTTCGCGGTCGTCGGCCACCCGTGGCAGCCGCACGTCCAGCACCTGCACCTCTGGACGGCGCCCCTGCTCGTCTTCGCCGTCGGCCTGATCTGGCGGGACCACGTCTGGCGGCACGTCCGGCGCCGCGTCCGCGACCGCCGCCGAAGCGGCCTGTCCCTGCTGCTGGGCTGCGCCCCGATGATCGTCTCCGGCTACCTGATCCAGACCGCCGTCGGCGATGTCTGGCGGCAGACCTGGATCGCGATGCACCTGATTGCGTCGGCGCTGTTTCTCGTCGGCTACGGCGCCCACATGGTGAAGCCGCTCCGGGCCGCGTTCGGCGGCTGGCAAACGTAGCTCTAGCCTGCCGGCCTGCCATCGCCGCCGACGTCTTCAGCGGCAGCCGCGTGCTCGGTGGAGTCGCCGTGGCCGCCGCCCGGCGGCCCGGGGTGCGGCGTGTTCGTCGTGATCAGCACGACCGAGATCAGCATCCCGCCGATGCCGACCCAGAGCAGGGGACTCACCTCGAGCTGGCCCCGGCCGCGATAGAGCGTGAAGAGCGCCGTGACGGTGACCGCGCCGCCGAACACGACCGGCATGACAGCGTAGGGAATCCGCGCCCCGCCGCTGAACATGGCGAGCGTCAGCGACAGCGCGCCCAACGCTCCCAGCGTGCCCGCGTAGAGACCCCAGACGCCGGACGGCCCCGTGGGTTCGAAGCTGTCGCCCATCACTCGCATGCCGATCAGGCCGCCGACGATCGCGATGACGAGATAGGCGATGCCGATGCCGACATACGGCTTGAACGGCGACATGGTCTCGTCCACCAGGCGCGCCCTGCCGAGCACCGGGCCGTAGAGGCCCCAGCAGAGCGCCGTACCGAGCGCGAACACGAAGGGAAGGAAGTTCTTCATCAATGATCTCCAGGTCGGGTCGCGCGAGGCTAACAGCCCGCGGCGGCAGTGCGCGTCGCACCGAGAGCGGCTAGGCGCCCGTCCAGCAAGGCGCGACGAGGGAGCACATCGGGCTATGTTCGACCGAGGAGCAACGATGCTGGGCGGGATGCATCGCCGCTCGCACCCTGGTGGCGCGTCCTCGCGCCACCAGCGTCACAGTCCGAGCGCCCTTCCTCGGGCGGTCGGATGTCATGCAGCGCGACTGTCGCCGCGGGCTGTTCAACCCCTGAGCAGGGATACCGCAGCGATCATTCCCGGCAAGCCGGTCAGACCTCCGCCGGGATGGCAGCCGGCGCCCCCCAGCCACAGGCCGTGGATCGGAAGCGGCTCGCCCGCCCAGGCCGACGCCGTCGGTCGAAGCCACAGGCTCTGGGACGGGTTCATCTCGCCATGATGGAGCCCGCCGGCCGTTGCGCCGTAGTCCGCCTCGTAGTCCGTGGGAAGCAGAACCGCGTGCTCCCGGACCAGGCCGCCGATGCCGGGCGCCCACCGCTCGAGTTCGGCCGCCACCCGGGCCAGCAACTCCGGGCCGCCCGCGGCCCAGCCGCCCTCCAGGTCGAACGGCAGGTGGTGAACCGTCGCCAGCAACAGGTGCCGCCCCGCGGGCGCCAGCGTCGGATCGAGCGCCGTGGGCAGCGCCGCCTCGATCCACGGCCGCGCCGGCAGACGGCGGTACTTCGCGGCGTCGGCCGCCCGCTCGATGTCGTCCGGCTCCTCCGCCAGCACGATCCGGCCAGTCAGCGCCGGCCGCTCCAGGCCGCGGAAAGCCGGCAGCCCGTCCAGCGACAGGGCCAGTCTCGCGGCGGCGCCCCGGTACTTCACGTTGAGCAGGCGTCGCACGGAGCGAGGCTCGAGGAGCGGCGCGCCGATCAGATCGAGGAAGGTGACGGAGGGCGTCGCGGTCGAGATGACGGCCCTGGCTTCGATCCGTTCGCCATCCGCCAGCCGCACACCGGCGACGCGGCCCGAATCCACGAGAATCCGGGAGACGACTGCGCCGGTCCGAATCCCGGCGCCCGACGCCGCGGCCGAAGCGGCCAGGGCGGAAGCCAGGGCCCCGGCGCCGCCCCGAGCGCGCACCACCGGCGCCAACCGGTCGGAACCGCCCAGCGCACAGTGGAAGAGCAACGGCCAGCCGGTACCGTTCGCCCGAGGCCCCAGGCCGGTCGCAGGGAGCGCCACTCCGCAAAGCGCGGCCAGCAGCGACGGGTTCTCGAACCGCTCGCGCAGCGACTCCTCGAGCGGTGAGGACAGCGCCCGCAGCAGTTCCGGCGCGATGAGAAGCCGCCCCATGTCGGCGAGTTCCAACGGCCTGGAAAGGAGCGGCTCAAGGGCCGCCGCGCGCTCGGCCAGTTCGAACACGAAGCCGGGCCAGGCTGCCGCATCCCGACGGCTGACCTCGCCCAGCCCCTCCACCGTAGGCGCCACTTCAGGCCAGAGCACGACGGCGCTCGAATCGGCGGTCGCCGGAACCGCGGCTACCGCCGGCGCCTCGATCAACTCCAGTCCATGCCCGCCAAGCTCCAGCTCCTCCATGACGGAACGGCGGAACATCCCCAGGTCGTTGCTGCCCGCATCGACCCGGTGGCCCGGGATGAGTTCCCGCGTCGCCGCCAGCCCGCCGAGTTCCGGCCGCGCCTCGAGCAGAACGACATCGCGCCCCGAACGCGCCAGGAGCGCCGCGGCGACCAGTCCGTTGTGGCCGCCGCCGACGATGGCTACCCGACCGCTCACGGCGTCTTCGCGCCCACGCCGGCGGCCGTGTCGGCGGTCCGCAGATCGTCCAGCACCCGGAGCGCGGCCAGCCGCGCGGGACCGCCGGAGATGCCGCCGCCGAACTGCGTCGACGAACCGCACACGTAGTAGCCGGGCAACGGCGTCCGGAAGGCCGCCGCGGCCGGGTCCGGGCGCAGCAGGAACAGTTGCGACAGCCTCAACTCGCCGTGGAAGATGTTGCCGCCCGGGATCCCGGCGATCGCTTCGATGTCCGGCGGCACGAGGACCTGCCGGTGGAGGATCTGGTTTTCGATGCCGGGCGCGTACTCCGCGAGGGTACGCACCACGGCATCGCCGAACGCCTCCCTCTGCCCGTCATCCCAGTCGCCGGCCGCCAGTTCGTACGGTGCGTACTGCACGAAGCACGACAGGACATGCTTGCCGGGCGGCGCCATGTCCGGATCGAGGACGGACGGGATGATCATGTCGATGAAGGGTCGCTCGGAGAAGCCGCCGTACTTCGCTTCGTCGTAGGCGCGGTCGACGTAGTCGAGACCCGGAGCGATCGTGATCCCGCCTGAGAGATGGGGTCCGGGCTCCGGCATGCATTCGAACCGCGGCAGGCCGGAGATGGCCAGGTTCACCTTGCCGGCGCAGCCGCCGCTCTGCCACCGCGCCGCCCGAAGGGCGAGTCCGGCACCGGCATCACCCGGGACGTCCTCCGGATCGAGCAGACGGCCGAGGCTGATCTGAGGCGCCGCCGACGACAGAACGACGCCGGCACGGAGCTCGTCGCCGTTCGTGAGCACCACGCCCGCCGTCCTGCCGTCACGGGCCAGCACGCGGGCGACGGAGCTGTCCGTCCGGATCTCGGCACCGTGACTCCGCGCCGCCCTGGCGATCGTCGCCGCCACCGCGCCGGTGCCGCCCTTCTGGAAGCCCCACTCCCGGTAGACCCCGTCGACCTCGCCCATGTAGTGATGCAGCAGCACGTACGCCGAGCCCGGCGTGCGGGGCGACAGCATGGAGCCGATGATGCTGGAACTCGAGAGCGCGGCCTTCAGGACGTCGGACTCGAACCACTGGCCCAGGAAGTCGGCGGAACTCATCGTCAGCATCTGCACGAAGGAGCGCAACCGGGCCGGCGAAAGGTCGAGGAAGTAACGCGCGATGTCGGCGACCTCCGCCGACACCTCGACGTCCAGGTGCTCCGGACTCTCGGCGACCCGGTCACCTATCGCCGCGGCCAGTTCGTCGGGCGCTGCCCGCTGCAACCGGTACATCAGGTGGCCCATGCGACGCATCTCGATCTTGTATTCGAACAGCGCCTCGGCATCGCGCCGCGAGTGGCGGGCGATGTGGCGGTAGGTCCGCTGCGGATCCGCCTCGCGGAACAGGCAGTCGCCACCCGGCAGCGGGTTCAGGGTGCTCGCGGTGGGAACGAGGAACAGGCCGTGGCGCACCAGGTCCAGTTCGTGGATGACCTCCGGCCGCAACAGAGAAACGAGGTAGGAAAACACGCTGAAGCGGAAGCCCGGGAAAGCCTCTTCGCTGCGGGTGGCGCCGCCGATCTCCGGAGAGGACTCCAGCACCACGACGTCGAGGCCGGCACGGGCAAGGTAGGCCGCGGCAACCAGGCCGTTGTGGCCGGCGCCGACAACGATCGCATCGAAGCGACCGCTGCCGTGCGACGGCGTGCCGCCGCCGATGCCGTCGGCCGCCGCGGGCTCCACCGTCATCCCTTGACTCCGGGCGTGGGGGCGACCGCCGTCTTGCGCGGCGGATTGAAGAACGGGCGCTCCACGACCCGGGCCCTCGCCCGGCGCCGGCCGTAGCCAACCGCCACCTCGACATCGAGTTCGGTGCCGGGGTCGGCCGCCTCGCCGCGCACCGTGGCGAGGCCGATGTACTTCTTGAGCAGAGGCGAGAAGAACCGGGTCGTACACTGGCCGACCTGCCATCCGCCGGGGGCGAACACCGGCGTCGGTTCCCGGGATGCCGACTGGCCCACGACCTGCGGCCGAAGGTCGATCTCGGACCACAGCCGCTCCAGCTCGAACCAGTCGACCTCGAGGCCGACCATTGCCCACGCCGGTCCGCGATCACGTTCCAGCTCGAGCGCCCGCCGGCCTACGAAGTCGGCCTGCTTGTCGAGCTTCACGGTGAACCCAAGGCCCGCCTCGGCCGGCGTGACCTTCAGCACCTCGATCTCGGCGTGCGCCGCGGACACGTAGTCCACATCGATCAGCACCAGGCCGGCCTCGGCCCTCGCCATGTCGAGCCCCAGGAGGCCCGCGGGCAGCAGCCCGTGGTCCTGACCCGCCTCGACGAGAGCATCCCAGAGCGCCTCCGCGTGCTCCGCGGCCACCCAGAACTCGTAGCCCAGGTCGCCCGTGTAGCCGGTGCGAGTGACCGTCACCGGGCCGCCTCCGGCGCCTGAGCCGATCTCACCGGCCGCGAGGTCGAAGTAGCGCATCGCGCCGAAGTCGATGCCCGTCGTGGCCGCCTCGGCAATCGCCCGCGCCCGCGGCC
Organism: Acidobacteriota bacterium; assembly: GCA_026707325.1. Classification (GTDB taxonomy): domain Bacteria; phylum Acidobacteriota; class Thermoanaerobaculia; order Multivoradales; family Multivoraceae; genus Multivorans. The sequence goes on along the minus strand of JAPOXA010000181.1, from coordinate 17,564 downwards.
CCTGGAGCGCCAGCACGCCGATCTCCTCCGAGACGTCCCCCACGTCGACGTCCATGCTCCAGCCGCAGTCCTGGAACCAGCGCAGGCAGGGCTCGGCGGCGCTGACCAGGAAGCGTTCGCGAGAGAGACGCTGCACGTTGCCGTCCTGCAGCAGGTGGCCCTCCTCGTTGCACCACGAGGTGTACATCACCCGGCCCGGGCGGCACTTCGAGAAGTCCCGCGTCATCACCCGGTCCAGCAGCCGCTCCGCGTCCGCGCCCGAGATCTCGTACTTGAACAGCGGCGACACGTCGATGAGAGCAGCCGCGTTGCGGACCGCCCAGTACTCGCGTTCAGGCGTCGGCTCGTAGGTCTCGACGCACGTGTAGCCCGACCAGTCGCGCCACGCGTCGCTCTCGCACAGCGCCGATGTTCGTCGGTGGAACGGTGTCCGCAACGGCTCGAGCGGCCGCAGGCCGTTGTGGCGCGGTGCCGACCCGGCATCTCCGGCGCCCGGCGCACCCGGCAGCCACCGGTAGGCCTGGCTGTCCGGACTGCGGCCGATCAGCCCCTCCGCCTCCAGCACGCCGAGCAGGCGATGCGCCGTCGACGGATGAAGCCCGTGAGCCGCTGCCAGTTCCGAAAGCCGATGCTCCGGCGCCTCGGTCGTGAACGAGCGGAGCAGCGCCAGCGCCCGTTGAACGGCCTGCGTTCCCTGCGGAGCCCGGCGCGGCATGGCGGGCATGATCGCACATTGTGGAACGCCAGACGACCACGACGGCCGCGGCGAGCACAGCGTCCTCAGACGGCCGCTCGGCTACCGGTCTACCGGCCCCAGCGGTAGTGCAGACGGGCGTAGTAGTAGCCGCCGCCCAGGCCCCAGGGCGTGAACTGGCTGTAGGGCAGGCCGCACCAGCGACGCGGAGCCGCTGATCGGATGCGTCGCGACGTTGAACGAGGGGACCAGGTTGCGCAACTGGTAGTCGAGCGAACTGGCGCCCTGGCTGACGACATCCTCCACCGGGATGGCGTCGATCGGCACGGAGGACTCGGTCACGGACCGCGGGCGGGCACGGCTGCCGACCACCACCAACTGGTCATCGAACTCCGCGACCACCCCGCCTTCCGTGCCCACCGCTTCCCCGGTGGCGCCATCGGCGGAGGCGACGGCTTCCGTGCCGGCTTCCTGGGCCGGAACGGACCCGGGCACCGAAAGCGCGGCGAGCAACGCGATGAGCAGGCGCGGCACGGCGGGATGATGGCACACCAACGGCGCTAGCCCGGGCTAGGATCGGTTCGTGACCCCGCGCAAGGCGCTCCGGCCCCTCGACGGCCGCCTCTACACCGACCCGGCTGTCTTCAGCGAGGAGGTGGAGCGCATCTTCTCGCGCATGTGGGTGTGCGGAGGACGGCTCGAGGAGCTGGACGAACCGGGGCGATTCGTGACCCGTGAGATCGGCGGAGAGTCGGTGATCGCCGTTCGGACGGCGACGGACGGCAACGTCGCCGGATCGAACGGCAACGGTGCAGCAGCCGAGGCAGGACACGGGCTGGCCGCCTTCTTCAACGTGTGCAGGCACCGTGGCGCCCGCGTCGTCGACGACTGCGCCGGAAGGACGAAAGTGTTCCAGTGTCCCTACCACGCGTGGACCTACGGTCTCGACGGGACATTGGTCGGCGCGCCGCACATGGGCGCGGACCTCGACGCCGCCGGCCTGGTGCCGGTCCGGATCGGCGCGCTGGACGGCTTCTTCTACCTCTCGCTGGCGGCGGACGGACCGCCCCTTGCCGAAGTGGCGGTAGACCTGCCCGACCTGTCCCGTTTCACCCCGGACCGCCTGGTCCGAGGCGACCGGCACGAGTACGAGGCCCAGGCGAACTGGAAGATCCTCTGCGAGAACTACAACGAGTGCTACCACTGCGCCGTCGTCCACCCGGAGTTGAACCGGGTCTCCGACTACCGCAACAGCGGCAACCTGGAGACCGGGCGCTTCTTCGTCGGCGGACCCATGACGCTCAACGACGGCTGCAACACGATGACCGCGACCGGGCAGAGCAACCGGCCCGACCTGCCCGCACTCGAAGTCGCCGACCGGACCTCGGTGCAGTACTACCATGTGTACCCCAACCTCCTGATCAGCCTGCACCGGGACTACGTGATGACCCACACGCTCTGGCCGATCGAGGCCGGCCGCACCCGGATCGTCTGCGAGTGGCTCTTCGATCCCGACACGGCCGCCGCTCCGGGGTTCGACCCGAGCGACGCCGTCGACTTCTGGCACCTCGTGAACAGCCAGGACTGGGACGTCTGCGCGCGTACCCAGTTGGGCGTCGCCTCCCGTGGCTACCGCCCGACCGCATACGAAGAGAGCGAAGCCTGCGTCCAGGTCTTCGACGGCTGGTACCTCGACCAGATGGGCCTGTGAGCCGCCGATCCCGGGTGCCGCGCACTGCGCCACACGAGCATCGACGCTGAAGACACCTCATGTGGCTCCGTGAACACGCGCTGATCCTCGTCCTGTTCGCCCTGTACACGGGCGTTCTGGTTCACCACGCCCTGATCGGCCAGCGGCGGACGCGCGATCTGGCCGACTTCCTCGTCGGCGGTCGCTCGCTCGGCGGCATCATCCTCGGCGTCTCCTTCTTCGCCACCTACGCCAGCACGAACAGCTTCATCGGCTTCGCCGGCAGGGCCTACGCCTCGGGCATCGCCTGGCTGCTGATCATCCCGACCGCGGTCGTCCTCTCCTTCGTCGCCTGGGCGTGGCTGGCGCCGCGGCTGCGCGGCGTGACGGAAACGCTCGGATCGGTGACCATTCCGGACTACATCGGCTTCCGCTTCAACAGCCGGCCGGCCCGTTTCGCCGCCGCCGTGATCGTCATCTTCTCCAGCTTCCTCTACATGACGGCGGTGTTCAAGGGCATCGGTTCGCTGCTCGTCGAGCTGCTCGATCTGAGCTACGGCCTGTCGCTCTTCGTCGTCGTCCTGATCGTCTGCCTCTACACGATGATCGGCGGCTTCCACTCGGTCGCGCGCACCGACTTCGTCCAGGGCATGCTGATGACGATGGCGGCGGTGCTGATGTTCTTCCTCGTCACCCGGGCCGCCGGCGGCATCGGCCGTCTCGCCGACCTGGCGCAGATTGGCGACGGCTCACTCGCCCGCTGGGACACGGCGCAGCCGCTCGGGATGCTGATCGGGGTCGTCTTCGCTTCCACCGTCAAGCTGATCGTCGAACCGCGGCAGCTCTCGCGCTTCTACGCCCTCGAGACCGAGGGCGCCGCCAGGAGCGGCCTGGTCGTGTCAACCGTGAGCTTCCTCATCGTCTTCAGCCTGCTGGCGCCGCTCGGTCTCTACGCCCACTTCGTCGTCGGTCAAGGCATCGCCGACACGGACCAGGTCATCCCGATGATGCTCAGCGACCCGGCGATCTTCCCGCCGGTCGTGCAGGCACTGCTGTTCCTCGCCCTGGTCTCCGCCGCCATGTCCTCGCTCGACAGCGTCCTCCTCGTGATGGCGTCGACCTTCCAGCGCGATCTGCTCGGCCTTCTGGTGCCGGCCGACGACCGTCACGCCGTGCGCAATACCCGCGTCTGCGTCGTGCTGTTCGCGGCCATCACTGCGATTCTCGCCATCGACCCGCCGGGCGGCATCGTCGAGCTGACGTCGTTCTCCGGAGCTCTCTACGCCGCCTGCTTCCTGCCCTCCCTCGCCCTGGGCCTGACCTGGCGCCGCGGCAACGGCGCGGCCGCGCTCTGGTCCTTCGCCGCAGGCGGGATGACGCTGGGACTGTGGATGCTCCTCGACATCCAGGGCATGCACGCGGTGTTCCCGGCGATGGCGATCTCGTTTGCCGCCTACTGCGTCGCCGCGTTGATGGCGCCAGAGGCGAAAGCGGCGAAGGGGTTGTTCGGGTAAAGAGCGACGAGGGCCTCTGACAGGACCCGGACTCAAGCTCGCCGTCCGTCACGCCGCGCCGATCCGATCCGATCCTCCGATGAGCCAGTCGACCCTGAATCACCTCGGCCAGCCGGTCGGGAGCGCGCTCGACGGCTGGACCGCCCCGCAGCTTCCCTCCCGCAGCTCGCTGGTTGGACGCCATTGTCGCGTCGAGCCCCTCGATTCCAGGCGTCACGCCGGAGAGCTGTACGAAGCCACCGCAGCCGACGGGGAAGGTGGTATCTGGACTTATCTCAGCTACGGTCCGTTCGCCTCGGTTGCGGACCTGCGGGCGTGGGCCGAGAGCGCCGCCGCACCGGAGGACCCACTGTTCTTCGCCATCGTGGACGAAACGGACGGGCGCGCAGCGGGCATGGCGTCGTACCTCCGGATCGCGTCCGCCGTGGGTTCGATCGAGGTCGGCAGCATCTGCTACGCGCCCCGCCTGCAGCGGACTACGGTGGCCACGGAGGCAATGGTCCTGATGATGCGAAACGCCTTTGAGCTCGGCTACCGACGATACGAATGGAAGTGCGACGCTCTGAACGCGCCCTCCATCGCCGCCGCCGAACGTCTCGGGTTCAGCTTCGAAGGTGTGTTCCGGCACGCCACGATCTTCCGCGGAAGGAACCGCGACACGGCCTGGTTCGCGATCGTAGATGAAGACTGGGAGGTCTTGAAGACGCAATACGAGCGCTGGCTCGACCCGGACAACTTCAAAGCCACCGGAGAGCAGCGGAAGTCGCTCTCCTCCCTCACCGCACCCTTCGTGCGCCGACGCTTCGCGTCCTGGTGGCCGGCGCCAGTCGCGAAGGTCAGTCTGTAGCAGCCGAGGACCTGGAACTTCCGGTACACCCGGTGACCCGGCCCTAGCGCCGCCGGTTCTTCTTCGCCTGCTGGACCGACTTGTAGTAGGCGCCCAGCCGCCGGTCCTCGGCACGCCGGGACGCTTCGTCGCGGCGTTGCTCGAGCCGGCGCTGTTCTTCTCGCAGGTCGTGGTAGTTGCGTAACCGAGCCGGGTCCAGCGAGCCGTCCCGGATCGCTGCCCGGACGGCGCAGCCGGGCTCCTGGCCGTGGCCGCAGTCCCGGAAGCGGCAATCGAGAGCGACTTTCTCGATGTCGTCGAACGTCTCCTCCAGGCTGCTCTCGTCGTCGGCCCAGAGCTGGAGTTCACGGATTCCCGGGTTGTCGATCAGGAGCCCGCCGCCGGGCAACTGGACGAGGCGCCGATGGGTCGTCGTGTGCCGGCCGCGGTCGTCACCCTCGCGCACCGCCGCGGTACGCATCACTTCCTCGCCGCTCAGGCCATTGAGCAGGGTCGACTTGCCCGCCCCGGAGGAGCCGAGCATGGCCACGGTGCGGCCCGGGGCAAGGTGAAGCGCGAGCGGTTCCAGATCCCGCTTCGCCAGCGCGTTGACCGCGACGACGGTCGCTCCTGGCGACGCCTCCGCTGCCCGTTCCCGCATCGCGTCCGGATCGGCCGCGAGGTCCGCCTTGGTCAGGACGACCACCGGTTCGGCGCCGCTTTCCGTGACCATCGCGACGAAGCGCTCCAGGCGGCGAACATTGAAGTCGCCGTCCATGCCCATCACCAGGAAGACCGTGTCGACGTTCGCGGCCACGACCTGCTCCTCGGTGCGGGCGCCCGCCGCCTTGCGCGAGAGCCGGCTTCGCCGGTCGAGCACGAGGACGATCCGAGGATCGACGCCCGGAACGGGCGACATCTCCAACACGACCCAGTCGCCCACCGCGGCGCCGCCGGGAACGGCGCGGCGCGCGCGCTTCAGCAGCCGGGCCGACACCTCGCCCTCCGCGGCCACGACCCGGTACACGCCACGCGCTATCGAAACGACGCGCGCCGGCACCAACGGCCCCGGCGACGAAGCCTCTTCGACGAAGCGCCGGCAGGAGTCGGCGAAGTCGGGCCTCCAACCCCACGCGTCGAGAACTGCCTCGCTCATGGATCGAGCTCCCGAGGTCCGCATACGGGCACGATGCCCCGTATCCCAGAGAACGCCACTACGTGATCCGCCGTTTCGGATCGAACGTGTCCCGCAGCCAGTCGCCGAGCAGGTTGGACGCCAGGCACGAAGCCATGATCGCAATCCCCGGCATCGTGATCAGCCACCAGGCGACCTCGATGAAGTTCCGGCCGTCGGCGAGCATCCCGCCCCATGACACCTGGGGCGGCTGAATGCCGAGCCCCAGGAAGCTCAAGCCCGCCTCGAAGACGATCACGCTGCCGAACTGGAGCGTGGCCAGCACGAGCAGCGTGTTCAGGACGTTCGGGGTCAGGTGCCGGATCAGGATCATCGGGTTGGAGACTCCGGCCACGCGGGCCACGGTGATGAAGTCCCGCTCGCGCAGGCTGAGCACCTCGCCGCGGACGATCCGCGCATACCAGGTCCAGTAGGTCAGCACGATGATCGTGATCACCATGCCCTCGCCGGGCGGCAGCACGGCCGCGAACAGCATGGCGAGCGGGATCGCCGGAATCGACATCTGGATGTCGATCAGCCGCGAGATGACGGCGTCGGCGATCCCGCCGAAGTAGCCCGCCGAGATCCCCAACGCGGCGCCGATGCCGCCTGAGAGGGCGATGGCGTAAACCGCCACCGTCACCGAGACGCGGGCGCCGGCGATGATCCGGCTCAGGATGTCGCGCCCCAGCATGTCCGTTCCAAGCGGATGGTCGAGACTGCCGCCGGACCGCCAGAACGGCGGCGTCATCGACTCGGCGAGCGCGATCTCGGAGGCCTCATGGGGCGCAAACCAGGGTCCCGCGACGGCGCACAGCAGGACCAGGCCGAGGACCACGCAGGAGACGACGGGAACCCTGGTGGCGCGTCCTCGCGCCACCAGGGTCACAGTCCGAGCGCCCGTCTTCGGGTGGTCGGATGTCACCCGCCCCTCAGCCATGACGGATCCTCGGATCGATCAGCCCGTAGCTCAGGTCGACGAGGAGGTTCACGACGACGAAGATGACCGCCGACAGCACGACCCCGGCCTGAACGACCGGAAAGTCGCGCGCGAAGACGGCGTCGACCACCGCGCGTCCCACGCCCGGCCAGGCGAACACGACCTCGATGACAAAGGCGCCGCCGAGCATGTTCGCGAAGTAGACGCCGATCATCGTCGCCAGCGGCACGGCGGCGTTGCGGAGCGCGTAGCGCCAGATGACAGTGCGTTCCGGCAGACCCATCACCCGGCCGGTACGGATGTAGTCGCTGTCCAGGATGTCGAGCATCGACGAGCGCAGGGTGCGCGTCATCGCTGCCACCGGGTACCAGCCGAGGGCGATCGCCGGCAGGACGAGGTGAAGCGGACCCTCGCGGCCGAAGGCCGGCAGCCACTGGAGCCGCACGGCCAGGAACAGGATCAGCAGGAGGCCGACCCAGAATCCCGGCATCGCCTGGCCGAGCAGCGCCAGGACTTTCGCCAGGCGGTCGACCCAGCGGCCACGGTAGACGGCGGACAACACACCCAGGGGCACGGCCAGGAGAAGCGCGAAGACAAGCCCGGCCAACGCCAGCTCGAGCGTCGCCGGCAACCGCTCGAGCAGCAGCGGCATCGCCGGCGCCTGCCACTGATAGGACTCGCCGAAATCGCCGGTGAACACGTCGCGCAGGAAGACGACGAACTGCACCGGCAACGGCCCGTCGAGCCCCAGAGCCTCGCGCATCGCCGCGAAGTCCTCCTCCGAAGCGTCCATCGGCAGCAGGAGAGCGACCGGGTCGCCAGCCAGGCGCTGCGCCACGAAGACGATCAGGAGCGCCCCGAGCACCGCCACCGCGCCCTGCCAGAGACGGCGGATCAGGTAGGCGCGCATTGCTTCGTCGCGGTCAACGCGCCGGCGAGTCGGCCGCCAGACCGATGTCCCGCATCATGCGCCAGTTTGCCTGAGGCCAGGGCACGAAGCGCAGCCTGTCGCGCCACGCCAGGGTCACGAGCGGCCGGTAGGTCGGCACGCCGCCGGCCACGCGCTCGTGCTTGAGCCGGGCGAGCTCCCGGATCAGCGACTCCTTCGCCTCCGGGTCGACCGTCACCCGCAGCGTCTCGACCATCTCGTCCAGTTCCGGATCGTCGTGGTACGAGTACCAGCCCCAACCGTCGCCGTAGGAATGGAGGTGGCCGCCCCACGGATCGGTGGGATCGCCGAAAGCTCCGTGGCCCCACATCCAGCTCGCGATGCCGTCCATCTCCGGGCGGGCGTCCCGGCGGCCGAGGTTGATCCAGGCGCCGTACTCGAGCTGGACGATCCGGCAGCGGATGCCCGCGGCGGTCAGGTAGGCGAACATCGCCTCGCCCACTTCCTTGAGGTACGGCTCGCGCGGCGTCGTCAGGTTGTAGCAGTTCACGTTGATGCCGCGGCCGTAGCCGGCCTGCCGGAGCAACGCGCGGGAGCGGTCCGGATCGAAGACGTACGGCCTCAGCGCGGGGTCGTGCCCGGGCGCCCCCGGCGTCACCTGGACCGTCCGGACGCCCTGCCCGTGGAGGATGTACCGGATGATCGCCTCGAAGTCGATCGCGTGCGCCACCGCCCGTCGAACCCGGACGTCTCCCAGCGGGCTCCTCGGGTCGAGAGCGTTCAACGCGAGGAACAGGTTGTTGCTGGTCGGCAGCGATACGACCTTGACGCCGGACGTGCGCTCAAAGTCGGCCACCTGGGCCGGAGGCACCGCGTCGATCCAGTCGACCGCGCCGGTCTTGAAGGCGGCGACCCGGGTCGTGTCCTCGGGAATGATCTTGATCGTCAACCGGCGGACGCCCGGCAACGAGTCGGGATCCCAGTAATCGTCGAACCGCTCGACGACGATCTCCTCGCGTACGCTGCGCGACACGAACTTCCACGGCCCGGTGCCGATCGGGTGCGCCTGCACGCCGTCGTTGCCAACCTCCTCGTAGTAGCGGCGCGGGATCGCCCACAGGTCGAGGTTGAGCGGCAGCAGCGCCGAGTCCGGCAGACCCTTGAAGACGATCTCCAGCTCGTAGTCGCCGAGCACGCGGACGTCGGCTACATGCCGCCACCGCCCGGCCTGACGCGACAGGCCCGGATCCCGCTGGCGGAGATAGCAGTAACGGAGATCGTGCGCCGTCAGTTCGTCGCCGTTGTGGAACCGGACGCCGCGCCGCAACTCGACGCCGATCAGCCAGATCCCGTCGCGCTCGAAGAGCCGCCAGGACTCGGCCAGCCAGTTCCGCTGCGTAAGGTCCGGCCCCGCAGCGAGCAACTGCTCGTAGAACAGCGCCATGAAGTACTGGTCGACGCCGGCCGAGGTTCGCGTCGGGTCGATCTGGGTCGGCTCCGCGGCGAAAGCGACGACGACGTGGGCGTCTTCACCGACCGCGCTTCCATCCTCGGCCGCGAGCGCTAGCGACAGCAGACAGGTCGCGCCCAGAGCCGCCGCCGCTACAACTCTGCGCCCCATGGAGGGAACCTACCGTAGCGTGCTAACTTCCGGGATGGCGCAGCTTCCAAGTGCCCCTTGCGGGCAGCTCTCGTACCTGCCCGGGGAAGGTGCGCCACTGCCTTGGTAGCGAAGTCGGGTCACCAGATTGGTGAACGGAGTACGCTCGCAGGCTCCGACCCCGGCTTTCGCGACGAGGCGCACACGCACCACCACGACCAGTTCACCGGAAGGGCCGCTCCGCCTCAGGTACCGGCGGCCCGCCAGAAAAGGCGGGGCTTGAAGTCCGGCTCGTTCACGCTGCTGGCGCTGCTCCCGGTGGTGCGAATCACCAGCAGTCCCTTCCGCGTCGCGTGGCGGATCGTCCCCTCGTCCGCCTTCAGGTAGGCGACCGCCCCGTACAACCGCCGGGCGCCTGGCGACCTGGCGGAGGATCTCCCAGATTTCCTCCGGCGTGGCCGGGCGATGTTCGCTTTCCGTGACGCTCATGGACGACTCCCGAAGTGATTCTGGATCCGGTCCGGGGACTTCGAGCGTCACGGCCTCGCCGTCGCGGACAGGCCAGGACGCACGAATCCTCTTCTGACATGGACGGAAACCCGTGGCGTGAACCGGCATCCGTGCGCGGCGCGGCCTGGACAAGAGACCTGGACGCCGACAGAATGCACAGGTCCAAGACGTCAAACCTTCTTGACGTCGGGCTCGCCGGCGGCGACGCCCTGCCAGGACGCCGCCGTCGCGCCCTCGCGAAATGCGCCCCCTGCTCTGCCATCCATTCGCCGTCCGCTGCGGAATCGCGTTCCTGTTCGGCGTCCTGGCCGCCGCCGCGGCGCCGGGCCAGTTGGTGGAACGGGTCGTCGACGGCGACACGATCATCGTTGAAGGCGTCGGCCGCGTCCGCCTGATCGGCGTCGATACGCCGGAAACCGTCCACCCGAACCGGCCGGTCGAGTTCTTCGGCAAGGAGGCCAGCGCCTTCACGAAGCGGCTGCTCGAGGAAAAGCGGGTGCGACTCGAGTACGACCAGGAACGGCAGGATCGCTACGGCCGCACCCTGGCGTACGTTTACCTGGACGACGGGACGTTCGTGAACGCCGAGATCATCCGCCGCGGCTACGGGCACGCCTACACGCGTTTCCCCTTCCGGCACATGGAAGCGTTCCGGCAGTTCGAGCGAGAGGCCCGGGACAACCGGAGAGGCCTGTGGGGCGCCGTGGTCGGCGGTCGCGATGACGCTTCCGGTAGCGACAACCGCTCGTCCGCTGGCACCTCTCAAGACGTGCCGGCGGGCCTTCCCGGTACCGTCTACGTAACGAAGACCGGCAGGAAGTACCACCTGGACGGCTGCCGCTTCCTGAGCAGGAGCCCGATCCCGATGCCGACCAACGAAGCGGTGCAGCGCTATGAGTTGTGCAGCGTCTGCGCCACGCGGTTACCGCGCGAGCCGTAGCGAGAACCGTCAACCGGCCAGACACTCGACGCCTTCTGCCTGAGCAGCGCCCGCCAATCGATCGTCGAACGCGATGATGCGCGCAGGCGTCCCCAGTTCATCGGCCAGCAGCAGGCAGGAGGCAAGCTGCACCGAATCGCTCGCCCGCAACGGATGCCGGCGCAGCAGCGCCGCGGCCCTCGTCGTGATCTCTTCCGTGAACTCCACCACATGGAACGAGGAGCGTTCCGCGTCGAGGGTGAGCAGGGCGGCTTCGCGCTGTTCGACTCCCATGTCGCCTTCCCTGCAGCGCCGGCAAATCGCCGACACGACCTCGGTCGCCGACAGCCGGCTGATGGCTACCGGCTGCCCGGCCGTGGCTTCGGCGACGACCTCCGAACCCTCTTCCTCGATGTACCGCTTCACCAGCGCGCTCGCGTCGAGAAACAGCATCAGAACCGGTCGTCCCGTTCCTCGACGATGGTGTCCGCGACCGATTCGCCGCGCACCTGGATCGGTTCGATCGACCGCGTACGCCGCGTGGTCCCCAAGGTCACGAGTCCCTTGGCCGCAAGGTCGAGGAGCTTCTCCTCCTCGTTCGACGCGGCTTTCGGCAGCGGCCTGAGTTCGGCCACCGGTCGTCCACGTTCGGTCACCAGAATCACCGATCCCTCGCGCACTCTTCGGAGGTACGTGCCCAGCCTCGTCTTGAGTTCTCTCGCTCCGACGGTCACCATGTGACCATTGTAGGCACAAACGCAAGGGTCGGGCAACGGCAAGCCTCCCCGTCCGCCTGAGCCTCAGGTGTTACGCCGACGGCGCAAAGGCCGGCACGGCACCGTCACGCCCGTCCCGCTATCGGATGTACGAACCCTGCGGCGTCCGCGAACCGCACTGAACCGCCTTCGCACATAGACTCGACGCATGGCTGAACCGGTCTCCAAGCCCGCGCGACGAGTACCCGACGGTCCTCTCCCGCCCCGCGCCGCCGAGTCGGGCGTTCCCGGGCTGGACCGCCGAGGAGATCCACCGGGCGCTGAACGAGACCGGGCCCTCCGCGGAGACCGTCGAGATCGTGCGCCGCGTGGCCGATGCGCTCGCCGCCGCCGGCGGCACGGGCCCCGACGACGATCCCCTCCTGCGCCAGGAACGGGCCGAGGGGCGGGAGAGAGGTCGGGTCGAGGGACGCGCGGAAGGTCACGCCGAGGGCACTAGCCGGCCGGAAGGCCGGCCCGCGGACGCATGCGGATCGTCGGCTGGAGGGAGCCGCGCGCGACGGCCTGTTGGAGTTCTGGAAGCTTGAGGACGCTCTGGTCCGGGACGGACTAGCGGACGCGCTGGAGGTTCGCGGCATGGAAGTGCAGTGGACCTGCGGGAGTTGGCACGTTGAGCGCGACGGCAAGGTGTTCGCCACGGGACCCATGGCGATGACCAGGAACGAAGTCGTGGCCGTCTCCCTGGAGACGACCATGCGGCTCGAGTGGATACGGAGCTTCCTGACCGTCTTGTCCGAGCTCCTCGACTGGCTGCCCACCTACCGAGACCGGAAGATCCACGGCGCGCTGGCCTATCTGGATTGCGAGGACGAGGCGAGGCGGTACGCGGAGCGAGTGGGGTTGTTCCTCATCCGGGTCGTCGACGGTCGCGCACGCATCGAGAACGGCCCCGGCTTCAAACCGCGCTCCTTCGGCTGAGCCGCGCACGCTGCGCCCAAGGGAGAATCTCCGCCGTCAGGCGAAGACGCGCGGTTCGAAGTCCTCGGCGTTGACGATGGAGGCGTTGTCGCCGGTGGCCCGGATGACGAAGAAGCCCTGCCGTTCGGCCTCGCGCGCCACATCGTCCCACGTCTTGAGGTACGCCATCGCGCCGTAGACCTTGCGGTCGCGGTACTCCGGCCACCACTCCTTGAAGCGGCCCAGCTTGGACCGGAACCGCCCGACGTCCTCCGACCGGAGCGTCGTCTTGACCTCGACCACGACGATCTCCTCGCCGTTCACCGCGATGATGTCCACCTCGTAGCTCTCTCCGCCACGCCGCTTCTCCGTATCCCGCGCGAGACCGTGCACGCCGACATTCCGGCCAGCCAGCAGCTTCACGAGGTCGCCCTTGACCAGGCTCTCCATCAGCTTGCCCCATTGCGTCGTGATCAGATCCTCCGCCTTCCTGAGGCGACGGTCCGTCTCCCGCATCTGCCGGGCCGTCTCCGCCATCTGCGCGCGGAGTTCTTGCCACTCTCTCTCGCCTTCCTTCTGGCTCATGGCCACCTGGCGGAGGATCTCCCAGATCTCCTCCGGCGTGGCTGGAGACTGTTCGGTTTGCTCGCTGCTCATGGGCGACTCCTCACGCGATCATACGTCCGGCCGGAAGGGGCACGCGAACGCTGCCGCGTGGCCAGCGGCGACCTCGGCGGGACGCGCCCGTCCCTCTCCTGACAAAGACGAAAAGCGGCGCGGGAACGTTGCCCCAGCGCGTCGCGCGAAGACCCGCCGCGGGTCGCTGGCCCTAGTTGACGCCGGAGCGAGAGGACTCGACCGGAGGGGCCTACGTGCTGACGCGCTAGCATGTGTTCATGAACTGGCGTGACCACATCACTGTCGATCCGGAGGTCTGCCACGGACAGGCCTGTATCGCCGGTACCCGAGTACTCGTTACCGTGATGCTCGACAACGCGGCGGCAGGCCTTACGCCGCAGGAAATCGTCCGGAGCTACCCCTCGATCACGACGGACTCAGTGCGAGCGGCCATGTGCTACGCCGCAGAACTCGCGAAGGAGAGGGTGGTGGCTCTCTCCGGCTAGCGGGCAACGAGGTGCAACGTACCGGCCGCTGTTACTGCCCCACGGTCCGGGCCAGACCGGGTGGTAGCCCGGAACCCTCCACGAGCAACTTGTAGAAGGGCTGTTCGACCATCTGCAACTGGTCCTTGTAGAGCTGCTTCTGGCTTGCCTCCGTGCGGTCGAACACACGTACAAAGAAGCGGCACTCCGGCTCGTTGTCGATGCTCCAGTCGTGGACCGGTTTCGTCTGTCGAAGAAAATCCCCGGGACTGAGGAGCTCCTGAAGCCGAACGCTGCCTACCGGCAGGAAAGCACGCGCTTCCTCGGTCGTACCCAGCCGGCGGCCGGATGCGTCGAGCACGTGCCCCGGCGAGGTGGCGGCGAAATCCACTACCAAGCGGCCGCGAGCGGTAAGAGCGACATCGAAGAGATACGCAGTCGTGATGCCGTCAGGCTGATACCAGCAGCTCGGGTGATCCGTTCCGCCGCCTAGCGAACGAAGTCGCTCGCGCAGATTCTCGGCCTTCTCCCGCTCCTGGTCGCGCTCAGCGAGAACCTCTTCAAGTCGGTCCTTCAGAGGCGCCACTTCCTCGCCGCCCACCTCTCGCCAGAGGTGTGCGTCCTGGATGGTCTCCCTGACCGCCTCCTCGGTCGCTTCTCGCCCTTCGCCGGCCAGTGCCTCCACGAACTCCCGCTGCGTCTCGACGGCTTCGGCCACCTGCTCGGGCGACAGCCCCCGCTCGGCGGCTGCCCTGACCGCTTCCGCCAGTTCCCTCAGTTCTTCCGGCTCGGCCGACCTACCTGCGTCGTCAACCGCCTCGTCCCAGGCAGCGCGGTTCTCGATGGTTTCCCGGATCTCCCCGGGCGTCATCCCCTGCTCGTCCGCCGCACGCGTCGCGGCGGCCATGTCCCGGATTCCCCCAGGCGATGAGACTCCGGCCTCCTGGAGCGCCTGCTCGAGTTCGGCGTGGGCGTCCGCCTTCTCGACCTCACGATGCGCCTCGAGCAGCCTCTCCGCCTCGTCCGGCGACATGCGCCCGATCTCAGACTCCTGGATCTGCTCGACGAGCTCTTGCGGGGAAGGCTCAGGAGCAGCGGGCGCGAGTTCGCGAACGAGCTCCCGCCAGTTATCGGCCGCGTAGTGACGTTCCACCCGCTCCACGAGAACCGACCGCAGAACCACCGGATCTTCCGGCAGTTCCTCCTCCTCGAAGATCTCTCGCACTTCCTCGTGCCGCGCCAGCTCCGACTCGGCCTGCTCACGCTTGTCTGACTCGCGCGCAAGCATCGCCGCCAACACGAGTAGCAGGACGAAGATGATCAGGATCGCGATCTCGGCCATCGTGAAGCCAAGGACGAGACCGCGCGGGAAGGCGCGGCCCGCTTCCGGGGGGCTGCGGTCGAACGCCATCCGGTTCAGTTACGCCGAAAAGGTCCGAAGATGCCGCGTCTGCGCTTGGATGACGACTCGGCAGCGGCGGTCAGTGAAGCGCTTGCGCTCTCGAGCGCGCCGTTGATCTGCCGCAGATGTTCGCCTGCGGCCGCCGTCTCGCGAGCTACAGCTTCGGACCGTACGGACTGCCGTTCAAGCTGCTCGGGAAGCGAGCCCAAAGTGCTCGCCGCCTTGGCCAACGAGTCGGATGCGGCCTGATAGCGGCCCGCCAAGTCCTCACTCTGAGCTGACGCCCGTGACAACTGCTGGAGAATCCGGCCGCTCTCCGCGACGGCCCGCTCCTGCCCTGCCTGCGTTCTCCCCAGGCTCTCGACCAGGGGCTGGAACCCGTCGATCAACTCACGCAGGCGAACCTCCGCGGGATCCAGGACACGAGCGGCGACCTCGTGCTCGAAGTCTGCGGCCCGAAAGCTCTCCAGCGACCGGTCCATCGCGGTCCGCAGTGCACTCGCTCGCGCTTCGATCTCCTGCTCCGACTTTCCGATCGTTCGCGCCATCGAAGCTGCCGATCCGTCCAATGAGGACGATGCATCATCCAGGCGGGCCGCGACTCGATCCAAGGCATCGCGCTGCGCCTTGGCCATGCCGGCGCTCAGGGTCTCCTGCTGAGTGGCGATGTTGCGCAGGGTCGCCATGGCCTCGTCCTTCATGTCGGCCGCCATTTCCTCCTGTCGTTCGGCAATCCTCCCGATGGCGCCTTCGGCAGCCTTGTCCAGCCTGGAAGCCAAGCCACTCACATCCTCGAGCCTGGAGGCCTCGTTCGCCAGTGCCTTTGTCTCCTCGGCGGTAACCCCCTTCGCTCGCTCGACGGCCCCCCGCAGCTCGCCCAAGTCCTCGCGGAAACGCTTGAAATCCGCGATCGCGTACTCCATCTCGGCCCGGAGCTCGCGGTGGGCGCGCGCCAAGTCCACTCGTGAGCGCTCCTCGGTCTCCCCCAGTTCGTCACCGGCGGGCTGATTCACGATCACACGGCCCACAAGGCCGAAGACGGTGCTGCTAAGTGCCAGTCCGAATCCGGTGACGATGTCCTCGGTGTCACCGTCGGCCGTGAACCGGTACAGCGAGTGCGCCAGCGAGAACAGCGTGTAGAGGAAGCCGACGTAGTAGAGGTTGTCGCCAGCGTGGGCGAACCGCGGACGTTTCTCAGTCCGATCCCAGAGCAGAAGGCCGTACGAGAGGATCAAGCCGAACGACACAATGACCGCAAGCCACGCCCAGATCGACTTCACGATCAGGATGGCTACGCCCCCGCCTAGAGTGAAGGCGGCGAAGACGAGGCGGCGCGACGGACCGTCTTCTCGACCCGAGCTGCGGGCGCCCGGAGGCGCCATCAGTTCATCCCGTCGATGCGAACGACCGAGTCCACGAAACCCCCGTGATCCCCGGTCCAACGCGCCCAGAACTCAGCCAGGCCGGTTGCCAGCCCCTGATTGGCCCCTCGCTGGACGAACAGGATCTCGATTGCTACGCCGTCCAGGTCCGTACTGAGCGCGTCCGCGCCACGGCTGTCGGCAAACGCGTCGTAGTCGACCTGTTGGCGAAAGAAGGACAGCCTCTCCGTGTTCTGCATCAGGTCGGAAACGAACAGCAACCGCTTCGGGACGTTCGAATGCTCCCGACGCCCGAACACCGTGACGGCGACCGACTGGACGCTCTCCATGAGCGGCGAGTTCTCCGCTTCTCTTCGGTCGAGCAGATCCGCGAACACCTTCGTCAAGGGCTCCATAAAGCGCTCGTCGAGCGTCTTGGCGATGCGTTGCGGACTCTGGATCAAGGGGTTCGCATCGTCCGGGTCGCCCGGATGGCACACCTCGACCAAGGGTTCAAGGACGCCGCCGCCTTCCACTTGCGTCTCGAAGGCGAGGAAGAACTCGTCCGGCCTGCCGGCACGGACCTCGTCTTCGAGGCGTCCGAGGATGTCCGCCCGGCTCAAGGCGCTCACGCGGTCCGATGTGTCCACGAGGACCGCGGTGACCGCGCTCGGCCCAGCCAAGGGACAAAGAGTGTCAGCATCCCGCTCAACCGGCCGTGGCCGAAACGCGAACACTAAGACGATCACGGCGACCACAAGCGCGATGCAGGCGACAGCAGCAGCCATGGTCCGTGCATCGCGCGAAGACCGGGCGCTGTGTCGACCGCGGCCGCGGCCTCGACTACGCCTCGCCATGTAACGAGTCGGCCGACGCCGACTGTGCCGAGCCCTTCAGGGGCTCGGCACCTTCCGGGTCGATCCGCTCACGTATCATGCGCCACATCCCGTGGACCTGCTCATTCGCATCCCGTTGCTGCCGGCTCAGGCGCTCCAAGTCCTCCTCAGATGGCTCAGGAGGCGCCGCGGACGGCGTCCACAAGGGTGCAGCGCTCTCAGCCAGACGCCACTCGTTCCTATGCACCGCCGGGGTTCCCCGGTCCGGCCGCGCCTGATGGTTCGCCTCACGATACTCGGCAATCAGAGTCGTGCCTAGGCGCTGTAACTGCTCGATGTGCTCGCCGTACTCCCCAAGCAGCGCTTCCCTGCCGTCCAGGACCCGTTGCAGTTCCTTCGGCTTGCGCCTCGCTCCCAGCGCGATCTGCCGGAT
>JAPOXA010000026.1 GCA_026707325.1 Acidobacteriota bacterium | reverse complement strand
TCCCGACGCCGCTCCTGTACGAAGACAACATCCTGATCGGCGGCTACCACTGGGGGAACGCGCTGCTCGATCCGGAGCCCACGGAAGGCGACGGACTCTGGGACGTGAACAGCGTCTGGGCGACGAAGCGGCACGAGCTCTACATGGACTCGCCCGTGCTGGTCGGCGACCACGCCTACTTCCGTTCGCACAAGAGGCTCGGGACGCTGGTCTGCGTCGACATGCGGACTGGCCAGCAGTGCTGGCAAGGCCCGCCCCAGGTGGCGCGGTACGCGGCCTTCGTCGTCGTCGGCGAGGACCGTCTCCTGGTACTCACGGACAACGGCGAGATCAAGGTGGTGGCCGCCGATCCCTCCGAGTACCGGGAACTCGCTTCCTGGGACGTCGCCGACACTCCGGTGTTCACCCACCTGACGGTCGCCGGGTCGCGGATGTACGTCAAGGACGAGGCGCACCTCGCGGTGTTCGAGATCGCGCCCGAGCAGGTGACGGACGCCGCCGAGGGCCCGGCCGGCGACGTGGTCGCGGACTGGACGCCGACGGCGGAAGACGAGGCCGCGGTGCTGGAGGTGGTCAACAAGGTGCTCGATACGCAGAGGGACGCGAGGACCTGGGAGCAGGTCGAGGAGCACCTGAGCTACTGGTCCGAGGACTTCAGCGACTACTCCGGCCAGACGAAGGCCGACTGGGTCGCGATGTACCGGAACATCTTCAACGCGGCCGGCGTGATCGGACCTCCGACGGGCTACGACAAGCAGTCGATGTACCTGGAGGGGTGGGTCGGCGATACGGCGGTCGTCCGCGGCGTCTTCATCGACTTCCGGCCGCGTCGCCAGGCGATCATGGAGCAGTTCTACACCGTCAGGAAGTACGACGACCGCTGGCTGGTCACCGGCACGGACAACCGGCCCATCTGGGAACGATGGGCCGAGGACGGGGAGTACAAGAGCACCGCCTTCGGCGAGGAGACGGAGGACCAGTAGGGATCAGGCTCCGGGTGCGGCGGTAGCGCTGCGAGTGCCTCCCAGGCTGGTAGGCTGAGGCGGCTCTGTCCAGGAGCCTGTTCCGCCTGCACCGAGGTCCAACGCCATGTCGATTTCTCCCGAGCTTCAGTCCCGCATCCAGGGCATCGTGGATTCCGCTCCGACCGTCCTGTTCATGAAGGGCAACCCGGCCACTCCCCAGTGCGGTTTCTCGGCCCAGGTGGTTCAGGTGCTGAACCGGCTGCTTCCGGAGTACCAGACCTTCGACGTGCTCTCGGACTCCGACGTCCGCGAGGGGGTCAAGGAGTTCTCCGACTGGCCGACGATCCCCCAGCTCTACGTCGGAGGCGAGTTCCTGGGCGGCTGCGACATCGTCAAGGAGATGTACGACAGCGGCGAGCTCCACGAGGCGTTGGGCATGGAACGCGCGGAGTTGTCCGCCGGCGAGGTCGAGATATCGATCAGCGCCGAAGCCGAGCAGATTCTCCGCAACGCCCAGCAGCAGCAGCAGGCGGAGCTCCACTTCGGTATCGACGCGAAGTTTCAGCCCTTCCTCGGCTTCGGGCCGGCGGCCGGCGGCGAACTCCGGGTGCCGGTCGGCGGTCTGTTCTTCCTGCTCGACCGGGACTCGGCGGCTCGTGCCAGGGGCGCCTCGATCACGGTGGTCGACACCGAGCACGGCCAGCGCCTCGACGTCGACATTCCGGCCTCCCGCGCCGGCGGCTGTTAGCCCGCGTTGCCGCGGAGGCCGCCTGTGGTGGAGATTGTCGATCAACCGACGACCCACGAGACGGCCGAGCGCATGCGGGAGGCGGTGGCCGAGGCGCTGCCGGGCGCGCGAATCGAGGTCACGGGCGAGGGGAACCACTTCAGCCTGCGCGTTGAATCCGCCGCCTTCGCCGGCCGGAACCGGTTGGCTCGTCAGCGGCTCGTGCTGCGCGCCATCGCCCACCTGATGAAGGGCGAAGCCGCACCCGTCCATGCGATCGACCGGCTGGAGACGGTGCTGCCTTCAGCGGGGTGAGCGGGGAAGCGACGAAACCGGGAAAGCGAGGCCGCGACATGGGCGAGGGCACCCGCAACGGGACGAGCAGTCGGCGCGACTGCATCAGGACGATTGCCGCTGCCGGCGGGGCTGCCGCCCTGGCAGGTTGCGCTCCGAACACGCGCGCCGCTTCCGACACAGGCGACCGGGAAGCGGCGACCCTCGAAGCGGTGCACTTCCCCGAGGGCTACCCGCCGTATCCGTCGGCCGAAGCCACCGAGGGCGCCTTCGCGGTGCACGTATCCCCCGGCAATGTCGGCGTCATGAAGGCGTTCGGCACCGAGCTTCACTTCGGCCAGCGCGAGGGCGCTCGCGTGCAGGACGCGTTCACGAAGAAGTGGTACTGGGACTGCCACCGCAACGGCACCCTGTACAACCTCGGCCATCGCAATCCGGACATCATCGCCGCGGTCAAGGAAGCGTTGCACCAGCTCGAGATCGGGAACCTGCTGCTCGTCTCCGGCTACAAGGCGAAGGCCGCCGAGAAACTCGTCGAGAGCACCGGCGGCGCCCTGACCGGCGTCACCTACACGGCCAGCGGCGCGGAAGCCACGGAGGTCGCTATCCGCGCCACCCGAGGCATGACCAGGAGGACGAAGCTCGTTTCCATCGAGGCCTCCTACCACGGCCACACCTGCTTCGCCCTGGCTGCCGGCGACAACCCGGACAACCACGAGCGATACCTCCTCGACTTCGACGACTTTGTCGTCGTGCCGTACAACGACCTGGGCGCCATGGCCGCCGCCGTCGACGAGGAGACGGCCGCGGTGCTGATCGAGTCGTCGCCGGCCCAGTCGGGCTTCCCCGTTCCCGATTCCGGCTACTTCCAGGGCGTGAGCGACCTCTGCCGGAAGAACGGAGCGAAACTGATCATCGACGAGGTCCAGACCGGCCTGGGCGCGACCGGGAAGTTCTGGTTCTGGCAACACCACGGCATCGTTCCGGACATCGTGACCGTCGCGAAGGGTCTCGGCGGCGGCATCCTCGCCAACGCCGCCGTCCTGCTCGCCCCCGAGATCAAGGAGTGGTTCTTCGACACGGCGATACCGCACTCTTCGACCTTCGGCGGCAACGAGCTCGGCTGCGTCGCCACCGCCAGGGTCTGCGACCTGACGATGGCGCCCGGCTTCCTGGACCACGTCAATGCGCTGGCCGTGCAGTTCGCCGAGGGGCTGCGGGGCGGCCCCTACCGGGTCAACCAGCACGGGCTGTGCATGGGCATCCTCTCCGACGAGATGGGCAAGATGGAGATGACGGCCCGGCTGTTCAATGCCGGAATCTTCACCGTGCCCGCCTGGTACACGGACGGTGGCGTGGAGTTCCGGCCGATCCTGACACTCACCGAGAACGAGGCGGACGAGATCATCGGCATCTTCCGCGACACCGTCGGCTAGGCGCCGTGCGCAGCGACTCCTCCATTAGCTGAGTCATGACTCAGTGTGGTAGGGTCCGGCCAGCAACCCGCAACCAGATTCCTGGGAGGAAGCCTGTGATGTCACGCCGTTCCCGCTTCTGCGCTCTCGCCGCCGTGCTGCTCGTTGCCGCGGCCCCGGTTCTTGCCGCCGGCCCCAACGAAACCGCCAGCCCGGACACGATCACGTTCCACGAGGACGTCGAGCCGATCCTGCAGCGCTCCTGCCAGGGCTGCCACCGGCCCGAGGGCGTCGCCTACGGCGGCATGAAGGCCCCGATGGCCCTGACGACGTATGAAGAGACGCGTCCGTGGGCGCGGAGCATCGCGCGGCAGGTCGAAGCGAAGGACATGCCGCCCTGGTTCGCGAGCGACCACACCCAGGGACAGTTCACGAACGAGCGGGTCCTGACCGCGGAAGAGATCGACACGATCGTCGGCTGGGCCAAAACCGGTGCCCGCCGCGGCGATCCGGCGAACGCCCCGGAGGCGATCGAGTGGCCGACGGGCTGGCTGATCGGCGAGCCCGACCTGGTGCTCGACCTGGCCGAGCCGTTCTGGGTCGACGACGACGTCAAGGACCTGAACATCAGCCTGAAGGCGGTCATGATTACCGAGGAAATGCTGCCCGAGCCGCGCTGGATCCAGGCGATCGAGTTCCGCCCCGGCAGCGATGTCGTCCACCACGTGGTCGGTTCACGGGTCGCCACCGAGACCGAGACCCCGGGCGCTTCCGGACTCCTCGGCGGCATCGCCCCCGGCACCGAGCCGTTCTACCTTCCCGAAGGCGCGGGCCGGCTGCTTGTGCCGGGCACGCAGCTCTACTTCTCGATGCACTACAACAAGGAGCCGGGCGAGGGCACCGGCGTCTGGGACCGCTCCCAGATGGCGTTCAAGTTCCATCCCAGGGACGCGAAGATCGACCGCGTCGCCCAGTGGGAAGGCGTCGGCAACAGCGACTTCGAGATCCCGCCGGGCCACGAGAACTGGGTGATCGGGGCCTCCAAGGTCTTCGAGTACCCGACCACCATCTACGGTTACCTTCCACACTCCCACCTGCGCGGTCTGGACGCGAAGTACACGGCGTACTACCCCGACGGCACGGAGGAAGTGCTTCTCGACGTTCCGGCGTACGACTGGAACTGGCAGACGAACTACATCTACAAGGAGCCGAGGGACCTTCCGGCCGGCACCCGCGTCGACGTGCTGATGACCTACGTCAACACCGAGGAGCGGAACGAGCAGACGGTGCTCGAACTCGACACCACCCGCGCCATCCAGTTCGGCGGCCCGACCACCGACGAGATGATGATCGGCTTCATCGACTACTCGGAGGACACGGGCGGCGATCTCGTGACCGAGGTCGAGGAGGCGACGGCGGCGGTGACGCCTGCGGCTGGCGGCGGCGAGTAGCGGCTCCGTCACAGCGATCCCCTGAACATGCGGCGCGTCCATTCGGTTGGGCGCGCCGTTGTTCTTTGTGAGGCCGCTTCTCTCTGGGAGAATGGCGCGGTCGGACCATGACGATTGAGGCACTCCACGGCGCCGTCGATCTCGGCGGTTCCCACGTCGGGCTGGCCTTGGGCGTTGTCGATGCCGCGGCCGGCGAGTTCCGCCTCGTCGCTCGCCGGGACCTCGAAGGCGGCGGCTATGACGGCTGGCAGCCCGTCCTCGACCGGATCGCCGAGGGCCTTCTGGAGCTGGCGCGCGACGTCGGGGAGCCTCCGGCGGCGGTCGCCGTCGGCTGCCCGGGATGGGTCGATCTGGCGCGGGGTGAGACGCGTTTCCTGCCGAACCTGCCGGGCCAGTGGCGCGACGTCCCGGTGGCCCGCCTGCTTGGCGAGCGACTGGCGGCGCCGGTTCACCTGCTGAACGACGTCCGGGCGGCGACGCTGGGCGAGTTCACGTTTGGCGCCGGCCGCGGGACATCGACGATGGCGCTGTTCGCCCTGGGCACCGGCATCGGCGGCGGCGTCGTGGTCGACGGCAGGTTGCGCCTCGGGCCGCTCGGCTCGGCCGGCGAACTCGGCCACCAGATCGTCGATCCCGGCGGTCCCCTGTGCGGCTGCGGTGCCCGGGGCTGCCTGGAGGCGGTGGCGAGCGGTCCTGCGATCGCGGCCGCCGGTGTCCGGCTGCTGCGCTCGGGCCAGGCGCCGGCGCTGTTCGATCTCACCGCCGGCGATGCCGGACAAGTGACGGCCCAGACGATGGGCGAGGCGGCAAGGGTCGGCGACGAGACGGTGACAAAGGAACTGGAGCGGATCGCGGGTCTCGTCGGCATCGCCGCCGCCAACGTCGTGGTCACCCTGCACCCGGAGCTCATCGTGCTCGGCGGCGGCGTCGCGGGCCTCGGCGACCTGCTCTTCGACGGGGTCAGGCGGACGATCGCCGACCGCGTTCGCGTGTTTCCGACCGACGGTGTGCGGGTCGAGCCTGCGGCCTTGGGCACGGATGCCGGCCTGGCCGGCGTGCTGGCGTGGGCTGCGAGTAGGTCGCTTCGCTAGCTGGATTCGGTTCTCCCTACGCCTTCAGGCCGCGGGGCGGCTTTCGGCCGCGGCGGGGATGACCGTCGACGCGCCGTGCCGCCGTCGACGGCGGAGCAGGAGCTCAGCGAGGAACAGCAGAGTCGCGGCGACCAGGAGGACGGACCAGAGGTCGAAGCGGCGGACGGCGGTGTCGGCGCTGGGGGCGGTGATGGCGCCGACGGCGCCGACGACCGTTTCGTGGAGGAGGCCGGAGGTCTCCGCGGCGAGTGCGGCCAGGGCCGCGAAGTCGGGGGCGCCCGGGCGGAGCTCGTCGCGGGCGGGGTAGAAGATGGTGCGGCCCGGGCCGATGGTCGCCGGGGCGCCGGTCGGGCCGGTATGGACCTCGACACGGTAGGGCTCGAGGCTCGGCGCGAGCAGCATGCCCTCCCCGGACGCCAGGCGGTAGAGGCCGGGTCCGGTGCGCTGCAGCGGCGCCTCGATCCGGCGGTCGCCGCGCAGGACGACGAGGCGGGGCGAAAGGTCGCTGCCGAAGCGGCCGTCCTCCTCGACCACGCTGAGTGCCGCTCCGAGCAGCCCGTCGCGGCGGTCGAGATCCAACTCCCACTCGGCGCCGGCGCGCCGGTCGGCGGCGTCGCGGACCACCTGGGCGACGAGCCGGCCCAGGTCCGGCCAACGTAGCCAGCCGCTGGCCCAGCGCGGTTCGAGATCGGACGTGAACATCCAGGTCTTGCCCAGGCCGACGTAGCGGCTGGCCAGGATCGGATCCGACTCACCGGCGCCGAGGATGACCTCGGCGCTGTCCTTGGCCACCGCGGCGATCCGGCCATGGAGCTGGGGGGCGGTGGCTACGTCGACTCCCTTCAGGGCGTCCGACTGGCCGCGCAGTTCGACCAGGATCGTCTCTTCGCGGGCCGAGTCGGGGAGCTGGTTCATCGTCTCGTCGATCAGGATGCTCTGGACGGAACCCGGATCCTCGATCGTGTAGGCGTTGCCATCGCCCCAGTCGGCGATGTCGGCGAGCAGTTCCCGGTCGGACTCGATGCCGATGGCGACCGTCGAGACGGTGATCTCCTCCTGTCTCATCCGCAGCACGAGCTGCTCGTACTCGTCGGGGTAGGTGCGGCCGTCGGAGACCAGGATGACGTGCTTGACCTCGGACTCGACCGCGGAGAGCTGCTCCAGGCAGGCCTCCAGGGCCGGGTAGAAGTTGGTCTGGGCGCTGGCCTCGATCCGGTCGACCCTCTGGTTCAGTCTCTCCTGGTCGCGAACGAACTGGAGGCCGACGATGTCGTGGGTGTGCCAGTCGAAGGCGACGAGGCCGAAGCGGTGCTGCTCGTTCAACATGCCGAGCGCGGCCTTGGCGGCCTCCTTGGCCAGATCCATCTTCGGGCCCTTCATGCTGTACGACTTGTCGAGGGCGATCATCAGCGCGACCTCGCTGCGCTCCTCCTCGATCTCGAAATCGAGGGGCAGAACACTCTCGAGGGGCGAGTTCCGGTAGCCCTCCTCGCCGAACGTCTCCTCGCCGGCGACGAAGAAGAGCCCACCGCCCTCGTTCGAGACCCACTCGCCGAGGGCCTGCTGGGCCGGTTCCGGCAGGCTGGCGGCGGCGACGTTGCTGAGCACGACGGCGTCGTAGCTTCGGAGCGAAGACGGGGACAAAGCGGTCCGGCTCGGCGTCGACCGGATCACGCGCAGTCCTCGCGCCTGGAGAAGCCGCTGCAGGTCGGCCGAATGATCGGGGGGCGCGAGCAGCAGGACGCGGTGCGGGGGCTCGATCCGCAGGTTGCCTCGCCACAGTGCCCCCTGGGACGCGGCGGCGCCCTCGCCAGCGCCGAGGACCGCCTCGAACGTCTGCATCCCGGGTTCGTCGAAGGTCCACTCCAGTTCGACGGTGGTGACGCCCGGCGAGAGTGCGACACTGTGGCGCTCCTCGGCGGCGCCGCCGCGCAGGGTCAGGGGAGCTTCCGGCAGCGAGGAGCGGCTGCCGATTCGGAGCACCCAGCGGTGGGGCTCGCCAGCGTGGAGGAGCCGGTCGCTTTGGTCGAGTTCGACCGACTCGATCCAGACGGGCGGCGCTGTCCGGCCGAGAGCCGCGGTGTCGACCCGGAGGTCCGGGTACTCGGCCGCGACCCGGTCGGCGACGCCCGCGAGGCGCTGCCCGTCGGAGAGGAGGAGCACGCGGCGGACGCGATCGGGACGCAAAGTCGCCGCGGCCTGACGGAGGGCCGCGTTCGGCCGCGTGCTGCCGCGGTCGAGGGCGGCGGCGCCGGCCGAGGCTGTACTGGAATCGGCTATCTCGAGCCGCCTCAGGTCCGCCGGACCGGTGACGGTGGCGGCCCGGTCGGCGTACGCGAACAGGCGCACCGGAGCGTCCGGATCAAGGCCACTCTCGATCGCCTGGAGGGCCCGGTTCAGGCTGGCCGGCTCGATGCTGGCTGAGACATCGACCAGAACGGCCACGTCGAGTTCGCGCGTACGCCAGGTCGCGACCGGCTCCGCAAGCGCCAGTACGACGGCAATCAACAGCGAACCGCGCACCCATAGCAGTCGCCGTCGCTGCCGGTCCGGCCGGTCGCTGCGCTGCGACCACAGGAGTGCCGCGACCGGCAGCGCGGCCAGCAGCCAGAGCGGTTCCTGGAACGTCATCGGGCGGGTACCCGCCTGGCCGGGAGCGCGGGGAAGGGTTCCCAGGGGACGCTCGCCCTCAGGGAGAAGAGGGGAAGGTTGGGCTCGCTGTTGTCGGCTGCGCTTCGTTCTGGCGTCGGTTGCTGGAAGGGCGCGGGGAGTCGCTTGCCTCCGACCCCCTGGGAACCCTTCCCCGCGCTCCCGGCCAGGCTGGTCGGCGTCGTGTTGACGAGGCGGCTCCGTCGTGTGGGAGAGGCGAGTCGCTCGATCACAGGGTCAGGCCGCGGAAGAACGTGACGGCCTCGAACGAGGCGAGCAGGAGGCCGGCGAGGGCGAGGGTGCGCCACGACCAGGGGCGACGGTTGGGGCTGTCGAGGTTGGCGAGGTGGTTGGTCGGGACGGGTTCGAGGGTCGAGGCGTTGATGAGGGTCGCGCGTTCGTCCTGGAGGCCGGTGTCGGCGGTGAGATCGCCGGCGATGGCGGGGGTTTCCGTGAGCCAGGCTGCGGCGTTCTGGAACAGGGCGGCGAGGTCGGGGCGCTGGGCCAGCGAAGAGTGATCCAGGTCGAAGGCGACGGTGAGGGAGCGGGGGCCGCCGTCGGGGGGCGGATCGCAGACGGCGATCGCTGTACGGTCTCCGGCCGAGGCAAGGGCGGTGCAGCGGGGATCCAGCTCGCGGGCGGCGACGACGACTGGCAGGTCGAGGAGGGAGACGCCTTCCAGGAGAGGATGGGAGGCATCGGTCCGGTCGATCCTGCGTTGTGACAAGGGCGTTTCGGCGGCGTGGGAGAGGCCGCCTGCCGCGACCGCCTGCGGTGGGTCGAGGTACAGGGCGGGCATGGCCGGAGAGATCGCCGGCGCGGTCCGGTGGAACGTGACGATGTCGGCCAGGGGAAGCGGCTCCTCCAGTGGGGGATCCTCGGCGTCGGCTGCCGTGCGGACTGCGACTACGTCGACCGAAGTGTCCGCCTCGAGAGCGAGCGCGGCGGCGGAGCCTGCGAACGAGCCCGGGCTGCGGGCCACAACCAGGACGCGCCTGGGCTCGGCCCGGGCGCGGGCGTGACGGACGCCAAGACGGGTCGATGCGGTTCCGGCTCGGCCGGCGTCGATCAGGCTGGCCCGGTTGTCGAGCGGGAAGGCGTCACGGGGCGTTGCGATGCGCGCCGTGACGGGCCCCGGGGCGAAGCTGCCGAGGTCGATCAGGGCGGTGAAGCGGTCGCCGGGTTCGAGCTCGAGTTGTCGGCGGATACGGATCGTCTCGGAGTCGGCGACCGTCAACTCGACCGGTACCGGACCATCGTCCGGATCGGTCGCCAGGATCTCGAGCAGCGCCTCGGGCCCCGTGGCAAGGGTCGCGGGCGGCCGGGTCGCGAAGCGGACGATGCCGGCGTTGCGGGCCGGGACGAGAACGGACACGGTCTCCGTCTCCGTGCCGGGGTCGATGATCGGCGTGAAGGGACCGATTCCGTCGGTGAACACTTGGACCCTCCGGGCGGTGGGGATCGCCGGTTCAGTGTCGCCTGCGCTCGAGAGCGTTTCCAGCGGGCCGGAGAGGAGCGCCAGCACCTCGGCGGAAGTCAACGGAGTCGGATCCGCGTTCACGGTGAAGCGGCTGCCGGCTTCGGCCTCGGACACGATCCGCCGCGCCTCGGCTGCGGCCAGTTCGATCCGGCTGGAGTCTCCATCCGGCAGACTCGCCTGCATCGTCGGCGACGGGTCGAAGGCCAGGGCGATCGGGTCGCCGCCGCCGGGCTGCAGCCAGGGCGCCCGGCTTGCCGCGACCGACAGCAGTCCGGCGACGGTCGTCGCCAGGAGCAGCGAGAGCAGCCAGCGCAGGCGGTCGCGTCGCCGCTTCCGCGCCGCCAGCAGGCGCCGCCAGAGCACCGTCGAGGCGACCGGCAGCGCCTGCGCCGTGGGCCGGATCAGGTAGATCGCCAGCACCAGCAGGGCGGCGACGCCGAGCGGGATCCAGAACGGCATCTCAGCGCCCCCGGCTCAGCAGGCCGCGGCGCAGGGCGCCCAGGGCCAGTTCCTCGAAGGACGCCTCGACCGGGGCGTGGATGAAGGACCAGCCGCGGGCGGTGCAGCGGGCGCGGATCTCCTCGCGGTGGGCTTCCGCCTCCCGTTCCAGGCGGTGGAGCAGTTTCGGGGCGCCGTGAATGCGGAGCGAGTCGCCCGTCTCGCTGTCGACGAGGGTCGTGTCGCGGTCGAGCGGCGCCTCGAGATCGCGGTGATCGGTCACCTGGATGACCGCCACGTCGTGCCGCAGCGGCAGCAGGAGGTCGAGGCCGCCCTCCGTCGTATCGGAGAGGAGGTCCGAGATCACGATGACCAGGCCGCGGCGGCGGCCGGCCGCGAACACCTCCCGGACCGTCCGGTCGAGGTGCGTCTCACCGCCGGTGTCGAGATTGGCGAGATAGTCCAGAGCGCGCCAGACCTGGCGGGAGCCGTGCAGCGGCCCGAGAACCTGGTGCACGTGGCCGGAGTACGGGGCCAGCGTGACCCGGTCGAGGGTGGCCAGGGCGATGTAGGTCAGGGCCGCCGCTATCCGGCGCGCCGCGTCGAACTTGCGGCGGCCACCGGGACCGGGGGTCGGCGCCATGGAGTGGCTGCAGTCGAGCAGGATGTAGACGGCGAGGTCGCCGTGCTCCTCGAACATCCGCAGCAGCAGCCGGTCGAAGCGCAGGTAGGCGCGCCAGTCGAGGTGGCGCACGTCGTCGCCTTCGACGTAGGGGCGGTAGTCCGCGAACTCGAGCCCGGAGCCGAGGTGGCTGGCGCGGTGCTCCCCCTTGAAGCCGCCGGCGGGCACGCGCCGGGTGAGAAGGCGCAGGCGTTCCAGCCGGGCGAGGAAGGCCGGCTCGAAGGCGAAGACGGAGTGGTCGGCCACGGCGGCTCTCGCTTGGCGCTAGCGTCGCAGGATGGTCGCCGCTTCGCGGCGCGTTTTCATCGGAAGCCGGCGGGGGCGCCGGCGCACCCAGTTCCCGAGGCGCAAGCTCCTAGCCCTCGGGCACGCTGTCGACCAGGTCCTGGAGCAGTTCGTCGAGGTCGATCCGCTCGGCTTCGCCTTCGAAGTTCATGAGGACACGGTGTCGCAGGGCGGGGAGCGCCACCGCCCGGATGTCCTCGCGGGACACGTTCGGCCGGCCGCGGATCAGCGCGTGGACCTTGGCGCCGAGCACCATCGCCTGGATGCCGCGCGGACTGGCGCCGATGCGGATGTAGCGGCGCACGGCTTCCGCGGGATGCTCCCCCTCGGGCCGGGTCGCCAGTCCGAGCCGGATCGCGTAGTCCTGGACCGGCCGCGCCACGGGCGCGAGGCGGGCCGCGTGGCGCATGGAGATCACCTGTTCGGCGGTCCACAGGGCTTCGGCCTCGGGGACGTGTCCCGATGTGGTGCGGTCGAGGATGGTGTGCAGCTCCTCGGTCGCCGGGTAGGTCATCCGCAGCTTGAACAGGAAGCGGTCGAGCTGCGCCTCCGGCAGGGGATAGGTGCCTTCCATCTCCAGCGGGTTCTGGGTGGCGAGCACGAAGAACGGCGGATCGAGGGGGCTCGTTTCGCCGCCGACCGTGACGGTCGTTTCCTGCATCGCCTCGAGCAGCGCGGACTGGGTCTTCGGCGTGGCGCGGTTGATCTCGTCGGCGAGCACCAGGTTCGCGAAGATGGGGCCGCGTTCGAAGACCAGCCGGCGGCCTCCGGTCTCGTCTTCGCGGAGGACGTGAGTGCCGACGATGTCCGCGGGCATCAGGTCGGGCGTGAACTGGATGCGGTTGAACCTGAGGTGCAGCGCCTGGGCCAGGGTGCGCACGAGACGGGTCTTGCCGAGGCCGGGGATGCCTTCGAGCAGGACGTGGCCATCCGCCAGCAGGCCGATGATCGCGCCGTCCACGACCTCCTCCTGGCCCACGATCACCTTGCCGATCTCGCTGCGCAGGCGGCTGCAACGATCCGCGAACTGGGTCAGTTGCAGGGCGAGATCGTCCGCGGTCCGCGGCTGGGCCGTGTCGTTCACTCCCCGTCCTCCTCGGCTTCGGCCTCCAGCGCTTCCAGGTAGCGGCGCACGGATTCCCGGTGGCGCCAGGCGATCGGGTGGCGGGCGGCCGGCAGATCTCCGCTCGAGGCCGCGGCTTCCGCGACTACGCCGGCCGCGGGACCGCGCATGGCCACTTCCGCGGCCCGGAACTGGGTGGCGCTCGTCGTGGTCAGGGGGCGGCGTTCGATCTCTTCGATCGACTCGAGCAGGGCCGTTTCGAGCGCCTGTTCGAGGCTGAGAGCGGGGACGAGGAGGTCGCCGAAGGGATCGACCATCTCCTCCTGCGGGCCGGTGCCGACGCCGGCCGCGGCGCCGTCGGCCTCCCCCTCGCTCGAACCCGGTTCGTCGCTGATCGCGGCCGCCGCGCCGCTCTCGCCGCCCGATCCCTCACCGTCTTCCACCGGCTGGCCGCCCGAGCCTTCGCCCTCGCCGGCCTCGGCGCCGGGTTCGGCGCCCTCGCCGCTGCCCTCCGTGCCGAGTGCCGCGCCCTTCTCTTCTTCGCCGGTTCCCTGCCGGTTGTCGAGTTCGCGCATCAGGTCGGCGCCGGTCTCCGGGTCCGTCCCGTCGGTCAGGGCGTTGGCCGCCGCGTCGCCGCCCTCCGCCGTCGCGTCGAGGGCTTCGGCCTCCGCGCCGTCGCCGAGGCTGCCCTCGGCGGCGTCCGTCGCGTCAGCGGCCCGGGCGCCGTCCTCGGCGTTGGGTTCCCGGACCCGCAGAGTCACGATGGGCAGGTCGCTGAGCCGCACATCGAGTTCCGGCAGGCCGGGTATCCGGTTGGGGTCGTCTTCGAGCAGTGCGGCCGCTTCGAAGCCGGGCGGGAGTTCTCCTGCCGCGTCGCCGTTCATGGCTGCTGCCAGGGCCTCGCCGACGAAGGAACGGGGCAGCGCCACCGGCAACAGCAGGACGAGGCAGATGCCGACGGAGGGAAGGGCGCTCCCCGGAACGAGCCGCGGCACGGTCTGCCGGGGACCCGTGCCTTCGAGCCCCGCCACCGCCCGCTCGAGGACGAGGGCGATCCAGGGCAGGGGCCAGACGGTGCCGTCGCTCTCCCGCCGCCGGTCGGCGCGCGAGTCGTCCAGCCGGTACTGCATCTCCAGAGCGGTGGCGGCGGCGTCATGCAGATCGCCGGCCCGATCGACTGCCCGGGCGGCTGCGGGAAGGTCGCGGCCCAATCCCGCCGCCTCCCGCAGGGCGAGCAGGAAGAGGACGGCGCCGCCGGCCCAGGACGGCCAGAGCGCGGCGTCGCTGCCGCTCGCGGCACCGAGTCCGAGGAGCCAGGTCGCGAGGAGCCACAGGCAGCCGGCGGGCGCGAACCGGGTCAGCGCCTTGAGCGTACGGTTCAGACGCAGCCGGCGGTCGGTGGCTCTGAGGCCGCGCAACAGCCGGCCGCGCAGTTCCGCGGCGTCGGCCTCTGTGGCCGTCGTGCGATCCGCGCCGGACGGCTTCAATTCCGTTCCCAGAGCGCGATGCCCCCGGCCTGCTTGCCGATGTCGATCTGGGCAACGCGCCGGAACGCGCCGTTGTCGTAGACCTCGACGACGCCCGGTTCGCCGCCGACACCCTCCACGGTGACCAGGCTGAAGCGCCCATCCGAAGTGATGGCGACGCCGTGGGGGATGCGGCGCGTCGTGGAGACGCGGGCGACTTCCCGGCCCTCGTCCAGGTCCCAGAAGCCGACCGAGTCGCCCTTCTTGTAGGTGACCACCAGCAACCGCTCGTCGGGCGCCACGGCGGCGTTGTAGGGCCCGGGGGCCGGCGTTTCCAGTCGCCGGGCGACCTTCCAGGCGCCGGTGTCGACCTCGTAGATGGCGTTGCCCGAGAGCGCCGTGACGTAGACCATTCCGCCGCTGGTGGGCGGCGTGACCCACGACGGCTCGACGCTCGGCTGGCCGTGGGCGCCGTGCCCGGCCGCGGTGTCTTCGTGACCGGCGTGTCGTGCGTGGCCGCCCGCGGAGTGCCCGGTCCGCCCCAGCTTCAGGCGGCGGCCGACCTCGAAGCGCAGCGCGTCGATCTCGACGAGCTCGTCGTCCATCATGTTCGCGCTGTAGAGCTTCCGGCCGTCGCGGCTGAACCGGGCGCCGTGCGGCATGGTCCCGCTCTCGAATTGCGCGATCTCGGTCATCGTCGACGTTTCGACGACGGAGATCGTGCTCGGCACATGGTCGCCGTAGAAGTCCGAGTTGACGACGAAGAGCAGGCCGGTGGTGGCGGCCACGTCGAGGGTGGCGGGGAACATGCCGACCTGCACGTCGCCCAGCCACTCGTCGGTGCCGGTTTCATACTTGTGGATCGAGCCGAACGGGTTGCCGTGGGCGATCGACACGTACCAGTAGCGGCCGCCGGGCGAGATGTTGATGCCGTGCGGACCTTCCGTTTCGGCCGGGAAGCTGCCGACGGTGATCGTCTTCGTTACCTCGATGCCGGAGGGTCCGAAGCGGACGAGAGCCACCTGATCCTCCGATTCGGCGCAGACGTAGGCGTAGTACTCGCGGGACGGCGGCGTGAGGTCCGACTCCGCGTGGAGGGCGGAGCCCGTGAAGACGCCAAAAGCGAGGAGCAGCGTTGAGAGCGCAGCCGTCCGCGGCTGCCGGCGAGTCGACATGTGCATCCCAGGCCTCCGGGTACGCCCCCGTCGGGGCCTAGTGCGGCTCTCCGATGATCCGGTTCGGGTCTTCGGGATCCTTGAGCTTGACCGCCCACAAACCCGAGTGCCAGTCGGAGAAGAAGATGTGGCCCTTGTACGGCTGCGGGCCCCAGACGAAGGGAGAGTTCGGCACGAGCGCGTCGGGATCGTAGGGCATGAACATGCCGATCTCCCGGCCCTGCTGGTAGAGATCGCCCCGCAGTTCGCCGGAGACGTCGACGACGCGGAGCCCGCCGTTGTAGTAGGCGACGTACATGATGTCGTCTTCGATCCACAGGTTGTGGGTGCCGGCTTCGGGCACCTGGTAGCGGGCGACCTCGCGAGGGTTCTCCCAGTCGTCCCAGGAGATGACGTGGATCCAGCCGGCGGCCCGTGGCGGCGCCGCCCTCGGGTCGCGTCCCAGCTCGCCGTAGGGGAACGCCTCGTCGCCTGCGAAGACGTAGAACTCGCCGGTCGACTCGCTGCGGTACGGGTAGGCGGCGTGGTTCCAGCCGCTCGGGTAAGCGTAGCTGCCGAGCTGGACCGGGTTGTTCGGCGCGCCGCCCATGCCGGCGCCGCCGACATCGATCGCGACCACGCCGTCGTCCCAGTTGGAGCTGAAGGCAACGCCGTCGACGACCCAGATGTCGTGGATCGAGTGCCCCGGCGTGTCGAGCTCGAAGCGGCCGACGCGGTAGGGCTGGGTCGGATCCTCGATACTGATCACGTCGAAGCGGCGGCCGTTCGACAGGGCGTAGACGTGCTCGTCGTGGATGAACACGTTGTGGACGCCGCCCCGCAACTGGTCGTCGAAGCGGGACAGGATGCGTACGCCGACCTGGGGTTCGGACACGTCGAGAACGACGAAGCCGTTCTTGCGGTCCGAAGCGCCCTCGCGGCTGATCACGGCGACCCGGCCGTCCTCGGAGACCTTGACGTCGTTGACCGTCCGCGCGTCGACGCGCACCGCGTCGATGAGCACGATGCTCTCCGGGTTCGTCACGTCCCAGATGTAGGCGTGACCTTCGGCGCCCCAGGTGCCGGTGATCGCGTAGTCGCGGCCGTCCGTGCCCTCCCAGACCCAGAGGTCGGAGGTGCGGCGGTCGCTCACCTTGCCCTGGCCGACGAATTCGATCTCCTTGTTCACGCGGCGAGGCGTCACCCGCACCGGCACACTGGCGGAGTGACTGCCTCCCAGCGCGGTCACGGTGTAGATCCCTGAGCGTTCGGCCACGAAGGCGCCGTCCTGTTCGATCTGGGCAGTGGCGCCGGGCGCGAGGATCCCGGTCGCCGACTGGCCGGCCACCAGGAAGCGAATCGGCAGGTCCTCGACCTCGTTGCCGGAGTCGTCGCGACCGACCGCCTCGAACCGGACGACGTCGCCTGTCCGCGCTTCGTCGGCGGAGGCAGTCAACTCGAGGTGCTCCGTGGGGTTCCGTGCGACCTGGATGTCGACCTGGGAGGTCGCGTCCTCGGCGGTCGCCGTGAGGGTCGCCCTGCCGGGCGCCAGGAGGTCAAGGCCTCCGAATCCGTCCGGCACCGCGACGTCGGTGTTCGAGCTCGACCAGGCGACCTCGACGTTGTCGCGCACGACATCCGTGATGTCCACGACGCGGGCCTGCAACGTCAGGTGGGTGCCGCTGTAGAAGGCGCCGGGGAGCCCGACGATCTCGACGCTCTCGACCGGGGGATTCGGGATCGTCACCTCGACCTCGACCCGCAGCAGGGCCTCCGCCCGGCGCGGTTCGTCCTCCGCCTCCTTCGGCACGAGGGCGATGACCTGGACGTCGCCGGGACCGTGGGCTTCCACCTCACCGGCCGGGTTGACCCCGAGGCGGCGGCGGTTGCGGGAGAAGAAGACGACGTCGATGCCCTCGATCGCCTCGCCATCCCCATCGACGACGGTGGCGGTCAGGGTGGCCTTGTCGCCGACCTCCAGGGTCAGTTCGGTGGGGGAGACCCTGAGTTCGGCGCCGGCCGGGATCGGCGGCTTCTCTTCCTCTTCGGCGCCCTCGTCGCCGGCCTGTTCCTCCCCGGTGGCGGGCTCGGCAGGTTCCTGAGCGGCAAGAGGCGAAGCGAGCAGGAAGAAGACGGCGGCGAGCAGCGCCAGCCAAACTGGCGGACTAGTGCGTTTCATGGTCACTTGAGACTCTCCGGAGATGCGGGGTGCGCGGCGGGATTGCCCTGAGGTTGGGCCGGCGCAGTGTATCAGCGGGCCGTGAAGCCCTGTGTCCGCCGGAAGCCGGACCGGAGGCCGCGCCAGCTACATGTGAATCGCCCGACCGTGGACGGCAAGGGCCGCTTCCTTGACTGCTTCGGAAAGGGTCGGATGAGCGTGGCTGGTGAGGAAGAGATCCTCGGCCGAGGCGCCGAAGCTGATCGCGGCCACGGCTTCGGCGATCAGGTCGCCGGCGTGGCTGCCGAGGATGTGGACGCCGAGGACCGCGTCCGTCTCGGCGTGAGCCAGGATCTTGACGAAGCCCTCGAGGCTGCCTGTGGCGCGGGCGCGTCCGATGGCGCGGAACGGGAATTTGCCCGTGCGGTAGGGAGTGCCGGCTTCCCGCAGTTCCTCTTCCGTCCTGCCGACGGAGGCGACTTCGGGTTCGGTGTAGACGATGCCGGGGATCGCGTCGTAGTCGATGTGGACGTGACCGCCGGCGATGCCGTCTGCGCAGGCCATGCCCTCCTCCTCGGCCTTGTGGGCGAGTTGCGGGCCGCCGATCACGTCGCCGATTGCGAACACGCCGGACGCCGAGGTGGCGAAGCGCTCGTCGACCTGGATGAAGCCGCGGTCGTCGACGGCGACGCCCGCTTCCTTGAGCCCCAGGCCGTCGCTGATCGGCGTCCGCCCGACCGCGACGAGGACACGGCCGCATTCGATCGCGTCGGCGCCGTCGACTTCGACGACGCAGCCCGCCTCTTTCTTGCCGCCCTTGGCCGTTGCTCCGAGCACGCGGCTCCCGAGCCGGATGTCGAGACCCTGGCGGCGGAAGATCTTCTCGGCCCCCGCAGCGATCTCGGCGTCGGCGCCGGGAAGGATGCGATCGAGGAACTCGAGGACCGTGACCCTCGAGCCCAACCGGTTCCAGACCGCCCCCAGTTCAAGCCCGATGTAGCCGGCGCCGATCACGACCAGGTGTTCCGGCACCTCGCCGTAGGCCAGCGCCTCCGTGCTGGTGCCGATGCGGTCGCCGTCGAGTTCGATGCCCGGCAGGGTGGCGGGGCGGGAGCCGGTGGCCACGATCACGTTGCGGGCCTCGACCTCCTGCTCGCCGCCCTCCGTCGTCACCGCGACGCGGCGCACGTCGCCGTCACCGCCGACGAGCCGCGCCCGGCCCTGGATGTGCTCGATCCCGTTCTTCCTGAGCAGGGACGACACGCCACGGGTGAGCGTCGTCACGACCCGGTCCTTGCGCTTCATCATGGCCGGCAGATCGAGGCCGATCTCTGCCGCGACGCCGCCGTGAGCCGCGAGTTCGCTACGGGCCGCGACGAGGCGCTGGCTCGACTCCAGCAGCGCCTTGCTCGGAATGCAGCCCACCCGCAGGCAGACTCCACCGGCCGCGGCGTGTTCGTCCACGACGGCGGTCCGGAATCCGAGTTGCGCCGCCCTGATCGCGGCCACGTAGCCTCCGGGCCCGGCGCCGATGACGAGAAGGTCGAAGGAGTCCGTCATTCTGGCCGTGGACACTACCCCGGCCGTGTCCGGGACGACAGAGATCCGGGCTCCTAGACCTCGATCAGCATCCTGGCCGGATCCTCGATCGCCTCCTTGATCCGGACCAGGAACGTCACCGCCTCGCGGCCGTCGACGATGCGGTGGTCGTAGCTAAGGGCGACGTACATCATCGGCCGGACCGCGATCTCGCCTTCGACGACGACGGGCCGCTGCTGGATGGCGTGCAGGCCGAGAACGCCGCTCTGCGGCGGGTTGATGATCGGCGTCGACAGCAGGGAGCCGAAGATGCCGCCGTTGGTGATCGTGAAGGTGCCGCCCTGGAGTTCGTCGAGCCGGATCCTGCCGGTGCGGGCCCGTCCCGCGAAGTCGCCGATGGAGGATTCGATCTCGGCGAAGGACATGCGCTCGGCGCTGCGCAGCACGGGCACCATCAGGCCGCGGTCGGTGCTGACCGCGATGCCGATGTCGTAGTAGTTCCGGTAGATGATGTCGGTGCCGGTGATCTCGGCGTTGAGCCGCGGGAAGCGGCGCAGCGCGTCCACGGCCGCCTTGACGAAGAACGACAGGAAGCCGAGGCGCACGTCGTGGCGCTCGGAGAAGGCGTCCCGGTAGCGCCGCCGGAAGTCCATCACGGCGGACATGTCGATCTCGTTGAAGGTCGTGAGCAGGGCCGCCTGCTGCTGGGCCTCCACGAGGCGCTCGGCGATCCGGCGGCGGATCGGCGTCATCGGGACGCGTTCCTCGGCGCGCTCCCCGGCCGCCGCGGCAGACGTCTGCGCGGCGGCGGGCGGAGCGGTCTGTGCCGGCGGCGATGGCGTCGCCGGCGCCGGCGCGGACGACGCGGCCTCGGGCGCCGCTTCGGCGGACGGTTCCGGTTCCTTCTCGCGGTTGGCCAGCCACGCCGCCACGTCGCTCTTCAGCAGCCGGCCGCCCTTGCCGGTGGGGGGTATGAGGGACGCGTCGAGGCCGTGCTCGGCGATCAGGCGGCGGGCCGCCGGCAGGACGCGCCGCTCGTCGGCCGCGGCCGGTTCCGCCGCGGGCTGAGCCTCGTCCGCCGGCGCGGGCGCGGGAGGCGTGGGTTCCACGGCGGGCGACGGGGTCGGCGGAGCGGACGGCGCTGCAGGTCGGGCGCCGGCGAGCAGGTCGCCCTGGGCTTCTTCGGCTGCCGGCGCTTCGGTCTCGACTGCCGCGGCGCCTGGAGCAGCGCCCGGGCTCGCGGCGACGGCGGCGCCTTCCTCGATCCGCGCGATCACGGCGCCGATCGGCACCGTCTCGCCCTCCGCGCAGACGATCTCGGACAGGACGCCCGCTACCGGACAGGGCATCTCGACGGTCACCTTGTCCGTTTCGAGTTCCACGAGCGGGTCGTCCCTG
This sequence comes from Acidobacteriota bacterium, assembly GCA_026707325.1. GTDB lineage: Bacteria > Acidobacteriota > Thermoanaerobaculia > Multivoradales > Multivoraceae > Multivorans. The sequence continues at coordinate 8,067 of JAPOXA010000026.1, read as the reverse complement.
CCGATGGCCTCGCCGGGTTGTTTGATCCAGCGAAGGATCAGCGCTTCCGTGACCGATTCGCCGATCTCGGGGATGGTGACTTCGTACGTCATGCGGTCTGCCTTCGGGGGATTCTCACGCGGGGTCGGCCGACTCGCCGAACGCCGCCTCCATCAGTTGCTGCTGCTCCAGCTTGTGACTGCTCGGGGAGCCGGTCGCGGGACTCGCCGACTGCGGGCGGTAGACGCCCGACAGGGGCCGGCCGCCCATCAGGAAGCCGAAGTTCAGCCGCAGGTAGGACCAGGCGCCCATGTTCCGGGGTTCCTCCTGCACCCAGCGAACCTCGGCATCGGCCGGGAAGGCGGACAGCGCTGCGTCGAGCTCCTCCTTCGGGGCGGGGTAGAACTGCTCCATGCGCAGGATCGCGTGATCGCGGGCGCCCGTTTCCCGGCGGTGGGCGTCCAGGTCGTAGAACACCTTGCCGGCGCAGAGGAGGACGCGGCGCACCTTCGACCGGTCGTCGTCGGATGCAACGGCCGGGTCCGGCAGCACCGGCTGGTAGCGGCCGCCGGCGAGCTCCGCCAGGGACGAACCGACCTCGCGGCGGCGCAGCAGGCTCTTCGGCGTGAAGACGACGAGCGGCTTGCGCTGGGCGCGCTCGACCTGGCGCCGCAGCAGGTGAAAGTACTGCGCCGGCGTCGAGGGGTAGACGATCTGCATGTTCTCTTCGGCGGCGAGCAGCAGCCATCGCTCGACGCGGGCGCTGGAGTGCTCGGGACCCTGGCCTTCGAAGCCGTGGGGCAGCAGGATGACGAGGCCGCTCAGCCGGTTCCACTTGTCCTCGGCGCTGGTGATGAACTGGTCGATGATCACCTGGGCCGCGTTGACGAAGTCGCCGAACTGGGCCTCCCAGAGGACGAGACCGTCCGGGTAGTCCAGGCTGAAGCCGTACTCGAAGCCGAGCACGCCGGCCTCCGACAGCGGGCTGTTGAAGATCTCGATCGGTTCCTGGTTCTCGGCGATGTTCATCAGCGGCCGGTGGTTCTCGTCCGTCACCCGGTCGTGCAGCACGGCGTGGCGCTGACTGAACGTCCCCCGCTCGCAGTCCTGGCCGCTCAGCCGCACCCGGTTGCCCGAATCGGCGGTTGCGGCGAAGGCGAGCGCCTCCGCCGCGGCCCAGTCGACGGGCCGCTTTCCCTCGGCCATGTCGGCGCGGGCGGCGAGAAAGCGCCGCAGGTTGCGGTGCAGGTTGAAGCCCCCGGGCAGCTCGACCATCCGCCTCAGGTAGCCGGTCAGCTTGCCTTGGTCGACTCCGGTGTCCGGCTCCGGAGTGTCCTCCATGCGGCCGCCGACGAATGCGTTCCAGACGCCGTCATAGGCCTGCGGACTCGTCTTCTCGTTCATCCGGCGGGCGGTGGCGAGCGCCCCCTCGAGCCGTTTCTCCTCGCGCTCGATGTGAACGTCCGCCTCCTCGGGCTTGATCTCGCCGAGTTCGAGCAGGTGCTCCAGATAGTGGACGCGGACCGGGTCGCGGGCCCGAATGCCGTCGTAGAGGATGGGCTGGGTGAAGGCGGGTTCGTCGCCCTCGTTGTGCCCGCGCCGCCGGTAGCAGTAGAGATCGATGATCACGTCGCGGCGGTAGCGCTGGCGGAAGTCGAGCGCGACGTTGACGACCTGGGCCACGGCTTCCGGCTGCTCGCCGTTGACGTGGAAGATCGGCGCCTGGAGCATCTTCGCGACATCCGTGCAGTAGGTGTTGGAGCGCGAACTCTGGGGCGGCGTGGTGAAGCCGATCTGGTTGTTGACGACGACGTGAAACGCGCCTCCGATGTGGTAGGGGTCGAGCTGCGACAGGTTGAGCGATTCCTGGACGATTCCCTCGCCGGCGAAGGCGGCGTCGCCGTGAATGAGGAACAGCACCGCCCGGTCGCGCAGTTCGTTGCCGATCCGGTCCTGCTTGGCGCGTACTCGGCCCATCGCCACCGGGTTGATGAACTCGAGGTGGCTGGGGTTGAACGACAGGGAGAGGTGGACCCTGCGACCCTGGTCCGTGGTCCAGTCGCTCGAGTGACCCATGTGGTACTTCACGTCGCCGCCGCCCGTGTACTGCTCCGCGTCGAGGTCCTCGAATTCCCGGAAGATGTCCCGCGTCGGCTTGCCGATGATGTTGGCCAGCACGTTCAGGCGGCCCCGGTGGGACATGCCGAAGACGATCTCCACCGCGCCTTGCGCGGCGACCTTCTCGATCGCCAGGTCGAGCAGGGGGATCAGGCTCTCGGCGCCCTCGAGCGAGAAGCTCTTGGCGCCCAGGTACTTCTTCTGGATGAACTCCTCGAACACCGCGGCGTCGATCAGCTTCTTCAGGATGCGCACCTGCTCGCGGCGGCTGAGCTGGACCCGGTTGCGGCTGACCTCCATCCGCTCCTGGAGCCAGGAGCGGACCTCCAGGTCGTCGATGTGCATGAACTCGGCGCTGATGTACTTGCAGTACGTTTCGCGCATCCGTTCGAGCAATTCGCGCACCGTCGCCGTGTCGGCGCCGGGGATGCCGGCGGTGGACACCGTGCGGTCCAGGTCGCTCTCGCGGATGCCCAGGCCTTCGAGCTCCAGCTCCTCCGGCAGCACGGGCGGATTGCGGAGCGGGTTGATGTCGGCGTAGAGGTGGCCGCGGATGCGGTAGTTGCGGATCATGTCGTCGACGCGGCGCTGCAGTTCGAGATCCGCGGTCAGGGGGGATGCCGTGCCCGCGGGCGCCGGCGGCGCCGTCGCTTGTGACGGTGTCGCGGGTGACGGCGCCTGCGTCGGCGCGGTGGGCGGGGGAGCAGCCGGTGGCGCCGCGGCGGGACGCATCGGCTCACCGTTGCCGCCGAACAGCGCCGAGGGTCGAAGCTCCGGCCCGAGCGCGCCGTTGCCCAGCTCGCCGCTGGCGGCCAGGGCGTCGAAGTACCGACGCCAGGCCGGGTCGAGCGACGCCGGATCGCGGCGGTAGTCGGCCAGAAGCGTCTCGACGTAGTCGAGGGAGAGGCTGTGCAACCCGGTCTGCTCGCTCATCGCTGCCTACCTCCTGGGCGGGGAGCCCGGCGGCGTCAGGCCCGTTCGGCCTGGAGCCGCGGGTCGATTACATCCCTCAGCGTATCGCCGACGAGGTTGAAACTAAGCACCGCGAGGAAGATCGCCACGCAGGCCGGGGGAATCATGTGGCCGGCGGTGAACAGGTTCTCGTAGCCGGAGCGGAGGATCGTGCCCCAGGAGGCGTCGGGCGGCTGGACGCCGAAGCCGAGCCAGGAGAGTCCCGCCTCGATCAGGATGGACACCGCGATGCCGAAGGTCACGCTGACCAGCACCGGCGCCAGCGCGTTGGGCAGCAGGTGGCGGAGAACGAGCTGCGCGGGTCTGACTCCGAGCGAGCGGGCGGCGAGAGCGTAGTCCGTCTCGCGGATGCGCAGGATCTCGCCGCGCGCGAAGCGGGCGATGCCGACCCAGCGGGTCAGGCCGATCACGATCATCACGTTCTCGATGCTGGGCGGGAACCAGGCCAGTACGGCGAGGATCAGGAAGAAGGCCGGGAAGCACTGGACGACCTCGATGAAGCGCGAGATGACGAGGTCCGCGATGCCGCCGGCGTAGCCCGCGATGCAACCGAACACAAGGCCCAGGATGACCGCGATGCCCATCGACAGGAAGCCGACCTTCATCGACACGACGGTGCCGTGGACCATCCGCGACAGGACGTCGCGGCCCGACTGATCGGTGCCCAGCCAGTGACGGCCGGAAGGCCCGGCCAGGGGCTCGGCGGCGATTTCCCTGGGGCCGTAGCGCACCGGCGTCCACAGCGCCCAGTCGCCGCGCTCCGGGTCGAACTCCCGCTTGAAGTCGAAGGTCGCCAGGCGGTAGGGCCGCTGCTTCTGGATGATCAGGCTCGTGCCCGGGACCTGGTGGACGAGGTCGACGACCGCCGGATAGTAGAAGCCGCCGTCGAACCGGCACAGGATGGGTTGTTCGTTGGCCAGGATCGGCGACAGGAAGGCCACGAGGAACAGCACGGCCACCACGCACAGGCCCACCATTCCGAGCCGGTGGCCGCGGAAGCGCCGCCACGTGATGTGCCAGTAGGAGCGCGCCACGGGCGCCCCTCGGGTCGTTGTGCTCGTCGTCGCTTCGGTCGCCATCGTCACTTCTCGTAGCTGATGCGGGGGTCGACCAGGCCGTAGGTCAGGTCGGCGATGAAGGTGATGCCGAGGACGAGCAGGGCGGTGATGAAGTTGAGCGCCATGATCGTCGGGTAGTCGCGCTGAAGGACGGACTCGAAGTACAGGCGGCCCAGGCCCGGCCAGTTGAACATGTACTCGAGGATCACGCTGCCGCCCAGCACGAAGGGGAGGGTGAGGCCGATCAGAGAGATCAGCGGGATCAGGCTGTTCGTGAACGCGTGCTTGAGTACCACGCTCCGCTCACCGAGGCCCTTGGCGCGGGCGGTTCGGATGTAGTCCTGCCGCACCACCTCCAGCAGGTTCTGCCGGATGAAGCGGGAGTAGTAGGCCAGGTTGCCGAAGGTGAAGCAGAAGGTGATCAGGACGTAGTGCTGGGCCAGATCCCACATCTGGCCGAGGGTCGTCATCTCGTCGTAGCCGTCGGACCGCATGCCGCGGAAGGGCAACAGGTCCCACTTCACGCCGAGGTAGAGGATGAGCAGCATGCCGGCGACGTAGTTCGGCACGGAATAGAGCATGTACAGGCCGGTGCTGACCGAGCGATCGAAGCCGCCGCCCTGCCGGAGCGCGCTGTAGATCCCGATCGGCGTCGAGATGATCAGGGTCAGCATGAAGGAGAGCAGCGCCACCGACAGCGTCGGCCACAGCGCTTCGCCGATCTTCGCCGACACCCTCCTGCCGTCGTGGAAGGACGAGCCGAAGTCGCCCACGACCAGCTTGCCGACCCAGTTCGCGTACTGCACGGGGATCGGCTTGTCGAGCCCGTAGAGCTCCCGCAACTGCTGGTAGACGCGCTCCGAGACCGCGGCGTCGGCGATCTGGGAGGTCTGGATCTGGGCCGGATCGCCCGGTACGAGCTGGATGATGAAGAACGAGATGACCGAGATGCCGAACAGGGTGACCAGTCCGGTGACGAGCCGGCGGAGGATGTAGCTGAGCAACGGCGATCTCGATGGGAGTGAGGCTGCCTACAATACCGTCCCTTGAAGGGCGCGAGAACAACGGGGGACGGGCGGCCGATACGTCGGGGATCCCGCGTGGCGCGGTTCGCGCCACGCGCGACCCGGATCGCGCGTGCGTCCGCGGACGCGCGAACGGAGCTGGGTGCCGTCGTGCGCCTGGCGACGCCGGTCATCCTGGTCCAGGTCGGGATGGTGCTGATGGGCGCCGTCGACACGATGATGCTGGGCCGGGTGTCGGAGACGGACCTGGCGGCCGGCTCGATCGGCAACGCGCTCAGCATCGCCGTGATCTGGTCCTTCATCGGCATCCTGCTGGCGATCGATCCGATGGCGGCGCAGGCGTTCGGCGCCGGCGACCATCGGCGGATCCGCAGGGTGCTCTGCCGCGGTGCGGGAATGGCGGTCCTGCTGTCGATTCCGGCGACGCTGATCGTGCTGGGACTGGATCGCGCGCTTCCGCTGACGGGTCAACCGCAGGCCATCGTGGAGCCGGCCTCCGCCTATCTTCGGGGCATCGGTCCCGGAGTCATCGCCTTCCTGTTCTTCATGTGCCTGCGGCAGACGCTCCAGGCGATGAGCATCGTGCGGCCGGCCCTGATCGCGATCGGCGTCGCCAACGTGTTCAACGCGATCGCGAACTGGGCGCTGATCTTCGGCCATCTCGGATTCCCGGCGCTCGGCGTGCGGGGTTCGGCGTACGCGACGTCCGGATCCCGCTGGGTGATGCTGATCGTCGTGGCCGCGTTCGGATGGCGTCACCTGCGGCGCTACGTCGGCGGATGGAAATGGTCGTGGCTGCGTCCGGCGGCGCTCCGTCCCTTCCTGTTCGTGGGGGTGCCGATCGCCGTTCAGGTGTCGCTCGAGGTCAGCGTGTTCAGCTTCGCGGCCGTGCTCATCGGTCGTCTGGGGGAGGCGCAGCTCAGCGGCCACCAGGTGGCGATCAGCCTCGCCTCGATCTCCTTCATGGTGCCCCTGGGCTTCGCCGGCGCGGCGACGACGCGCGTCGGCAACGCGATCGGGCGCCGGGACCCGGTGGGGGCGCGCCGGTCGGCGCTGGTCTGCCTCAGCCTCGGCGCCGGCGTGATGGTCGCCTTCGGCCTCGTCTTCTTCTCGCTGCCGGAGCTTCTGGCGCGCGTCTTCAGCGATGTGCCGGCCGTGATCGCCGCGGCGGCCGCGCTGATTCCGATCGCGGGCCTGTTCCAGGTCGCCGACGGTTTGCAGGTCGCCGCCGCCGGGGTGCTGCGGGGCGCCGCCGACACGCGGTTCCCCGCGGCCGTCGCGCTCGTCGGGTACTGGGTCATCGGCATGCCGGCCGGCGCCTGGTTGACCTTCGAGAGAGGGCTCGGCCCGAGCGGAGTGTGGTGGGGCCTGACTTTCGGGCTCGTCTTCGTGGCGATCTTCCTGGCGTTTCGGGTTCGCTGGCGGCTCTGGCGGAGCGGCGCGGTGGGCCTGCTTCCGGCCGAAGCCGTCGACGACGACTGACGGCGGCTTCTCCGGCGACCGCCGGCCGGATAGTCTCCCGCGGGCCCCGATTCTCGGGCGCCCGGGGGAGGAACGCTCGACCATGACGCGCAAGAAAGCCGTACTCGCCTACAGCGGTGGCCTCGACACCTCCGTCATCCTGCGCACACTGCAGGAACGGGGATTCGATGTCGTGGCAGTGATCGTCGACGTCGGCCAGCGCGAGGACTTCGACGCCCAGGCGCGCCGGGCCGAGGCGATCGGCGCCACGAAGGTCTACGTCGAGGACGTCCGGCGCGAGTTCGTGACCGACCTCATCTACCCGGCGATCGCCGGCAACGCGGTCTACGAGAACCGTTACCTGCTCGGCACGGCCCTGGCGCGGCCGCTCATCGCCCGCCGTCAGGCGGAGATCGCGATTCGCGAGGGCGCCGACGTGCTCTCCCACGGCGCCACCGGCAAGGGCAACGACCAGGTCCGCTTCGAGTTCGCGTACGCCGCCCTCGCGCCGCAGATCGAGGTCTACGCGCCGTGGAAGGACGCGGAGTTCCTCAAGCGCTTCCAGGGCCGGACCGATCTCCTGAACTACGCCGAAGACCAGGGCATCCCGATCGAGGCCTCGTCCGAGAAGCCGTACAGCATGGACGAGAACCTGATGCACAAGAGCTACGAAGCGGGCCTGCTGGAAGACCCGATGCAGACGCCGACCGAGGACATGTTCTCGCTCACCGTGTCGCCGCTCGACGCGCCCGACGAGCCGACGGACATCGAGGTCGAGTTCAAGGACGCGCGTCCGGTGCGCGTGGGGGATCGGACGAATGGCGTCGAGCACCGGGATGCGCTGGCCCTCTTCGAGTATCTGAACGAACTCGGCGGCCGGAACGGCATCGGCCGGATCGACATCGTCGAGAACCGCTTCGTCGGCATCAAGTCCCGCGGCGTCTACGAGACGCCGGGCGGCACGATCCTCCACCACGCGCTACGGGATCTGGAGGGCGTGGCGATGGATCGGGAAGTCCAGCGCCTGCGGGACGGCCTGTCGCCCAAGTTCGCCGAACTGATCTACAACGGCTTCTGGTTCTCGCCCGAGATGGAGTTCATCCGCGCGGCCTTTCAGCAGGCCGAACGGATCATCGACGGCACCGTGCATCTCCGCCTCTACAAGGGCGGCGTGACCGTCCTCGGCCGCGAGTCACCCAGCTCGCTGTATGACCAGAACCTGTCGTCGATGGACGTCGAGGGCGGCTACGACCAGACCGACGCCCGCGGCTTCATCCGTCTGAACGCGCTACGCCTCAAGGCCCACCAGGTCATCGTCGGCGGGCGAGGTGAAGGCGGCTCATAGGAGTCATGTCCTGCTCGCGCGGACCCCGCGGCAGCGGTCAGGAGAGAGGTCTTGGCTAGGGCCTGTTCACACTAACAGGCGATTTCATGTATCCTCCGTTGCGTCGTCT
>JAPOXA010000078.1 GCA_026707325.1 Acidobacteriota bacterium | reverse complement strand
GATGGACGAACTCGGCGTCCGGCTGGTACTCGATCGCCTGAAGCCAGCGGGGCTCGGGGAGCATCTCTTCGGTCAGGGTGATGAAGAAGTTCGGCTGCTCGTCCTCCACGTCGTCGCCCACGTAGTACGGCTCCTCCATGTAGACGATGAGATCCGGCTTGCCGATCAGGAAGCCGCCCGTGTCCTCCCACTCACGCGGCGCCGGACCCTTCGAGGGATCGCCCTTGGGAGCGCCGCGCTTCGCCCAGGCCACAACCGTGTCGATCTCCGGCTGGGTCAGCGTCCGCTCATTGAGGAAGACGCCGGCGGTATGGTCCGTCGCGTCCCACGGAGGCATCTCACGGCTCTGCGCGAGGCGGGCGATGGACCGAGCCCACGGCCGGACCTCCTCGTAGGTCATCAGGGACATCGGCGCCACCATGCCGGCCACGTTGTCGCCCCCCGGGCGATGGCAGGTCTGGCAGTTCTCCTGGAAGATGGCCAGCACGTCCTCGTGGAAGGTGACGGCTTCCCCGCCGTCGGCGGCGACCGCCACGGAGGTCAATCCGAGCGTGCCAAGAACGAGAAGTGCAGCGATCGAGCGGTTCATGCGCGCCTCCAGCTTCCGACCAGTTGTACGAATCGGCAGGCGGACTCTAGCAGCTAGTCCCGGAGGCCGGCGCTCCGCGCCGGATGCCGGCGAGGGCGCCGGCGCACCCGGTTTCTGTCCCGAAGGTTCCCGGTCTACTCCCAGACGCCTTCGGGGATCGGCTTCGCCTCCACGACCTCCACCGCCACCTTGTCCGGCCCCATGACGAAGAAGCTCCGCATGTCGAACTCCGGCCGGTAGGTGATCGGCTCGACGATCTCGACGCCGGCCGCCTGCAATCGCTCGAACACGGGTTCGATGTCGCGGTAGGAGAAGGCGAAGTGGTCGATTGCCCGGCCCCGCTGGGGCTCCGTCTCCAGCAGCGGCGACGCGTCCTCCGGCCACCAAGGCGCCAACGGCTCGTAGTCCGGCAGGTTGTAGATGATGAAGGTCACGTTGTCGGTGCGAAACGCGTTGAACCAGGCCCGGTGCTCCTGGTGGAACTCCTCCCAGGTCGCGAACTCCGCATCCGGACCGACCGGCCGGGGATTGCCCTCGGCGGTACGCCGCGCCGGCAGTCCGAAGTGCCGTTCGTACCAGGCCGCGGTCTCGTTCACGTCCGCCGCGAAAAGGTGGACGTGGGCAAAGCGGTGGTGGTCCATCGTGTTCACCTCGATCATCTCGCGGTCCGGTCCGTTGACGTAGATCACGTGCCCCCGGCCCAGGCGGTAGATCGGCGTGTGGATGTCGACTCCCCGCGACACCAGCCAGCGGTACTGGCTGGGCAGGTCGACGCCGCCCCAACCGAAATGCCAGATGCCGCTCCGCTGGCTGGCGTCCGGCGGCTCCTCGACCTCGTTCAGGAGGATGAAGGAGTGCCCCGTGAACAGTGCGTCCGCAACCCCTCGGAACCTGATCGGCATCACACCGAAGGTGGTCCGGTAGAAGTCGATCGAACGCTCGATGTCGGTGACGTTCAGGCGGATGTGATGGAACCTGGCCGCTTCGACGGTCGCCTGCGGTTCCTGCGCCGCCAGCGGCACGGCCACGGACACCGCCACGACCGCGCTAAGGGCCGGCCGCCAGAAGCGCAAGCGCCGGTTCCCGGCCGGTGTCAAGCCGCCCACACGCAACCGCTCAAGCCATGGATCGTACTCAATAGTGTGCCAGTCGATGTATCGAGGCGCATGTGAGTCCTCCGGCGCTTGTATGATTTCCGAAGCGGCAAACGGCAGCGTACCAGTCCCACGGAGTACACCTGCCATGGACACCACGAACAGAAAGGCCGGAAGCGCGACGCTCGCAGCCTGCGCGCTGTTCCTTCTGTGCGTGGCGAGTGCCGGCTGCCGGGGCGGCGGCACGGACGGAGCGGCCGGCCTGACCGAAGCATCCGGCCCGGGTTCGGTCGTCGTCACGATCCAGGAGCAGACGGGCTTCGCCGCCAAACTCGACGTGCCTGCCGCGGCCGCGGCGCCGGTCCAGGCCGGCGACCCGGCCCTGTTGATCGTCGAGGGCGCGGTATGGCCACTTCGACCCTGCTCACGCTGCTCGTCGTCCCGGTCATCTACGACCTGGTGGACCGCGGCGTCGACAAGGTGACCGCGTGGAGCCGGGTCGCGTGGGAGTGGATGGTCAACCTCAGCCGACAGCCCGCCGCGCAGCCGGCCCATGTCGCGCGGCCGCGACGGCGCCGTCGGCGGCGGCGTAAGCGCAAGCGTCGCTAGCCGGAAGCGGAGCTGGCCTCAGGACACCGCAGCCGGCACGGCCTGCACCGGTGAGCCACGGAGGGCAACGGTGCGGCAGGCAGTGAAGAGCGTAGGCACGAACAGGTCCGGCCGCGCCACGCAGGCGTAGTGATCGGCGTCGACCCGATGAACCTCCGCGCCGGGGATCGCACCCGCCATCAGCAACTGGTACTTGGGCGGGATGTGCCCGTCCTGACTGGTCAGGACGACCGCGGCCGGCACGTCGACCTCGCCGAGCCATGGACTCGAGTCGAAGCGTGCGAGAGCGGCGGCAGCCTCGATCACCGAGGCCGGCTCCGTCGTTGCGAGTTCCTCCTTCAATGCCAGGCGCCGGCCGGGGTCCCGGACGTTCTCGAGCATCCGCTCGCCCATGTCGTCCCACACCGACTGGGGCGCCACCCGAGCCGCGAGCGACAGCAGCGGCCCGAGCGCCGAGGCGGCCCGCTTGGCCCGCGATCCACCGAAACGGGCGCCCGTCGCGCAGAGCACGAGGCCCGCGGTCCGGTTCGGGTGGCGTCGCCAGAACAACTGCGCCACCGCCCCGCCCATCGAGTAACCGACCGGGATCACCCGCTCCACGCCCAGCCGATCGGCCAGCGCCACCGCGTCGTCGGCGCAGTCCTCCAGCTTGAAGGCGCCGATCCGCCGGATCCCCCGGCCGTGGCCCCGATGATCGAGCGCGACGACTCGAAAGCCCCGCGCCAACGCCGCGAAGCTCGTCGACCAGTTCAGCCGCGCGGTCGCCGCCAAGCCATGCAGCAGGAGCAGCGTGGGCGCGCCGGACGGGCCGGCGATGTCGTAGGCCCAGGTCGCGCCCCGGCCCAGGAGATCGATCCTGCGTCCCGGCGATGCGGAGTCCACTGCGCAGTCCTCAGCCGTGCCGTCCGGTCTGCTGCGTGCGGGCGTAGACGTCGTCCACGACCCAGTGGAAGAGGCACACGTGAACGCTCTCGACCATTCCCATGTCGTCCAGATCGACGTGAACGCCGTCCTGCTGGAGCTGCTTCAGCCGGCCGCCGTCGAACCCGGTCAAGCCGAAGGTTCGGAGGCCGTGCCGGTTCGCCCAATCCACCGCGGCCAGAACGTTCGGGCTGTTACCCGAACCGCTGAACGCCATCAGGGCGTCGCCGTCGACGGCCGCGCTCATCAGTTGCTGGACGAAAACCTGCTGGTAGTCCAGGTCGTTCGCGACCGCCGTGATCCAGGGCACGTTGTCCGTCAGGCTGACGACCCGCAACCGGCGATGGGACTCGTCCCGCAGGTTGTCCGTCGCGACCGTGCCCTTGCCCAGGTCGACGCTCAGGTGGCTCGCCGCCGCGGCCGAGCCGCCGTTCCCGATCACGTAGAGCGTGCTCCCCCGCGTCCAGGCGTCGAAGACGAAGTCGGCCCAGCGCTCCACCGCCGCCGCGTCGACCCGCGCCAGCTCGTCGCGCAGCCGGTCGAGATACGCCGGGGCGTCGAGCGTCCTGCCGAGCATGACGGCATCGTAGCTCAGGGCCGGCAGGCCGGACGCTACGAAGCTAGCCGCCGGCCGGCGTCGAGTCGATGAAGTCGGCGACGATCGTGGCCAGCTCCACGCCGCGCCCCTCCTGGAGGAAGTGGCCGCCGCCCTCGATCATCGCGTGCGGCTGGCCCTGCGCGCCGGGGACCCGCTCCTCGAACGGCCGCCGCGCCGCGCCCGTCACCGGGTCGTTGTCCGAGAAGGCGCAGAGGAACGGCCTGGTCCACTCCGAGAACACCTTCCAGGCCTCGATCTGAGCCGGCACGGAGGGGTCGTTCGGCAGCATCGGCACCCGGCTGGGCATGGCGCGGATCCCGGCCTTGTAGGAAGGGTCGGGGAAGGGCGCGTCGTAGGCCGCGATCTCGTCGGGCGTGAGCGTCACTCCGTCGACGCTGCCCGCGAGGAGCATTCCGACGGGGATGTCCTCGGTCTCCCAGGTCCACTTCTGCCAGTACGCGAACTTCATCGCCGGAACCCGGTCCATCTGCGAGATCTGCTGCTGCATTTCCATGATGGTCGGCGTCGGCGCCTCGGCCCGGAACTTCGCGATCTCCTTCATCGTCTCTTCCGGCACGTTCATCGGCAGCGGCAGGCCAGTGTTCGCGGCGACGACGCGGTCGAAGCGGGCCGGGTCGAGGGCCGCCATCCGGAGTCCGATCAGGCCGCCCCAGTCCTGGCCGACCAAGGTCGCGTGCTCGACGCCGTTGCTGCGCAGCCAGGCGCTCAACCAGTCGACCTGCCGCTGGTACGTGTAGTCGTTCCGCTCGGTCGGCTTGTCGGACCGGCCGTAGCCGACGAGATCCGGCGCCATCACCCGCATCCCCCGCTCCGCCAGCACCGGGATCATCCGGCGGTAGAGGAAGCTCCAGGTCGGCTGCCCGTGCATGAGAAGGACCAGCGGACCGTCCGCCGGGCCGGCCTCCACGTGGTGAATCCGTAGGCCCTCACTCTCGCCGTCGCCCCTGGGAACGAGGGTGTAGCAAGGCTCGTAGCCGAAGTCGGGCAGGTTGGCGAAGCGTTCGTCGGGTGTGCGAAGCACTCTCATCGTGTCGGGTTCTCGGGTTCGAAGGTGTGCGGGGCCAGCTACAGGCCGCGTAGGATAGCGGCCCTTCCGAGCCGGAGATCCAGATCGATGAAACTCCTGATCGCCAACCGCGGCGAGATCGCGGTCCGCATAGCCCGCGCCGCGGCGGAACTCGGTATCCCGACCGTCGCCGTGTTCTCCGAGGACGACGCGCGGTCGCTCCACGCGTCGAGGGCGGACGAGGCCGCGGCGCTCCCAGGCGCCGGCCCGGCCGCCTACCTCGACGGCGAGCAACTGCTGCGGGCCGCCGCCGAGCACGGATGCGACGCGATCCACCCCGGCTACGGCTTCCTGAGTGAGAACGCCGGGTTCGCGCGCGCCTGCCTCAAGGCAGGCGTCCGCTTCGTGGGACCGACGCCTGAGTCGCTGGAGCTGTTCGGCGACAAGGCGCGGGCGCGGACGTTGGCGCAGGAGCATGGCGTGCCGGTGGTGCCCGGGGTCTCCGAGGCGGTGACGCTGGAACAGGCTCGCGCCTTCTTCAAGGAGCTCCCTGCCGGCGCCTCGATGCTGATCAAGGCGGTCGGCGGCGGCGGCGGCCGCGGGATGAGGGTCGTCAGCGCGGCATCGGAGATCGAGGAAGCCTACCGGCGCGCGGTCTCGGAGGCCGGCGCCGCGTTCGACACCGACGGCGTGTTCGTCGAGGAGATGCTGACCGCGGTCCGCCACGTCGAGGTCCAGGTGGCTGGCGACAGGAGCGGCGCCGTCGTCCACTTCGGCGACCGTGACTGCAGCTTCCAGCGACGCCATCAGAAGCTGATCGAGATCGCGCCCGCGCCCTGCCTGCCGGACGCGCTGCGCGAGGCGATCCGGGACGCCGCGCTCGCGCTCGCCGCGGCGGCCGGCTACCGGAACCTCGGCACCTTCGAGTTCCTGGTCGACACCCAAGGAGCGACGGGCGGAGCGACCGGCGAAGACCCGCGCTTCTTCTTCATCGAGGCGAACGCCCGCCTGCAGGTCGAGCACACGGTGACCGAGGAGGTCATGGGCGTCGACCTCGTCCACCTTCAGCTCGAACTCGCCCGTGGCCGCCTGCTCTCGGAGCTGGGCCTTGCGGCAGACAACGGCGCGGCGCCGCGTGGTTCGGCCGTCCAGGCGCGGGTCAACATGGAGAAGATGGCGGCCGGCGGCGCGGTGCTGCCGACCGGCGGCGTCCTGACGGCGTTCGAGCCACCCGGCGGACCGGGGCTGCGCACGGACACGTTCGGCTACGCCGGCTACCGGACGAACCCGCGCTTCGACTCGCTGCTGGCCAAGGTCGTGGGTCGCGCCCCGTCGGGCGACCACCGTGCCGCCCTGGCCCGGACCGCCCGCGGGCTCGACGACTTCCGCATCGAGGGCGTCGAGACGAACGCCTCCTTCCTGCGCGCCCTGCTCGCCCGTCCCGAAGCCGGCGACGGCGACTGGCGCGTCCACACCCGCTTGGTAGACGAACGGCTGGACGAGCTGGTCGAGGCCGCTGCCGCGTTCGAGAGCTCCGGTGCGGCCGGCGCGGACGACCCAACCGGGGCAACAGGGGCGGCCGTGGCAACCGGAGCACCCGGTCCAACCGAGGCCGGACGGGGCCTGGCCGGCGTCAAGGTCGACGCCGTCGATCCGCTGGCCGTTCTCGATCACGGAAAGTACGGCGCTCCCTCGGTGAGTCTGCCCACCGCCGAGCCGCCGCCCGTCGTTTCGACGCCGGTTCCCGAAGGGCTCACCGCGGTGCGCGCGCCCATGCAGGGCACCGTGCTCAGCCTGGAAGCGGAGCCCGGCCGGGAGATCGCGGCGGGCCAGATCCTCTTCATCATGGAGGCGATGAAGATGGAGCACGAGATCCGCTCGGACGTCGGCGGCGTGCTCCGCGATCTCCGCGCGGCCGCCGGCGACGCGGTCTGGGAAGGCCACGTTCTGGCCCTGATCGAGGAAGGGGACGTGGCTGCCGCAACCGGCGACGAAGAGAGCGAGGTCGACCTCGACGCCATCCGTCCCGATCTCGCCGAAGTGCTCGATCGCCACGCCGCGACCCTGGACGACGCCCGACCCGACGCGGTCCGGAAACGGCGCAACACGAAGCAGCGGACAGCGCGGGAGAACATCGACCAACTCTGCGACGAGGGCAGCTTCGTCGAACACGGACAACTCGTGCTCACGCCCGGCACGGGGCTCCCGAAGGAAGACATCATCCGCAAGTTCCCGACGGACGGCATGGTCACCGGCGTCGGTTCGATCAACGGCGAGTTCTTCCCTGACGATCGCAACCGCTGCGTCGTCATGGCCTACGACTACACCGTGCTCGCCGGGACCCAGGGCGCGCTAAACCACCCGAAGACGGACCGGATGGTCGAACTGGCGCACCGCTGGAAGCGGCCGGTCGTGCTGTTCGCCGAAGGCGGAGGCGGCCGCGCCGGCACCGGAGGCAAGCGGAAAGGCGGCGCTTCGACGACCAAGGCCGGCCAGGGCCGCAGCGACGAAACCTACCGGCCGCTCGACACGCCGACCTTCACCTCCTTCGCCCGGCTCTCCGGGCTGGTGCCGATCGTCGGCATCACCTCCCGCTTCTGCTTCGCCGGAAACGCCGCGCTGCTCGGTTGCTGCGACGTGATCATCGCCACCGCCGACTCGAGCATCGGCATGGGCGGTCCGGCCCTGATCGAGGGCGGCGGCCTGGGCGTGTTCCGGCCGGAAGAAGTCGGCCCGATGGAAGTCCAGGTGCCGAACGGCGTCGTCGACGTCGCCGTCGAGAACGAAGAGGAAGCGGTGGCCGTCGCCCAGCAGTACCTGTCCTACTTCCAGGGCCGCACGGACGACTGGGAAGCGCCCGATCAGCGCCTCCTGCGCCGGATCGTGCCCGAGAACCGCCTGCGCGTCTACGACATCCGGGAAGTGATCCACACCCTGGCCGACACCGGCAGCGTGCTGGAACTGCGGCCCGAGTTCGGCCTCGGCATGGTGACCGCCCTGGTCCGGATCGAGGGCCGGCCCGTGGGCATTCTGGCCAACAACCCGGAGTTCCTCTCCGGCGCCATCGACAGCGACGGCTCGGACAAGGGCGCCCGCTTCCTCCAGCTCTGCGACGCCTTCGACATCCCGGTCCTCGTGCTCTGCGATACGCCCGGCATGATGGTCGGACCCGAGATCGAGCGCACTGCACTCGTCCGCCACTGCTGCCGGCTCTTCGTGGTCGGCGCCAACATCACGGTGCCGTCGCTGACGATCGTGCTGCGCAAGGCCTACGGTCTCGGCGCGCAGGCCATGGCCGGCGGCGACCTGAAGGAGCCGTTCTTCACCGTCGCCTGGCCGACCGCGGAGTTCGGCGGCATGGGCCTCGAAGGCCAGGTCAAGCTCGGCTTCCGTAACGAACTCGCGGCGATCGAGGACCCCGAGGAGCGCCGCGCCCGCTACGAGGAGCTGGTCGCCGCCGCCTACGAGCGCGGCAGCGCGCTCACCGCCGGCGCGTCCTTCGCCGTCGACGACGTGATCGACCCCGCCGACTCGCGACGCTGGATCGCCCGCACCCTGGACTCCGTGCCGCCGCCCCCGATCCGCGACGGCAAGAAGCGCCGCAACATCGACACCTGGTAGGTGGTCTTTCAGCCATGCCGACTGCCGGTGCGCCGGCCTTCTGGCCGGCAGCCGGGGCGATGCCGCGAAGCGGCGAGCCCGAAACGCTGCCCTACTCGCCGCCGCCCGCCGGCTCGATCACGCCGTACATCAGGCCCCCGTACGGCCCGTGATCCCAGGTTCCGGCATACCGCTCGTCGTAGAACAGCACTCGTGCCCCGAACTGGTCGCCCAGGCCGGGGATCTCGAAGTCCGTGATGCTGACCATCGGCGTGTCGCCGGCCCAGACGAGCGGCACCACGACCGGCAGGGTTACATCCACCGTCATGTAGACGACCCGGACGTCGAAGCGCCAGCGGTCGCCCTCCCCTTCAAGCTTGGAGACGCTCGCGATCTCGTAGCGCTCCGGGTTCTTGTCGCGGCTGACGCCCTCGACCCCTTCGAGCCCGGAGATGTTCTGAATCGTGAAGTGCCCCACCAGGTCAACGTTCTGCATCCGCTCGGCGAACGCACGCTCCCGCTCCGAGAGATCCTCCAGCGGAACGGTACGTCCGACACCGGTCACGCCGGTGACCCAGCCGATACCGTAACCGAGGCCGAGCAGCACGAGACCGGCCACTGCGGCGCCGATCCAGAGAAGTGACTTCTTCATCGCAACCCCCTTCTTGTCAGGGACGCGAGGTTATGCCACTTCGGCGTCCGTCGTGACCCACTTCGGCGAAGAACACCTCGGAACGGCTGTCACCGCCGTGCGGACCGCCCGGCCCGGGGCGTACTTCATTCCAGGTCAACGCGAAGCCTTCGCCGAGGGCCTCGATCGCGGGAACGTACTTGAGGCCGTCCCCGCTCGACAGCCGTCGCGGCTCGGCGAGCGGAGAGCCGCTCGCATCGAGGGCCAGGAAGAAGATCTGCCGGCCGCCGTCCACTTCGTCCGACCACGCGAGGCTGAAGCTGCCGGAACCGGCGGCCGAGTACGCGATGTAGGCGCCGATCGTCTCGCCCGGACTTTCCGTGACGCGCCGCGAGTCGTCGTCGATTCCGGCGCCCGCTTCCGCGTCTCGCCACAGTCCCTCCAAGGACCCGGTCCACAGGTAGACCTCCCGGTTGCCGTTCTTCTCGTCGAACCAGGTCAGGGCGGCCCGGTCCGGCCCCAGGGCGATGTCGGGGTACTTGGAGGCGTGGCCGTCCTCCCAGGTCAGTCGCACGCTGCGCACACCGGCTGCGTCGACGCGCGCGAGGTACAACTCCTCCGTCCGGCGCCCCGCCGCCGCATCCCAGACCACCACCGCGGCGCCGTCGGGAGCGAGCGCCGCGTTCAGGTTCCAGGTCGTCGTGCCGGCCAGACCGAGACGCAGCGGCTCGCCGAGCATGTCGCCTTCCCGACCCCACCAGGCAGCCATGACCGACTCCCACCCGTCACGTCGCCCGATCCAGGCACAGAAGACCCGGCCCCGCTCCCCATCCGCAACCACGACCGGGTTGCGGCTCGTACCTTCGTGCGCTTCCACGGGTGTTTCCCAGAGGAACCCTTGCTCAGCCATCCACAGGCCCAATCGGGCCTCCAGGTCACCGGTGGCCGACTTCTCGTACCAGGCGACCGCCAGGCCCTCGCCCAGTCCGTCGATCGACGCTTCGTAAGACTCCGCTCCCGTCCGCGTGAGCCGAACCTCCGGCGACAGTCCGTTCCTGGCCGAAGCGGCTGCGCCCACTCCGGGCTCGACGCCGACGAACCGCAGATAGATCTCCGCGTTGCCGTCGCGGTTGTCGTACCAGGCAACGGCGGCGCCACCGCCCATGGCGGCGAGGGCGGGCTCGTACGCCCCCGAACCGCTCTCGCTGACCTGCAGCGGACCGGGTCCAGCGCACGCCGCGAGGACCAGGAGGGCCAGAGGCGAGACACCTGAACGAAGTGCGGCAGGCCGGGTCATCGTTGGGGTTTTACCAGTCCTCCCGCACGGCTACCATCACACGGTCTGATGCGACATCTCAAAACTGCCAGTTGGCCGGTGGCGGCCGTCCTCCTGCTCGCCGGTGCCGCCCGCGCCCAGGAGTTGACCGGCGACCCCTGGTCCGACATGAACTACGGGCCGTTCAAGGTTCACTCCTACATCGTCGAGGGCGGCAACAACGCGAACAAGGGCATCGCGATCCGGATCGACGAAGGTCCGGGCGGGATCGCCAAGGGCACGGAGTTCCTGCTCTTCGACACGGACACGCTGCGTTGGGCCGCGGGCTGGACCGGGCCCGGCTTCATGGACTGGAACTCGATCAACTACAACGGCCGCCACGGGGTGGAGCCGGCGCTGGTCGGCGACCTGGTGTTCACGAACCCGGATGCGCCGGGCTGGTCCCGGGCCGGCGACGACTTCCGCGACACGCGCATCGTGGGCCGTGGCGGGCGTCGTTTCGGTCCCCAGGATCCCGACGTCGCCCGTTGGCTCGGTCACTACATCCACGGCTCCCAGGTCGTGCTGCACTACCGGGTGGGCGACACGGGGATCCTGGAACTCGGCGCCTCGGAGGGAGGCGGACTGTTCAGCCGAACACTGAACATCGGGCCCAGGGACACGGAGCTTGTCGTGCAGGTGGCGCACCAGCAGGGCGGGCGGGCCTGGAGCGACGGTGAAGCCGCCGGCTTTCGCAAGCCCCGCTCCAACGCCGCGGATCGAGGCGAACAAAGCGGACCCATCGTTGCGGCTCTCGTCGGCGCGCCGTCAGTCGTCCAGTGGGTCGACGACGCCGACGACGACATCCGCCTGCGCGTTCCGGCCGGCGACGAACCGGTCCGGTTCAAGATCGCCATCGGGCGACGTGGTCGGTCGAACGCGGGATTCCTGGCCAGGGCCGCTGGCGTCGAGCCGGCCGTCGATCTGGAGGCGCTGACCGGGGGCGGTCCGCCGAACTGGACCGAGACGGTCACGACCGAGAGCCGAGTGCTGGGCCGTCGAGGCGGTCCCTTCGAACTCGAGGCAATCACGACGCCGCTCGACAACCCCTACCGCGCCTGGATGCGTCTCGGCGGTTTCGACTTCCTGGACGGCGGCAAGCGTGCGGTCGTCGCCACCTGGATGGGTGATGTCTGGCTGGTCGACGGGCTGGGCGGCGAAGAGATCGGTCCCGTCACCTGGAAGCGCTTCGCCACGGGGATGTACGAGCCGCTCGGCGTGAACACCCGCGGCGGAGAGATCTTCGTCACCTCGCGCGACCAGATCACCCGGCTACGCGACCTGAACGGCGACGGCGAAGCGGACCACTACGAGGCGTTCAACCACGATGCCCAGGCCTCGGCCCACTTCCACGAGTTCGCGGTCGGCCTGGAGGCCGACGAGGACGGCAACTTCTACTACGCCAAGGGCGCCGGACACGACTTCGATGCCCGCGTGCCCCAGCACGGCACGGTCCTAAAGGTCGCGGCCGACGGCTCCTCGACCGAGATCGTCGCCAACGGCTTCCGGGCCCCGAACGGCCTGGTGGTCAACCCGGACGGGAGCGTCATCGTGACCGACCAGGAGGGGCACTGGATCCCGGAGAACCGGATCAACTGGATCGAGCCGGGCACCTTCCACGGCTACATGCGGGCCTGGCGCGAACCCGACCGCGACCCGGAGGACTTCGTCCAGCCGGTGACCTGGATCCACCACGACGTGGACCGCTCGCCGTCGGCGCCGGTGTGGGTCCGCAGCGAACGCTGGGGCGAACTGGACGAGTCGCTGATCTACCTCTCCTACGGCAACGGCAAGATGTTCTCCGTGCTCTTCGATGAGGCCTTTCCGCGGGTCGCCTCTCCAAACGGCGACGGGCCGCCGCGGCAGGCGGCAGTGGCCGAACTGCCGGTCGCCGCCGCGCCAACCGGGCTCGTCCGCGGCCGCTTCAACCCCGCCGACGACCACCTCTACGTCTGCGGGCTGTTCGCCTGGGCCGGCGACCGGACTCAGGCGGGCGGCTTCTACCGCGTCCGGCGCACGGACGAACCCCTGCGCATCCCCATGACCTACGAAACCGCCCGCGACGGCATCGTCGTCCGTTTCACCACCGCGCTCGACCCGGAGGTCGCCGCCGACCCGGGCAACTACTCGTTGCGAATCTGGCAGTACCTGCGCCGGGCGAGCTACGGCTCCGAGGACTATCGCGTGCTCGCGGAAGGCGTGGGCAGGGATGTTCTGGAGGTCTCGTCCGCCACGCTTTCCGCCGACGGCCGCTCGGTGTTCATCGAGATTCCGGACATCCTGCCTGTGCAACAGTTCCACCTGGAGATGAACCTGCGAAGCAGGGACGGCGCGCGGGTGCGGGAGTTCGTCCACGGCACGATCCACGAACTGGGCCCCCGGGACGGCGCCGAGATCCTCGCGGGCGCCGACTGAACCGGGCGCCGGACTCAACGTGCGCTTTCGCGGGCTCGCCGCCTTGCCCCTGCTGGCGGCGACGTGCGTCGGCCCGGTGTCCGGACAGCTCACGCAGGCGACCGCGGGCGATTTCGACCGGCCCGGCCTGGAACTCGTTCTCCGCTCACGCGCCAGCGAGACGACGGACGCCCGCGTCGCGCGGCTGGCCGCGCTCTACGTACCCGAGGGTGAACCGTCGAGCCCGTTCCTGGAACCCGGCGCCTTCGAGGCCACCTTCCGCGGCGCGATCGAACTCGACCTGAACGACTCCTTTCGCTTCGCCGTCCGCGGCAACGGCGGCGTCCGCTTGAGCGTTGGTGGGCAGGTCGTTATCGCGCGCGACGCTCTGCCGGCCGACGGCGCGCCGGCCTCCACCGCCAGCGAACTGCGGCTGAACAAGGGTCTCAACCCGGTCGAACTGGTCTACCGCAGTCCGCCCCGCGGCGACGCTTCGATGCGTCTCACCTGGAGCAACGACTATCTCCCGGAGGAGCCGGTGCCACCAGCGTCGCTGCGCCACCCTGGTTCGACGGCGCTCGACCGCGGCCGATCCCGGCGGGCGGCGCGTGATCTCGTTGCCGAGGACGCCGTGTCTCTCGCCCGGGTCGTGTCGGCCGAGTACGCGGAACGCCGAATCCGGCGAGACGGTTGCCTCGTCTGTCACAGCAGGGACGGCGCGCCCGCCTCCGGGCCGCCGGCCCCTGACGCCGGGCCGACCCACGCTCCCCCGGACCTGACCTGGGCCGGCGAGAAGTTCCGCGGAGACTGGCTGGCGGACTACCTGGCAGGCCACCCCGCCGACCTTCCGCGCCCACACCCGGAAGTGCGAGCGACCGCCTCCCCCGACGAGACCGACCTCTTCGCGGTCGGGCTGCACCATCAGCACGGGCTGGCAGCGTCGCCGCCCGAGCCCGAACCCGTAGACGCCGAGCTGGCCGCGGTTGGCAGCGACCTCATCCGCGGCGACCGCCTCGGATGCCATGCCTGCCACGCCCTGGGCGACGAACCGGCGCTGGGCGGCGAGGGCGCCGAGGAGGCAATCAACTTCGACCTCGTCCGCCGGCGCCTGCGGCGCCCGTTCTTCGACTGGTTCCTCCGCGATCCCCAGCGCATCCTGCCGGGCACGAAGATGCCCCAGTTCGTCGACGGGGACGGCTACACCGGGCTCTACGATGTGTTCGACGGTGAGGCGACGCGACAGTTCGAAGCGATCTGGCACTACCTGGGCACGATCGACTGAAGCGGATGCCGCCTTACACTGCCGCCATGCGACGACGCACCTTCATCCTCGGACTGACACTTGCAGCCTGCACGGCCGCGCAGGAGGCGCCGCCGAACTTCGAACCGGCCTCGACGGTCGCGGAGAACCTCCGCCAGCACCGTGCCATGCCCGATCCCGCCGACGAGGTCTGGTGGACGGAGACCGGCGAGGCGATGGCCTGGCGCAACCGGAACCTCCACCAGGTCGTGCCGACGGTCAACGTCTACCGCGACGGCCCGGTCAGCACGCTGGCGGTTCGGCCGATGGCCGCGATCGCCGACCATCCGGTCGACACGCCGGCCGGCGCGACGACGTTCGACGCCTACCTGCACAGCGAGCACTCGACGACGATGGGCATCGTCATCCTCCACCACGGCGACATCGTCTTTGAGCGCTACCCGCGGATGCAGCCCCACGAGAAACCGATCTGGTGGTCGGTCACCAAGGTCCTCCCGGCGACCCTGGTGGGGATCCTCGAGCACCGCGGACTGGTCGACGCCACCCAGCCCGTCGAACGCTACGTGCCCGCGCTCAAGGGTTCCGACTTCGAGGGCGTCACGGTCCGCAACGTGCTCGACATGGCGTCCGGCGTCGACTGTCCGGACGGCGACTACAGCGACCGGACCACCTGCTACTACCAGTTCGAGGCCTCGCTGGGCGACGGCGTACGGAGCGAGAAGACGCCCGACGACCCCTACACGATGCTCTCCACCCTGAACGTGGGCCGCTGGGCCGAACAGGGCAAGGGCTTCGACTACAGCGGCACGAACACCTTCGTCGCCGGCTGGCTGGTCGAGGAGGTCACCGACATGCCGTTCCAGGACGCCCTGAGCCGTGAGGTGTGGACCCGGATCGGCGCCGAGGCGGACGCCTCGATCTACGCGAACCGCTACGGGATTCCGCTGACTTCCGGCGGCATGCTGGCCCGGCCCCGGGACATGGCCCGTTTCGGCCTCCTCTTCACGCCGAGCCACGGGAAGGTCTCATCGGAGCGGATCGTGCCCGAGGAACACGTCGACCTGCTGCTGCACGGCGGCCGCCCCGAACTGCTGGAGAACGCACGCTACGGCGGCAGGCCGCCCGGCGTGAGGCACAACGTCTACCAGTGGGACCTCGTGTTCACGAACAACGACATCTACAAGGGCGGCTGGGCCGGCCAGGGCCTGCTGGTCAACCCGGAGCGCGACGTGGTCGCCGTGTGGGTCGGCTACACCGCCGCGGATTCCGACCCGGCCACCTATCCGCTGCTGCCGCGGGTGCGAGCCGTGCTCGAGGGCGTGTTCGGCGGGGCGGAGAACGCCGACCGCTGACCCGCGCACCCAGCAGAGGCTCTACTTGCGCGCCGCCTGGCAGCGGGCGAACTCTTCGCCGATCCCCGGCAACTCGTCCTCCAGCAGCGGCAGCGAATCGATGGCCGGACCGGCTCCGTGCCGGCCGCCGGCGAGTCGCGCGCTCATGTTCGTGAAGGTCTCGAGCAGGGTCTTCGCGGTACGCGGCGTCACGACCCCGGCGCCCATGCCGAAGGGCGGTTGCGGGTCGCTGACGGTCTTCTGGACAACCGTGACCGTTCCTTCCCCATCGCCCGGCGAAAGGAACCAGCGGGAACGGACGCAGAGGACGCGCTTGCCCTTGAACTCGGGAGTCAGGTCGTCGGCGCCGGCCATGTCGCCGACCACGCCACCGTCAGCGGTTCGCCACCAAGCCGCGCGGTCCATCGTGATGCGACGGCTGATGCCCTTGCCGGAGACGCGCTGGCGCAGGGTCTGGAAGGGGGCGTCGAGCGCTGTCGCGCGTTCTTCTACGCACATGGCCTGCCACTCGGGGCAGGCATCGGCGTCGGACAACAGGGCGATGACGCCCGCCATGGAGCCGCGTACGGTCATCTCCGCCTGCACCACGGGGTAGTCGGCGTTCTCGATCGGGCAGGACTCGACGGTGACGGGACCTTCGGCCTCCCGGGGTTCGCATTCGGCAGCGGCGGGCGCCGGCAAGGCGGCGAACAGCGCGAACGCAGCCGCAGCGACCAGAGCCCGGAGACCGGCGCTTCGCGCCGGATGCGGGTCAGAGGACCCGCGCACCGACAGGTGTCGGTGAAGGTCCGGTTGTCGGTGCGCGGGCCTTCCGGCCCGCTTGGGGCGAAGCCCCCTGGAATCTGCCGCCGGCCGGAGGCCGGCGACCTTTCGGGGCGGCGTTGGCGTGCTCATCGTCCTAACCTCCGATCTCGGATTCCGGTAGCGCGAAGGCGATCAGTTCGTCGGGGATCCGGCGGTTGCGGGCGCCGCCTCCGGCGATCACGATGTACTGCCGGCCTTCGTGCATGTAGGTCATCGGCGGTCCGTGAAACCAGACGTCGGTTTCCACTTCCGCCACGACCTCGCCCGTCGCCTTGTCGTAGGCACGCAGGAGGCCGCCGCTGCTGGTGCGGGGGTTGTCTGCGTCGGGCAAGGCCAGAAAGCCGATCAGGAGCGTGCGGGTGACGAGCAGACCGCCGTCCGCCGGCATGCCGATGTAGGTGGTGCCCATGTCCGGCAGGTTCAGGTGAGCGATCGCCGGATGATCCCTGGGGCCGGGACCCACGGGAACCCGCCAGAGGTGCTCGCCGCGATTCAGGTCGATCGCCGTGATCGTCCGGTAGGGCGGCTTCGTCAGCGGCAGCCCCCGCGGCCCCGCCGTGTCGACGTAGGCGATCACGTAGCGCCAGTCCGGACCGCGGGCCCGATCGGGCTCGATCAGGGACATGCCGGTCGGCCGGTGCTGGGACTCGACGAAGAGCACGCCCGTCATCGGATCGACGGACGCTCCGGGGTGGTTCGCGCCGCCGGCCGCCCCCGGGACCACCATCACGCCTTCCTTCCCGCCCTCGCCCCTGACGATCAGCGGCGGGAACATCGGCGCCAGCACCAGCCTCTCGGCGATCTCCAGCGCCTCTTCGCGCAGTTCCGGCGTCCAGTCGATCAGGTCGTCCTCGCTGACGCCCTGGCGTACGAAGGCCGGCGGTCTGGTCGGAAACGGCTGGGTTTCCGCCAGCTTCTCGCCCGGAACGGTCGACTCGTGGTTCACCGGCCGGTCCTCGATCGGCCACACCGGCTCGCCGGTGGCGCGGTCGAAGACGTACGTGAAGCCGGTCTTCGAAACCTGGGCGACGGCCTTGATCAGCTTGCCGTCGACGACGATGTCGAGCAGGTTCGGGGCCGAAGCGATGTCGTAGTCCCAGATGCCGTGGCGGACGGTCTGGAAGTGCCAGACGCGCTCGCCCGTCTCCGCGTCGACGCAGACCAGGCTCTCCGCGAACAGGTTGTCGCCCGGCCGGTCGGCGCCGTAGTAGTCGTTCGACGGCGTGCTGGTCGGCAGGTAGACGTAGCCCAGCTCGTGGTCCGCGCTCATCGACGTCCACACGTTCGCGTTGCCGGCCGTCCGCCAGGATTCGTTCTCCCAGGTCTCGACGCCGTACTCGCCGTCTCGCGGGATCGTGTTGAATCGCCACTTGAACTCGCCTGTGTGGACGTCGTAGGCGCGGACGTGGCCGGGCGGCGCGTCGCTCCTGATCGAGTAGTCGAAGATCTTCGAGCCGACGATCACGCTGTCGCCGACGACGATCGGCGGCGCGCCGTGGGTGATGTGGCGGATCGCGTACTCGCCCGAGCCGAGGTCCTGGGCCAGGTCGACGACGCCGTCCTCCCCGAACGCACGGTCGGCCTCACCGGTAGCGGCGTCGACCGAGACGAGCTGGCGGCCGATCGTGGCGACGAACACGCGCTCCTTCTCGCCGTCGGTCCAGTACTCGATGCCGCGGGCGCCGACCGGCCGCATCGTGGTGCCGCCGCGCTCCCAGGTCTTCGGGTTGTAGACCCACTTCTGCTCGCCGGTCGCCGGATCGAGCAGCGCCACCTGCCCGAGGCTGGTCGGCGCGAACAGGCGGCCGCCGATCATGAGCGGCACGGAACGGTAGAACCCGGTGTCGTAGCCCGGCAGCACGTCCAGCGGAACCTCGTGGTCCGCCGTGCGCCAGCGCCAGACGACCTCGAGCCGGCCGAAGTTCGAACCGTCTACCTGGGCCAACGGCGAATAGCGGCTGGACGTGTGGTCGCCGCCGTGGTGCTGCCACTCCCCGTGGGCGGACTTGCCATGCTCCCGCGTCTCCGCCCCGACCGCCACGGCGACGAGCCCGATCGACCAGGCGATGCCCAGTCCCACGATGCGAAGTACGTTCATCGAATGCGCTAACCTACCGCACACAAACCTTGATCGAGAGAGGCAACTTCCCCATGGCCGAACAAGACCTGAGCCGCCGCAGCGTGCTCGGCGCCGCAGCCGCCGGCGCCGGCTGGATGATCGTTCCCCGCCACGTCCTCGGACGCGGCGAAGAGGCGCCCAGCGACAAGCTGAACATCGCTGCCGTGGGCGCCGGCGGCAAAGGCCGGAGCGATGTCGCCGGCGTCGCCAGCGAGAACATCGTGGCGCTCTGCGACATCGACTGGAAGCGCGCCGAAGAGACGATGAACGCACATCCGAACGCGAAGCGGTACCACGACTACCGCGAGATGTTCGACGCCCACGACGACCTCGACGCGGTGCTCGTCTCGACCGCCGACCACACGCACGCCGTGATCACCGTGGCCGCGCTCGAACGCGGCCTGCACGTCTTCACCCAGAAGCCGCTGACGCGCACCATCGGCGAGGCGCGGATGGTCGGCAAGGCGGCCCGCAAGGCCGGCACGGCGACCCAGATGGGCAACCAGGGCCACGCGGGCGAGGGCACGCGTCTGATCCGCGAGTGGATCGAAGCCGGCGTGATCGGCGAAGTGGACCGGGTCGAGTACTGGACGAATCGGCCGATCTGGCCGCAGGCGATGCGGCGCCCCAAGGAAGTCCACGACGTGCCCGACCACGTCAAGTGGGATCTCTGGCTCGGCCCGGCGCCGGAGCGGCCCTACCACTCCGAGTACTACCACCCGTTCGCCTGGCGCGGCTGGTGGGACTTCGGCACCGGCGCCATCGGCGACATCGCCTGCCACGCGATGGACGCCGCGTTCTGGATGTTCGACCTGCGGGACCCGTCGTCGGTCTACGCGGAGTCGACGCCGCTGTTCAAGGAGACGGCGCCGGCCTCGACCCGGATCACGTTCGAGTACCCGGCGCGCGACGGCCGCCCGAAGATGACGGTGGTCTGGCGCGACGGCAACCTGACGCCGAAGATGCCGAAGGTGTGGGAAGGCAAGTGGCCGCCCGGCCGGAGCGGACAGATGTTCGTGGGCACGAAGGGCGTCATCACGGCCGACATCTACGCCAACGAGCCGGTGATCCACCCCGCGAAGCTGCACGAGAAGATCGCGAAGAGCCCGGTCCCCCAGAAGTACCAGCGGACCGAAGGCCACTACAAGCAGTGGATCGACGCGATCAAGGCAGGCACGACGAATCCCGACGGCTCGAACTTCGCCGACCACGCCGGTCCGATGACCGAGACCGCGCTGCTCGGCAACCTGGCGGTCCGCAGCCAGCAGGAGATCGTCTGGAATCCGAAGAAGCTGAAGATCACGAACGGCGTCGAGGTGCCGCGCGAGTACATCCAGCCGACCTACCGGGACGGCTGGACGCTGTAGGCGGGGCGGCGGTCAGCTCGACGGCTTTGCGGCGACCGCGGCGACCGCGGCGTCCCGGTCGGGCTCGATGCCCACGATCAGGCTGAAGCCCGAGACCTCGAACAGTTCCTTCACTTCGTCGTTCAGGCCGCAGACGGCGAACTTCCCCTCGCGCGCCTGCAGTGCGCGGGCCACGACGAGTACAACACGAAGGCCGGCGCTGCTCATGTAGCGGGTGCGGCTCAGGTCGAGAACGACCGCCTCCCCGCCCTCCGCGATCCCGGACGTCATCGCCTGCTCCAGGTCCGGAGCGCTCGAGGCGTCGACCCGCCCTTCCGGCACCCAGACGGCCACGTCGCCAACCGTCTCGCCCCCGATCGTCGACTTCCCGATCTTGATGCTCTCGATCACGTACCCACCTCTTCTCTTCACGTCTTGTTTGAACTCAGTAGAACGGATGATGCGCCGTCGCGGTTGCGGCGGCAATATCCTGAACGGACTTCTGGATCGCGCGGCCCATCGCCTGGCCGATCAGATCGAAGCCCCGCACCAGCTCGATCCGGGCCGCGGCGTGTCGCAGCTCCTGCGGGCTGAGGATGACCTGGAAGGCGTTCGACGCATCGGCCAGGCAAATGAGGGCGACATCCCGGGGCGCGGGAATCCGGTCGCTCAGGAGTACATCGAGAATCCGCAGCTTGACCTCCCGCTCCTCCCGGTCGTCGACCATCGGATAGCGACGGCTGCCGAAGACCCACAGGAAGCTCCGATCCTCGACCCGGAGGATTCCCCGCTCGACCAGGCGCG
The DNA here is from genome assembly GCA_026707325.1 of Acidobacteriota bacterium. GTDB lineage: Bacteria > Acidobacteriota > Thermoanaerobaculia > Multivoradales > Multivoraceae > Multivorans. The sequence continues at coordinate 8,456 of JAPOXA010000078.1, read as the reverse complement.
CGAGGGCCGCTTCCTGGACCTGCTTGCTGCGGGCCGAGAGACGGACCACCCAGGTGCGGGCGTCGGCCTCGTCGGCGGCCTCCACGATCTCCGCCAGCGGGCCGTCGAGTATCTCCTCGCCCACCGGCGTCGAATCGACGACGACGAGTCGCTGGAGGTCGCAATCCAGGCGTCCGCGCAACGCGAGGTCCATCAGGATCGCGCCGGCGACCAGCAGCTCCATCACGTTGGGCGCGACGCGCTTCATCGCGCCGGACTCGTCGTCCAGGAGAAGAAGCAGGATCTCCTCCACGAAGGTCAGGTGAGGGTTCGGCATGCTCGTCGCGGGATCCTACAGGAAGGATGCGCTTCCTAGATCCCCGCCGCGTCCACCTGACCGGTCGGTTCCTGGCTGTCGCTGCTGACGGTGACCGTGAGAACGTCCGTGTCGTGGTACTGCTGGTGTTGCACCGAGGTCGAAACGTGCCGCAGCAGCCGCAACGACAGCTCGTTCTCGATGGGGACGGGGGCATCGGGCGCCATGACCACCAGCCGGTCTTCGATGTTGCGGCCACCGGGCGCCGCGATGAACTCGAGCTCGGCGGTCTGACGGTCGACTCTCGCGACCACGAGAAGGCTGCGTTTCCGGCCGCCCTCCTCCTCGTCGAGGCCGACCAGGCTGAGCAACGCCTCTTCGCCCGCCGACCAGAGGCGATCGCATGCCTCCGGCGTCCACCGCGCCCGTTCCGCCAGGCTCCGGAGAAAGCCGCCGATCCGTGGGCCCGAGGCGGCGTTCACCTCGACCGCGAGCCGGCGACGGCGCGGGCCGGTCGATTCGAGAAACGCGGTCAGCCCGATGGCCGTCAGACCGCCGGCGGTCATGCCGTTGCCCAGGATCGACGCCGCCCAGCCGCCGAGCTGGTCGCTGAAGATCAGGTCGTTCTCGAAGCCGACGCCGATCCAGAACGACACGCCGACTACCAGCGCCTTCCGGTAGTCGATCCCTCCGTGACCGGCGATGCGCGCGCCGAGCACGAACAGGATGGCGATCAGCACCAGCCCGTAGGCGCCGACGACCGGACCGGGAATCGCGAGGATCAGCGAGAGCGCCTTGGGCAGGAAAGCCAGGCCGAGAAAGATGATCCCGATCCACATCCCCACCCGGCGCGAGGCGACGCCCGTGAGTTCCGTGACCGAGATGCTGCTCGAGTACGTCGTGTTCGGCACGGTGCCGGCGATGCCCGAGAGCAGGTTGCCGAGTCCATCGGCGGCGACTGCGCCCTGCACCGCGCGGTAGTCGGGCGCCCGTGGCGTCCGCCAGGAGACGCGCTGGATGCCCACGGCATCACCGATCGTCTCGACAGCTCCGATCAGCGTCACGATGACGAAGCCCGGCAGCAACGCCCAGAAGGCCGGTCCGAAGGACAGGTCGAACCCCGGCCAGCCGCCGGCCGGGGCGCCGATCCAAGCCGCCGCGGCCACCTGCTCGAGATCGTAGAGCCCGAAAGGCACGGCAACGACCGAGCCCGCCACGACGCCAGCGACCGGCGCCCACAGCCGCCCGATCCCCCTGGCCCGGAGGCCGAACCCGGCCATGACCGCGATGGCCACGACGAACGTGATCGGACCGGCGGCAGGGGGAGCGTCGTCGGGAACCAGGGTCAACTGGTTGAACATGATCGGCATCACGCTGACCGAGATCAGCATGATGACCGTGCCCGTGACGGTCGTCGTGAACAGCCTCCGCAGCAGCAGGAGCCGCGCGGAGAGCAGGAACTGGAACAGCGACGAGACGATGACCAGCTTGGCGAGGAGCATGGGACCGCCCTGGCTCAGGGCGGCGATGCTGACCGCGATGAACGCCCCCGAAGTGCCCATCAGCAGGATGAAGCCGGCGCCGATCCGCCACAGACGCACCGCCTGCAGAATCGTGGCGATGCCGCTCACGAAGATGGCCGCGAACACCGCCCAGGCCAGGTACTCGTCGCTGCCCCCGGCGGCACGGACGATGATCGCCGGCGTCAGCACGATGCCGGCGACGCAGAGGGTCGCGTACTGCAGGCCCATCGTCGCCGCGAGGAGCGTCGGCGGCCGCCCGTCCGCCTCGTAGCGGACGTGCCCGCCCTTGCCCTTTCCCACGGCGCTCATGCCTGGTAGAGGGCGGAGTCGGGCCGCCAGGGCGAGCGCTGACCCGCGTAGACCGGCGCCCCGTTGCGGAAGTGGGAGGCCTCGTCGAGCGTCTCGACGAAGGGCATCTGCCGGGGATACAGATCCTCGTCGCTGCGCGGCCGCGGCCCCGCCTTGGAGACATGGCCCCAGAGCGGGTGGCCGACCACTTCCTCCGCGATCTGTGCCGCTTCGATCAGCTTGTCGAGCCTGTAGCCCGTCTCGATCCCCAGTTCGTGGCAGAAGTCCACGAAGTCTTCCGTGGGCACGTGTCCCGCGGCGCGGCCGTTGCCGCAGTAGGGGCAGCCCCCCATGCCGCCGATCGAGGTGTCGAACTCGCGCACGCCCAGCTTGAGCGCCTCGTAGTAGCTGACCATGGCCGCCCCGCGGGTGTTGTGCAGGTGGCAGTGGAAGTCCGTGATCTCGGGCCAGCGCTCCCGGATCGCGAGGAGCGTCTCCCGCACGGTGTGCGGCATGTTCCAGCCCATCGCCTCGATGATCGAGCAGCGGGTGACCCGGAAACCGGCTTCATGCCAGCGGTCGATCATCAGCGCCAGCAGGTCCATGCGCTGCTCCAGCGAGAAAGGCCCTTCGAAGTTCGATCCGAACGGGTTGCCGATCGCCACGGCGCCGGTCTCGACGCCGCGTGCCCGAGCCATCTCGATCGCGGCCGGAATGCGTTCGATCTGCTGTGCCTGGGTCGCGTTGTAGTTCCGGCGGGCGAAGGTGTCGCAGAGCTCGACGTGGGTGCCGATCCTGCGCTGCCGCACGTCGAGCTTCGGGTACCAGCGGTCGGCGCGATCGAATCCGATCTTGTTGAAGATCGCCGCCGTGTAGCGGACGCCCGGTTTGGGCGCGAAGCGCTCGGCGATCTCGTCGATGCAGGCCATCTGCGGCGTCCACTTGGGGTGCGCGTAGGAACCGATCGAGATCACCCTGGCGCCGGTCTCGCCCAGCGCGTCGAGCAGCCGCAGCTTGTCCTCGACCGGAATGTCCGCGCTCTCGATCTGCAGACCCTCTCTCATCGTGTCGTCCGTGATCGTCACGGACTTCGGTAGCTGGCCCATCGCCTGAATCCCCTTTCTCTGCCGGTGCACAGGACGGGTACCTTATCGCCGCGAGGGACGACGGAGAACGGCAGCCCGCCGATTCCCCTGTGGCAGGATCGACCCGTGCGAGGACGCCTGCTTCCCTACGTCGTCCTCGCCGCCGCAGCCGCAGCCGTGCTGCTGCCCGGCATCGGCAGCCGCGACCTCTGGAACCCGGACGAGCCGCGCTATGCCGAGGTCGCGCGCGAAATGCTGCTCGAGCCGCGGGCGATCGAGCACTTCCTGGTGCCCCGCCTGAACGGCGAGAGGTACGACCACAAGCCGCCGCTCCACTTCTGGAACATCGCCCTGTTCGGCGCCCTGCGCGGCGGCGTCGACGAGGTGGCGGCTCGCCTGCCGTCGCTGCTTACGGGCATCGGCTCGGTGCTCGTCGTCTTCGCGCTCGCCGGACGGCTGTTCGGCCGGAAGACCGCCTGGCTGGCAGCGCCGATCTTCGTGACGTCGGCCCTGGTGATGTGGAACGCGCGGGTCGGCCAGATCGACATGACCCTGACCTTTCTGGAACTGCTCGCCATCCTGTTCTGGGCCCGGGGCCGGTCCTGGGCGCCGGACGATCCGGCCCGGGACCCCGGCGGCCACATCGCCAATCTCCTGTTCTTCGCCTGTCTGGGGCTGGCCACCCTGGCCAAGGGGCCGGTCGGGCTGATCGTGCCGCTCCTCGCGGTCGTCACCTGGCTCGCGTTCGAGCGCGACGGGGCCGGCGTCGCCGATCTCCGGTTGGGACGCGGCCTGCTGCTCTGGGCCGCGATCGTCCTGGCCTGGTTCGGGCCGGCGGTGTGGCTTGCCGGAGAGACCTACTTCGATGCCCTGATCCTCGACCAGACCGTGTCGCGGTACGCCGAAGCGACCTACCATCCCCGGCCCTGGCACTACTACTTCCGGACCCTGCCCGGCACGTTCGCGCCCTGGACGTTGCTGGCGCCGGTCGCGATCTACGCGGCCTTCCGCCGCTCCCGCCGCGATCCGGCAAGCCGCGAAGCCCGGGCGGTCCGATTCCTCCTGGTCTGGATCGCCAGCACGTTCGTCTTCTTCAGCGTGTCCGGCGGCAAGCGGACCGTGTACCTGCTCGCGCTCGCGGCGCCGCTCGCGATGCTCACGGCCTACGGCGTACTCGCGATCCGGGACGGCTGGCCGCGCTATCGCGCGGTGTTCCTGGCCTCGGCGGCGGCCGTGCCTCTTCTCTTCGGGGTCGTCGTACTGGCGGTACCGGGCGCGGCCTCGGACCTCCCCGACGGATCGATCCCGGAAGGAACCATAGCCTCGCTGCAGGCGGTCGCCGCCATCCCCCTCGTCGCGGGTCTGATCGGCGTGTACCTGGCGGCCCGGCGGCGGCCCGACCTGCTGACAGCTTGCCTCGCGACCGGCCTCGGACTCACCATGTCGGTGACCGCCGTACGGTTGCTGCCGCTGGGTGACGCCTTCAAGTCGGCCCGCGTCCTCTCCGCCGACCTCGTCCAGTGGGCCGAACCGGACGAACCGTACGCGATCTACCCCGTTCCCGATGCCGCCTTCCTCTTCTACACCGGCCGGTTCGCGGTCGACCTCCACGGCGGCACCCTGGCTCACGACCAGGGCGACGAGGAGGCACTGCGACGTTACGTCGCCCGCACGGACCGTCCCGTCTGGCTGCTCATCGAACGGGACAACCTGGAGCGTCTCTCACCGCCGCTCGACCTGGTCGAGGTCGCGCGCGACCACGATCCCGAGCAGGGGCACGTCCTGCTGACGACTCCGGAAGCGGCAGCCCGTGTCGCCGCGACCGCCGGGAGCGGGCGATGAACGACAGCCGGCGCCTTGCCGACCAGGGTCTCTTCCTGTTCCGGCACCGGAGCCTGTTCGTCGTGTTCCTGCTGCCCGCCGCCGCGTTCGCCGTCCTGGAGCGGCGGTCAGCGGTGCTGCCCGCGGACCCGGGACTGGGCTGGCTCGCGCTGTGTCTCCTCGTGTCGCTGCTCGGACTCGGGGTGCGGTGGGCGGCTCTGGGTTCCGCGCCTCCGGGCGCTTCCACCCGGAGCCTGCGGGCGCCGAAAGCCAGCCGCCTGAACGTGACCGGCATGTACTCGCTCTGCCGGCACCCGGTCTATCTCGGCAACCTCTTCGTGCTGATGGGCTTCGCGCTCGCCCTGAAGTCCTGGTGGTTCGTGGTCGTGGCTCTGCTCGTCTACTGGCTGCTCTACGAACGGGTGATCGCAGCCGAAGAGCGGTTCCTCGGCGAGCGCTTCGGCGCGATCCACCGCCGCTGGTCGGAACGAACGCCGGCCTTCTGGCCCCGGCCCGGATTGTGGCTGGCCCCGGAAACCCGCTTCAGTTGGCAGACCGTCTTCCTCCGGGAGTACAACTCCCCGCTGCTCATCGCCTCGATGTTCCTGTTCCTGCGGATGGTCGATCAGGTCGTCGTCGGCGGCCTCGGCCCGAAAGCGTGGCTGATGCAGGACCTCGGCCTCGTGGCGGCAGCCCTCGGGCTGATGGTGCCGGTTTCCGTCGCGCGACAGGTGCGCAAGCGCAGCCGCTCGGGACACTAAAGGTTGCCCAGCGGAGCCGCTTCGCGGCGCGAATACCTGGCCGCCTACGGCGGCAGCGGGTCGGAAGACCCGCGCACCCAGCGTTTTCGTTGCAGAATCGGACGACGAGCCCTCAGATGACCGCCCGAACCAGGATCGCATCCGTCCTTGCCGCGTCGCTGCTGGTCGCAGCAGCCGCCGCGCAGGACACCGCGAGTCCGCGGCCGCTGGATTCCCGATTTGTCCGCTGGCTCGAGCGGGTCGGCCCGCTGATCAGCGACGAGGAGCGCGAGTTCTTCGTCAGCCTGCCCGAGGACTACCGCCGCGAAGCGTTCATCCAGGCTTTCTGGAAGGCTCGCGACCCCAACCCGAGAACGCCGCTCAACGAGTTGCAGGTGCTGTGGGAGGACCGGGTGGACGCCGCCCTCTCCCAGTGGGGCACGCTGGAGGACGCCCGCGCCCTGTTCTACCTCCTGAACGGACCGCCCGGGCGCTTCGTCCTTCCGGACGGCCGGGCCGCCGCCTACTGCCTGTCGCGGACCAGCGAACTGGAGATCTGGTTCTACGGCGGCAGCGACCGCACCGCGCGCCACTTCGTCGTCATCTTCCTGGCCACGAGCCGCAACCGGCCCTACGTGTTCTGGCACGAGAGTGCCGCGCGCCGCCCCATCTCGCGCCGCGGCCTGCCCACCACGAACATCGCCGTGCTCTGCGGGGACGAGTGGTTCGGATGGGCGGCCCAGGCGGTCCAGCGGGATCTCGCCAGCGGCGGGGTCATCGAGGAGGTCTCCGGACCGCCCGAGCCGCCCGAGGAGTGGCTCGCGACCTTCGCCGCCTTCAACACCGACCTGCCGGTGGACGCGACCCGGTTCGACGTCGACATCGAGTGGGACTTCCCGGGCCGGAACCAGACACGCACCGTGACTCACGGCCTGGTCATGGTGCCGGGGCATAGCGCCGGCCGCCGGAGCTTCCAGGAGCGCGAGTACCACAGCTTCCAGATGACGGGCGAGGTCATCCGGGACGACCACCTGTTCGAGACCTTCCGCTACCGCTTCGAGTTGCCCGCGAACGGCGAAGAGCGGGACGCCGTGCCGCTCGTCTTCACACGGTACCTCCGGCCCGGCCAGGTCCAGATCCGGCTCAAGATCGAGGACGTGTTCGGCCAGCAGTTCGCCGTCGTCAACGAGATGGTCGACGTCCCGAACCTGGAGGAGGCGCAATCGCTGCGGAAGACGATCCTGGAGACGTTCCCGGCTCTCGCGGAAGCGAACCAGGCGGCGGCGCGCGGCGAGCGCCTGCTGCGGCTGGTGCCGCCGCGGGACGAGCGCCTGCGCGTCGGCATGGTCCGCTTCTCCACCCACGCGATCGGCGACTTTGACGCCGTCGCCTTCTCGCTCGACGGCCGCGAGATCCTGCGCAAGCGGCGGCCGCCCTTCGGCGTGGAACTGAACCTTGGCTCGCACCCGACCGAGCACCGGATCCGGGTGGAAGGCCTCAAGGACGGCAAGGTCGTCGCCTCGGACGAGATGTCGGTCAACCGCGGCGGACAGCGTTTCCGCGCCCGGTTCATCGAACCGCGTTCAGGCGAGCAGTACCTGCAGAGCACGCAGGCGGTCGTCGAAGTCGCCGTGCCGGACGGCGAGGAGATCGAGCGCCTCGAGCTGTTCCTGGGGGAAGAACGGATCGCGACGCTCTACCAGCCGCCCTGGGTGCAGCCGGTCGTGCTCGACGGTCCGAACCTGACCTACCTCCGCGCGGCCGCGTTTCTCGCCGACGGCAGCAGCACCGAGGACGTCGTCTTCATCAACAGCCCGAACCCGATCGAGCGCATCGACGTGCAGTACGTCGAGCTCTTCGCCAGCGTCGTCGACGAACGGGGCCGTCCGATTCCGGAGCTCGAGCGGGATCGCTTCAGGATCACCGAGGACGGCGCGGCCCAGACCATCCGCCGCTTCGACTGGGTCGACGACACGCCCTTCCACGCCGGCCTCCTGATCGACACGTCCGCTTCCATGCAGGACTCGATCGGCCAGGTCCGCGCCGCGGCCCAGCGCTTCGTCGACAACACCCTCGAGCCCAGGGACCGGATGGCGGTCCTCGCCTTCGCCAACCGGGCGCGGGTCGAGAGCCGGTTCACGAAGGACAGGGGCCAGCTCGCGCGGGCGCTGGCGGGCCTAAAGGCGACCGGCACGACGTCGCTCTACGACAGCCTCGTCTACGCCCTCAGCTACTTCGACGGCATCAGCGGCCAGAAGGCCCTGCTCCTGTTGTCCGACGGCAGGGACGAGAACAGCTCGTTCACGTTCGAGAGCGCGCTCGAGACCGCGCAGCGTTCAGGCGTGACGATCTACGCCATCGGCCTCCGGGAAGCGGCCGCCGACCGAACGACGCGGCGGGTGCTCGAACGCATCGCCGAGGAGACCGGCGGCCAGGCCTTCTTCATCGACGCGGTCAGCCAGCTCGACGCGATCTATGCGCGGATCGAACGGGAACTGCGAAACCGCTATCTGCTCACCTACCAGTCGACGAGCCGCAAGCCCGAGAGCGAGTTCCGGGTGGTGCGGGTCGACGTGGACGAACGCGACGCCGAGGTGCGGACGATGTCGGGATACTACCCGTAGAAGCGGCCTGCGAAGATCTTCACGCCGCCAGCGCGTCCTCGCCGAACCGTTCCATCGCCTCCAGCGTCTCCCGCACGTCG
>JAPOXA010000195.1 GCA_026707325.1 Acidobacteriota bacterium | reverse complement strand
TCGCGGTAGTGCGCGTTCAGCCGGTCGAACTCGACCTTCGGCACGTCCTTCGGCGCGAACTCGACCAGCGAGACGTTGTCGAGCGTCGCCGCGACCCAGGCCAGACGGCGCCGCGTCTCGCGCGAGCGCAGCCGCAGCGCGGCGAGCCGCAGCGCCGCCGCCTTGACGAGCTGGTTGGCCAGGATGTCGTCGGTGAAGTCGTCGTAGCGGACCTCGACCGGCAGGAGCAGGTCGAAACGCCGCCGCATCTGCTCGGCCACCATGATGCGCCCGCGAACGGTGTGCAGCGCTTCCTCCTCGGTCCGGTAGCCGTGCAGCAGCCCGCGCCCGAACGCCCGCCGCGCGGCGGCGGCGAGGGCGGCCGCCAGCGCATCCGGCAACGCCGTGTGCTCCGGGAAGTCGAAATCGGTCTCTTGGAACTTGACCTTGCCGATGGCGTAGCACGCCAGCGACAGCAGCTGCGGGATGCCGATCTTGGGCTGGATCCGCACGGAGAGGTCGCCGACCTCCAGCGCCCCGACCGTCGAGCCGGGCGTCAGCGTGTACTCGCTCGCCGTGTCAGCGACGGGCGTGACCGCGACGATCTTGCCGAGCGTGTCGCGTTCGGCTGGCGAGAGCGGGAAGGGCCCGCTGGTGTCGTACTCCCGGAGGTCAATCTCGCGCATCGTCGGAGCCGGACTCTGGGGTCTGCTCGTCGCCGCTCTGTTCGTCACCGCCCTCGGCGTCCGGCGCGGGGGAGCCGGCGGCCTCGCGCCGGAGCCGGCCGAGGTTGAACTCGTCGAGACGGTCATGCTCGCCGGGTAGCTGTTCCTCAATGTAAGGACGGACGTCGTGCTCCCAGATGCGCGCCACGGCATCCTCGTCGAGGCCGGGCCGCATGAAGTAGCTCGGGCCGATCGCCGCCCGCCGGTCGGGCAGCTTCCCGTTGGCGTGGTCGACGACGTCCGCGACCCAATTCAGGTGGCCGAGGTCCTCCCTGCGCAGCCAGCGCCGCAGCAGCCCTTCCACTGGCGGCCGATCCGGGTAGAACTCCACGAACGAGAAGCGCCGCCGCAGGGCGAGGTCGACCAAGGCGATGGACCGGTCGGCGGTGTTCATCGTGCCGATGATGTAGAGGTTGGGGGGCAGGGAGAAGTCGGCGTCGGAGTACTGGAGCCGCATCTTCTCGTCGCGGTACTCCAGCAGGAAGTACAACTCCCCCAGCACCTTGGAGAGGTTGCCCCGGTTGATCTCGTCGATGACGAGGAAGTGCTTCGCGCCCGACGCCCCCTTGGCGCGCTCCGCCATCTCGACGAGCGGCCCATCCTTGCGCACGAAGCCGGGGCGACCGTCGACGATGTCCGGGCGGAAGCCCTGCACGAAGTCCTCGTAGGCGTACGAGGGGTGGAACTGGATCAGCCGGACGCGCGACTTCGCGCCCGCCAGACACTCCGCCAGCTTCTTCGCGACGTACGTCTTCCCGGTCCCCGGCGGCCCCTGGAAGATGACCTGCCGCTTCTCCTCCAGCAGCCGTTCGATGCGGCGCAGGTGCTCGACGTCCTCGAAGAACAACTCCTCCGTGAGCGCTTCCAGTGAGATAGGCGGCCCCTCGGCGTCGGGTTCCGGCGCTTCCGTCGCGGTGTCGGGCGCTTCCTCGGCAGGCTCCTCCTCCTCGTCGGATTGCTTCGCACGCTCGTTCATCCACACGACCGACTGCGCTTGCAGACGATCGCGCGGCAGCTTGAGGTCCAGTTCCTTCGCGCGTTCGATCAGTTGATCGAGGAAGGCCAGGGCGTGCTCGTATTCCGTCGCCTCATCCGCGCCACGCGGAGGCGAGCCGTACCCGGTCCGCTCGTACGCGCTGTGGAACTCTGTGATCTTGAAGGGCGGATAGTCGGAACCGAGCGCCATAAGCAGGACGGAGACTGGCCGTAGTCGCGTTCCCGCGCCCTTGAACTGGACGTTTTCGGGAACTTGCCGGAGAAACTGGGAGATGCGTTCCCCTGTCGGCGTTTCGTTGTCTGTCCAGAGCGCCCGTATGGCCGGGAGCGCCTCCTGAGGTGCACTCTCGAACCAGTCCGTCACCACCTTTGCCGTGGCGCGGGCACGGTAGTGCCCACCGACGAGGTTGTTGCTGAGCAACACCTTCTTCACCAAGGACGGCCATTCGCGGCGGCCGGACAGGACCGCGTTGCGCGCGTCGCGGAAGTCCTCGATAGTGTCGAGCTTGTACTGCATCTCCTCCGAGTCGAGATCCCCGGAATCGATAAACTCCTGCACCCGCGTTACGTATGCGTCTATTCGCTCATCGACGGCCATGATCGGTCCAGGATCGCCGGGACTCCCCGCTCCGCGGCCCCTACTCCCCGGCGATGGCGTTCATCGCCGCGGCGAGCTGGAAGTCAAGCTCCGTGACGCCGCCGGCGTCGTGCGTCGAGAGGTCGACCACGACGCGGTTGTAGA
>JAPOXA010000109.1 GCA_026707325.1 Acidobacteriota bacterium | reverse complement strand
CGCCCAGATGGGCGACGCTGACGCCGAACTCCTGCCTGCCCGTGCCCAGCTTGCTGCCGACGACCGTGACCTCCTGGATGAGACTTTCGATCTGCAGGCGGACGTCCAGGTTCGCGCCGTCGACGCTGGAGACCGACACGCCCTCCCGGTTCAGGATGTCGAAGCCGCTGAGGCTGAAGGAGACCGAGTACTCCCCGGCGGGCAGACCGCCGATGACGAAGGATCCTTCGGCGTCCGTCCTGGCGGAACGGGGGCCGTCGGCGAGTGCCGGGCTTGCCGCCTCCACGGTCACGCCCGGCAGGGCGGTGCCGGTCTGGTCGGTCACGGTGCCCGAGACGTCGCCGTCCCGCGCAAACGCGGGAAGCGGCAGGAGCAGGAGGAAGGTGAGCAGAAGGGAGTTCCTGGTTCGAAGAGAGTGCATGGTGGAAGTTCCTGGGGGCGTTCGGTTCGAGTCGATGGGTGGTGGTCGTTGGCCGGGGCGTCCGCGGTCCGGGAAACGTGCCGCGCAGTCGGTGGTACGACTCCTGCAACGCCGCAACGCCGGTCTGGCGGCGGCGGATGTGTCGCCGTTGCCCCCTGTGGAAGGGGCTCGCGCGCTTGCGGTCTCCGACGGCTCCGGCGCGGCTTGTGAGCCGAGCAGGGTCGGAGACGGAGTCGACTCAGCCCTGGGGCGGTCCGCGGGCGGTCCGCTGCCGGCGTTCCCCGCCCTCGGCCCTCTGCGCGCCTTCCGGCCATTCCGCGGCCGAGGGAAGGTCCAGCGGTCTCGCGCTCGGGGCCTTGCCGCCGCCGGTGGTCGTGGCGAGACCGAGCAAGCAGGCGAGGCAGGTGTGATCGTGCAGCGCGGCGGCGCCGCCGACGGCCTCGTGGCTCGTGGGCGCGGCGGCCTCGGCTTCGTGAGCGACCGTGCAGTGGGAGGCGTTCGCTGCGGTCGCCTCGTGGCCGTGACCGCCCGCGTGCCAGGCTCCGGTGAGCACGGTGGCGAGCGTCAACGCGACCGCGTTGACGAAGGCGAGCGGCGAGCCTGTGCGATCCGGCATCGGCGGCGGAGGCTAGCAGCTTCCGCCGCGGAAGCTGCTAGCGAGGTGGGGCTGGGGCCAAACACGGAGTCGGCGACGGGTTTGGCGGCTCTAGCAGAGGCCGGCGCGGCTCTCGGCGCTAAGCTCGCCGGGGAGTTGCGAGGAGAAAGATGACGGGCGGTGCGCGACAGTTGGGCGTGGGTGTGGTCGGCGCCGGGTTCCTTGCCGAAACCAGGGCGCGCTGCTGGAAGCAGGTCGTCTCAGCCAGCGTCGCCGGCGTCGTCTCGCGGCGCCGCGAGCACGCCGAGAACTACGCGCGACGCTTCGACGTCCCTGCCGTGTTCGCCGACCTCGACGCCATGCTCGCGGATCCTCTGATCGACGTCGTCGATCTCTGCGTTCCCAATCGCCTGCATCGGGAGATGGCCGAGGCCGCCGCCGCCGCGGGCAAGCACGTCATCTGCACGAAGCCGCTGACCGCCTATACCGGTCAGGACCTGCAGGGGGATGCGAGCGACGCCGACGTTGCCGGTCGCGACCGTCGCGAGATGATGCGAGTCGCCGAAGCGGATGCGCGGGCGATGGTCGAGGCGGCAAAGCGGGCCGGCGTGCAGCTTCTCTACGGTGAGAACTGGATCTACGCTCCGGCCTTTCGCCGCGCGTTGGGACTGCTGGCGAAGGCGGACTCCGTCCTGCTCGAGATGCGGGGCGGCGAGTGCCACAGCGGCTCCCACTCTCCCTACTCGCGGGTCTGGCGGCACACCGGCGGCGGCGCCGTGATCCGGCTCGCCGCGCATCCGGTCGGCGCCATGCTCCACCTGAAGCGAACGGAAGGGTTGCGGCGGTCGGGCAAGCCGGTGCGACCCGCCTGGGTCAGCGCGGAGACCGCCGATCTGAGCGCGGTCGCCGGCGTCTCGGCGGAGGAGCTCCGCATCGCGGGGGGATGGGGAGAGGTCGAGAACTGGGGCTGCGCCGTGATCGGCTTCGACGACGGCTCACGCGCCGTCGCCTGGGGCGGCGACCACGTCCTCGGTGGAATGGAAAGCGGCCTTGATCTGTTTGCCAGCAACTGTCGCCTGCGGCTCAACTTGAGCCCGAACGACATGCTCCGCGCCTACGCTTCCGACGGAAAGGTCTTCGACGACGTCTACATCATGGAGAAGATCGACTCCGGCGCAGGCTGGACGACCCCGATGCCGGACGAGGACTGGACCTCGGGCCAACTCGGCATGTGCCAGGCGTTTGCCGCCAACCTGCTGGACGGCGTGGCGGCCGAGTCGGACGGCGAGCTCGGCCTCGAGGTCGTGCGGGTGCTGTACTCGGCGTACGTGTCGGCGGTGGAAGGACGGCGCGTCGACTTGAGCGCAGGCCGGACCATTTGGCGAGAGTGAGGGTGGGCGCGTGTTAGGGCCTGTTCACACTAACAGGCGATTTCATGTATCCTCCGTTGCGTCGTCTTG
>JAPOXA010000206.1 GCA_026707325.1 Acidobacteriota bacterium | reverse complement strand
TACGCGGACCCCGCACGAAGACTCAGTGCCTGAATCCAAGTTACAGTCCACTAGGTCGCCGCGTGGGTGCTGCGCGCAGTGGGCACCGGTCGCCTGGTCAGGCTTGGAGGTGGCCTCGAGGCTTTAGCCTGACGTTGGGACGAGCCACTCGACCAAGTCTCGAGCGAGCGTGAGAGCCGCGGCCTGATCGGGGACTTCAGGATTGGCGCTGGCCGTGAGGACGAGTTCGGTCCCAAGGTTGGCGTCAGCCCTCCAGCCAGCGCTCGATGTGCTGGGCGAAGACCTCGAAGTCGTCCAGATCGTCACGCAGGAATCGCGCCACGCGGTTCAGGTCGAGGTCGAGATAGCCGTGGACGATGATGTTCCGGAAGCCGGCCACGGCGCGGAACCGCTCGCCGAACTCCGCAGGTAGCACGCCTGAAGCGACGAGGGAGTCGATGGAATCACCGTAGGTCGAGGGGTCGTGACCTTCGGTGGAGGCGACGTGGCTGGCCATGTCGAGTGCGTTCTGGGCGCATAGCAGAAGGCCCCGTTCGACTGCCCAGCGTCCGCTCGTGTCGGTACGCAATGATCGTACGGATGTGCCTTGGTGCCGCCGCAGCTCCCGGAGTGCGCCGCGCAGCGCGGCGAGATGTCGCTCAATGATCTCCAGCTGGACCTGGCCCGGGCTCACTCCGCGCGGCTCCTGTTCGCGAAGCGGCGTGCGTCCGCCTGTTTCTTCAGTTGCGGCAGGAAGTCGAAGTAGCGCGAGAGGGCGTAGCCGGCGCGGGTGGTTGTGGACTTCAGGTCGCGTGTCACCAGCAACTTGCCGTCGCGCAGGACGCGGTGGTAGAGCAGGGGTGGCGCCCGGTTCAGCAGGACGACGTCGATGTCGTTCCTTCCCAGCTCCGTCATCAGGTCGGTGATGAGTTCCGCGTCATAGCCATACGGTCCCGGCTCGACCAAATCCTCGTCTATGTACACGGCGACGTCGAGGTCGCTCAGGGTACCCGCGTCTCCTCGTGCCTGCGAACCGAAGAGGTAGGCGTCGAGAATCTCGGGCCGAGGCTCCAGGGCGCGGGTCAGGCGGACCTGGAGATCGGTGCCGCTGGTGGTCCTGCTACCAGATTGCTCCTTGCCCATCTTCGAGATCTCCAAGAGCGGAGGGGGCGACTCTGCCGGTGCCTATCGTACAGGCGATGCGGGTGTCGGCTGTGGATTCCAGTTGACTGCTAGCGTCCACTGCTTGCTCGGCCTCAGGAGGAACCGAAGTTGCCCGCATCGTTGTCCGAAGTGGTCCCGGCGTTCGTGGACATGGCCCATCGGATCGTCTGGTGCTCGGCCGCGACCGTGGACCGAGCCAACCGTCCCCGTTCCCGCGTCCTTCACCCCATCTGGGAGTGGAAGGACGGCGTTCTCACCGGCTGGGTAGGCACCGGCCCGACGGCGACCAAGCGCGCTCACCTCGAGACCAGCCCCTACATCTCGTGCAACTACTGGACCGGGAACCACGACACCTGCGTCGCGGAGTGCAGGGCGGAGTGGGCGTTCGACCTGCCCACGCGGGAGCGGATCTGGAACCTCTTCAAGTCGACGCCTCCACCGGTCGGTTACGACCCGGCGATCATCCCCGGATGGGACGGCCCCGACAGTCCGGGGTTCGCCGTGTTACGCCTGACGCCCTGGCGGCTTCGCGTCATGCCGGGAACGGTGCTGTTGATCGGCGAGGGTGAAGTGCTTAGCTGGACGGCGGATCTCGATCCGTAGATCAGCGTCGTCGTCTTCGAGGGGCTCCAGCAGCTTGATTCGCGGGGCGAGAACCTCGTGCAGGCGGTTCAACCGAGCGGCGAGCCACTTGTGCTGCACGGGCCAGTCGGACTCGTCCGTCGGGTCACAACCCCTCTTGTAGGTGGCTACACGACAGGAGCCTTTGGTCGAGAGTCCCTCCCACTCCAAGGAGAACTCGAGTTCGCGTTCGATCGCTTCGCGGGCCTGCTCAAGGGCGTGGAAGTAGGCGTTGGCGTCACGGTAGGGCACCCGCTTCTTCAGTACGCCGTGGTTCAAGTAGAGCTCGGCGCGAATCCACGAGTCCCGTGAGTTAGTGCCGCCGGCGAGATGGAAGCCGGATCGGCCTATCGTCATGATCAGGTAGTTGTCTGGATGAGCCTTCTGTGGCTTTGCCGGGCCCTCAGTGGAGAGCAGGACGTCCCGGAATGCCGTCCAGTAGCGGAGTTGCGTCTCCTTCGTCGGTGATGCTGCCCGCCTCGTTCTTGCGGCCTCCCGTGACCAGTCGTTCGGTTTGGATATGACGTTCAGTCTTGCCGCCGGTCTGGATTCGTCGATTCGCCAGAGCTCAAGCTCCAAGCCGAAGAAGTCCGTCTCCTCCGAGATGTCGTTGAGCCAGTCCAGAGCCGCTCGATGTTCGTCCCGGAAACGTCTGGCGATCCAGACGACGGTAGGAGCCCTCTCACCCGCTCCGTAGGTGAGGAGCTTGCCGAGGTGGTCGTGATTGGTGTGATCGAGTTGATTCTCGACGACGACGGTGCCGTCAACGCCTTCCAGTACGAGATCGGCTCTGTAGTTTCCGACACTCTTCTCGGTTTCCTTGACTTCGAGGTCACCAATGCCCAAGGTCTCGGAGAGCAGTTCCGGATGCTCAGCCAACCATGGCGTCAGGTCCGACGCTTCGTTGGGCCAGCCTTCTCGAAGCTCGACCTTCTGGATCTTCCCGAAGGTCGGTTCTTGAGCGTCCACGAGGCTTCCTCCTTGTCACGTCCGGAGCGGCGTCTACTCGGATGATTGCTCGGTCGAGCGGGCCCACCGAATCGCGTCGGCGACATCCACTTCGGAGATGCCGAGGTCCGCGATCTTGGTGCGCGCGATGTCGGCGGATCGTGCACTCGGCTCTGCAGGTGCGATGCCCTGCCGCTCCGCTGGTTGAGAACGGATGGGGTCGGTCGTGGTGTCAGAGGCTTCGGGCCCCGTTGACTTCCTCGGAGGTGCGGTTGCGGGTTTCTCGGACATGTCGCGGCTCTTGATGAGTCAGATCGACGCCATCGGCACCGGCAGCCCCGCCACCGGTGACCGGGTCCGGAAGATCGAGCCGCTGCTCTTCGGATCGTCGGGGTCGCCGGCGGTGACGACGTAGAGGTCGCGGCGGTCGCTGCCGCCGAAGCAGACGCTGGTGATGTTCTTCGCGGGGACTTCCAGGTGGCTGAGGATTCGACCTTCGGCATCGAAGCGGGTGACGCCGCCGCCCGCGAAGCAGGCGACCCAGAGGCAGCCCTCTCCGTCGACGGCGAGACCGTCGGGGCGGCCGCGGTCGGGCTTCGCGATCGCTCGGCGGTTGGCGCACCGGCCGTCGTCGTCGAGGTCGTGGGCGATCACATGACCCCGGGCGGTGTCGGCGTGGTACAGGGTGCGGCCGTCCGGCGAGAAGCCGATGCCGTTGGTCAGGCTGATGTCGCCGTAGAGCTCGGTGGCGTTGCCTTCCGATTCGATCCGCCAGCACTCGCCGGGAGTGCGTTCCGTGGCTCCGCCGAAGGGGTTCGTGCGCATCGTGCCGCAGATCACGCGGCCCTGCGAATCGACGAACAGGTCGTTGAAGCCGGGCGTGTCCGGCGGGTCGAAGAGGATCCGCGTCACGCCGTCGTTGACGTGGCAGATGTTGCGCCCGGAGCAGACGATGCCGCCGTCGGCGTGAAGCGCGATGCCGCCAACGCCCCGGCGTTTCGGCACGACGGTCTCGATCTGGCCGTTCGGGCTGCGGCGGTAGACCCCGCCGTTGTGGACATCGCTGAAGTAGAGGCGGTCCTGGGCGTCGACGCGCGGTCCTTCGATCAGGGTGTAGCCGTAGGCGAGGAGTTCCATGGGGCGCGGACTGTAGCAGCGGCGTCAGCGCCAGCGAATGCCCAGCCAGGCGGCGGGGTGCAGGAAGATGAGAACCGTGATGATCTCAAGTCGGCCGATCCACATGTTGAGTGACAGGTAGACCTTGATCACATCGGGAAAGTGGGCGTAGCTGCCGAACGGGCCGACGTCTCCCAGGCCCGGGCCGATGTTGCCCAGCGTGGCGATACTGGCGGTCACCGCGGTGGGCATGTCCGTGCCGGCCAGCCCGACGACGCCGACGCTCAGCGCGAACAGCACGAGGTAGAGGAGCAGGAAGGACACGACGGCGCGGATCACGTCGTCGGGCACTCGGCGGCCGTCCAGGCGCAGCGGCCGCACGGCCCGCGGAAAGACGGTCTGGAACAGTTCGAGCAGGGTCGACTTGGCGATCAGCCATACCCGCACGAGTTTGGGGCCGCCGGCCGCCGAACCGCCGCAGCCGCCGCAGAACATGAGCAGCAGGAGGATCGTCTGGCTGCCCTGGGCCCAGAGCGCGAAATCCTCGGTCGCGAATCCGGTCGTCGTGATGATCGCCAGTGCCTGGAAGCCGGCGCGCCGCAGGGTCTCCTCCGACAGGGCGTCCGTGGCGACCCATTCCCACAGTGGCACTTCGTCGCTCTTCAGCGTGCAGGCCAGCAGCAGGGTCGCGCAGAGCACGATCAGGATGTACAGACGGAATTCTTCGCTGCGCAGCAGGGTCAGCGGACGACCGCGGACGACCTGGAACTGGAATG
Source organism: Acidobacteriota bacterium (assembly GCA_026707325.1). Classification (GTDB taxonomy): domain Bacteria; phylum Acidobacteriota; class Thermoanaerobaculia; order Multivoradales; family Multivoraceae; genus Multivorans. The sequence continues at coordinate 143,616 of JAPOXA010000206.1, read as the reverse complement.
CGTAGTTCGCTCCGGCCAGGAGCATGAACGCCATGACGGTCCATTCGATCAGGCTGCTGCTGTAGCCGCCGATGCTGCTCGGGTTGGGAGAGAAGCCGCCGGCCGACACGGTGGAGAGGGAGTTGCAGACGGCGTCGAAGGCCGGCATGCCGAGCCGGATCAGGACGCCGATCTCGAGAGCGGTCAGGCCGACGTAGAACGAGTACAGGTAGAGCGCCGTGTTGCGGATACGAGGCGTGAGGCGCTCCTCCGTGGGCCCCGGTGCTTCGGCGAAGAACATCTGGCGGCCGGCGATGCGGAGCGCGGGCAGCACGGCGATGAAGAGGGCGATGATGCCCATGCTGCCGACCCACTCGCTCAGGCTGCGCCACAGGAAGATGCCTTCGCTCACGGCGTCGAAGTCGGTGAGGATGGTGGCGCCGGTGCCGGTCAGACCCGACATCGACTCGAAGAGCGCGTCGGCTGAGGTGAAGCCGTTCGCGGAGTAGGGGATGGCGCCGATCAGGACCAGCAGCAACCAGGCCACGGCCACGGTCGCCAGACCTTCCATCCTCCGCATCTCGAGCCCCCGGCCCGGGAGAAGCCTGGAAGCCAGCCCCAGCAGAATGGCGAGGAGGGCGGCGGCGAGAAAGGCGATCGCGCTGCTGCCGTGTCCGTAGGCCGCCTCGACCGCCGAGGGCGCCAGCAGGACAGCCCCGAAGCAGCCGACCAGGGCCAGGGTCGTGCGGAGGACCAGGGAGACGCGCACGGGCGGCGCTACGAGGTCTCCGACGCCAGACCGAAGGCCGGACCGACGGTCTCCGCGCCCTCGGGCGTGGCGACGACCAGCAGGCGGTCGCCGGGCCGGACTTCGTCGTCGCCGCCGGGCACGATCGTGTTGTACTGCCGCAGGACGGCGCCGACGATGACGCCGGTCGGCATGTCCATCTCGCGCAGCCGCGTCGTCTCGAAGTCCGGTGGTACGGCGACTTCGACCACCTCCGCCCGACCGGCCTCGAGTGTGGCCCGGTACTGCAGGCGCGGCGCCTGGATCTGGTGCAGGACCTCGGCGATCGCGGCGGCGCGGGCGTTCAGGGTGACGTCGATGCCGACCCGCTCGAACAGGACGCTGCTCGTGTCCTGGCTGACGCCGGTCACGACCTTCGGAATCCCGAGTTGTTTGGCGATCAGCGAGCAGAGCAGGTTCGTCTGGTCGTCGCCGGCCATGGCGACCAGAGCGTCGCTGCGCGCGACGCCGACTTCCTCCAGGACGTTCAGGTCCGTGCCGTCGCCGCAGAAGACGATGGCGCGGCCGACCTGGCTGGCGATGTCCTCGCAGCGGCGTCGCGAGACCTCGATGACCCTTACTTCGGGCCACAGACCCTGCGTCAACTCCTGCGCCAGGAGCCTGCCGGTACGGCCGCCACCGATGATCGTCACGCTGCGCACGACGGTCTCGGGCGCTGCGAAGAACTGCTTCGCGACCTGCCGCAGCGCGCTCCGGCGACCCATGAACAGCACCTTGTCGCCGGCCTCCAGGCGGTCCTGACCGCGCGGGACGATCAACTCGCCGTCACTCACGCGGCTGACGACGAGGGAGTTCGGCGGCAGGGGCGCCTGGGCAAGGGTCTTCCCGCAGAGAGGGGAGTCGGCTGGCAGCCGGTACTCCATCAGCCAGACCCGACCTCGGTGGAAGTTCTCCACGTCGAGCGCCCGCGGTTCGAGCACGATTCGGGCGATCTCCCTGGCCAGCGACCACTGGGGCCAGATCAGGTGGTCGATGACCTCTTCGAGGGTCGTCTGCTCCGGGTCGTTGAAGCTCTCGTGGTGCTCGTCCTGCGAAATGAAGCAGTACGTCGTGGCCTGCGACCGGCCGCGGGCCGCGAGGCAGGCGATGATGTTGCGTTCGTCCGAGTCCGCGCAGGCGATGAACGTGTCCCGGTCACCGAGACCGACCTGCTGCAGCGTCGACCGGCTGGCCGCGGGGCCCATGGTGATCTGCAGATCCAGGTGCTCGAAGCGGCCGCGGTTCGCTTCGGACGGCAGAACGACGAACACGTCCTCCTCGCGCGCCAGGGAGGACGCGAGTCGGTAGGCGATGTCGCCGCCGCCGGCGATGACGACAGTCATTCCGCCACGATAGCGGAGCGCCGCGCAGACGCGGCGTTGACTCCTAGAAGACCCGGGAGAAGAGACTGCTCCCGCTGCTCAGCCGGGAGTTCACGATGTTGTTGTAGATCGAACCGAACGTGTAGCGGAGCTGGACGCCGCCGCGAAACGAGAGGTCGGTCTCCAACTGACGCCTTGCGACCAGGACCTCGGCGTCGGTGGCCCCGCCCTTGGGGAGGTAGATCTGGTCGCGGATCCGCGAGACACCGGCGTAGACGTCGAAGCTCAGGCCGCGCACGATGTGGTACTCGACATCGGTGCGGAACTCGATGCGGCTGCGGTCGAAGTTGTCCAGAAAGTGGCTGTACTGCAGGTCGAGACGCGCTTCGCCCCAAGGCCTCTCCATCCCGAAGGCGATGAAGGCGCCCTGGTCCGCGTAGGTCTCGCTCAGCTTGTCGAAGACGGTGATCTCCTCGTAGTCGAGCCGGGTGCCGCCGACGAAGTAGGCGATGGTGAACTCGCGCTCGGAGGACTCGCTGTAGGGGAAGATGTTGTACTCCACCGCCGCTGCGGCGCGATAGGAGTTGTCGAGATTCAGGAAGGTCGAGCGGCGACTGCTGAAGCCCACGCCGAGCCCCCAATGGGGCGCCAGGGTGCGGATCACCTGGCCGTAGAGGCTCGAGCTGCGCGACACGTTCTTGTAGGTGTCGCCGTCCTCGAACTCGAAGTTGCTTTCGCGGTAGGAGTAGCGGGCGCCCATGCCCACCCGCCACATGTCCGTGGTGCGGCCGGCGGACGCGCTCGTCTCGTACGACTGGGAGTCCCTCCGGTCCTCCGTGCGAAAGTCGGTCTCCGCGCGGATGCGGTAGACCCAGTGATTCCAGGGGTCATCCACCTCGAGGGTGTGTGGCTCGCCTTGCTCTTCCCCGTTCTCGAAGTCGACGATGAGCCCTACGGCCTGCGGCGTCTCCAGCACGTAGCGCACCAGCCCCAGCTCCAGGAGGCGTTGGATGCCGCGGCGGCGCTCGTCGTCCGTGTCGGTGAACGAGGACGCGTGGACGAGCCTCTGATCCACTCCGTCGAAGCGCTCCAGGCCGATGAAGTTGAACGTGTACTCGCGGGAGTTGCCTCCGGACTGGATGGTCACGAGAATGTGGACCTCGGCGTCCCGCCGGTCGCGCACCCAGTTGACGTAGGTGACCTGGCTGCGCAGGAAGGTGAAGTCGCATCCCCAGTCGCAGTCGAGGTACAGCCTCAGGGCTTCGGTGCCGTCGGTCGTCTCCAGCGCCGGCGCCGCCGGCGGTCCGGTCAGGCTGCCGAGGGTGAACAGGGCCAGCGCCGGGAAGATCAGACGCCGGGAGCGGCGTTGTCCATCTCGGACCGGCCTTCGCGACGCCTCGCTCCGGGTTCCTCCAACGCCGCTATGATGCCGGGTCGACTCCCGAGAGTCTCGCGGTGTCATCGGTGGCGTGGCCTTGGAGCGGCTTGCGGTTGTTGGGCGAACGGCGGCGGAGAGGCGCCGGCGAAAGGTAACACAGCGGGGAGAGAGAGTTGCAGGCGTGAACAGGCTTCCGAACGACCAACGGCGCGAACGGCGGCGGGATTCCGGATGAGCGTTTTCGACTCGGTCGAAGCCGGCACCGTTCCGGCGCGCGAAGCGCGCCCCGCGAGCGAACTCTGGCGGCGTATCAAGGCCCTGATCAAGTGGCCGTTCTACGTCGTCTACCAGCGCCGGCTCGAGTCAAAGGTGCGGACGTGGAGGTTGCCCCAACACATCGGGCTGATCATGGACGGGAACCGACGCTTCGCACGCCAGCAGGGGCTCGGCAACGTCAGCGCCGGACACTTCCGGGGCGCCGAGAAGCTCTGGGAGGTGCTCAACTGGTGCTACGAAGCGCAGGTTTCGACCGTCACCGTGTGGAGCATGTCGCTCGACAACTTCAATCGCTCCGCGAAGGAGGTGCAGGCCCTGTTCGATCTGTTCGAGGAGAAGACCCGGGAGCTCACGAACCACGACGATGTGCACGATAAAGGCATCCGAGTGCGGTTCCTCGGACAGATCGAGCTCCTGCCGGAGAGCCTCCAGACCGCGATCCGGGAGGCGGAGGCGGCAACCAGCGGCTACGACCGGTATCGACTGAACATCGCGATGGCCTACGGCGGCCGGGAGGAGATCGCGAGCGCCTTCCGCAACTACCTGCTGGACAACTCGGCCGTCGGCAAGTCCCTCGACGAGGTCGTCGACGAGTTCAGCGCCTCGTCGATCGAGCGCTACCTCTACACCTCCGGACAGCCCGAGCCCGACCTGATCCTCCGCACCAGCGGCGAGGTCCGCCTGAGCGGCTTCCTGCTCTGGCAGAGCACCTATTCCGAGTACTACTTCTGCGACACGCACTGGCCCGCTCTGCGTAAGATCGACCTTCTGCGAGCCTTGCGGTCGTACAGCAGCCGCCAGCGTCGCAGGGGACGTTGAAGCCAGAAGACACGAAACAGGCAGGACAGCCGCAGTAGCCGCCCGATCGCTACGTGCAGTCGGGCGAAGTAGCGGCTGGGAGCAGCAAGTGAACAAGACAGCACGCAAGTTCTTCGTCGATCTGTTGGCCGCGCCGAGCCCCTCGGGACACGAGGAGCCGGTACAGGAGGTCGTCCGCGCTTACGCGGGCAGGTTCGCCGACGACGTGTCGACCGACATTCACGGCAACGTGATCGCGGCGGTGAACGTCGAGGCCGGCGAGAAGCCGGATGGCCGGCGCGTGCTGTTCGCCGGCCACTGCGACCAGATCGGTCTGCTGGTGAGCTACATCGACGACAAGGGCTTCCTGTGGGTGCAGCCGATCGGCGGCTGGGATCCGCAGCAACTGATCGGCCAGCGGATGACCGTCTGGGCGAAGGACGGCCCGGTCCCGGCGGTCATCGCCCGCAAGCCGATCCACCTGCTCGACACGGAGGAGCGCCGGCGGGCGGTCAAGATGGAGAACCTCTGGCTCGACATCGGCGCCAAGGACGGCGACGACGCGAAGACGGTGGTTCGGGTCGGCGACCCGGTGACGCTCGATCTGGGTTTCCGGGAGATGCGCAATGGCCTGGCCAACGCTCCGAAGATGGACAACACGACCGGCCTGTGGGTGGTCATCGAGGCATTGAGGCGCGTCGCCAGAAAGAAGCCGAAGGTCGCCGTGTACGCGGTGTCGACCGTATGCGAGGAGATCGGCCTGCGCGGCGCGCGCACCAGCACCCACGGCGTCGACCCCGACGTGGGCATCGCGGTCGACGTGACCCATGCCACGGACTGTCCGACGATCAGCAAGCGCCAGGAGGGCGATCTGAGCTTGGGAGGCGGCCCGGTCATCGTTCGCGGCCCGAACATGAACCCGAAGGTCAGCGACCGGCTCGAAGCGGTAGCTGAGGAAGAGAAGATTCCGTTCCAGTTGGCGGCTCTCGGGCGGGCGGCGCCGAACGACGCCAACTCGATCCAGATCACCCGCGCGGGCGTGGCGACAGGGCTTGTCAGCGTTCCGAACCGCTACATGCACAGCGCCGTCGAGACGATTTCGCTGGACGACATCGATCACTCCGCCGATTTGCTGGCCGGCTTCGCCGCGTCCCTGACGCCCGACGAGTCCCTGGTCCCATAGGCAGGCGGCTGCTAACCTCCGCCGCCACGTTTCCCGCAGAGCTTGAAGGAGGAGTCAAGGCCATGCCGATGAAGAACCGTCTGCGCGACAAGATCGACAACGGAGAGCCGGCGCTGGGCGCCTGGCTCGCGTTCCCGGACACGCACAGCGCCGAACTCATGTCGCGCCTCGGCTTCGACTGGGCGACGATCGACATGCAGCACGGCCTGGTCGACTACCAGCGGGCCACCGAGATGCTGCAGGCGATGACCGCATCCGACACGACCCCGATCGTCCGGGTGCCCTGGAACGAGCCAGGGATCATCGGCAAGATGCTGGACGCCGGCGCCCACGGGATCATCATCCCGATGGTGAACAGCCGCGCCGAGGCGGAGGCCGCTGCGGCCGCTTGCCGGTACCCTCCGCGCGGAAAGCGCAGTTTCGGTCCGTTCCGCGCCGGCCTGCTGTACGGCGGGAACTACCTGGAGGAGGCGAACGAGCAGATCTACTGCATCCCGATGATCGAGACCCAGCAGGCGCTCGACAACCTGGACGACATTCTCTCCGTGCCGGGCCTCGACGGTGTCTACGTCGGCCCCAGCGATCTCAGCGTGTCGCTGGGGCTCCGTCCGGCGGCGGACCAGGAAGATGAGAAGTTCACCGTCGCGATCGACAAGATTCTCGATGGCTGCAGGCGGCATGGTCTGTTCGCTGGGGTCGCCGGCACGGTCAAGGAGGCGCCGAAGCGGATCCGGCAAGGGTTCCGGTTCGTCGAGGTGGCGCGCGACGGCGGATCGATGGCCAAGGCGGCGCTCCAGGATCTGCGGACCGTGCGGGCGTCGATGGAAGGCGCCTGACCGGGCCGGAAGTCTCGCCTCCCTTGGGAACGACGTCGTTCCCTATCGGGCGCGCCGGCGTGCCAGCCGGCCGATCCCCGGAATGGCGAATCGGATGGAACGAAAAGGTCCGGGCGGCGTTACTTCTACAGAGGCGGGCCGGTGGCGCGCCCACTAGAATCTTGAGCGAACACGGAAGCGAACAGGAGAAGGATCGAACCATGGCGCGAATGAAGGTCTGGTTGGTAGCGGCGCTGGTGCTGGCGGTTGTGGCGCCGGCTCTTGCCGACGACGGGGAAGAGAAGAAGATCCGCAAGATCCGGGTCGAGAAGATCGTGGACTGCGCGGAAGGCGAGGACTGCGAAGAGCACGTGAGCCGGATGGTCTTCGTCGGCGACGACGGCGACGTTCGGGTTTTCCACGACGGCGACCACGAGTGGGTTTCCGAGGAGAACGTCCGGATCCTCGGGGCCGATGGCCACGACGTGATCCTGATCGAGGATCACGAGGATGACGGAGGGCATGGCGAGTCGGTACGGCGGCGCGTGCACCAGGTGATGAAGCGCCTCGGCGATGCCGGCGCGCGTCTTCACGGGCGGCACGGCGGCGGCGCCTTCCTGGGCGTCCAGCTTTCCGAGTTGACACCGGAACTGCGGACCCACTTCGGCGTGCCCGACGATGCCGGCGTCATGGTCGGCAAGGTCGTGGACGGCAGCCCGGCGTTGCGCGCCGGCCTGGAGGTCGGCGACATCGTGGCCGCCGTCGGCGACAAGCCGGTGGCTTCTGCGTCCGCACTGTCGCGGGCGATCCGCGGTCACGAGAACGGCGACACGGTCGTGCTCGAAGTCTGGCGCGACGGCCAGGTGCAGAAGATCGACGCCACGCTTGAGGAACGGGAGCGCGAGGTCGCGATGGCGATCGCGCCGTCGGTCCACGCGATTGCGTCTGCGGCCGATGGAGAGGCGCGCGTGATCGAGGTCAAGGTCGACTGCGAGGACGGCGAAGACTGCACGGTCGACGTGGCCAACGCGAACTCCTTCGCGTTCGCGGCCTCGGCCTGCGGCGACTCCGGCGAATGCGAAGTGAACGTCGACTGCACGGACGGCGACTGCGCCTGCACCGTCAACGGCGAGGCGGCGGACTGCTCCGAGTTCGGCCTCTGATCACAGGCCGTTGTTACGATCCGCGCGATGCGCGCGGGCGTTTATCGCGGCCCCGGTCAAGTAGCGCTCGCCGAGCGTCCGCTGCCGGTGCCCGGCCCCGGCGAGGTCCGGCTTCGGATCAGCGCCTGCGGCCTGTGCGGCACGGACCTGCACCTGGTTCACAGCCCGAAACCGATCATCGATCCGGGATCGATCATGGGCCACGAGATGGCCGGCGTGGTCGACGACCTTGGCGCGGGTGTCTCCGGCTTCGCCGCTGGCGAGGCGGTCGTGGTCGAACCCCTGGCTTCGTGCGGTGACTGCGAGCCGTGCCGCGAAGGCCGGGACTCGATCTGCCGGGACCTCCAGCTCTACGGCCTGCGCCGGCCGGGCGGCTTCGCCGACGCCGTGGTCGTCCCGGCGCACCGTCTGTACCGGGTTCCGGATGGGCTTCCGCTGCCGGTCGCCGCGCTCGCCGAGCCTTTCGCCGTCGCGGTTCACGGGCTCCGGCTGTGCGGCGCGGACCAGGCCAGGCCGCCGAATCGTCTGCTGATCCTGGGCGCGGGCTCGATCGGCCTCGCGGTCGTCGCGGTTGCCCGTGCCTGGGGGTTCGGCGACGTGGCCATCACGGCCCGCTATCCGCACCAGGCCGAACTGGCGAGACGGCTCGGCGCCCACCGGGTGATCGACGAGGGCCCTGCGGAAGACCTGACCGGCCACGACGCCGAGCTCGTCGTCGAGACGGTAGGCGGTGTGGCCGACACGATGACGGCCGCCACCATCGCGCTCGCTCCCGGCGGCACGGTCTGCGTCCTGGGCGTCTTCATGGGTCCGCTGACCCTCGATCCGCTTATGCTGCTCGGCAAGGAGGCTCGCCTGCAGTGGTCCAACTGCTACGCCCGGCGCCCCGGCGAGGCCGACTTCGCCGAGGCGGTGCGTATCCTGGCGGCGGGTGGCGGGGGCCTCTCGGGCCTCATCACCCACGAGGTAGCGCTGGACGAGTTCGAGCGGGCGTTCGAGATCGCGGGCGACAAGCAGAGCGGGGCGGTCAAGGTCACCGTCATCCCCTGAGGCCGGGCGCCGGCCGGGATCAGATCTCCGGCCAGTCCGGATGCCAGGGACGCGCTCGCTCGAACAGCCGCGCGGCCCGCATCACCAGATCGTCCCGGTGGCGTGGTCCGACGATCTGGAGGCCGACCGGCAGGCCGGCCTCGGAGAGACCGGCGCGCACCGTTGCCGCCGGATGACCGGACATGTTGAACGGAATCGTGAACGCCGCGACGCCGGCCGGCACCTGCTCCCTGCCCTCGGTGTGGGTAGGGAAGGGACCGCGCGCGGGTGGCGGATCGTAGGGCACGGTCGGCGTCAGCAGCAGATCGAAGCGGTTGAAGACCTCGCCGCACCAGAGATTCAGCTGAGCCCGTTCGCGCGCCGCGGCGCCGAAGGTCTCGGGCGTCATCTCCCAGGAGCGTTCCAGCGCCTCGGCGAAGGAGTGGGTCATGTCCTGGCGCTGGCTCCGAAGCGGTTCGTGGATCTGGCCGGCGATCAGGAAGTTGCCCAGTGCGCCCCAGGCGGCCGTCAGCATCGGCGGACCGGCCGGCACATGCTCCTCGAGCGGTTCGACGGAGAGACCGGCCTGATCGAACACGGTCGCCGCGTCCGCGGCCACGCGAGCTACGTCCGATTGCACCCTTGCGTACCCGAGGTCCGGCGACCAGGCGATGCGGAGGGAAGCGGGGAGCCCCGATTCGAGCGCGTCGCGGTAGCTCAGGCCGGGATGGGGAAGCGAGCCGGGATCGCAGGGCGACGGTCCGGCGACCAGGTCGAGGAACAGGGCGCCATCCTCCACCGTGCGGGTCAGGGGGCCGTAGACCGCGGTGCTGCCGTAATCCCAGGCCTTCATCGGCCCGCGCGGAATCCGGCCCTGGCTCGGCTTCAGGCCGAACGCGCCGGTGAAGCTGGCCGGGATCCGGATCGAGCCGCCGCCGTCCGAGGAGGTGACGAGAGGCAAGACGCCGCCCGCCAGCACAGCGGAAGAACCGCCGCTCGAGCCTCCGGGAGTGCGTTCCAGATTCCAGGGCGAGCGGGTGACGCCGAACAAGGGGTTCTTGGTGATCGCGGTGAACCCGAACTCGGGGGTGTTCGTCTTGCCGACGACGATCGCGCCGGCGCCTCGCAGCCGCGCCACCTGGGTCGAATCGGCCTCGGCCACCTGATCGCGGAACACGCGCGAACCCATGGACGTCACCATGCCGGCCACGTCCTCGAGGTCCTTGACGCCGAGGGGCACGCCCTCGAGCGGCCGGGCGTCGCCGGCGGCGCGTCGCGCGTCGGCCGCCTCGGCGTCGGCCCGCAACGCTTCGCGAGGCCGCTGGCTGACGACCGCGTTGAGCTTCGGGTGCGTGGCCTCGATGCGTTCCAGGGTCGCGTCCATCAACTCGGCGCAGGAGATCTCCCGGGCCGACAGAAGGTCGAGGAGCTGGATCAGACTGAGGCGGTCGAGGTGCATGCCGAATCTCCGGGCTGGTCGTCTGGAGCGCGGAGGATAACCGGCAGGGCCAGCAGGAACAGCGTCCAGCGCTGGATCTCCGTGTCGCGCCAGTTCGCTTCAAACAGGCCGGCCACGTTCAGCGCGAGGAGGGCGAACAGGACGCCCAGGTAGAGGTCGGCGCGCGGCCCGGCCCGGCCGCCCTCGCGGCGATAGCCCTCGAACGCCATCGCCGCCGCCGCAGCCATCAGCCACAGGTAGGCGAGCAGGGACGGAATGCCGCGGCTGGCCGCCATGTGGACGAACGTGTTGTGCAGGTGCTTGACGCGCGGCCGAACCGACGTCGGATGCCGGTAGACCGGGTACCACTCGCGGACCATGGCCGGGCCGATGCCGGTAAGGGGTCGATCGACGATCATCTGGCCGCCGGCCCAGAGCATGCACAGCCGGTCGTAGTTCGAGGGATTACGGACGTCCGCCATCGAGGTCGCTCGCTGCCAGTAGGTCGGCCACAGGGTCGGCGCCACGGCGGCCAGCGAGACGGCGGCCAGTACCAGCGCGCCGGCGAAACCCAGGAAGACGCGCCGGCGCTGAAGGGCCATCGCCGTGATCGCGAGAGCAAAGGCGCCGAGCCAGGCGTTGCGGGTCAGGGTGAGGACGAGAGCGCCGCCAACCAGGGCCAAACCGATCCAGTTGGCTCGCGAACGCCAGCCGCCCGCGCTGCTCAGGCGGCCGGCGATCAGGGCGAGGCCGAGCAGGAGGACGCCGGAGAAGGTCATGTAGTGCGAGAACGGTCCGGGGATCCGCTGTTGGAGTGGGCCGTAGTCGGTGAAGGCGAACTGGGCCAGGCCGTAGACGGCGAGGACGGCCGAGATCCCGGTGAGGGCCACGATGACGACCCGCACCTGGCGCTCGCCACGGACGAGCAGCAGCGCCAGCGGCAGGGTCAGCACGGCGTAGAGCGTGGAGAGCTCCTGGAGGCTGGTTGCCGGATCGTAGGAGAAGGCGGCCGAGAGCACGAAGCAGCCCGCGTAGAGGCCCAGTGGGAGCAGAATCCGCCGCCGCCGTCGCCGATCCTCGTCGCCGCTCGCGAAGTGGAGCCGTCGTCGGCGAATGGCGGCCCAGATCAGGGTGAAGAAGAGGAGGAAGTTCGACAGCGCGATGCCGAACGTGGTGAAGAGGTGGCTCACGAAGAGCCAGTAGCCCGCGCTTCCCTCCGCCGCCCGGCACGGCCGGATGAGGGCGCGCTCGATCGCCCTCATCGCCGCCCGCGCTCCGCTCATGCCGGCAGTCTACGTCTCCTCACCGCCCCCGGCTTCTCACTCCCGTCACCGTCAGCCCCGCACGCGACACCTCGACCTCGATGTCCCGCAGCCCGTCGGCGCCCGCCTCGACGCCGGGCGGCGGTTCGAAAGCGATCAGGTACTGGGAACGGAGGGCGCGCTCGATCTCCCGGTAGATGCGATCCAGGTCTTCGACCGAAGCGGCCGCGTGGTAGCGGCCGCCGGTGCTCTCCGCGAGCCGCTCCAGCGCTTCCGTGGTTGTTTCGTCGGAGACCCTCAGGGCGATCGGATAGACGACGACGCCGGCCAGTTCGACCTGCGCCAGCACGCGCTCGAAGTCGAGATTGCTGTCCGTGTCGGCGCCGTCGCTGAGCACGACCAGGGCGCGCCGATCCGGACGTCCCGCGAACGAAGAGACGGCATAGGCGATCCCGTCGTAGAGCCGGGTGGAGCCCCAGGCCCGCAGACCCTCGGCGGCGTAGCGGAGCAGGCGCGTGTCGGCCGAGAATGGCGCCAGGCGGTCGAGGTCGTGGTTGAACACGATCAGACTGGCGGTGTCGCGATCGGTCAGGATGCCCTCGAAGAAGCGCTGCGCGCTGGTCGCGGCGACGCGGACACCACGACCCATCGAACTCGAGATGTCCATCAGCAGGGCAACGGTGAGCGGTCGGTCGGCCAGGTTCCGGAAGTCGCGGATCCCTGCTTCGACGCCCCGGTGCAGAACACGGAAGTCGGCCGCGTCCAGTCCCGTTGCCGGTCCCGCCTGCCGGCCTCCGACGGAAACCAGCAGGTCGACGAGGCGCACCTCGATCTCCTCCGGCGCTCCTGAGCCGAGGAAGACGAGGTCTTCGACCGTCTCGCCCGTACGGAGCGTGGCGGCTGCCCGAACGAAGCTCAGAGGCAGGCGCAGTCCGGCCGGAACCCGGCATCGGAACGGCGGGGCCGTCATGCTTTCGAGGAGTTCGGCGTCCAGATGGCAGTCGACGCGGTCGAGCTCCCGGCCGGACGGGACGTCGACGCGCACGGACAGCTCGAGCGCCTCCTCGATGAACGCCGGGTCCGGGCGCTCGAGCGCGATCGAGAACGGGTGTTCTTCCCGCTCGACCTCCAGCGCGTGACGGGCAAGGAGCGCTCCCGCGGCGTCGTGCCCCCGTACCTCGATCCGGTGGCGGCGGCCCGGCAGGTCGAGGTCCTGCACGAAGGGAGGCGCGTCGACGGTTGCGACCGCCTCGCCGTCGCGCAGGAAGGCGACCCGAGACACGGCTGGGCTGGCGACGACACGGGCGGTGAAGGTCGAACCGAGGACGCGGCCTTCGGGCGTCAGCAACTCGACGCTCGGCAACTGGTTGAGGGCGATCGTCTCGCGCCGGCTCAGGAGGCCGAGGCCGGGGACATCGGGTTGCACGTCGAGCGCCGGCACTTCGAGCGTGCGGCTCGTGCGGAGCAGGCCGCGGCCCAGGCGATCCTCGGCGCGGATCTCCAGCCGATAGGTGCCGGCCGGCAGCCGCCGGTAGAACGTGAGGGTGATTTCGCCGGTTCCCCCGCTCACGTGATGAGTGACGACGAAGGCGTCGGCCAGGCGGTCGTGCAGGAAGACGTCGCCGGTGATCGTCACGCGATCGAGGATCTGGCCGGCGCCGATGGCCGCGAGGTGCTCGGGCGGCAGCCGCAGCCGGCCGCGCATCGCGGTGCGCCGGTTCTCGGCACCAAGAGGTTCGAAGTCGAGCGAGACGCCCGGCAGGGCCATGGCGTCCGCGTCGAGCACCGTTTCGACGCGGAGGAGGCGGTCGATCCAGCCGGCTTGCGACGCCGCGGCGGCCCAGTCCAGCCGGTCGATGAACTCCCGCCACCCGACGGCCCGGCCCAGCCGTCGTTCCAGGCGGCGCCGCTCGCTCGGGGTCATGCATCGGCGTCGCTCGGCCTGGTCGAGTACGCGGAACGCGCCGGCCATCGGCGTCTTGGCGTCGTCGGAGCGGCCGCCGTCCTGCTGTTCCCGATCGAAGGTCAGATCGACGCCGGAGGACGGCGACCACAGTCGCAGCGACCGCGGGTCGAAGTTCACCTGCTGGACGAAGGCCAGAACGATCTCGTCTTCATCCGGGAGAGGCGGACGGCCGAGCTGGTGTTCGAGTCGCCAGCCGTCGTAGGTCCAGATCTCGATCCGCCGGAGTTCCGACTCGCAGGGCTCGACGGTCTGGCGGTCAGCTGGCTTGCCGGCCAGGAGCACGGCGCGCTCCATCGCCGGCGAGCGTTCCCGGAGCTGGTCGCGGGCCTCGCGGTTCTCCCGCCAGCGCTCGAGCAGGCGCTCGGGCCGCGCCGCCCAGAAGGCGCGCAGGAAGCGCTCGCGAGCGCCCGGGCCTTCCAGCCGCTCGAAGGCCTGGCGCTCTGCCTTGGCAAGCAGCGGCTCCACTTCCGCGAGCCACTGCTCGTAGAGGTCCGTCAGCCGCGGCTGGGGTCGCCGGCTGCCCTGGGCTTCGGCTGGTGTCGCGGCAGCGGCGATGAACGCCGCCGCGACGAAGAGCGCCGGTGCGGCCGCGCCGACGCGGCCGCACCGGGGAAAGAGCTGTTTCGAGTGGGCCGAGCCTCTACTCCGGCAGGAGCGCCTTGATCGCGTCGGAAGGCTCGAAGACGGTCGGGTCGACGTCGTCGAAGGTTACGGACTCGATGGTCTGGGTCATCTCTACGCCGAAGGACGGGATGCTCGTCGTCGTGGACGTTGCGAACAGGACGCCGCCGAACTCCTTGTAGTCCGTCAAGGTACTGCTCGTCTCGATGGTGCCCATCTCGCTCGTCGTGGTCCCTTCCTCGCCGATCAGCAGGCCGGTCTCGACGGCGAAGTAGCGGGACGACTCGTTGCCCTCGACGTCGACGAGATCGATCTGGTAGGCGGCCTGACCGTTCCATTCGGTCTCGCCGACGGCCGTCTGCTGAGAGTAGAGCTCGTCGTACTCCAGGTCTCCGTGAATGCGGGTCTGGTTCCGCAGGGTGCTCAACTCGCCGCCCTCGAGCAGGCGCGCGCCCTGCATCGGGTCCTCGGACCATCCGAACTCACCGTTGAAGCCCTGAACGTTGCTGCCGAAGCCCGGGATTTCGATGTTCACGAGGCCCTTGTCGGGTGCGGCAAGGTAGATGGTCGCTTCGCCCGAAAGGCCCATCGCCGGCATCTCGAAGGCGCCCTTGATCGTCATCGAGGCGTGCGCGCGGATGGCATCTTCGCCGCCGATTGCTTCGACGTGACGGGCGACGATCTTCTGCTCCTCCGTCAGCTCTGGCGGTGGAGGAGGCTCCGGTGCGGCGGGGGCAGGCGCTTCTCCGGCTTCGTAGGCGGCGCAGGCGCCGAGAATCAGGCCGCAGAAGGCGAGTACGAGCAGAGCGTTGCGGCTGGTTGGCTTGAAGGACATGAATGGTCTCCTGAGTTGGTCGCGTGTGCGGGTTCGTGACGCCGTCTACTAGGGCAGCAGCGCCTTGATCGCGTCGGAGGGCTCGAAGACGCTCGGGTCGACGTCGTCGAAGGTCACCGACTCGATGGTCGCGATGATCTCCATTGCCATCGAAACGAGGTTGGTGGAGGTCGACGTGGCGATCAACACTCCGCCGAACTCCTCGTAGTCACCGATGGTGATCGCTACCTCCATCGCTCCCATTTCGGTCGTCTGTGTTCCCTCCGCACCGATCAGGAGCCCGGTCTCCTTCGCGAAGTACTGGGACATTTCGTTGCCGTCGATGTCGACGACGTCGAGTTGGTACGCGGCCTGGCCGTTCCACTCGGTCTCTCCCGCGGTCGTCTGTTGCGGGAAGAGGTCGGCCCGCTCAAGGTCCGCGTAGAAGCGAGCCTGGCGCTTCATCTGGTCCAGCATGTCGCCTTCCAGTAGCTGTGTGCCCGCCATTGGGTTCTCGACCCAGCCGATCTCTCCGTTGTAGGCCTGGACGTTCTCGCCCATGCCTGGCATCTCGCCCTTGACGATCATCTTGTCGGGCGCGATGAAGTAGGCCGTCGTCTGGCCGGACATGCCCATCGCCGGAATCTCGACCGTGCCCTTGACCGTCCTCGAGCTGTGTGCGCGGATCGCTTCCTCGCCGCCCAGGGCCTCTATGTAGCGGGAGACGATCTCCTCGGGCGACGGCAGTTCTTGGTCGTCGGCGAGGAGGGGCGCGGCGGAGAGCGTGGCTCCCAGGAGCAGGACGGAGCCGGCTAGCGAGAGAGCCTTGCGGCGCTGGAAGAGAAGGGACATGAAGAGTCTCCTGAGTTGGGTCGCGTGCTGTCGTATCTGACTACGCAGAAGCGATGGTTCGGTTGCGGTTGCCGGCGGGTGACCTAGCTGGCCCACTTGCGGGCCGCGGCCAGCGCCTCCTCGGATGGGGGAATCGTGGGCCGGAGCCGTGACGTCGTGTTGAACGGCTCCGTGTCGATCTCGTCGAGGCTCACGTCGCCGGCGAGCACCGCTCTCTTCCACGCCTGCTGCTCGTCTTCGCGGGCCTGAAACTCGGGCATCACCTCGCGGGCGAACAGCTCCAGGCTGCCCATGATGTCCTCGTGCGTGTTCTTGCCGGCCTGGTTGAGCAGGATGACCTGGTCGACGTGGGCCCGCTCTAGCTCTCGCAGGCGCGCGCGGATCGTCTCCGGCGAGCCGATCAGTTCGCTGTCGGAGCGACGCCGGCCTTCGGGGGTCTGCTTCCACTCCTGGTAGCGCTCCCAGAAGTTGTTCGTCCTGGGCTCGAACGGCCCTTCCTTGTTGTAGAGCTGCAGAGCGAACTGGAAGAAGGTCCAGCCGTCGGCCTTCTGCTGCGCCTCCTCGTCGGTCGGCGCGCACATGAAGCCGCTGACCGTCGCGAGATTCGGGTTCGTCTGGTAGTCGCAGAGCTTGCGCTGATCCCGGGTGAACGTGTTGTAGTACGCGTTGACCCAGGCCCGGGCGGAGTCGAGGTCGGCGAACTTGAAGCACAGCGCGCCCATGCCGCGGTGGGCGGCGTAGCGGATCGTGTCGAGCTGCGAACAGGCGACCCAGAGCGGCGGGTGGGGCCGCTGCAGCGGCTTCGGGATCACGTTGCGGAGCGGGAAGTCGAAGTAGTGGCCGTGGTACTCCCAGCCCTCGTTCCAGAACATCGGCAGGCAGGCCTGAACGGCCTCTTCCCAGACGATCCGCTTGTCGCGGAAGCTGCGGCCGAAGGGGTGAAGTTCGGTGACGCTGGAGCCTTCGCCAAGCCCGAGTTCGACCCGTCCGTTCGAGACGAGGTCGAGCGTCGAGACCCGCTCGGCGACCCGGGCCGGGTGATTCGTCGTCAACTGGACGATGCCGTGGCCGAGGCGGATGTTCTTCGTCCGTTGCGACGCCGCCGCCAGGAACACTTCGGGCGCCGAACTGTGGGAGTACTCCTCCAGGAAGTGGTGCTCGACCTCCCAGGCGTAGTCGTACCCGAGCCGGTCGGCGAGCTCGATCTGTTCCAGCGAGTTCTGGATCAGCCGATGCTCAGAGTCCGGCCCCCAGGGCTTGGGCAGCTGATGCTCGTAGAAGATGCCGAATTTCATAGGCCGCCGACAGTACCACTGCGGGTGCGGCGGGCTGCTAGGGTCGCGCGGCGGAGGTAGCAGGCAATGGCAGCGATGACAGCGGATGAGATCCTGGCGGCGTGTGGAGAACTGACTGGCTGGGAGGCAGACGTGGAAGCGCCTTCCATCGCGCGGGAGTACCAGTTCCCGACCTTTCCGGCGGCGGTGCGTTTCGTCGACTTCGTGGCCGAGCTGGCGGAAGCCGCGGACCATCACCCGGATATCGACATCCGTTACAACCGGGTTCGCCTGGCCCTCAGCACCCATTCCGCTGGCGGCGTGACCGAGAAGGACTTCGCGCTCGCCCGTGCGATCGACCATTGCTGATTCGCTAGCGCGGCAGCCCATGACTCAGCCCTTGCAAGCGGCGAAGCCGCGGCCTGCTCCGGAGGTGCCCTACTACCTGCCCGTCGGCAACGAGGTCGAGCTGTTCCTGGCCGCCTACCGGGCGCGCATGCCGGTTCTGCTGAAGGGGCCCACGGGTTGCGGCAAGACGCGGTTCCTCGAGCACATGACGCATCGGCTGTATCGCGGAGGCGATGCGGGGACCCGTACGGGGATCGAGACGCCTCTCGTCACTGTGGCGTGCCACGAGGACCTGACCGCGACCGACCTGGTCGGCCGCTACCTGCTCGAAGGCGACGACACGGTGTGGATGGACGGCCCGCTGACCCGCGCGGTGCGCGACGGGTCGATCTGCTATCTGGACGAGATCGTCGAGGCGCGCAAGGACACGACGGTCCTGATCCACGCGCTGACCGACCACCGCCGCATCCTGCCGATCGAGAAGCGTGGCGAGATTCTGCCCGCGCACCCGGACTTCCTCCTCGTTCTCTCGTACAACCCGGGCTACCAGAGCGTCGCCAAGGACCTGAAGCCGAGCACACGCCAGCGCTTCGTGGCGCTCGAGTTCGACTATCCGCCGCCGGAGATCGAAGCCGAGATCATCGCCCACGAGGCGGGCATCGACGTGACGCTGGCCCGCGACCTGGCTGAACTCGGCAAGCGCATCCGCAACCTCCACCACCGCGGTTTCGACGAAGGGGTCAGCACCCGCCTGCTCATCTACACGGCACAGTTGATCGCCGGCGGCATCGGCGTGCGCGAGGCCTGCGTCGCCGCGATCTGCCGGGCGATCACCGACGACGACGAGGTCCAGCGCGCGGTGACCGAGGTCGCGTCGACGCTGTTGCCTTGACCGCGGTTGCCCTCGACGACATCGCCCGCGTCCTCGAGATCTACGTCGAGGCGATGCTGGCGCGCCCGGCCGACGTCCGGCCGCTGGCCGACCTTCAAACCGGCGACAGATCGCGCGCCGGCCATCTCGACCTGGAAGGCGCGGCGGCCGCGGGCCGGCCGACGACCGACGGCGCTGCCTTCTACCTGCCGGAGCGGATCGACCGGCTGCCGGACAGCTACGGCAACTTCATGGTGTACCGGATGGCCGTGCTGCACCAGTTGGGTGGTGTGCTCTTCGGCACCTATCGGCGGGGTCCGATCCGGTTCGCCGATTTCTTCTCCGGGTTCGATGAGCCGGGCCTTGCTCGGGCGCTGTTCGCGCGGCTCGAGGGTGCGCGCATCGATGCCGCTCTCGCGCGCGTCTTTCGGGGCGTGGGCCGCGATCTGCTGCGGCTGATCGACGACGCGCTCGATTCGTCGCTGAGCCCGGCATCGAGGCCGCCGGCGCGCCGGCGGCGGCGGGAAGCGGCCCTGTTCGACCTGGCGCAAGCGCTGCTGGTCGAGCAACGGTGGCGGTTGGCAGCGGACGCGGAGGATGCGGATTCGGCGAGCCGGGTGTCGGTTCGATTCGAAGAGGCGGCGACGTTGTTGAACCCCGGCGCCACCGTCGATCACACCCTGCGTGCAGTACGAGCGCTCTATCCCAGGTTCGCCGCCCTGCGCTCGGCTCTCGGTCCGGGCGGCTCCGGCCCGGCCACTGATGATGGCCGACGGCAGGATCGCGGCGCCTCCCTGAACCCTGAGGCCGAAGCCCAATCCCTCGACGTACCGGCGCCCGCGCACCACGGCGACCCGGCACCGGAGCGAGTCGAGCTGCGCCGTGAGTGGCAGGAACTCGCTTCCGAAGTTGAAGTGCGGGACGACGTGGAACCGGGCCCGATCGCCGCCGGCCTGATGGAGCAGTTGCAGGTCGACGAGTTGGGCGTACTCAGCCTGCAGGACGGCGATCTCGCGGGCACCGCTGGCCTGCCGCTGACCGACCTCGACATCACGGGGGCGATCGAGGCCGAAGGGGGCGACGAGGAGGGGACGCCGATCGAAGTCGATCCCGAGGAACTGGCGACCCGCCTCGAGGAACTCTCGAAGCGGCTGGAGCGCGAACTGGCGGAGGCCGGGCTCGACCGGGAGCAGGTCTACTACTACGACGAGTGGGACCACGAGCTGGCCGGCTATCGCCGGCGCTGGTGCCACCTGCGGGAGAAATCGATCGAGCCGCCCGGTCCGCCCCCGAACGGCGCCACGGCTTCGGCAGAGCGTTTCGTCGACGAGACGAGGCGTCTCCACGCCGACCTGCTGCGGCGGGTCAGGAAGCAGTTCGAGTTGCTCAAGCCGGAGGAGTTCCGGCGCATGCGGCGGCTGATCGAAGGCGAGGAGCTCGACCTCGACCGGGTCGTGGAGAGCCACGTCGATCGCCGCGCCGGCCGGCCGCCGGACGGCGCCGTCTACATGAGCCGCCGCCGGCAGCACCGGGACGTGGCGGCCGCCTTCCTGCTCGACATGAGCGCCTCGACCGACGCGGAGGCGCCCGTGGAGGAGCCGGAGGCGCCCGCGGGCAAGACGCCGGAACCCGAGTTCGTCGGCGTCTTCGACGACTTCGACTGGCCCGACAATCCTCAGCCCCTGCCGCCGGGTCGCCGAGTGATCGACATCGAGAAGGACTCCCTGGTCCTGATGGCCGACGCGCTCGAGACCCTGGGCGACGACTACGCGATCTACGGCTTCTCCGGTTTCGGCCGCAAGGAGGTCGAGTTCTTCGTCGCGAAGGAGTTCGACGACGACTTCGATCGGGGCGCCGAGGATCGGATCGCCACGATGGAGCCGAAGCGCAGCACTAGGATGGGACCCGCGATCCGCCACGCCGCCGCCAAGCTCGCCGCGCGCGAGGCGAAAGTCAAGGTTCTGCTCATCCTCTCCGACGGCTACCCCCAGGACTTCGACTACGGCAGCGACCGCGCCTCCCGCGTCTACGGCATCCGCGACACGATGGTCGCGCTCCGCGAGACGGAACGCCAGGGCATCTCCACCTTCTGCATCACCGTCGACCCCGCCGGCCACGACTACCTGCGCGAGATGTGCCCCGAACGCCGCTACCTCGTGATCGACGAGATCGCCGCCCTGCCGAGCCAGTTGCCGAAGGTGTACCGCGGGCTGACGAGCTGACCGGGCGATACGGCCAGCGTTGCTAGGATGACGGTGCCTTGCCAGGGCGTCACGTGGCGAGGATCGCGACTGTCCTGAAGGAGAAACCGGAGAGCGTCATGCCGGCGGCATCACAATCGGCAACGACAGCGGGAAGCGCGAAGACCTCTCTGAACGGCGACGTCGAATGGCCTGCTGAGGACATCGCTTCGTTCTGCGGCCGCTGGCAGATCACCCGGCTTGGCGTGTTCGGTTCCGCCCTTCGTTCTGACTTCGGCGCCGCCAGCGACGTAGACGTACTGGCCCGATTCAGCGAGGCGGCTCAACACTCGCTGTTCGACTTGGAGCGGATGGAGCGCGAACTGGAGTCGATTCTGGGGCGCGAGGTCGACCTCCTGAGCTGGTGGGCCGTGGAGCGAAGCAAGAATCGCTTTCGACGGGAGGCGATCCTCGGCTCGGTGAAGACGATGTATGAATCGTGATCTCGCGGCCGTCGCGGACATCGTGGAGTCAGCCAGGTCGATCGGTGACTACATCGCCGGCGTTTCGCGCAACGAGTTCATAGAGAACGAGCAGTTGCAGGACTCGGTGATCCGTCGCCTCCTGGTGATAGGAGAGGCGGCCGGTCGCTTGTCCGCTTCCTTCCGGGACGCACGGCCGGGTGTCCCGTGGCGTGAGATCAGAGGGATGCGCAACCGGATGGTCCACGTCTACGACGACATCGACGTGAAGCTCGTGTGGCGTACTGTGCGGAACGATGTCCCGAGGCTTCTCGCCGAGTTGGCGCCGATCGTGTCGTCGGACTCGGAAGCGTTGTCGAGCGATTGACTTGACAGCTTGGCGGTGAATCCGGAGGGGACACGATTGTGGCACCGGGCTGCAACGCCGGGAGGCGGATGAAGCGGCCAGTGTGGGGCCGCTGGAGCCACCCAGTCGAGCTGGAACAGCGGGGCCTCTACTCTGGCTCGCCGCCCTGTTTCAGGGCCGTCAGGATCGTCCGAAGGCGCTCGTACTGGTCCTTGATCCAGTCCGCCGCCGGCGGCCAGTCCTCGTCGTCCTCGTACGCCCACGGTCTCTTCACCGATACCGTCCTGCCCTCAAGACTCTCGGCGTCCGGCTCGCCCTCGATCCATTGATCTCCCATTCCTGAGCGGATACTCCCCGAGTAGCTCAGCAACCGTGCAGCGAGTGCAGCCGATGCTTCCTGACCCCAAGGCTTCCGAATGTACAGAAACAGCTCCTTGTCGCCGACTCGGAGGCCAACCCGGTCGCCGTGAGAGTTCAAGGGCCCGGTCCATTGGTGCTCCCCGCGCCAGGCGTCCGTTTGTCCAGGGAGGCCACCGGTACGCTCTTTCAGGAATCGGAAGAACTCAGTTCTTCGGTGGATCTCTTGATAGCCCCTGACCTCGACCGTGACGCCGCAGACGCTGCCCATTTCCCGGCAACGTCTCGCGCTCGCCGCATAGTCCCGATCGTAGGGGTAGAGAACCCAAGTGTCATGGCCGGGGACTCCCCGCATCGTCAGGCTGCCTGCCTTCGATCCGGGCGGGTAGTGCCGCGCCGACTGCAGATTCTTGCTGAGCGTGCCGCCCGAGAGTTTCTCCGCGTTACTGGGATCCCGACGCAGAAGGGCTCCGGCCACGTTGAGGACCATCTGGCTAGCACTCTCTTCCGCGAGCCAGGGGCCTCCCTCGATCCGCCACTCAAGCGGTCCTGAGGCGTCTGATCTCGTCGGTACGTGACCGATTCGGACCTGCCATGGCCAGAGCCTCAACACGCGTTCAGCGAGTGCGTCGGCACGCCGTTCGAGAGCGTCGCCATCCCAGTGGTCCTGTTCCGCGATCTCGCGGGTCAATCCGATCGGGCTACTCTTGTAGATTGAACGCTTCTCGTCGAACGTACCCCTGCCCAGTTTGGCGTTCGTGACATCTCCGCTCAGGGTCAGATTCGCGAGGCGGTGAACCCAGCGTTCGTGTGTCTCGATGGCTTCGCCCCCCCAAGGCCTCTACCCAGGCGCTGGTGAGCTTCTGTGGCATTACATGCTCGATCGTCAAGTGCTTCCGAGCAGGAGATTCCTCTCCATGCTCGGCCTCCATCAGCGCGCAGAGAACCGCGGTTGAGGACTGCGTTGCGCTTCCCCCGTGGGCCTTGCGGGACCGCACTCCGCGTGTGACGTCTTCGTCGTTCGGTACACCGACGCGCGTGTTCTGGCGCCGCTGAATCTGGCTCCTCCAGTAATCAGCGTAGTCTGCGCCCGGTCCCGGCCCCTTCAGGTTCGAGAGTTCGGCCGCTGCCTTGTTGATTCCGGCCATGGGACGTTCGGCCAGCCACATACGCGTGAGCCACGTTCCGATGGTCCCCAAGGCCTTTGCGAGTTCCGGGTGCGTTGGTGCGGAATCACCCTTTGAAGCGTCGTCCAGAAACCGGAGGCTCAAGGGTCGGTGAACGTGGATACCCAGAGCCCGCAGGTGACGGAGTTCCAACTCCACACGTTTGCTGCCATGAGGTCCCGCAGAGCCGGTCAGAATCCCGTATAGCCGAGCAAGGCGCGCAAGCTCACGACAGATCGATGCTCGGGCACTGAGGCTGGCCCCATGCTCTCGGAGCGCCCAACGCCGGAGACCCTCATAGGCTTGGTCCTTGCCCCGTAGCTCTCCGGTGCGCCAGCGAAGGACATCGCGCAGGAACAGGTCGATCGGTTCGGTTGTGTGCCTGGCACCGAGGTGTCTTTCGATCGACAGCCAGTGGTTGTCGTGGAGGTCCCGCTGTACGTCATCAGGCTGACCCATGAGCAGCCAGTTCTTGACCTTCTCGCCTTCAGCGAGGGGCAGTCCGGTGGCGTTGATGCTCTCGAAGATCTGCTGCGGATCGTCGTGGGGATGAAGGCCGATGCTCACTATGTGGAAACGTTCAAGGCCCTGGAAGAGTCTCGCGGGGTCGTTTCGATCGACCAGGCGACGTACTATCTTCCAGGCCTGAGTGACAGCGCCGCTGCCGCGAGGCTCACCCTCCAGGCCGGCGCGGTACTCCTCTTCGTCTCCTTGTTGCAGGCGCAGTTTTCGGAGCCTCTCGGGGCTGCGTCGAGGATTGGTCAGTAGCTCTTCGCGAATGTTCTCTGCGGTCCAACCGTTGTGTTTTCCGTCGCTCTTCTCGAAGCTCTCGGCGATGCACGAGAGCAGAATACTCACGGTGGTCAGGCGCTGTTGGCCATCGACGACCCTGGCAGTCGGCAAGACACCGCCTGGTTGCCCAGGCTCCGGGAAAGTGAGGAGAGAACCGCCGTAGTGGTCGGCTTCCTCGGCTTGGCCGACGGCCAGGAGGTCTTCAACGAGCCGGGTGATCTCGGACTCGCTCCACCGGTAGCGGCGCTGCCAGCGCGGTACAACGTACTGGATCTTTTGGTTCAGCAGGTCAAGGAAGCGAACAGGGTCGGCTTTCATGAGGCAGTGCGATTGCTGGCCGGAAGGTGGAGTTCAGGAGAAGTGGCTGCTGG
This sequence comes from Acidobacteriota bacterium, assembly GCA_026707325.1. Taxonomy (GTDB): domain Bacteria; phylum Acidobacteriota; class Thermoanaerobaculia; order Multivoradales; family Multivoraceae; genus Multivorans. The sequence goes on along the minus strand of JAPOXA010000206.1, from coordinate 119,746 downwards.
CGCTAGCGGGGCGTCAGCACACCCAGTGGCGGTGCCCCGTCCGGACTCTCGAAGTCCACATCGAGCAGCATCGCGATGAGGTCGGCGATGTCGGTCAGCCCCATGCGGTGGACGGTGCGGCCGGTTTCGAAGCCGGCGCCCCAGCCGACGAAGCCGGTGAGGATCTCCGGGAAATCGGTGGGGAAGTGGCCGTGGGTGCCGCCGTCGGTGGGGCGCACGGCGTCGCCGGAGGCATCGGAGCCGAAGGTGGTGCCGAGCGTGCCGGCCAGGGCGAAGGGGACGCTCGGGCTGGCGCCGATCTCGTCGAGTTCGTCGCGTTCGACGATGCGGAACAGCCGGCCGATGGGTTGAGGCAGGTCGGCGAGGATGGCGCGGACTGCCTTCAGCGCCTCTTCGTCCGCCGCGTCTCGCAGGTGAAGGAAGGTAGAGCCGCCGCTGGGGTGGAAGGTGGCGCGCCACTCACCGCGGTCGGGCTCGGTGCCGTGGAGGCCGGCTTCGGCGAGCCAGACGTTGGGCATCACCTGGGTGTGAAGGTCGACGAAGCCGTGGTCGCCGACAATGACGAAGGCGGTGCGGTCCAGGATGCCGGCGCGTTCCGCGGCGTCGCGGACCGCGCCGATGGCCCGGTCGGCGGCGCCGACGGTGCGCCGGATGCGATCCGACTCGCGGCCGTGCGCGTGCTGGGCGGAATCGGTCGTGATCAGGTGCAGCGCCAGCAGGGCCGGCCGGTGGGTTTCCAGGACGTAGGCGGCCATCACGCCGGTCGTGTCGTCACGCGTGATGTAGGCGGCGGAGTAGTTGCGCAGGTTGAGGCGGCCCGTTGCTTCCCGTTCCAGTTCCTGCCACAGGCCGGGCGTGCTGCCCTCGCGCATCGGCAGCAGGCGGTCGACGTTGGGGTCCAGGGAGTAGACCTCCGGCACCAGCCAGTCCACCGGCGCGCCGACGGTCACTGGCCAGGAAATCGCCGCGGTCCGTCTTCCAGCCCCGCGCACGGCGTCCCAGAGCGTGGGGACCTGGATTCCCGATTCGTGCCAGTACCACTCTCCACTCTGGCCCTCGGGTTCGAAGGCCCGGTTGTAGTAGATCCCGTGCCGGGCGGGCAACGCGCCAGTGACGATCGTCGTGTGCGACGGGTAGGTGACCGTAGGAAACACCCCGCGCACGCCCTCGGCGTGTGCGCCGTCGCGCGCCATCTGCTGCATGTTCGCCGCCGGCCAGGAGGAGCCGGGGAGGTAGAAGTCCGGCCGGAGGCCGTCGACCGAGACGAGGACGACGTGATCGGCCCGCGGCTCCGCCTGTGCCGCCAGCGGACTGCTGGCCAGCAAGAGGGAGCAGAGGACGGCGCCGGCGACGGCGGGGAGACCCGGCAGCCCGCGCCGCAGACTGCCGCCCGCGGATGCCGGTCCCACCACGGGCTCCTAGACGGCAGCCGCGAGCCGGCCGTCGTAGATGCTCTGCCGCATCTCTTCCAGCTTGTCGAGGTAGAGCTGCCTGTACTCGTCGTAGTCGAGGTCGAACGGGGCCTGACCGCGCTCGAAGCCGGCGAAGGTCTGGTTCGGGCCGTCCTCCGCGAACGGCCGCATCGCCTCGACTTGCGCCTCGAACTGGTCGACCAGGTGCGGATGCTCGGCGAGCAGGCGCTGCAGGATGTACACGCCGAAACCGATGTGGCGGGCCTCGTCGCGCTGGATCAGGCGAATCCCGCGGTTGAGCGCGGGCAGCTTGCCCGTGCGCTCGAAGATCTTGTAGTAGATCGGGTAGCTGGCTTCGGCGCCCACGCCCTCGACGTAGAAGTGGTACAGCATGATGGCGCTTAGCAGCGCCTCGGGGCTGTCGTCCTCAAACAGCGCGCGCATCGTCGCCGGCAGCCGCGTCGAGAACATGTCGCCATGGAGGTTGGGGTAGGGGATGTCGACCCCGAACCGGCCCGGCAGCGCCTCGATCAACCAGGTCTCGAAGAACTGGACATGGCGGGCCTCCTCGTACATCTGCGCGGTGACGTACATCTCGTCTTCCAGGCGGCCGTCCTGACGGAAGCGGAACTGGAGCGGCGCGAGTTCGTGGGTCACGCCGCGCTCGCCGACCCTGAAACCGGAGATCAGGCGGATCAGCAGGTTCCGCTCGTCGTCCGAGAACGACAGCCAGTCGGACCGCTCCTGCGAGAAGTCGATGTCGGCGGGGTTCCACGAACGCTCGTGGGAAGCGGTGAAGAGTCGTATGGGCAGCGACGAGCTGTCGAACGGCATGGCGAACCTCCTTGACGGTCGATTCTAGCCCGCATCGGCTGGTTGGCGGGTGCCTGAGGCGTCAGTGTCGCCGGAACGCGCGGACCAGCAGCAGCATGGCGACGGCCATCAGCAACGATCCGCCCAGGAGGGGTGCGCCGGGGAGCTCGAACGGGGCGGCGTCGGAGGTGAAGTAGCTGAACACGCCGCTGGTGAAGACGAGCGGCGCCACGATCGCCGACAGGCTCATCAGCGACGTGAGAGCCCCCTGGATCTTCCCCTGCTCGGTGGGCGCCACCGTGCCCGCGATGATCGCCTGGACCGCCGGCCCGGCGATGCCCCCCAGCGATCCCGCGAAGATCACCGCGACGAGGACCAGGCCGTTCGGAGCGAGGCCGTAACCGGCGAAGGCCAGTGTGCCGATGCCGAAGCCGACCAGCACGGCCCGGCGTTCGCCCAGCCAGGTGACCGCGGGTCGCACGAGAAAGCCCTGGACCAGGGCCGCCGCAACGCCGACGGCCGCCAGCGCGAGACCGTTCTGGAACTCGTTCCAGCCGTAGCGGTAGCCCGTGTAGAGCACCCAGGAGGTTTCCAGGCCGCGTTGCGCGAGCGCCATCAGCAGAAAGGCGACGGCCAGGCTGGCGACCAGGGGGTAGGTGCGGAGATGCACGATGCTCGACACCGGATTCGCCTTGCGGAGCGAGAAGGCGCTCCGGTTCTCCGGCGCCAGCGACTCGGGCAGCGCGAGAAAGCCGTAAAGCGAGTTGAGGAGGCACAGACCGGCGGCGACGAAGAAGGGCAGCCGCAAGTCGATGCCGCCAAGCAGGCCGCCGAAGATCGGTCCGAGGATGAAACCGACGCCGAAGGCGACGTTGACCAGTCCGTAGTTCCGCGCCCGGGTCTCCGTCGTCGAGATGTCGGCGATGTAGGCGTTCGCCGTCGTGATGCTGGCGCCCATCACGCCGGCGACGATCCGGCCCGCGAACAGCCAGCCGAGCGATGGCGCGAAGCCCATGATCAGGTAGTCCACGCCGAGGCCGAGCATGGAGAGCAGGAGGATGCGCCGGCGGCCGAAGCGGTCGGACAGGGCGCCGAGGATCGGGGCGCACAGGAACTGCGCCACGGCGTAGCAGGCCGCGATGGCGCCCACGGCAACGGCGGCGGACGATGTGTCGCCGCCCCGGAACTGCTCGACGAGTTCGGGGAAGACGGGGATGATCAGGCCGACTCCCAGCATGTCGAGCAGGATCACGGCGAAGATGAAGCTGACGCCGGCCTGTCGGCGGGGTGGCGCGCTTGGATGAGGCGTGGTCATGATGTGGACCGGCTCCGCCGGTGGGGTGCCGTGGAAGAGAGCGCGGAATCGCCGTCCCCGGGCCTGGAATGCCTGCGACGTACTGGAGCGTCGCGAGAGTAGTACGTGGGCCAGGCGTTAGAGTTGACGCCATGCTTCACATCGTCGAAACACGGCAGCCAGGTCGGTCCGCGGCGCGTCCTCGCGCCGCCGGCCGGCTTGTCGGCGGCGTTCTGTTGTCCCTGGCTCTGGTCGGAGCGATCACGGCCTGCGGTCCGTCGGAACCTCAGCCGGACGTGGACACGCTGCGCGCGTCCTTCATCGCGCAGATCGAATCGATCGACCTGGTGGCGGACCTCGAAGCCGACGGCGACGATGTTCGCTTCGTGCGCCCCGACGGCTCGGGCGAGGATGTCGAGTGGCGGGTGCGGATCGACTCGCTCGACGTGGAGTCCGGAGGAGGTGAGGGGGCGCAGGTGCTGGGTCACGTGCTGTCGGCCTGGACTGCGAACGGTCGTCCGATCAGCGTCTGGCAGGGGCCCACCGGGCGGCCCATGACCGACATGCCTCACTGGGTTCTCGACGCCGGTCTGGCGACCGAGTGCCTGGCGCTGTGGGACGAAGAAGCGAAGGCGTGGGGCTGGACGTGACGTTGATCGCCGCAGGTCCGCGGCTAGGATTGAAGAACGGTTCACCCCTTCCTGGGAGGGTAGTCGGATGAGGAAGCACGAACAGTCGAGAGCCGTGACGAAGGTTGGCGCGATGGTCCTGTTGCTGGGACTGGTCGCTGTCGGCACCGCCACGGGAGCGAACAACAACGCCGCGGACGCCGACTGGAAGATCCCCCGCACCGCCTACGGCCATCCCGACCTCCAGGGCGTGTGGGCCAACAACAACGGCACCCCGCTGCAGCGGCCCGCCGCCTGGGCGGGTAAGGAGCGCCTGACGGACGAGGAGTTCCAGGAGCTGATGGCGGCCGTCGCCGAGGCGACGGACCCGGGCGCGGACGCACTGTTCGGTGACCAGCTCGTCCTGGCGGCGATCGAGCGGACCAAGGCGACCTCATACGACCCGACGACCGGCAACTACAACCAGTTCTGGATCGCCGACCGGTACTTCACGAAGCGCACTTCGCTCGTCGTCGATCCGCCGGACGGTCTGATCCCGCCCTTCACCGAACCGGCGAAGAAGCGTCTCTGCAAGCGGGTGAAGCACCTGATGGAGCATCCGGCCGACTCCTGGCTCGATCGGCCGATTCCCGAGCGCTGCATCAGCTACGGCGCCCCCTTCATCTTCGCCGGCTACAACGGCTACCACCAGATCTTCCAGACGCCCGACAACGTCGTGATCCACCAGGAGATGATCCACGACGCCCGCGTCATCCGGTTGGGCGACGAGTCCGTTCTCGCCGAGGGCGTGCGTCTCTGGAACGGTGACTCCCGCGGCCACTGGGACGGCGACACGCTGGTCGTCGAAACCTCGAACTACTCCGAGAAGAACGACTTCATGGGCTCCTCGGAACAGCTCACGATCGCCGAGCGGTTCACCCTGACGGACCCGGAGACCCTGGAGTGGGAGGTCACGGTGAACGATCCGGGGACGTGGACGAAGCCCTGGACGGCGTCGATTCCCCTCAAGCGTACCGAGGACGCGATCTACGAGTACGCCTGTCACGAGGGCAACTACGGCATGGAGGGAATGCTCGCGGGCGCGCGCGCCGAAGAGGCCGCGAACAAGCCGAAGCAGCTCGATCCAGGCGTCGTGTTCCGCTATCCGGGACTGGTCTGCGACTTCTAGTGCGGGGTTGTGGGCCTCACCAGGCTAGACGACGGCATCAGGCCCAGCTTCAGCGAATAGCGCGAATCTCGACCCCAGGCAACTCCAGCTTCAGCCAGGCCCGGTCAGCCGTGAGCGCGGGAAGACCGTGGGCGGCTGCGGTGGCGAGACACGCGCGGTCACCGAGTCCAAGGCCCGCCGAAGCTGTTGCGGGACGAAGCGCTCCGCTGCGGAGCGCCGTGTCCGACTCGAAGGGCAGGATGTCGACTCCGAGCGTGGCGAGAGAGTAGGCCACGGCGGGCTCCGACCATCCCTTATGGGCGAGCCGAGCGGCAACCTCTTCGACATTGACGGCGGACATCGCCGCGCCGTCCGACAGGGCGCTGAACACCACTTCCGCCCCTGGCTCGTTCTGAATCAGCGCCAGCAGCGCCGATGCGTCGAGCAAAGAGCTAGCCACCGAACTCCTTCCGAGCCTCGGCCCGGCGCTCCGCGATGAAGGCGTCCACCTCGCCGCCCTTGCCGCCGCCGTACTTCCTGGCCAGGGCCTGGATCTGCGCCACGGCGGCGTCCAGGGCTGCTTCCGTCGTGGTGATCTTGATCGAGGCGCCCTCGAGCGTCAGGACGACCTCCTGCCGTGGCTGGAAACCGAGCGCCGCACGGAACGCCGCCGGCACCACAAGCCGGCCGGATGCGTCCACGACGGTGGAAGCCGACTCAACGGTCTTGTGCGTATCGTGCGCCATGGAGGACGCACTCTACCATGGTGACAGCTCCATGGCAGGCAGTGTTTCTTTGCCTACCATGAGCATGGGGTCCTACGCGCAGATGTCGAAGACGGAATCCGCGTTGATCGATGCTGCTGGGATTTTCGAAGAGCCTGTGGAGGCGCCGGCAGTCTCGCTGCGGAAGAGGTTGCCGAGGCCCATTGCGGCCACCACGTAGAAGGTGGCCGCCTGCGCGGCGCCGTAGAGGGTCTGGACGACGGGAAAGCCAGTGAAGAACGTGAACGTGAACGCCGCCATCAGGCTCAGGCTGACAAGCAGCATGAGGAGCGCGGCGGCGAGTTTTCCGAGCCAGACGCGATGCGCGCCGCCCGGTACCGTGTAGGCGATCTCCAGCGTGCGCTGATCCGGTTCGCCGGCGATGATCCGGCCGCCGAGGAAGGCTCCGAGAATCGCTACCGGTACGCCGATCAGCGTGTTCTGTGCAGAGGCAGGTTCGAAGGTCGGCAATCGGCCTGCGATCAGCAGGAAGGCCTGACCGGCGAGCCAGAGCAGCGGAGACAGGAGGAGCAGCCAGTAGCGTCGACCCCCGATCAGCACGGCGGAGTGCCGGAGGACGGTGATCAAGCTATGGCCGCCCCACCTGTCACGGGGCGGCGCCCAAGGGGCAGCTCCACGCGCTCTCAGGGAAAGAGCGCGTCACTGGCGCCGCCGACTGGAAACGGAAAGGCGCGACTGTTCTCGCCTCGGCCGCCTATTCGGACGGAACAGGGGACGTTCTTGTTGCGGCACCGCCTTTTGCGGGGCTGTGTAGAGGTGGCGGCGTGTTGATCGGGGGGGCGGAACTGTACTTCAGCCGCTGAGCATCTTCTCCCTGCGCTCGGCGCGGGTGAACGTCAGGGCGACGATGGCCGCGATCGCGAGAGCGACGCCGACGCGGTTCTGAACGTTCAGCGCGAGCATCTGCGCCGCGTCGGCTTCTTCCACGGTGAGCGGATTCCAGAACGGCGAGATGCGGAGCGCACTGAGCAGGCTGTTCAGGCCGAGGAGGCCGACGGTGGCCAGGGATCCGGCAACCTCGCTGCGGAACAGCGTTCCGAAGCCCATCGCCGCCGCGAGGTAGAAGACGACTCCCTGAGTGGCGCCGTACAGGCTCGACAGAACCGGGAAGTCGGTGAAGAAGGCGTAGGTGACGGCGGCCAGGAGCACCAGGCTGGTCAGCAGCATCAGGATCGCGGCGGCGAGCTTGCCGAGCCAGACGCGGTGGGCGCCTCCGGGCACCGTGTAGGCGATCTCCAGGCTGTTCTGGTCGAGTTCGCCGGTGATCGCTCGCCCGCCCAGGAAGATGGCGAGGACCGCCACCGGCACGCCGATCAGGCTGTTCTGCGCGGCCACCGGCTCCACGCTGGGCCGCATTCCGGCCAGCAACATGACGGCCTGGATCCCCAGCCATACGAGGGGCAGGAATGGCAGCAACCAGTACCTGCGCCCGGCGAGCAGGACCGCGGACGTGCGCAGCACGGTGATCATGCCGGCGCCTCTCCACGCACCGACCGGGCGAGCCACAGGTAGCCATCCTCGAGGGTCGGCTCGACCGGCTCGGCCCGTTCGTCGGGGCGGTCCGCGGCGAGCACGCGCAGGCTGCTCGTGCCGTCGGCTTCCGGCTTCTGGTCGGCCAGCACCGCGCCTTCCGGCAGATCCGGCGCCTCGCCGCCGTCCGCCGTCCGCCACGACCACACCCGGCCCTCCGCTTCCCGCGACAAGGCCGCCGGATGACCGTCGAAGACCATCCGGCCGCGGGTCAGCACCAGGACCCGCTCGCACGCCACGGCGACATCCTCGACGACGTGGGTGGAGAACAGGACGATCCGGTCCTTGGCAAGGCGCGAGAGCAGGTTGCGGAAGCGGACCCGCTCCCGGGGATCGAGGCCGACCGTGGGCTCGTCGACGACGATGATCGGAGGCAGCCGGAGCAGGGTGCGCGCCACCGCGACGCGCTGCCTCATGCCGCCCGAGTAGCTGCCGATCTGCTCGTCGGCCCGCTCGTCGAGACCGACCTCCCGCAGCAGGGTCGAGATGCGGTCGGCCCGCTCGGAGGCGTCGATCTGGTAGAGCGCGGCGTAGTACTCGAGGTACTGGCGGGCGGTCAGGCGGGGCGGCAAGCCGGCGTCCTGGGGCAGGTAGCCGACGTAGCGGGCGAGGCGCTTGCGGACGCTGAGCAGCGGTACGCCGCCCAGCGTGATGCGGCCCCGGGTCGAGTCCAGGATGCCGGTCAACTGCCGCAGCAGGGTCGTCTTGCCGGCGCCGTTCGGACCGAGGACGCCGACCATGCCGCGGTCGACCTCGAAGCTGACCGCGGCCAGGGCCTTGACCGTATCGATCGGCAGGTCGAGGCCGAAGAGCTTGGTTGCCGCGGCGCGCCAGAGACGGAGGATCTGGCCGCGCAGGCCCCGGGCGCGCCGGCGCCGGGACGTTTTCTGTTCGCGGCGCATCGTCTCCACGCGCGCCGTGCGGCGACCGAGCTGGATCAGCAGGATGATCGCCGAAACGATGGCCAGGGCGACGAAGCCGGCGATCTCCGGGTCGGCGACCATCTCCGGGCCGACCAGCCACGTGAGGATCCCCCAGGGCAGAAGGGCCGTCAGCACACCCTCGATGCCGCCCGGCTTCACGCGACCAAGAGCATCGGCGTGGCCGCGGGCTCGCCGGATCTCGCGCAGCAGGCTGGAGCCGAGGAGCAGGATCGCGATCCAGATGCCGAGGATGACCAGGCCGGTGCGGATGCGCACGGCCAAGGTGATCGCGCCGGCCAGCAGCAGCAGCAGAGGCAGGAGCCGGTCGCGCGCGTCGGCCGGATGGAACGCCTGGCCGCCGGCGGAGGCGACGCGCCTGGCGAACTCGGTGGAAGCCCGGAGCGCCCGGCGCACGGGGCCGGCAAGGCCGTACGTCTTGCGCAGGTGGCGAACGACGAGCCTGGGCGGACCGCCGACCGCTTCCGGTTCGGGCGTCGCCGGTTTCGGCAGCAGCCAGACGGTGAGGCCCAGCAGCGCGCCGGCGATGAGCACCGTCGTCGTGACCTGCCAGAACAGCGACTCGATCACGCCGAACGCGAACAGAGGCGCCGTGATCGCGATGACGGCGCCGAGCCAGGTGAGCACCACCCAGGGGCCCACGCGACTGAACAGCTCGTCAAGCCGGCGGAGGAAGACGAAGCCGACCGGGATGACGAGCAGCGTCAGCACGGTCGCGGTCAGAAGGCCGCCGATCACGAGCGTCGCGAAGGGCGGCCAGAGTTCATTCTCACGTCCGGTGGAGATGGAAAGCGGCGCCAGGGCGGCGATCGTCGTGGCGGACGTCATCAGCACGGGACGGGCCCGTTCGCGGACCGCGGCGAGGGCGGCCGCGCCGGCGCTCCAGCCGGCGCCCAGGGTGTGCTGCTGCATCCGGTCGACGAGCAGGACGGCCGGGTTGATCGCCAGTCCAAGAAGGACCAGTGCGCCCAGGAGAGCCATCGCCTCGAACCCCATGCCGGTCACGACCAGCGCCCACACGGAACCCAGCAGGGCGAGCGGCAGGGCGATCAGGACGAGGATCGGCAGAGTCATCGACTCGAACGTCACCGCCAGCACGAGGAAGACGAGAAGAACGACCGGCACCGCGATGCGTCGGAACCAGTTCGTGCTCTCCTCGGAGCGGTCGAGTGCGATCGTCGTGCCCGGGGGCCGGTGAATGCTGGCGATCGCTTCGTCCAGGCTCCGGTCGAACGCGTCGCGTGCCGGACCCCGGCGCGGCACGTCCGGCGACAGGGAGTACAGAACCTCCCGCTCGCGGACACCGTTGTGGTGGGTGATGACCGGGGAGGGAGGCGCCTGCCGCACCTGCGCCAGGGCGGCGACCGGCAGCACGCCGATCCCGGTCGAGACGCGGAGCTGCTGCAGGCCGCTGAGCGACACGTCACGGTCGAAACGGCTGCCGTCCATCAACTGGGCTTCGTCGCGCCGGCTTTCCTGCCGTTGCATGACGATCGGGAGTTCCCGGCCGCTGGCCAGAGGAAAGCCGGTTGCGATCCGGGTGCCTTCCCGGCCGGCCAGGTTCAGCATCGGCAGCACCTCGTCCAGCAGCACGCCGAAGGTGTCGAAGGCCCGGCGGTTCGGGCTCACGTGGAGTTCGTCGGGCCCCGGACGCACCGCCGGGTAGGCGTTCGCGATGCCCTCGATCTCCCGCAGTCGCTCCGTGACCTGCGCTGCGAGGTCCGTCAACTGTTCGTTGTCGTTGCCGGAGAGCACGACGCGGGAAGGGCCGCCGCCGAGGAGTTCCTGGGCGCCACCGCCTCCGCCGCCGCCGCGGCCGCCCGGCCCGTCTCCCTCGCCCGGATTCATCAGCTCGACACCGGCGCGGCGAGCCGGCGGCCGCAGGAGTCGACGAACGAAGGCCGCCGTCAGGTCCTCGGGCCGCTCCTCTTCGTCCACGAGGTGGACGGTGAGTGATCCCCCTTCTTCCCGGATCACGCTCTCCACGCGGTCGACCCCTTCCACCTCCTGGATCGTCTCGAGCCGTTCGAAGGCCCGGACCGCCGACTCGAGGCTCCCGCGGCCCTCCGGCAGGCGAACGGAGAGCTGGACCTGGTCGGCGACCGGCGCCTGGCCCGGACCGCTGGCAGCGACGAGGGACAGGGCGGCGATGACGCTCAGGACGACGGCGGCGACCACTCCGGTGATCCAGCTCGCCGGCCGGCGCAGCGCGGACGCGAGCACGCCCGCGAACAGGATCCGGGTGGGGTCCGGCGGCGCCTTGCCGCCGAAGCGCTCGCGACGCTGGCGCAGCCTGGCCAGCCGGCGGATCGCCGCCGGCGCGGCGAGATGCCGCGCCAGCAGGGGCACCAGGCCGATCGCCACCAGCAGGGAGCCGAACAGGGGCAGCAGGATGGCGAACGCCAGGAGTGCGATCATGTTCTGGACCAGCGACGACTCGAAGTCGACGATGACGGCGGGCAGGAAGACGATCGCGGTCGTCACGGAAGCGGCGACGATGGCGCGGCCGGTACGGCGAATTCCACCCGCCGCGGCGTCGTCGGGATTCCTGCCGCGTTCCAGGCGCCGCTGGACGGACTCGAAGACGACGACGCTGTTGTCCACGATGAGTCCGATGCCGACCGCGAGACCGAACAGAGTGAACAGGTTGAGCGACAGTCCGGCCACGTAGAGGAAGGAAAGGGCGACGGCCAGGCTGACCGGCACGGCGACCGCGACAACTGCCACCGCGCGCCACTGGCGAAGGAAGAGGAAGAGAACGAGGAGAGCGATCGCGAAACCCGACAGGCCGAGGTTCCGCAGTCGCTCGATCTGCGTTACGACCAGTTCGGCGGCGTCGAAGCTGGCGAGCAGGCGAATCCCGAGCGGCGTGAACTCCTCGTTGATCTCCTCGATACGGCGGCGCAGGTCGCGGCCGAGGCGGACCAGGTTCGCGCCTTCCTCCTGGAACACGAGGAGGCCGACGGACGGCTCGCCGTTCACGCGGTACAGCATCTGGCGCCGGCCGGAACCGATCTCGACGTCCGCGACGTGCCGGACCAGCACTGCCCGGTCGGGGACCACGCGGACCTCGCCCATCGACACGGTGCCGGCGGGACGGCCGTCGAGCATGACCGCCGTTCGGCCGGCCTCGTCCTCCAGGCTGCCGAGGTAGCGAAGGCGTCCGGCCGCGCCGCGTACCGCCGCGGTCACCTCCTCCGTCGTTACGCCGAGCGCCGCGCAGCGGTTCGGGTCGACCCAGACCGTCAACTGGCGAGCCGAGCCGCCCATCACCGTCGCCTGGCTGACCCCGGGTACCGCCGCGAGCCGCGGCGTGATCATCTCCTCGACCAGGTCGTGCAGCGCGTCCTCGTCGTCCGAACCGGTCGCCTGCAGGATCATGGCGAAGCTCGAGAACACGCTCGTGTCGTCGGACTGCACGTCGAGGAAGGCGTCGCGCGGCTGGGTGCGGGCCAGATCCGCGGCGATGCGGCGCATCTCGAGTTCCCGCACCTTGAGATCGACGCCCCGTTCGAAGCGGACGGTGAAGCTGCCGGAGGAGCCGGTGACCTCGCCCCAGGTCTCGGCCACCCGGGGCAGGGTTCGCACCCTGGCTTCGAGCGGCATCAGGATCTCGCGCTCGACGGTCTCCGGCTCGCTGCCCGGGCGGAAGAAGCTGACGTAGAGCGAATCGCCCGTCAGCGCGGGGAAGAGTTCAACCGGCAGCCGTTGCCACGCGAAGCCCCCCAGCAGGACGAGGCCGACGAAGAACATCGTCACCGCGACCGGACGGCGGATGGCGAGCGTGTCGAGACCTGCTTTCACGGCGCGCTCCCGGTCAGGCGGCGGCTTCCGAGCGTCGCTTGCCGCCGCCGCGGCCCGCCAGGATGAGGTATAGACAGGGCAGCACGAGCAGCGAACCGACGGTGGAGGTCACGATGCCGCCGATGATCGTGTAGGCCATGGGGCTTCGCAGCTCGGCCGCCTCCCCGGCGCCGGCGGCTAGCGGCACGAGAACCAGCACCGTGGTGAGTGTCGTCATGAGGATCGGCCGCAGGCGGATCGCCGCGGCGCGGGCCAGGGCCGCCCGCCGCTCGATGCCCGCGGCCATCAGCCGCCGCGCGGCGGCGATCAGCAGGACGGCGTCGTTGACCGCGACGCCGGCGAGCACGATCAGGCCGAGCAGCGCCATGACCCCGACCGGCCGCCCGAGCGGTCCCAGCGTGCAGGCGACGCCGACGAGCGCCAGCGGGATGGCGAACAGCACCGTGAGCGGCTGCAGCAGGGACTCGAACGTCCCGGCCAGGACCATCAGCACGAGGACGATCGCCAGCAGGCCTGCCAGACGCAGTTCCGAGGTGGCCCGTTCCCGCTCCTCTTCCTCCCCGGCGAGCCGGACGATCAGGCCGGGAGGCAGCTCCGTGGACGAGATGGCGTCGTTCGCGGCGGCGATCGCCCTGGGGTAGTCGCTGCTCTCGGTGATCCGGGCGGTCACCTGCGCCACGCGGCGCTGGTCGCGGCGGAAGACCTCCCGCGCCCCTTCGGTGGGCACGAAACGTGCGACCTGGCCGAGGACGAGGTCGGCGCCGTCACTGCTCGTGAAGCGCAGCCCGGCGAGTTCCTCGGGCCTCGGTTGAGGCAGCGAAAGGACGACGTGGCGTTCCTCGTCGCCCACCGAGAGCAGCGTGACCTTGCGTCCGTCGAGAGCCGACTGGAGGACGCGGGCGATCGTCTCCAGATCGACGCCCAGGCCGTCGGCCATCGCCCGGTCGAGCTCGATCCGCAGTTCGGGCGGGCCGCCCTCGAAGGACGAGCGGACGTTCCAGAGTTCCTCGCGGGTGGCGAGGGCGTCGCGCAGGCTGGTCGCCGCGGAGCGCAGATCGGGCAAGGACTGTCCGGCGATCTCGACCACGATCGGCGGGCCCGACGAACCCAGCGCCTCGGCCAGCGCGGAGGTGCCGACCTCCCATTCGATTTCCGTGCCGGGGAGATCGGAGAAGTTCGGAGACAGGGCGCCGACGATCTGGCTTCCGGTAGGACCCTCGGCCGACATCCGCACGAGGAGTCGGGCCGTGTTCTCCTCGGTCAGCTCGGTCGTCACGAGGCGGTCGTCCTCGGGCAACCGGCCCACTTCTGCCTGGATCGCCTCCAGGTGCTCGCCGGCGGCCTGGCGCACCGCCTCCTCAAGGGTGGACACGGCGGCCGCCGTCGCTTCGACGCGCTGGCCCGGCGGTCCGACCATGCGCACCGAGAACTGCCGGGGGTCGGCCGGCGGCAGCAGTTCGCTGCCGAGGCCGAGCAGCACGTTCACCGCGGCCGCGGCGGCGAGTACGGCCGCGCCGACGACGACCCAGCGCAGGCGCAGCAGGAAGAGCACGAGTCGCTCCAGCGCTCCGAAGGCCCAGCCGAGGGGACGCTCCTCCGCGCCGGCCGGGCCGGTCGACCCTGCGTCGGCGGCTTCGGCCGCCGCTTCCCCTTCGCTGGCGTCGGTGCCGGCCCCGGGCTTGGCGCGCGGCAGGAACCAGCGCGACAGGGCCGGAATCAGCATCATCGCGACGGCGAGCGAAGCGGCCAGTGACGCGGTGACGGTGAAGGCGATGCCCTCGATCAGCCGCGCGGCCAGCCCCTGCACGAACAGGACGGGCAGGAAGACGACGCAGGTGGTCAGCGTCGAGGCGGCGATCGCGCCCGCGACCTCGCCGGTACCGCGAGCGGCGCTCTCGGCCGCCGGTATGCCGGGACGGTGGCGCCGGTGGATGCTTTCGACGACGACGATCGCGTTGTCCACCAGCATGCCGGCGCCGAGGGCCAGGCCCGCCAGGGTGATGATGTTGAGGGAGTGGTCCCAGAGGCGCATCGCGAACAGGGCGACGAAGAGAGAGACGGGCACCGCGGAAGCGACGACGACGGTCGGACCGAAGGAGCGGAGGAACAGGACCAGCACGACGATCGCGAGCGCGATGCCGACCAGCGCGGCGTTCTGCAGGTCGGCCATCGCGTCCTCGACCAGGGCGGCGTCGTCGTTCACCATGGACACCTCGACCCGCGGCAGGTCGAGTTCGAGGTCTTCGAGCGCCGTCCTGACGGTGCGCGAGACCTCGACCGTGTTCGCGCCGGCCTCCTTGAACACCTGCAGCCCGACGCCCTCCCGGCCGTTCACGCGCACCAGGTGGTCGATCTCCGCGTTGGCGACTTCGACCTCGGCGACGTCGGATACCCGGATCGGCTGGCGGGTTTCCTGGCCCGCGGCGCCCGCCTGGGTTCGGTACCGGATGACGACGCGCTCCACGTCCCGCGGATTCCGGAAGCGCGAGATGCCGCGGACCAGGAAGACCTGTCCGCGATCCTCCAGGGTGCCGGCGTCGATGTCGACGTTCTCGGCCACCAGTCGCTGCTCCAGTTGGCTCAGGGTGACGCCGAACGCCTGCATACGGTAGCGGTCGACCCGCACGCGCACTTCCAGTTCGCGCCCGCCCAGTACCCGCACCTCGGCCACGTCGGCGAGCTGCTCCATGGCGGGCGCCACCTGCCGGCGGGCGAGGCGCCGGAGTTCGGCGAGATCGGGACCGTCCGGCTCGGCGGCCAGGCCCAGGGTCATGACCGGTGACTGCCTCGGGTCGAGTTGACGGACGAGGACCTCGTCGACCTCCGGGTCGGCCGCGACCGGGTTGATCGCCTTCTGGACCTCGATCAGGGCCAGGTCCATGTCGGCTTCCCAGTCGAAGCGGACGGTCGCGATCAGGCGGCCCGTGCGGGCGACCTGCTGGACCTCGCGGATGCCACGCACCGTGAAGAGTCGCTGCTCCACCTGCTCGCCGTAGAGCCGCTCCATCTCCGTCGGCGGCCGGTCGCCGGAGCGCACGGCGACGACGATCGTCGGCGAGCGCAGGTCGGGGAGGAGGTCGATCGGCAGTTCGCGCCATGACATCCAGCCCACCAGGGCGCATGCCAGGGCGGTGACCGTGACGGCTACGGGTCGCCGGGCGGCGAGTCGCGCCGGGCCGGAGCCTTCACCGGGAGCGGCGATCACGGTTGCCCGACCTCCTGGTGGGCGGCGCTAGCCAGAGACCCGGACGCGGGTGCCGTCGGTCAGGGTTTCGAGTCCGCGGACGACGATCCGCTCGCCGGCCTCGAGCCCCTGGCGGACCTCGGCGATCTCGTCGTCGCCGAGACCGAGGATGACCTCGCGGCGCACGGCGCGCTGGCCGTCGAGGACGAAGACCACCCGCCGGCCGCCGCGCTCGGTGACCGCCTCGCGGGGAATCACCGGCACGTCGCTGCGCTGTTCGACGACCAGGGTGACCTCGACGAACATGCCGGGCCGGAGCAGGCCCCCGGGGTTGTTGATCGCGACCTCGGCGCGGAACGTGTGGGTCGTCGGGTCGACTTCGGGGGAGAGGCGGACGACGGCGCCCTCGAAGGTGATGTCTTCCCAGGCGAAGTGGCGGAGCCGCCCCTTCTGGCCGGGGTGCACCCGCGCCAGCTCCGGCCCCACCAGGTCGATGTCGGCGACCAGGGAGTCCACGGGAGCGATCCGTGCGACCTGGAAGCCCTGTGAAACGAGCTGTCCGTCGGCGATCGGCATGCCTCTCGTGTCACGGGCGAGCTCCATCAGCACGCCGCCGATCGGAGTCAGCATCCTGGCGCGGTCCTCCGTCAGCAGGCTTTGCTCCCAGGTCGCCTTGGCGTCTTCGAGCGCGGTCTCCGCCCGGCGCAGTTCCTCGGCGGCGATCAGTTCCTGCTCGAACAGCCTGGCGCGGGCGTCACGCTCGGCGAGCGCGCCCTGGTAGGCCTGGTGGGTGGCTTCGACCCGCGCCGCGAGCCGCGCATCCTCGCCGGTGACCTCGGCGATCATCTGGTCGGGGACCACCGCGTCGCCTTCGGCGAGCCGGCTGCCGTCCCGGTTGCGGCCGATCTGCAGCCGGCCGGGCGTCTCCACCTGCAGCACGATGCTCTCCGCGGTCCGCAGCGTGCCGGTGGCGACGATCAGGTCTTCCACGTTGCCGGTCGCCACTTCGGTGGCGCTCACCGGAACCAGGAAATCGACCGTGTCCGTCGTGCCCGCGGCCTGGCAGCCGAGGATCGCGGCGCAGGCGGCGGCCGCGGCGAGCAGTCGCCGCTCCGAAAGTCCCAGCCTCGGAAGGCTCAGCCCCGGCGCAGCCGGAGAAGGGGCGCGGCGGGCGCTCATGGCGCACCGCCGCCGGTCGTGTCGGCGCCCGCGCCGGCTCCGTTGTCGAGGCGCACGAAGCGCACCGCATCGGCGGCCACGACGTTGCCGGTCGTGTCGTCGCTCAGTTCGAGTTCCACCGTTCCCCGGGCGAGGTCGAAGTCGCCCAGTACCGCCCAGCCGATGCCCGCCCCCTCGGCGTCGAAGTCGATCGGATGGGAGTTTCCGGCATTGCGTAACTCCAGATCGTACGTGCCCAGGTTCAGACCGAAGTTTACGTTGACCCGGGCGCCGCGCGCTTCGGCGGGGGACGGACCGCCGTCTCCGCCGCCGATGCGTACTTCGCGGCGGATCTCGCCGCCGCCCGGGATGGGCGACAGGGAGGGTACATGGAGCTCGACCCGCCAGCGTCCGGCTTCGGGAAGCTCCGCTGCGTAGGTGACGCGGCGGCTTCCGTCCCCCTTGGGGGCGAGCGCGGTGGTTCGGCGGTAGCGTCCCCAGCTCAACGACTGTTCGTACCGCGACCAGGTGGCTGGAATGCCGGAGAAGAGGTTGTAGACCGGCAGCCCCTGGTCGGTTTCGACCGCGGGTGCGGAGAAGCCGGCAAGGCCGCCCTGAAGCCTGAAGCCCCCGGCTTCGGCCTCGTCCGTCGCCACCGAGAAACCGGGGTCCAGATCGTCGACGACGATCGTGTCCGTACCGGTGTCGAGGAACGCCGGCATCCAGCCGGCCGGCCGGGTGCCGCGCAGCGGTTCGCTGTCCGTGATCGTGTCGTTGTCGACCCGTGGCAGTTCGACGGGGAACTCTCGCCGGTTCAGGGAGAGGTACGGCGACGCGAGCATCGTTCCCGGCGGCCGGGAGGTAACGAGACCGAACTCGACGCTGGTATGCCCGGGGATGAGGACCGGTTCGCTCGAATCCCAGCGGGCGCCGCCCGGGGCGCGCACCGCGTAACGGAGCCGGAACAGTCCGGGCGCCTCCTCGCCGTTGCGGACGAACAGGCGCGTCTGGTACTGCGGCGCACCCTGGTCGTCGTCGGGCAGCCGTTCGAGTTCGGCCGGAGAGACGATGAAACCCGGCAGATCGGTCTGGTGCAGGAAGTCGCCCACCAGGCCGGCCAGATCCACGCCAGCCTCCTGGGCGGCGCGGTCGAGATCGGCCGCCGTGAACGTCGAACCCCGATGGTCGCGGAGGAGGTTGGCCATCATGGCGGCGGCGCGCTCGCGCCCGGCGCCGTCGAGAATCGCGGTGGCCAGGGCGGAGGTCTTGAGGTAGAGGGCGTTCACGGCGCGCTTCGGATCTTCCTCTGTTTCCAGATCGGTGAGGGAGCTGCCGAGCACCGCGTCCCAGACACCGGGGCGGTCCGTGATGGCCTGGACGATGCCGCTGGCCATCGTGCCGCCGCCGCTCGCGAACTGGCCGGAGAATCCTCCCTGCATCACGCTGGCGATCGTCCAGCCGAACTCCCGGTCGAACAGGTGGGCCGAGAAGTACGACTCGCCGCCGTTGATGAGCCGGTTCACGAGGTTGTGGCAGAGGGCCTCGAGCGCCAGGGCCTCGGGGCCGCGTCCGCCGGTCTGGTAGAGGAAGAGGTTGCGAACGCCGCCGACCTCCACGTTGCCGCCGGTGAAGTCGGTGCGGAAGAACTGCTGCAACCCGTAGGTCTTTGCCTGCGCCAGTCCGCCCTCCTGGTCCTCGTACCTTTCCGGGTTGCGGAACCGGAACTCGAAGCGGGAGGTCGGCAGACCGCTTTCGCTGAGCAGCAGCATGCCGGGCGGGGCCCGCTCGGTGTCCATGCGCCAGCCGCCACCGTAGGCGCGCAGGGTCCACGGCACTTCGACCAGCGTCAGTTGACGGTAAGGGTAGGGCAACCCGATTTCGCGCGCGGCGGCAAAGCGCTCGGCGGCCACGGCTTCGATCTCCGCCCGGGCGTCGGCGAAGAAGTCGACGTTCCGCAGGTGGCCGGGGTGGAACAGGAGTTCGACCTCCGTGCCTTCGATCTCGGTTGTCCGGCGGTCGAATCTGCCGGCGACGAGCATGACCTCGGGCACCGAGCCAGCCGGCGCGAAGCGTTGGCCGTCGCTGCTCGGCTGGGCCTTGCCGGGCCCCGCGACCGTCCATCCGGAGGGGGTTCGGACCTTGAGGTCGAGGTCGAAGAAGTCGCGGGGACGCTGCCGGGGATCGTCGACGCCGACCGCTGCGCCGGGGCGCGGGAGCCACGCGAGAGAGGCGGGGAGCGCCACGAAGTTGCGTTCAGTGAAACCGTTCAGGTTGCCCAGAATGACGATCTGGGCGTCCTGCCACTCGATCTTGTTGAAGTCGACCGCCGCGTCGAGATAGGCGAAACGGAGGTCGGGTCGCCCCCCGGCGCGTATCCGGACGCCTGTGCCCTGCCCCGGCGTCGTCGTCGAGACCGCATCGATGTCGAGCAGGCCGTTGTCGTGGCTGAAGTCCAGCGCGGTGCCGCTCGCGTTCCAGACTCCGTCCACCTCGAGGCCCGGATTCAGGCTGAACAGGAGGGCCGAGGCATCCGCGGGCACGAAGTGGACTTCGAGGTCCAGGGTCAGACGGCCGCCGCGCTCGACGTCCACCGAGCCGCGGATCGCCTGGAGGTCGACGACGGCCTCGGTACGACGTTGCTCATGGGCCGCGCGCCACGCGTCGCGCTCGGCGAGCTGGCTCGTGCTCGACGTGACCGTCGTCAGGATGAGAGCGGCGCCGGCCAGCAGCCCGGCGCCGCCGGCTATCCCCCAGGTCCGCCGCTTCGTGTCGTCGAGACGCGGATGGACGGCGACCGCGGTCGCGAGCAGGCCCGCGCCGAGCAGGGCGAAGCTGCCCCGGTTCAGCAGGCTGATGCCGGTCCAGATCTGGGGCGCCAGGTCGGAGATGCTGCTGACGAAGCCGCCGCCGAGCGCAAGCGAGGGCAGGACGTAGACGGGAACCTGGAAACTCAGGTAGGTGGTTCCGACGGCCAGACCGACGCCCGCCAGGGCGGCGATCAGGCGGTTGTTGGTGACCAGGGAGACGACCTGGACGAAGGCGACGTAGACGGCGAGCGCGGGCAGCGCCTCGATCAGGAGGTAGGCCCACACGGAACCCCAGATCGCCGGTTCGCCGACCCACCAGCCGAAGGTGATACCCGCGTGGCCGAAACCCTGGATGACGATCATGGCGGCGATCGCCACGCTCCAGACCATGAACAGGGCGCCGAAGAAGCGCCCGAACACGAGTTCGGCGTTCGTGTAGGGCCGGCTGTCGAGCACCTCGATCACGCGGTCGCGCCGGTCGCGGGCGCGCAGGTCGAAGGCCAGGAAGACGACGCCGACGCCGAGCACCAGCGTCTGCCACAGGGCGGTCTGGCTGAGCAGGAACTTGGGGCTGAAGGAGCCGGCGGAGGCCGAGAAACCGGAGAACAGGCCATGGATGACCCAGAAGTACCCGTACTGGAACAGGCAGAAGAAGAGCGCAACGACCGCGAACAGCCAGAATCGGAACAGCCGGCGGATCGTGCGCATCTCCGCCCTTGCGAGCGACCAGACGTTGGAAAACGAGATCAAGGTCGTCCCTCCTCTCCGGTGGCGTCCGTCGCGGCCGGGAGTTCGGCGAGGTCGATCTCGTCGTGCTCCCCGAAGTGCTCGTCGCTCACGATGGCGTCGGCGCGGCCGCGCGCGACCATGAAGGCGAGGTAGCCCTCCTCCAGCGTCGGCGAGCCGGCGATCCGGGCACCTTCCGGAACACCGTCCGGCACGGCGACGGCGCGGTACGTGGCCTCGTTCAGGCTGTCGGTGCGTGAGACGATCTCGAAGTCGCCCTCGGGCTGCGGCGCGGACAGGGGCAGGGAGAGTTCGAAGACCTGACCGGCGGCTCGTTCGAGCAACTGTGTCGGCGAGCCGCGGAAGACGATCTTGCCGGCGTCGAGAAGGGCGAGGTCGTTGCAGCCGGTGCCCAGGTCGGCGACGATGTGGGTCGAGAGGATGATCGTCCGCTCGCGCCCCAGGGTCGCCATCAACTGGCGGAACCGGATGCGCTCCTCCGGGTCCAGGCCGACGGTCGGTTCGTCGACCACGAGCAGGCGGGGCTGGTGAATCAGGGCCTGCGCGATGCCCAGGCGCCGCCTCATGCCGCCGGAGAGCTTCTTCACCTTGCGATGGGCGACGTCGCCGAGGCCGACACTGTCGAGCACGGTGTCGACGCGGTCGCGGCGCGCGGCGCGATCGTCGAGACCGGAGAGGTCGGCCAGGGTGTCGAGCACCTCTTCCACGCGGTGCAGGCGCCAGGCGCCGAACTCCTGCGGCAGGTAGCCCAGGTGTGCGCGGACGGCGCGGCGTTCCTCGACCGCATCGTGGCCGAAGACGGTCACGGAACCGGCGCTCGGCTTGAGCAGGGTGCAGACGATCCGCATCAGGGTGCTCTTGCCGGCGCCGTTCGGCCCCAGCAGGCCGAACAGGCCCGCGCCGATCGACAGGTCGACCCCGTCGAGGGCGACCGTGCCGCCCTTGTAGACATGCCGAAGACCCTGCACGTCAACAGTCGTGCTCACGATGCTCTCCTCCTCGGGTGTCTATACGGTTGTCGGCGGGGCTTGGTTTACTCGTGCCAGCCGGTTGTCGCGCAACGCCTACGGTATCGGTTGCCGATGCGGCGAAACCCGATCGCGCTCACCCGCGTAAACTGAGTAGTCGTATAGTATGTCGCGCAGAGCGGGAGCGCTGCGCCCGTCAACCTTGTTGGACACCATCTCACGGAGACCTCGAATGACCCGTCCCCAGATCTCGTCCGTGACCCGACTGATCGCCCTCGGCGCCATCGCCTCATTGGCGCTTGCCGGCGCCGCCTCGGCGGCAGCGGTCGATCCCGAACCCGTCACTTTCTACGGCGACGTGGCACGCGTGCTGCAGCAGGAGTGCCAGGTCTGCCACCGCCCGAACGGCGCCAACCTCGGCGGCATGGTGGCGCCGATGGCGCTGACGACCTACGAAGAGACGCGGCCGTGGGCCCGCTCGATCGCCCGCCAGGTCGCTTCGCGGGCAATGCCTCCGTGGGATGCCGCCCCCCAGCACAACGGCGTCTTCGCGAACGAGCGCACGCTGACCCAGGAAGAGATCGATCTGCTGGTCCGCTGGGCCGAGTCCGGCGCCCCGGCCGGCAATCCGGCTGACGCCCCGGAGCCGATCGACTGGCCGAGCAGCGACGGCTGGCTGATCGGCGAGCCCGACCTCGTCCTCCAGTTCGACGAGCCCTACTTCGTCGAGGACGATGTGGACGATCTCTACATCTACTTCAAGACGACCGTGACCGACGAGATGATCCCGGAAGACCGCTACGTCAAGGCGATCGAGTTCCGGCCCGGCAGTTCGGCGGTCCACCACATCATCGTCCCCGGTCTTGGCGGCATCGCCCCGGGCAACGATCCGGTGATCCACACCGACGGCATGGCCGACGTGCTGAAGGCCGGCCGCGACCTCCAGTGGCAGATGCACTACCACAAGGAGCCCGGCGAGGGCACCGGCGTGTGGGATCAGTCCTCGGTGGCGCTCAAGTTCTACGACAAGGACGAGGACGTGAAGTACGAGGTCTTCAACGCGGACATGGGCAAGTACGACTTCGCCGTTCCGCCCGGCGCGACGGACTACACGATCCAGACCGAGTGGACCTTCCCCTCGGACTCCGAGATCGTCGGTTATCTGCCGCACATGCACCTGCGCGGCAAGGCGGCCAAGTACGAGGCCTACTACCCGGACGGCGGCCACGAAGTCCTGCTCGACGTGCCGAACTACGACTTCAACTGGCAGACCACCTACAAGTACAAGGACCGCAAGAAGATGCCGGCCGGCACGAAGCTGGTTTTGACCACGGTGTTCGACAATTCCGAGGACAACCCGGCCAACCCGGACCCGACCGCGACGGTCCGCTGGGGCGAGCCGACGACGGACGAGATGAGCTTCGGGTTCGTGTCCTACATCAACGAAGAGAACAAGGGCCGGGGCGCCTTCCAGGGTGACGACGGCCTGGACCTGACGGCGGTCGTCGCCTTTTCCGACGAGAGCCGCGACGGGAAGATGCAGCTCGAAGAGGCTCCCGGCATGGTCAAGCAGTACTTCGAGATGATGGACCAGAACAAGGACGGCGCCGTCGACATGGAGGAGGCGAAGGCCGCCAACGCCTTCCTCGAGCAGATGGCCGAGCAGCGGGAGAAGGCCGAGGCCGCCGCTGCCGGAGCCGCCGGCGGCTGATCAGGCCTCCTGTCAGTCCGCTCAAGCGAACCGCCGGCGCGCCGCAAGGCCGCCGGCGGTTCCGCGTTCAGCGGTTAGGTCCCGTACGCGTAGCGCACCGCCGCTGCAGCCAGCAACGCCGCCGGATCCAGCAACGGTCTCCCGGCAACCTCCGCCCCTTCGAGCGCCAACGGAATCTCCGTACATCCCGCCACCAGCACGTCGGCGCCTCCGTCCGCGACCAATCGCCCGGCCGCTTCTTCCAGCAGCGTCCGCGCTCGCGCCGACCCGCCGTCCGTCTTGATCCCGCCTCCCCGATGCCGCCCATCGACCCAGGGCCCGTAGATCGGCTCCATCACGTTCCGCCGCTGCAGCGTCTCGCCGCCGTCCAGGTCGAATGGGCTCACCACCCGCAGCCCGCGCGCCTCCAGAGGATCGTGGTACAGCCGCGAGCGGAGCGTGCCGGACGTGGCAAGCAATCCCACCGAACCTCCCGGCGCGATGCGCGCCGCCTCGCCCGCCGTCACCTCGATCAGGCTGATGATCGGCAGGGGACTTTCGTCCCGCAACCGCGCCAGGAACAGATGGGCCGTGTTGCAGGCGACGACCGCGAAGTCGGCCCCGGCGCCTCGCAACCGCTCCAGGCTCCGACTCAGCGACGGCGTCGCGTCTTCCGCCTCCCCGAAATAGGCCTCCGTCCGGTCCGGCGTCTGCGGGATGCTCGAAAGCACCCACTGCGGGAAGTCCTGGTCGCGCCGGGCGCCGATCACCTCGCTTGCGGCGGCCAGGAGCTTGCGCTCGAAGTCGATGTGCGCAAACGGCCCCAGGCCGCCGACGATCCCGATCAGCCGCTCCTGCCGCATGCGGGTTGCCGGACCGGATCTTCGCTGGCTCAGGGCTGATCCGCCTGCGGGCGGAGGGCGCCCGGCCGCAGGCGGGGCAGGCTCGGGTGGCGCGGCGCGCCTCCCAGGTACTCGTAGGCGTCGAAGACGTCGCCGCCGCCGGTGGCGCGCGGGTCGCCGGTTTCCCGCAGCCGTTCCATCAGCCGCTCGCCCAACTCGTCCCGGGTCGCCGCGTACTCCGGATCGTCCGCGACGTTGACCTGCTGGTCCGGATCGCTTCGCAGATCGTAGAGCTCGACCGCGGGCCGCTTGGCGAAGGACAGATCGTAGAGCCGCCGGTGCTCGGCGTCCCGGTCGCGGTTGTCGATCATGTAGGTCTTGGTCGGTCCGTTGTCCGTGTCGGCGTACCAGGCGCCGGGGTAGGCGGCCTGCTCGTGGTTCGGTGTGCCGTTGGGCCAGCGGTCGGGCCGGAAGTTGCGGATGTAGAGGAAGTCGTGCGTGCGGATCGCCCGGCTGGGGTAGCCGCCCACCTCGGGCGCCTCCTGGGCCGGCACATGCCGCTCCTTGCCGGTCAGCACGAAGTCGCGTCCGTCGACCGCGACTGCCGTCTCGACCGCGGCCTCGTCGTTGCCGGCCTCGATCAGTGCGATCAGGCTGCGCCCGGTCATGGCTGCGGGCCGCGGAAGACCCGCCGCTTCCAGGAACGTCGGCGCCAGGTCCGTGAGGCTGACGAAAGCGTCGACCTCGACGCCGGCCTCCAGTCGTTCGGGCCAGCGGATCGCCAGCGGCACCCGCGATCCGCAGTCGTAGACGTTGCTCTTGCAACGCGGGAACGGCATCCCGTGGTCGCTCGTCATGACGACGATGGTGGTCTCCGCGAGACCCTGCTCATCCAGCAGTTCGAGTGCGTCGCCGACCAGTGCGTCGAAGCGCTGCACCTCCCAGTGGTAGTCCGCCACGTCGCCGCGGGTTTCCGGGTGATCGGGAAAGGCGGCGGGAAGCCGGATCGCGTCCAGGTCCATGCCGCTCTCCTCGCCCGAACCGGGCCGGAAGGGACGGTGCGGGTCGGATGTGCCAAGCCAGAAGGCGAATGGCTGAGCTTCTCCCAGGCCGGCCAGGAACTGCTCGAAGCTCTCAAAACGCCTCCCGGCGAGTTCCCGGCCCTCCGTCTCGGTGCGTCCGGGCCCCCAGCCCTTGCCGGTCATGCCCGTCCGGTAGCCGGCCGCCTTGAGCAACTCCTGGTACGTCTCGAATCGATCGGGGAAGACGCTCCACAGGTTCGCCGCGCCCTCGAGCCGCCAGTGCCACTGCCCGGTGAGGATCGCCCCCCGCGACGGCGTACAGGATGGTGACGAGACATACGCGTGGTGGACCAGGGCGCCCTCGCTCGCGATGCGGTCGAAGCTCGGCGTCTCGACCACCGGGTCGCCGTAGGCGGAAGCGTGCGGGAAGCCCCAGTCGTCGGCGATGGCGAACAGTACGTTCGGGGCGTCGTGCTGGGCAGAGACCGGGACCCAGGCCGCCGCGACGCCGGCGAGCCAGATCCCGAGGACCGTGCGGGCGACCGGGACGGTCTGGTGTCGAGTTCTTGACATGGCCGATCATGGTAGCGGGCTCAGGACGTCCCATCCCCCGGACTGCAGTCTGCCGGCCGTCGACTGAAGAGGATTGGCGGGCGCGGTAGATTCGGTTCACCGTGTCCGCGCGCCTTCCCTTCCTGCTCTGCCTGCTCCTGCTTCCCGTCGCCTGGGGCGGCTCCGCAACGGCGTTGACCGAGGACGAAGCGCGACAAGCCGTTCGTCGGTTCATGGAGGCGTGGAACACGCGCGATCCGGCGGCGTTCGCCGCGACTCTCCAGTACCCGCACGTGCGGCCCACGGCTGACGTCGGCGGCCGCGTCTTCGCCGACGCCTCCGCCTACGCGGCGACCATCGACTTCGACCAGGTACTGGCGACGGGCTGGGATCGGAGCAGGCTCGATTCGGCAACCGTCGTCCAGGTTGGAGAAGGTCAGGCCCACGTCGCCGGGCGGTACACGCGGCTTCGAGCGGATGGCTCCGCCATCTTCAGCAACCAGGTCCTCTACGTGGTGACGGAGAAGGACGGCTCGATCGGCATTCAGGCCAGGCTCGCGGCCGGCTTCGACGATCTGTCGGGGCACGATCGCGAGGCGACTGCCTCGGCCGCCGTCGCTGCCGTCGAGCGCTACCTCGCGGCCTTCAACGACCGGGACGAGGAGGCGATGGTCGCGGCCCTCCACTTCCCGCACGTTCGGGTGGGAGTTGGAAGAGCCAGTGTCCGAGAGTCCGCCGCCGAGTACATGGAGGGGTTCGACTTCGACGCGTTCGCCGAGCGCCTCGGCTGGGAGCGTTCCGAAGCGGACTCCATGGAGGCGGTCCAGGTGGGCGCGAGAGGCGTGAACGTCGCGGTCCGAATCACGCGCTACGGCGAGGGCGATGCCGGGATCCACACGTTCGACACGATCTATCTGGTCACGGAGCTGGATGGCAGTTGGGGTATCCGGGCGGGTTCGAGCATCGCTCCTTCACCCTGAGGCCGCTTGGTCATGCTCTTGGTCGCTCTTCTCGTCGCCGTCCTGGTTCTCGGGGTGATCTACGACGTCGCCCTGGGGGCCGGCCTGCTGCTCAAGCTGCTCTCCAAGACGCCGGACGGATCGGAGCGTCCCCGCTACCGCGGGCGCTGACCACGGCAGGCTCCGGACGAGGCAGGCGGCGGTAGAGTCAGGTCGATGAGCCCGAAGTCCTCCGCGGAGCCGCACGCCGCCGTCGTCCGCCGCGCTGGCGATGCACCGGCGAACCGCGTCGAACTCGGCACGGCGACGACCACTCAGGTGCTGCTCGGCGCCGCCGACGATGCGCCGCACTTCGCGATGCGGCGGTTCCGCATGGAGGACGGCGGCGGTATGCCCCTGCACACGAACCAGGTCGAGCACGAACAGTACGTGCTGCGCGGGCGGGCGCGAATCGTCCTGGGCGAGGAAACCGTCGAAGTCGGCGCGGACGACGTGCTGCTCATCCCCGCGGGCCTGCCGCACTCCTACGAAGTGATCGAGGCGCCGTTCGAGTTCCTCTGCCTGGTGCCGAACCGGACGGACCGGATCGACCTGGTCGGCTGAGAGTGAACCCACGCCGCCGCCCCCCGGCCGTGCTCCGCGCGGCGGGACTCTTGCTGGCGGCGGCCTTGGCGACGGAACCTGCGGACCGGGCGGTGGCGGCCGACGGCGAGACGTTGCCGCCCGATCTCCGCACCCGCACGGACGGCATCGACTGGCCGGCTTTTCTCGGCCCCAACCGGGATTCGAAGTCACCGGAGACAGGCATTCGGACCGACTGGGCTAAGGGTCTGCCTCTCCTGTGGCACCTGGAACTCGGCGAAGGCTACGCGGCGCCGTCGGTGGCCAGAGGCCGGCTCTTCTACTTCACGCGCTACCGCGACCGGGCGCGTCTGGTCGCGGTTCGCGCCGGGAACGGCAAGGAACTCTGGCGCTCCGAGTACCCCACGGACTACGAGGATTACTACGGCTACGACGGGGGCCCGCGCACAGCGCCCCTGATCGACGGCCCGCGGGTCTACTCGGTGGGCGCGGCCGGCTTTCTGCGCTGCCATCGCATCGTCGACGGAGCCGTGCTCTGGGAGCGCGACGTGCATGCGGACTACGGCGTCCAGCAGAACTTCTTCGGCGTCGCCAGTTCGCCCTGGATCGAGGGCGACCTGCTGATCGTGGCGGTCGGCGGCAGTCCGCCGGAGGCGCCGAACATCCACAGCGGTCGGGTGAAGCCGAACGGCACGGCCCTGGTCGCATTCGACAAGCGGACGGGCGAGGAGCGCTATCGCGTGGGCGACGACTTGGCCAGTTACGCGAGTCCGATTGTCATGGACTATGGCGGCAGGCGCCTCGGCTTCCACTTCGCGCGTTCCGGCCTGATCGTCTTCGACCCGAAGGCGGGCCGGGAGCTGGACCGCTTCGACTGGCGGGCGCGGCGGTTGACCAGCGTCAACGCGGCGAACCCGGTGATCGTCGGCAACCAGGTGCTGCTGACGGAGTCCTACGAAAAGGGCGCGGTCCTGCTCGAGTACGACGCCGCCTCCGAGGGCGATGGCGGTGCCTTCCGATCGATCTGGCAGGACGGACCGCGTAACCAGTCGATCGCGGCGCACTGGAACACGCCCGTTTACCACGAGGGGGTCGTCTACGTCTCGAGCGGAGAGAAGTCGCCGAACGCGGAGTTGCGGGCCGTCGACTGGGCGACCGGCGAGATCCACTGGAGCCAACCGCGTCTTGCGCGCACCCAGTTGCTCTACGTCGACGGCCACTTCGTCGTGCACAGCGAAGTCGGCGATCTGCTGCTCATCCGGGCGACTCCCGAGAGCTACCAGCAGGTGGGTCACATCCGGCTGCGGGCCGAAGTCGACGGCCGGGAGGTCGATCTGCTGCGCTATCCGGCCTGGGCGGCGCCCGTGCTCTCCCACGGCGTCCTCTACGCGCGGGGACGGAACCGGCTGGCCGCCCTGGAACTCATCCCACCGCCGGCGCCGTGACGGACCGGGCCACCGCGCCGATCCTGGTTTCGGCTTCTGCCCGGGCGAGGCTGGCGACGGCCGGGCGCCGGTTGCGCGAGTTCCTGCGGGATGGCGGCGAGGTCCTGCTGCTCGCGCCGTCCCGCGGCGCCGCGGACGACCTGTTGCGCCGGCTGTCAGGGACCGGCGACGGCGTACTGGGCGTCCACGCGATGTCGTTCGACCAATGGACGCTCCAGGCCGCCGCGCTCGATCTGGCGGCCCGCGGTCTGCGCCCGATCACGCCGCTCGGAACGGAGGCGATCGCGGCCCGTGCCGCGCGGTTGGCGGAAGCGAACGGCGAACTGGAGCGCCTGTCGCCGGTTGCCGGCATGCCGGGGTTCGCCCGCTCGCTGGCCTCGACGATCGGCGAACTGCGGGCGGCCGGCGTCCCTGCGACGGCGCTCATGGACGACGACGGTACGAGGGACCTGGGACTCCTGCTCGACCGCTTCTCGGAAGAGATGAAGCGCTTCGGACTGGCCGACCGTCCCGCTGTGCTTCGCCTTGCCGCCGAGGCTCTCGCCGAGGGACGGGCAAGCGTGCCCCGGCGCTCGATCTGGCTCGATCTTCCCCTGCGAAGCCGGGCCCATGCGGAGGTCCTCCGGTCCCTTGCGGCCCGCGGCCGCGAGGTGCTGGCGACGGCGGTCGCGGGGGACGGGGAGTCGTTGGAGTGGCTGAGTTCCGTGCTGGGCGATGGGACCGTAACCGATCTCGACCGGGAGACGGAAGGCGACCGACACGGTGCGCTCAGCCGCGTGCAGCGCTTCGTCTTCGAGACGGGACCGGACGCGGCCGGGACTCCCCCCGCCACCGAAACGACCACGTCGGTCGACCTGTTCTCCGCGGCGGGGGAGGGCCAGGAGTGCGTCGAGATCGCGCGCCGCATCCGGGCGGCCGCTGCCGCCGGCCTCCCTTTCGACCGGATCGCGATCCTGGCGCGCCAGCCCGCGGCCTACCTGCCGCTGATCGAGGACGCTCTCGACCGCGCGAGGATCCCGGCCTACGTCACGCGCGGTTCGCTGCGTCCCAACCCGGCCGGCCGCGCCTTCCTTGCCCTGCTCGCCTGCGCCGGTGAGCGGCTCTCGGCGAGCCGGTTCGCGGAGTACCTGTCGCTCGGCCAGACACCGAAGCCGGCCGCCGATGGCGCGCCGCCCAAGGTCGAGGATGTCCCCTGGGTGGAACCGGCCGGCGAGCAGCTCGTGCTCAAGTCGGCGGAGCCTCCCGAGACGGCGCCGGCGAGCCCGGAGTCCGCGGCTGCCGGTGCTGTGGACGGCGACGCTTCCGAGGAAGACGCGGCCCCGGCCGGCGCGCTCCGCGCCCCCGCGCGGTGGGAGCGACTGCTGGTGGACGCGGCCGTGGTCGGCGGTGCCGACCGCTGGCGGAAGCGCCTTGAAGGGCTCGACGCCGAGTTCCGACTGCAGCTCCGCGAAGCCGCCGACGAGAACGAAGGCCGCCGTGGCTACCTGGAGCGCCAGATCGTGCGTCTGGCCACTCTCAGGAGCTTCGCGCTGCCACTGGTGGAGTTTCTGGACGATCTGCCGGAGAGCGCCGACTGGGGCGTCTGGCTCGGCCGCCTCGGCCGGCTGGCGACGATGTCGCTGCGGCGCCCGGAGTCCGTGCTCGAGATCCTGGCGGAGCTGCGGCCGCTGTCGGAGGTCGACGAGGTCGGCCTCGCAGAAGTCGAGCGGGTGCTCGCCGAGCGCCTCGGATTCAGCCGCCGCGAACCGCCGAACCGCCGCTATGGGCGCGTCTTCGTCGGCCGAGTGGAAGAGGCGGCGGGTCGCTCCTTCGATCTCGTCTTCGTGCCCGGGCTCGCCGAAGGGGTCTTTCCGCGGCGTTCGGGGGAGGACGCTCTGCTGCTCGACGAGCGCCGCCGCGCTCTCGGCGGGGCGGGCTACCGCCTGGTGGTCGACATCGACCGAACGCGTCGCGAGCAACTCCTCCTGCGGCTCGCGGCCGGCGCGGCGGCCGGGCGGCTCGACGCGTCCTACCCGCGGGTCGACCTGGTGCAGGGCCGGGCCCGGGTGCCGTCGCTCTACGCCCTGGACCTGCTGCGGGCCGCGGAAGGCCGGCTGCCGGACCTCGACACGTTGGGCCGGCGGGCTGCGGCCGCCGGCGCGGCGGTCGTCGGCTGGCCGGCCCCCGCCGACCCGGACGAGGCGATCGACGAGGCGGAGTTCGACCTCGCCATGCTCCAGCCGCTGCTCGGAGGCGCACTGCCTGCGGCGGAGCGCCAGGGCCGGGCGCGATTCCTGCTCTCCTCGAACGAGCACCTCGCGCGCGCCTTGCGCGCCCGGGCCAGACGCTGGCGCAAGGGCTGGTTCCCGGTTGACGGCCTGGTCGACGCCGGCGACGAGGCCCGGGAGTACCTGTCGCGGCACCGGATCGGGCAGCGCTCCTACTCGCCGACCGCGCTCCAGAACTTCGCCGCCTGTCCCTACCGGTTCTTCCTCCAGGCGGTCCTCTACCTGCGGCCGCGCGACGAACTCGTGCAGCTCGAGCAGTTGGACCCGATGACCCGGGGCGGCATCTTCCACGAGATCCAGTTCCGGCTGTTCGGCGCTCTCCGGGAGGCCGGACTCCTGCCGGTGACGCCCCCGCGGCTCGACGACGTGTTCGGCGTGCTCGACGTTGTTCTCGAGGGGGCCGAGCGCGACTACCGGGACCGGTTGGCGCCGCCGATCGAGGGCGTGTGGAGGGCCGAGTTCGAGGCTCTGCGCGGCGACCTGCGCGGATGGCTCCGCCAGGTGGCGGACGAGGAGGGAGGCTGGACACCGGTCCACGCCGAGCTCGGGTTCGGGCTCTCGCGGTCGGGCGAGCGGGACCCGAAGAGCGTCCCGGAACCGGCCGAGGTGCAGGGCGGCGCGCGACTCAGAGGCTCGATCGACCTGGTCGAAGCGGACGCCGCCGGCCGCCTGCGGGTGACCGACCACAAGACGGGCGGCGCGCGCCACGCCGGGACATCTCTCGTGATTGGCGGCGGCAAGGTGCTGCAGCCGGTTCTCTACAGCCTGGCGGCCGAGGCCGTGCTCGAGCGGGAGGTCGTCTCGGGCCGGCTCTCCTACTGCACGCAGCGGGGCGGCTACCGCGTCGTCTCCGTCCGGCTCGACGAGCGCAGCCGCGGCGCGGCCCGCAGGATGCTGGACACCGTCGACGGCGCCCTGGAAGAGGGCTTTCTGCCCGCGGCGCCGGACAAGGACGAGTGCCGCTACTGCGACTACCGACCCGTCTGCGGGCCGTACGAGGATCTGCGCGTCGCCCGCAAGCAGAGGCGCCGCCTCGAGCCGCTTCACGAACTGAGGCTCGAACCGTGACGGTCGGGGCCGCACCGCTCCTTGCCGACGAATCCGCCCGGAGGAGGATTCGGGAGGCCCTGGAGGAGAGCCAGTTGGTCGAGGCGGCGGCCGGCACCGGCAAGACGACGGTGCTGGTCGAGCGGCTGGTGGCGATCCTGGAGCAGGGCCTCGGCAAGGTCGACGGTCTGGCGGCCGTCACCTTCACGCGGAAGGCCGCCGGCGAGCTGAAGCTCCGCCTGCGGGAGGAGCTGGACAAGCGCCTGCTGGAGTTGCGGGCCGCGGGCGAGGTTGGGGAACGGACGGACAACCTGGAGGCCGCGATCTCCCGCCTGGAGGAAGCGTCCATCGGCACGATCCACTCGCTGTGCGCGGAGATCCTCAGGGAACGGCCGGTCGAAGCCGGCGTCGACCCGGGTTTCGGCGAACTGGCCGAGGACGAGGCGCCGCGCCTCTTCAACCGCGCCTTCCGGCGCTGGATCGAGGAGCAACTCGAATCGATGCCGCCAGGCCTGCGGCGGGAGCTGGCGCGGCTCACCGTCGGGCCGTGGTCGCCGCAGCGGCCGCCGCTCGACCAGTTGCGCGACACCGCCTGGCGTCTGGTGGAGTGGCGCGACTTCCCGGCGAGCTGGCGGCGGCCGGAGTTCGATCGCGAGGCGGAGATCGCGGACCTCGCGGCGCGGGTGGAGCGCCTCGCCGACCTCCTGCGGCACGGACGGCGCGGCGACATCCTGCGTCGCGGTCTCGACCGGGTGGTGGAACTCGCGGCCTGGATCGCCCGGGCGCGGGAACTCGAGGCCTCCGGCTCGTCGGGCACCGGTGCCGGAGAGGAGGGCGGGGAGGCGTTCCTGGACCAGTTGGAAGCCCGGTTCGTCGAGCTGCGGCGTCGCCTGAGCGGCTTCGGCGCGCCCCGCAAGGGTCGCGGCGGTTTCGCGGAGGGAGTCGCCCGGGAGCAGATCTGGGAACTCTGGAAGCGGCTGGCGGAGCGCCTGGAGGAGTTCGTGGAGGCGGTCAACGCGGACCTCGTGGCGCTGCTCCGGGACGAACTCGCCGGCGCGGTCGAACGCTACGAGGAGGCGAAGGGCGCTCTCGGCAAGCTGGACTTCCACGATCTCCTGATCAAGGCCCGCGACCTGCTGTGCTCGGACGGCGCGGTGCGCGCCCACCTGCAGCGGCGCTATAGCCACCTGTTCATCGACGAGTTCCAGGACACGGATCCGCTCCAGGCGGAGATCCTGCTGCTGCTATCGGCCGACGACGCGGACGAGGACCACTGGAGGCGGGTGCGGCCGGCTCCGGGCAAGCTCTTCGTGGTCGGGGATCCGAAACAGTCGATCTACCGCTTCCGCCGCGCCGACGTCGTGCTCTACCACGACGTGAAGGACCTGCTCGCCGAGCGCGGCGTCCGGATCCTCCACCTGACGACGAGCTTCCGCTCGGTGGCGCCGATCCAGCGGCTGGTCAACGCGGCCTTCGCCCCGCTGATGACCGGCGACCACGACGCCGGCAGCGCGGACTACATCGCTCTGGGCGAGCATCGCCCGACGATCCCGGGCCAGCCCGCGGTGGTCGCGCTGCCGGCGCCCAGGCCCTATGGTCGCCGCAACCTGAGCAACGTGGAGATCGAGGCGTGCCAGCCCTACGCCACGGTCGAGTTCGTGCGCTGGCTGATCGAGGACAGCGGCTTCGAGGTCGAGGTGCCGGACCCGGAACGCCCCGGCCAGCGCATGCGCTCGCCGGTCCGGCCGCGGGACGTCTGCCTCCTCTTCCGCCGCTTCCTGAGCTGGAACCGCGATACGTCCCGTGAGTACGTGCGCGGGCTGGAGGCGGTGGGCATTCCCCATCTCCTGCTCGGCGCCCGCTCCTTCCACGAACGGGAGGAGGTGGAGGCGATGCGGTCGGCGCTCAAGGCGGTGGAGTGGCCGGACGACGACCTCTCCGTCTACGCCACGCTGCGTGGCGGCCTGTTCGCGTTCGACGACGAGACGCTGCTTCGCTTCAAGGGCCGCTACGGCGGCTGGCATCCGTACCGGGCGCCGCGGCGCGCTCGTGGCGACGACGGCGAGCCGCCGCCGGAGTTCGCCTCGCTGGTCGAAGTGCTGGACTTCCTCGCCGAGCTCCACCGTCGCCGGAACTACCGCCCGATCGTAGGCACGGTGCAGGAGGTGCTGGCCAGGCCCCGGGCCCAGGCGTCGATGGCGCTACGGCCGGCCGGCAACCAGGTCCTGGGCAACGCGCAGCGTGTGTGCGATCTCGCCCGCCGCTACGAGCTGGCCGGCGGCCGCTCCTTCCGCGGCTTCGTCGAGCAACTGGACGAGGAGGCCGAGCGGCCGGCCAGCACCCAGGCGCCCGTGGTAGAGGAGGACGCCGAGGGAGTGCGGATCATGACCGTACACACCGCCAAGGGGCTGGAGTTCCCGGTCGTCATCCTCGCCGACATGACGGCGGGCCTGTCGCGCGGCGCCGAGCGGACCGTGCGACCGGAGGACGGCCTGTGCGCCATGAGGCTCCTCGGCCTTTCGCCGCAGGAGCTCATCGAGGCCAACGAGATCGAGGATCGCCGCGAGGAGGCCGAGGGCGTGCGGGTCGCCTACGTCGCCGCCACCCGGGCCCGCGATCTGCTCGTCGTGCCGGCGGTCGGCGATGCGCAACGGAAGGGCTGGGTCCAGTGCCTGAACGACGCGGTCTATCCGCCGGCGGAGCGGTGGCGCCAGTCCGAGCCGGCGGCGGGCTGCCCGGCGTTCGGCGAGCGGTCGGTGGCGAAACGCCCGGGCGAGTTCGACCACCAGCCGCAGCCGGAGGGGTCGGTCCGGCCGGGTCGGCACCGCTTCGGCGGCAGCGAGGCGGTGAGAGGGGCCGCCGGCGAGGGCGGGGACGACGAGGCTCAGGCAACCCCCGGCGGCGAGGTCGACGCGGTCGGCGCCGCCGACGGCTACGACGTCGTCTGGTGGGACGCCGAGCTGGTCGACGAGAAGCCGCCTGCGAGCTACGGCCTGCTTGGCGAGGACCTGCTCATCGACGCGGGCGACGACGCGAACCGCGAACGCTTCGAGCGCTGGCGGAGTCACGGTGAGGATCTGGT
Source organism: Acidobacteriota bacterium (assembly GCA_026707325.1). Taxonomy (GTDB): domain Bacteria; phylum Acidobacteriota; class Thermoanaerobaculia; order Multivoradales; family Multivoraceae; genus Multivorans. The sequence continues at coordinate 85,039 of JAPOXA010000206.1, read as the reverse complement.
TGCCCGAGGCAAGGAACCGAGCGCCCGGCCGGTCGCGGTCACCGAACTCGACAGTGAACCGCCGGTCGAGCTCGTCGAGGTTGCAATCGAGCAACTGGTACGATCAGGCGACCGGCCCGGCGGGAAGCGCTTCGGCAGCCTGGTCCACACCGTGCTGCGCGACGCGCCGCTGGACGGCGAGCCGAAGCGAATTGGCGAACTGACGCGGCTTCACGGCGCCCTGATCGGCTCGACGGCCGCCGAAGTGGCGGCGGCGGAAGCCGTCGTGACGGCCGCGCTTGCCAGCCCGGCGGCGAAAGCCGCCCGGACGTCGCAACGAGTGCTGCGCGAGACGCCGTTCCTCCTGCCCCTGGACGGCGATGCGGAGCGGCGGATCGTCGAGGGTGCGATCGACCTCGCCTACCTCGACGACGACGGGAACTGGATCATCGTCGACTGGAAGACGGACCTCGGCGATCTCGACGCGCCCTCAGGCGACGGTTCCGCCGGCAACGGCGTCACCCGCGGCGACCGCTACCGCCGCCAGGTCCGCTGGTACTGCTACGCCCTCCAGCAACTGACTGGAGCGCCGGCTTCCGGCCGGCTCGTGCTTCTGTAGCTGGGGCCTACACCACCTCGCCGATGTAGCGCTCCCGCGCCAGACGCCAGAACACGACGAGGAACGCGGTCAGCGGGATCGCCAGGATCATGCCGGCGATGCCATTGAGCGCCGAGCCCCAGAAGAAGACGGCGACGATGATCGCCATCGGGTGCAACCCGGTGCGGTCGCCCATGATCCGTGGCGTGAGCACGTAGGCCTCGATGAGCTGGACGAGCGCGAAGACGACCACGACCCAGATGACGAGCTGGAGCCCACCGCCCTCCTGCCAGTAGCCGATCGGCAGGGCCACCGCCAGGCCGACGATGCTTCCGAGGTACGGGATGATGTTGAGGAAGCCGAGCATCAGGCCCAGGACGAGGCCGTAGCGCAGACCGGCGACCTGGAAGCCGATGGCGAAGAGCGCTCCCTGGAGAAAGGCGACGACGAGTTGCCCGCGGAAAAAGGCGACGAGGATGTCGATGAACTCCTGGATCAGGTAGACCACGTCTTCCCGGGTTCTGGGCTTGAGGAACGGGAAGAGATGATCGAGCTTGCGGAACCGGTCCGGCTCGACGATCAGGAAGAAGCAGAGGTAGACCGGAAGCACCGCCCAGGCGAAGAGGGCGGCTAGACCGGCGCCGACACTCTGGAGTACCTCCAGGGCCGTGTCGCCGACGAGGCCGAAGCCGGGGAGAAGACTCGTCAGGTCCATCTCCTCGACTGCCTGGCTGATGCGGCCTGCGAACGGGTTGGTCTCCATGAACTCGTTGAGCGCCGGCAGGCTCTCCGATACCCAGGTCATGATGCGATCCTTGGCGTCTGGAAGCGCGTCGAGAAGGCCGGTGATCTGCGAAGCCGCCAGCGCACCGAAGAACCAGGCGAAGCCGGCGACGGGGAGGAGCAGCGACAGCAACACGGCGGCTACGGCCAGGATCTTCGGGAACCGAAGCCGCTCGTTCAGCAGCTCGTAGTAGGGCCTGAGCACGAACGCGAGCACGGCGGCGACCGCCAGCGGCAGGAAGACGTTGGAGAACGCGGCGAAGAAGCTGCCGATGGCCCAGAACAGGGCGACCACCGCGGCCAGGATGACGGCGGCCGCCGCGATCGTCGCCGCGGTGGCGACCGTGGCGCGCTGGCGTTCGGAGAGTTCGATCTGCACCTTGTGCGTCCCGGCGGGACGCTACCACCGAGGAGCCGCGTCCGTTTCGGCTCAGGGGTGGATACGATCGCGCCATGGCTGCCAAGCGGCGATTCCAGACCGTCAAGGGCATGCGGGACCTGCTCCCGGGCGAGGCCGGTACGTTCGCGCAAGTGGAAGCGACGGCACGCCGCGTGTTCACGCTCTACGGCTACCGCGAGGTGCGGACTCCGGTGGTGGAGGACACGGATCTCTTCGTGCGTGGCGTCGGCGAGGGAAGCGAGATCGTCGGCAAGCAGATGTACACCTTCGACGACAAGAAGGGTCGCAGCCTGACGCTTCGCCCGGAGGGCACGGCGCCGGTGGCCCGCGCTTACCTTCAGCACGACATGGCTTCGTGGCCCCAGCCAGTCAAGGTCTTCTACATGGGGCCGTACTTCCGGTACGAGCGCCCCCAGGCCGGCCGCTACCGCCAGTTCAGCCAGATCGGCGCCGAGGTGATCGGCGATCCGGGACCGCACACCGATGTCGAGTTGCTCGTCATGCTGCTTCGGTTCCTGGAAGCACTCGGGTTCGAGGACCTGGAGGTGGGCATCAACTCGGTTGGCGATCCGGAGTGCCGGCAGCTCTACTCGCGTCGCTTGCGCGAGTTCCTTGAACCGCACCGCGACGAACTTGGCGCCGACAGCCGGCGCCGCCTGGAAACGAATCCGCTCCGCATCCTCGACACGAAGGCGCCGGGCGAGAGGCAGCTGCTGGAGGCCGCGCCGCACCTGCGCGAGGTGCTGGGAGCGCCGGCCCGCGAGCACTTCCAGGTCGTGTGCGGGCAACTCGAACGGTTCGGCGTCGCCTACCGGATCGACGACAGGCTGGTGCGTGGCCTCGACTACTACACCCGGACCGTGTTCGAGATCACGTCCGGGGCGCTGGGAGCACAGGATGCGATCCTCGGCGGCGGCCGCTACGACGGCCTGATCGGAGAACTCGGCGGCCCGGCCGTACCCGGCATCGGTTTCGCGATCGGGGAGGACCGACTGGTCGATGTCCTGCCGGATTCGTCCCGGCTTCGTGCCGGACGGACGGCCCCCGTGTGTGTCATCTCGGTCGGCCCGGCTGCCCTCGACGTAGCCCTCGAACTGGCGGAGGACTTGCGGGTCGCGGACGTAGCCGCAATCTCGGAGTTCGCGGCGGGGAGCCTCAAGGCCGGACTGCGAAAGGCCGGTCGCCGCGGTTGCCGGTGGGTTGTCCTTGTGGGCGAGGACGAGATCGCGGCTGACACCGTCGTTCTCCGGGACTTCGAGAGCAGCACTCAGGAGACCGTCCGACGCGACGAGTTCGTCGTCACGGTGAAGGCAAGAGTTTCCGCCTGAGTTGTGCGAGGATCGGCGGTTCGAGCCGGGAGCGGCTCGGCAAGGAACAGGCACGTGAACAGAACGCAGGCAGGAACGCTGACCGCGGAGCGGGTCGGCGAGCGGGCGAAGGTCCAGGGATGGGTCCATCGCCGGCGCGATCACGGCGGCGTCATCTTCCTCGACGTGCGCGATCGAAGCGGCGTCGTGCAGGCGGTCGTACACCCCGAAACCACGCCGGATGCGGCCGCGGCTCTCCAGCCCGCACGCCTCGAGTGGGTGGTCGAGGTCGAGGGCGAGATCGTGCGCCGGGACCCGGACAAGGTGAACCCGAAGATGGCCACCGGCGAGATCGAGGTCCAGGTCCGTAGCGGCCGCGTGCTCGGCCCCTCGGAGCCGATGCCGTTCGGGGTGGAGGGCGCTGAGGGCGCTAGTGAGGAGACCCGCCTCAAGTACCGCTTCCTCGACCTTCGCCGGCAGGGCCTGCAGCGCAACCTGAGGATGCGCTCCGACTTCACGATCGAGAGTCTGGGCTACTTCCGGGAGCAGGGTTTCGTGAACGTCGAGACGCCGATGCTCACTCGCTCGACGCCGGAGGGCGCCCGCGACTATCTCGTGCCGAGCCGCCTGAACCACGGGAGCTTCTACGCCCTTCCGCAGTCGCCACAGTTGTTCAAGCAGATCCTGATGGTCAGCGGACTCGAGCGCTACGTCCAGTTCGCCCGTTGCTTCCGCGACGAGGACCTGCGCGCCGACCGCCAGCCCGAGTTCACGCAGATCGACGTCGAGATGTCCTTCGTCGACGAGGAGGATGTCTACGATCTGGTCGAGGGGCTGTTCGGGCGCGTCTTCCCGCTGGCCGGAATCGAGCCGCCCGCTTCGTATCCGCGCCTCTCCTACGACGACGCGATGCTCCGCTACGGAAACGATCGTCCCGATCTGCGGGTCGACCTCGAGATCGAGGACGTGACGGACTGCCTGCGCGAGACGGAGTTCCGCGCCTTCCAGGCCGCGGTCGCCTCGGGCGGCGTCGTGCGCGGAGTCCATATCCCGGGCGCCGCTTCCTCCAGTCGTCGCCAGGTCGACGAGTATGCCGACATCGCCCGCCGCCATGGCGCCGCCGGCGTCCTTTGGGTCAAACGGGACGGCGGCGTTCCTTCGTTCCTGGTCAAGGGTGCGCTGACGGACGGGCAGGTCGAAACCCTCGCCGATCGTCTCGGTGTCGAGGAGGGTGGCCTGGGCCTTCTGGTCGCCGGACCGGCGCCGACCGCGGCGGCTGCGCTGGGCGCCCTGCGGGTCGAGGTGGGGCGTCGCTTCGGGCACATGCGGGAAGACGCGCACGAGTTCCTCTGGGTCCACGACTTTCCGCTCGTGACCTGGAACGGCGACGAGGGGCGATGGAACGCGACCCACCATCCGTTCACCTCGCCGCGGATGGAGGACCTGGACCGGTTGGAGAGCGACCCGGGATCGGTTCGCTCGCGCGCCTACGACGTGGTGCTGAACGGCAACGAGATCGGCGGCGGTTCCATCCGGATCCACGACCGGGACGTGCAGAAGCGCGTGCTGGCGGTGCTCGGGATCGACGCCGCGGAGGCCGAACGGCGCTTCGGCTTCCTGTTCGAGGCCCTGAGCTACGGCGCGCCGCCCCACGGCGGGATCGCGCTCGGCGTCGACCGGATCGTCATGCTGATGGCCGGCGCCGCCTCCCTGCGCGACGTGATCGCCTTTCCGAAGACGGCCTCGGCGGTATGTCTGATGACGGAGGCGCCGTCGACCGTGGACCAGGAACAGTTGCTGGAACTCGGGCTGCGCGTCCGCCCGCGCGGCGGCTAGGCGGGGAGGCGGCACGGTGGAGGGCACGCAGGACTTCGTTCGGGGCGCGCCGCATCGCCTGACTCTCGAGCACCCGCGTGGCGTGAGCGACATCCTGGTCGGCCCGGGTCTCCTGGCTTCGGCGGGCGGCGGCGCGCTGGCCGAGGTCGGGTCCTGGTGCCGCGGCCGGGTTGTCTTTCTGGTCACAAGCGAGGTTCCCGACCGCCACTGCGGCGCCGCGGCGAGGAAGCTGCTGGAGCTCGCGGCGCGGGTCGAGACGATCGAGGTTCCGGACGGCGAGGCGGCGAAGACGGTCGTGTGCGCCGCGTCCGTGTGGCAGCGGATGCTGGATCTCGGCGGCAAGCGGGACAGCCGTCTCGTCACGCTCGGCGGCGGCGCCGTCGGCGATCTCGGGGGCTTTGCCGCGGCGTGCTTCCTGCGCGGCATCGACTACATGCAGATCCCGACGACGCTGCTGGCGCAGGTCGATGCGTCGGTTGGCGGGAAGACCGGGGTCGATCTGGCCGGCGGCAAGAACACCGTCGGGGCCTTTCACCACCCGAGGTTCGTGCTCGCGGACATCGGCTGCCTGGGGAGCCTGCCGGCCGCGGAGCTTCGAGCCGGCCTGTTCGAGGTGGTCAAGATGGCGGCGCTGCTCGATCTCGATCTGCTGGCGCTGGTGGAGGAGTCGCTGGATCGTCTGCTCGCCGTGGACGCCGAGGTGCTGACTCCGGTCGTTGCGGCATCGATCCAGGCCAAGCTGGACGTGGTCGAGGCGGATCTCGAGGAAGGGGACCGCCGCCGGCTGCTCAACTTCGGACACACACTGGGACACGCGATCGAATCGGAGTTCGGCTATCGGGGCTTGCGCCACGGCGACGCGGTCGGCCACGGGATGAGGTTCGCCCTCCGCCTGGCTCGGCGGCGCGGACTGGATCCGGAGTTCGCGGCGCGGCTGCTTCGTCTGATCGATCGGCTCGGGCCGCCGGCGCTCGAGGACGTCGAGCAGGAGCTGGACGTTCGGCTCGACGCGGACCGCCTGATCGAGGCGATGGGCCGGGACAAGAAGGCTCGCGAGAGCGGTCTGGTGTGGATTCTGCCGGCGGCGCCTGGAAGGGGCGAGATCGTCCCCGGCCTGGATCCTGCGCTGGTGCGGAGTGAACTCGAGGCCTTTCTCGACACATCACGCGCTGCGGCGGACGGGGGCTCACCATGAGTGGGGACTTTGGCGGCGGAGCAGCCCTGCAAGCGTCCGAGGACGAACTGCGATCGGGCGGTCTGTGGAATCGGCTGCGCAAGGGTCTCGGTCGTACCCGGAAGGGACTTTCCGGCCGGATCGGCGCCGTGCTCGGAAACGCGCAGCGGATCGACGAGGACGTTCTGGAGCAACTCGAGGAGAGCCTGATCGAGGCCGACCTTGGAGTGGAGACGTCGCTCGAGCTGGTCGAGCGCCTCCGAGCGGCGGTGCACTCCGGATCCGTCGCGCGAGGCGACGAGGTCGGGCTCCGGCAGTTGCTGGTCGACGAGGTGGCGGTACTGCTCCTCGATGCGCCGCGGGCGGAGTGGCCGCCGCCGCCGCGGATCACCCTGATGGTCGGCGTCAACGGTTCGGGCAAGACCACCTCCGCCGCCAAGCTGGCCCACGCTTCCCTGGCGCGCGGCGAGCGCGTGCTGTTCGCGGCGGCGGACACCTTCCGGGCGGCGGCGGCCGAGCAGCTTCAGGTCTGGGGCGAACGGCTCGGAGTCGAGGTCGTGCGCCGTCCCTCGGGAGGCGATCCGGCAGCGCTCGTGTTCGATGCCGTGCAGGCGGCCAGGGCGCGGGCGGTGGGCCACCTGATCGTCGACACCGCGGGCCGGCTCCACACCCGCGGCCAACTGATGGACGAACTGGCGAAGGTGCATCGGGTGACGCGGCGGGAATCGGCCGAAGCCGAGGGCCAGACCTGGCAGGTGAGAAACCTCCTCGTCGTCGACGCGGGTACCGGGCACAATGCCCTGGTGCAGGCGCGGGAGTTCGGCGCCGTCGCCCCGCTCGACGCGGTCTTCCTGGCCAAGATCGACGGCACGGCCAAGGGGGGCATGGCGGTTGCGATCGCGCGCGACCTGCGTCTGCCCGTCGCCTGGCTGGGCGTCGGCGAGGCGGTCGAGGACATGGTCGACTTCGATCCGCGGTCGTTCGCGGCCGCCCTGTTTGGATGAGCGCGGTTCGGATGAGGGGCGAGTCGGGCTTCAGTCCGGCCGACGGCCGCGCGATGGCGCGGGCCCTGGCTCTGGCCCGTCGCGGCCGCTACAACGTGGCGCCGAACCCGATGGTCGGAGCAGTCGTCACGGACGGCGGCGAGATCGTCGGCGAGGGTTGGCACCGTCGGGCGGGTGGAGAGCACGCGGAGGCGGCGGCGCTGGCGGCGGCGGGGAATGCTGCATTGGGCGCCACGTTGTACGTGACGCTGGAGCCCTGCAACCATCACGGACGGACACCGCCGTGCGTCGACCGTGTCATCGAGTCCGGTGTGAAGCGGGTGGTCTTCGCCCATCGCGATCCGAACCCTGGGGTGAAGGGTGGCGGCGGGGACCGGCTGCGGGCCGTGGGGATTCGAGTCGAGGGTGGGCTGCTTGCCGGACAGGCGATCGAGATGAACGTACCGTTCCTGACCCGCGTGGTGCATGGGCGGCCGGCGGTGACGTTGAAGTGGGCGATGAGTCTGGACGGACGGATCGCGACGGCCACCGGTGACAGTCAGTGGATCTCGTCTGAGCGGGGCAGGAAGTGGGCGCTCGACCTGCGGGAAGAGCACCAGGCGATCGTGGTCGGCAGCGGCACCGCGCTGGCCGACGACCCGCGGCTGAATCGGCGGTTGGGCCGAGCCGACGGGCCGATCCTGCGGGTAGTGCTCGATCGGCGTCTGCGGCTGCCCCCGGGTGCGCGGATGTTCGAGGTCGAAGGACCCGTCGTCGTCTACACCGAGGCTCCGCAGGACATCGACACTTCCGCGTCCGAGGAAGCGCGGGACTGGGCGACGCGGCGCGATCTGCTGCAGCGCGCGGGCGCCGAGGTCGTGAGTCTCCCCGCCGTGGCGCCGGACGGCGTGCTGGAGGACCTCCTCGACCGTGGCGTCTCGAACGTGCTGGTCGAGGGCGGAGGGGAGGTGCTCGCTGCCTTCTCGGCGCCCGGACTGTGGGATCGAGCCACGGTCTGCTGCGCTCCGGTTCTGATCGGAGGTGCGGCGGCGCCCGGTCCGCTCGGCGGCGATGGCCCGGAGAAGCTCGCCGACGCCTGGCGCCTCGATGAGCTGCGGGTCAGCAGGCGCGGACCGGACGTGATTCTCATAGGCTATCGGCAGGGATGTTTACCGGAATTGTCACGGAGCGTGGGCGAGTAGGCGAGGCGCCCGGAGCCTTCGATCGGGGAGGCGCACGGCTGGTCGTCGAACACTCGGCGGCGCTGGCCGCGAAGCTCGATCCGGGCGCCAGCATCGCGGTGGCGGGCGTGTGCCTGACCGTGGTGGAGCAGGGGGACGTGGATGGAGCCGCGCGATCCGTGTTCGACCTGTCTCCGGAGACGCTGACCCGAACGACGCTCGGCGCGCTGAGCGAGGGCGACGAGGTGAACCTCGAACCGCCGCTCTCGGCCGGCGACCCGTTGGGCGGCCACTGGGTCCAGGGGCACGTCGACACGACGACTGCGGTTGCGAAGGTCGAGGAGCAGGGCGATCACCGCGTCGTCGCATTCGGTGTTCCGGCCGGGTTGGAGACGGGAGTCGTCCTCAAGGGCAGCATCACGATCGACGGCGTCAGCCTGACCGTCGCGGCGCTCGACGACCGGACGTTCGACGTCGCGCTGATCCCGCACACGCTCGAGGTGACGACCCTTGGCGGTCTGAAGGCGGGCGACCGGGTGAACGTGGAAGGGGACGTCCTGGCCCGCTACGTGCAGAAGGCCGTCGAGGCCGCGGTGGCCGCGGCGCTCGAGTCGAAGTAGCGGCGTGACGTCCCTCACGCTCCGCGAACACGTCGCCGAGCCCGCGAACCTCTGGATCCGCCACAGCTTTTCGCGCTGGCCGGCCCCCGACGCGGGCAAGTTCTGGTGCGACCTGGCGACCGGCGTCCTCGCGGCGCCGACCGGGGCGTTGGCGCTCGACGCCTCGGATGCCGCGGAACTGGTGCGTTCCGCGACGGACGTGGTCTACGTTCCGCCACTCCCGGCGGACCAGGACTCACTCCGCACGCGCATCATCGAAGCGGCGGCCGCTGCGGGCGCTCCCCTGTTGATCCAGGTCGTCGGGGATCTTCCGCTCACTGGGTCGACCGTGGCCGAGGCGGCTCGGCAAGGTCCTGCCGATCTGCCGCCCAACGCCACCGTGGTGATCGACTTTCTCGACGGCCTGGTCCGCCGGCCTGCGACGCTGCGAGAGGAGTTCGGGGAGAACCCTCAGCCGAGCCTCCCCCTGGAGCCGGCGACGCTCCAGGACGCGACCCTGGTCTGGCCGCTCGTCACCGGCTGGACCGACCAGCCCGGAGTCCTGGAGCCGGCGATGGCCCGTTTCGCGGCAGCGGGAGCCCGCAGAGTCCTCCCGCGAACGCTGGAACTGGACGCCCGGGACCGGCGCCTGCTCGCCGAACGCCTCCAGTCCGCGTGGCCCGAGGCATTCGACGCCGTCTTCCACGGCGACGAGTCGCCGCCGGACCCGCCGGCGCTCCGGAGGGCTGCCGAGGCCGCGGGTCTGGAACCCCGCCTGCCGCGACCGTTGCCGGCCCCGCCGCTGCCGCCCCGGCTACGCCTCGCCCGCGAGCTGGCCGGCCAGTTGATCGAACTCGGCGACGCCGCCGACACCGGGGGCGACGCCTACTACCGTGCCGCCCGCTTCCTCGACCGCGACGAAGTCGACATCGAAGCCGCCGCCCGGGAAGGCAACCTCGGCGTCCTGCCGTGGTTGGAGGATCCGGTCAGAGTGACGGTCGAGGCGTGGTTGCGCGAGGGGGACTTTACGTCTTCGCCCAGTTGAAGGTCCGTACCAGGTGGGTGTAATCGGCATGACCGCGGTCGATCGTGGTGCTTCCGAGGAAGTCCTCGCGGCCCAGCATCACGCGCAGCGGGTACGGCTTGCCCTCCAGCCACTCGTCGTCGAGGTGGCCGTAGTCCTCCACCGGTCGCAGCGCCAGACGGGAGAAGGTGATGTGCAGGACCACGCGCTTGCCTGGAATCGCCCGCGGGTAGTTGCCGTGCCAGACCGATCCGTCCCAGGCGACGACCGAGCCGGCGGGGCACTCGGTCGGCATCGCGCCGGGCTCGTTGGCGACCTCCTCGTCGTTCGGGTGACGGCGCAGGCGGTGGGTGCCCGGAATGACCTTTGTGCAGCCGCCGGCCTCGGTGAACTCATCGCACGCCCAGCACAGCGTCAGGAGCTGGTTGTGGACCGGGAACGGCGCCGGCAGCCAGTTCTGGTCCGCGTGCAGGGGCAACTTCGGCGCGCCCAGCGGCCGGATGCTGGCGATCAACTGCGACAGGAGCGCGCCCTTCCCGCACATGATCTCCGCCAGGGTCTGGATCTTCGGCCGCAGAACGACGTCCTCGAAGATCGGATCCCGGCCCAGCAGCAGCGCCGCCGAGCGGCCCTTCGCCTTGCCGTCCGTTTCCTCCGCCAGCCGCAGGCAGGTCTTCCGCAGATGCCGTGTGAACTCCGACGAGGCGACGTCCCGCAGGATCGTGTAGCCCTGCTCCTGCATGTCGTGGACGTTCTGCGCCATGTCAAGGCGCGCCACCTCGGCCGTCATGCGGTCCGAGAGGTTGAAGGGCTGCCGGGTCTCCGTCAAGCGTTCCGGCGCGCTCGCTCGCGCTGGTGGCGGTCCGGTGCGGGCGCCCGGTCGTTCGAGTTGCGCGGTCGCGGTCTGGGCCATTGGTGAACTCTCCCTGTTCTTCCGCGTCGGTCGACTTCGATCATACTCGGCGCCGTGGCGGCGATCACTCTGGTGGTGCTCGATCTGGACGGGGCGCTGGTCGAGTCGGACGAGGTCACCGCGGCCGCAGCAGCGGGAACAGGATCACGTCCCGGATCGACCGGGCGTCGGTCAGGAGCATGACGAGCCGGTCGATGCCGAGGCCCAGGCCGCCGGCGGGCGGCATGCCGTACTGGAGTGCCTCGACGTAGTCCCGGTCGAAGCGGTGGGCTTCGTCGTCGCCGCCTTCGCGGGCGCGGAGCTGCTCGCGGAATCGCTCGGCCTGGTCGTCGGGGTCGTTCAGCTCGGTGAAGGCGTTCGCGATTTCCATGCCGCCGATGAAGAGCTCGAATCGCTCGGTGAACCGGGGGTCACAGGCGTTGTGCTTGGCGAAAGGGGAGACCTCGACCGGGTAGTCGTGGATGAAAGTGGGCTGAATCAGCTTCGGTTCGACCAGGCGATCGAAGAGGGCCATCAGCAGGTTGCCGTAGGCGGCGGTCTTGGGCAGGTCTTCACCGAGGCGAGTGAGTTCGGCGGTGAGGGCCGCTTCGTCGTCGACCGCGGTGGGGTCCAGGCCGCCGATCTCCAGCAGGGACTGGCGCACGCTGAGTCGCGGCCAGGGGGCCTGGAGGTCGATCTCGTGGCCGCGCCAGGTGCAGGTTGTCGAGCCGTCGGCATGCACGGCATCCAGGACCGCGGCGAACATCGTCTCGGTGAAGGCCATCAACTGCTCGTAGTCGGAGTAGGCCCAGTAGAACTCGAGCATCGTGAATTCGGGGTTGTGCTGGGTCGAGATGCCTTCGTTCCGGAAGTTGCGGTTGATTTCGAACACACGGTGCAGACCGCCGACCAGCAGGCGCTTGAGATACAGCTCGGGCGCGATGCGCAGGTAGAGGTCGAGGTCGAGGGCGTTGTGGTGGGTCACGAAGGGCCGGGCCGTTGCACCCCCCGGAACGGCCTGCATCATCGGCGTTTCGACCTCGAGAAAGCCCTCGTCGAGCAGGCAGGTCCGAAGCGCCGCGATCGCCTGCGAGCGAACGACGAACCGCTGCGTCGACTCGGAGGAGTTCAGCAGGTCGAGATAGCGGCGCCGGTAGCGCTCTTCGCGGTCGGCCAGGCCGTGCCACTTCTCCGGCAGCGGACGGGTCGCCTTCGCCAGCAGATCGAGGCGGTCGGCCGAGATCGTCAGTTCACCGGTGCGGGTGCGGATCAGCAGGCCTTCGGCGAGTACGTAGTCGCCGATGTCGAGTTGCGAGAGCAGCCACCAGCAGTCCTCGCCCACATGGTTGCGGCGCAGCAGGACCTGGACCCTGGAGTCGGCGCCGTCGGAGATGTCGAGGAACGCCGCCTTGCCGTGGGTGCGGTGGGCGCGAACGCGGCCGGGAACCCTGAGAGGGACCGCGGCCTGCTCGAGTTCCGCCTCGCTCTTCTCGCCGTAGCGCTCGCAGACTTCGCCCGGCTCCAGGTCGTACGGGGCGCGGGTCGGGTAGGGGTCGACGCCTCGTTCGCGCAGGCGGTCGCGCTTGTCGCGGCGGTTCTCGATCTGTGCTTCGAGTTCCGACATGGCTCAGCTCGATTCCGGGTTCCGGAACGCGTCGTCCGCAAACAGGTCGGAGACGAGGCGGGCGACGCTGCCGGAGGCCTTGCCGCCGATCCGGAGCACGTCCTGATGGTTGACGGCGTCGTCGACGAGCCCCACGCCCATGTTCGTGACCAGGGAAAGGCCAAGCACGCGGAGTCCCATGTGGCGGGCGGCGATCACCTCGAGCACGGTCGACATGCCGACCAGGTCGGCGCCCAGGGTGCGGTAGGCGCGGATCTCGGCGGGGGTCTCGAAGGAAGGCCCGAGCAGGCCGGCGTAGACCCCTTCGCCGACCGGGATTCCGGCCTGCTCCCCGAGTTCGGCGAACCGGCGGCGCAGGCCGGGGTCGTAGGCATTCTCCAGATCGGGGAACTGCGGTCCCCAGGCAGCCGGCAGCCGGCCTCTGAGCGGGTTCAGGCCGGCCAGGTTGATGTGGTCTGAGATGGCCACGATCGAGCCGGGCGGCAAGTCCGGCCGCAGCGAACCGGCGGCGTTCGTGACGACCAGCGACCGGGCGCCGAGCAGGGCGCTCAGCCGCACCAGGTAGACGACCTGAGCCGGCGTGTAGCCCTGGTAAGCGTGCAACCGGCCGCGGCTGTAGAGGACCAGCCGGCCGTTGCCCGTCCGCACGAGTTCGGCGGTCACGGCGTGCCCCTCGATCGCCTCGACGTCGAAGGGGAACAGGTCCGAAAACGGCCACGGACCCGCCGCCGGCTCGCCGAGATCCAGGCTCAGGCCGGAGCCGGTGACGAGGAGGGCCTCGGGCACCGGGATTCCCGCCTCCAGCCAGCGCCGGCGGCTCTCCTCGAGTTCGGCCGCGAGACTCCTGTCCGGGCCGGTATCCTTGTGTCCATTCACGGCGTTTCTCGCGTCGCCCGCTCCAGGCTTGGAGTGCGGCAGACCATATCCTGAGGAGTTCCATGACCGAAGACGGCATGCCGCGCGAGTTGATTTCGAGGGAAGTGCTCGACCGCCGGGTCGGCGAGTTGGCCGCCGAGATCGAGAGGGACTACGCCGACAGCGAAGAGTTGCTCTGCGTCGGCGTGCTGAAGGGGTCCGTCTTCTTCATGTCCGACCTCCTGCAACGATTGTCCCGGCCGCTCGTCGTGGACTTCTTCCAGACCTCGAGCTACCGGGGCGAGACGACCTCGCCCGGCGAGGTGCGGATCCGCCGCGACCTCGACCACTCTCTTGCCGGCCGCGACGTTCTGCTCATCGAGGACATCGTGGATACCGGCTACACGATGCGGACGATCATGGCGCTGATGGGGTTCCGGGGGGCGCGTTCCGTGCGGCTCTGCGTGCTGCTCGACAAGGCCTGCAAGCGCGAGACGCCGGTTCAGATCCACTACCGCGGCTTCGAGGTGGACGACGTGTTCGTCGTCGGCTACGGCCTGGACTACGACGACCGCTACCGCAACCTGCCCTACATCGGCGTGCTGGACGAGACGGACGCGGAGTAGCGCGCTGCGGATAGCCTCGCTTCGCCGTGGGGTTCGTCTGGCACATAGCCGTCAGGTACTTCCGCTCCACTCGCGCGGACGCGCACATCCGGGCGCTGTCCACCCTGACGGCGGGGGGCCTGGCGGTGGGTACGGCGGCGCTGGTGCTGGCGCTGGCGGCGCTCGCGGGCTTCCAGAACCTCCTGCTGGAGGACCTGACGCGGCATACGCCGGCCCTGCAGATCGAGTTCGGCGGCGGAAGCGCTGGCGAGGGCGCGGCGGCGACGGAAAACCTGCCGGACCTGGCCGAACTGGCGGCCGCGACGAACGGTGTCGCCGGCGTCCAGGAGTTGCTCTATGCGCGGGGCTGGCTGGCCGATGAAGACCGTCCGTTCGCGGTGGAGGTGCTGGGCTACGAGAAGACGCCGCCGCCCTGGATTCCGGTCCCGGGGGAGGCGATATCCGGTCTGATCGTGCCCGTTTCCGTGGCGCTGCGGATGGGGCTGGCCGTGGGCGACACGGTGCGCGTCGTGTCGCCACGCCCGGGGCTCACGCCGGTCGGGCCGCAGCCGCGGACCCGTAGGCTGCCGGTGGACCTGATCTACAGGTCGGGCCGTGCCGAGGAGGCGGACGATCCGGTGCTGGTGCCGCTCGAGCAGGCTTCCGCCCTGTTCGCGGGGGGCGACAGGCGACTTGACCTGACGCTTGCTCCGGGGGCGGATCCGGAAGAGATCGGTGACTTTCTGCGCCGGGGAATCGACCCCGCCGTGGCGACAGTGACCACCTGGAGGGAGGCCAACCGGGCGCTTCTCTTCGTGTTGCGCCTCGAGAAGGGCCTCGTCTTCTCGGCGGTGGCATTGATCGTCGCGGTCGCCTCGTTCGCCCTGCTCGCGGCACTGTCCATGGTGCTTTCGAGCAAGCGCGCCGAGGTCGGCGTGCTCGCCGCAATGGGTGCGCCGCCGGCCCGCTTGCAGAGGGTCTTTCTCCTGCTCGGCGCTCTGCTGTCGGTGGGCGGCGCCAGCCTGGGCGGCGCGGCAGGCGCGGGGCTCGCGGCGTTCCTCGACCGCTACCGCGTGATCTCCACGCCGTCCGACGTGTACGTCGTGGACTACGTCCCGTTCCTGGTCCGGGGCACGGACGTGCTCGTCGTGCTGGTCGTGACCGTTCTGTTCACAGCCGCGGCTGCCGTGATCGGGGCCCGCAAGGCGAGCCTGCTTCACCCGGTCGAGGCGATGAGGAGCGCGCGCACGTGATCGCCGTCAACGGCGTTACAAAGACCTACCAGGACGGCGCGGTCCGGCGGCAGGTGCTGCGCGGCGTGGACCTGGAGGTCGCGCGTGGCAGCACTGCGGCCATCGTCGGTCCGTCCGGCTCCGGGAAGTCGACGCTCCTCAACATCCTGGGCGCCCTCGATACTCCGGACGCGGGTTCGGTTCGAGTCGACGGCGTCGATCTCACCGCGTCCAGGCCGTCGGCCCTGGCGGGCTTTCGCAACCGCTCGCTCGGTTTCGTCTTCCAGTTCCACCAACTGCTGCCTGACTTCACCGCGCTCGAGAACGTGATGATGCCGGGGCGGATCGCGGGCCGCCCGACCTCCTCTCTCAGCGCCCTGGCGCTCGCGCTCCTGGACCAGGTCGGCCTCGCCGACCGTGCCGCCGCCTTCCCGCAGCAGCTCTCCGGCGGCGAGCGGCAGCGGATCGCGATCTGCCGCGCCCTGGTGCTCGAACCTGCGGTGCTCCTGGCCGACGAACCGACCGGCAACCTGGATTCCCGGAGCGGCGAACAGGTGCTGGAGCTCCTGGACACACTGCGCAGGCGCCGGGATACGACGATGTTGCTGGTGACGCACAATCCGGCAGTGGCGAACCGTTGCCGCAAGGTGCTCCGTCTCGACGGCGGCCGCCTGACGGCCCTGGGGGCATAGCGCCCCGAAACTCCTCGCGGGCTCGGTGTTTCGGCCCAGCCCGTCCTCAGTCCATGAGCTTGTGGCCGGACTCGCTTCGCTGCGTTCCGGCGCACAAGCTCATAGACTGTGAGTCGTGTTCGAGAAGTACAACGAGAAGTCGCGGCGCGCCCTCTTCTTCGCTCGCTACGAGGCGAGCAAGCTGGGCAGCCGGATCATCGAGTCGGAGCACATCCTGCTCGGCATCCTGCGCGAGGGGGAGGAGTCGGTCATCGAGCTCCTCCAGCGCCTCCAGGTCAAGCCGGAGGATCTGCGCCGCGAGATAGAGGGCGAGCGGGTGTTCGTCGAGCGCATCTCGTCGACCGCCGAACTGCCGCTGTCGGAGGAATCGAAGAAGATCCTCGCCTACGCCTCGCACGAGGCGGAGAGCATGGTCCACGCGGCGGTCGGTTCCGAGCATCTGTTGATCGGCGTGATGCGGGTCGATGGCTGTCTGGCCCAGCGCGTCCTCGTGCAGAACGGGCTGGAGGTCGCGGCGGTGCGCGAACAGGTCGCGTCCATCGCCCGGGAGCGCGCCAGCCGGCGCGGCAAGCAGGAGTTGCCTTTCCTGGCGGAGTTCGGTCGCGACCTGACCGCGCTGGCGCAGCAGGACCAGTTCGACCCCCTGATCGGCCGCGAACAGGAAGTCGGTCGCATCGTGCAGATCCTCGCGCGACGGACGAAGAACAACCCCATTCTGCTCGGCGAGCCGGGGGTGGGGAAGACGGCCATCGTCGAAGGACTGGCGCAGCGGGTGTCGCACGGCCGGGTGCCGAAGTTCCTCGCACGCAAACGCATCATCGCGCTCGACCTGTCCCTGATCGTCGCCGGCACGAAGTACAGGGGGCAGTTCGAGGAGCGCCTGAAGGGCATCCTCAAGGAGCTCGAGGAAGGCGAAGACGTGCTCGTCTTCATCGACGAGATCCACGCTCTGGTCGGGGCCGGTTCCGCCGAGGGTTCGCTCGATGCCGCGAACATCCTGAAGCCGGCCCTGTCGCGGGGCGACATCGCCTGCATCGGCGCCACGACCCAGCGGGAGTACCGTCGGCACATCGAGAAGGACCGCTCTCTGCTGCGGCGGTTCCAGGCGATTCAGATCAAGCCGCCTTCCGCGGACGAGACCTACGACATCCTGCTCGGCCTGAAGGAGCGCTACCAGGGCTTCCACAAGGTCGCCTACGACGACGCCGCGCTGCGCGCCGCGATCGCCGGTTCCAACCGTTACATTCCCGACCGTCATCAGCCCGACAAATCGATCGACGTGATCGACGAAGCCGGCGCCCGGGTCAAGCTGCGCCGGGTGCGGGATACGAGGCAGGCGCGGCGGATCCAGCAGGAGATCCGGGAAGTGGTGGCCGAGATGAAGGCGGCGATCTCGGACAAGGACTTCGACCGCGCCGTCCGCTTCCGTGAGCGCGAGATCGAACTCCGGGAAGATCTCGAGAGCGTCGAGCAGTTGCATGACCAGGACGTTGAGGATCAGGTCGTGACCGCTCAGGACGTGGAGGAGGTGATCGCCTCCTGGACAGGGGTGCCGGTGGCTGCCGTGCGTGGCGACGAGGCGAAGCGGTTGATGAAGATGGAGGACGTTCTGCGTCGCCGGATCGTCGGCCAGGATCGGGCGATCCGGTCGATCAGCCGCGCCATCCGCCGGTCGCGGCTCGGCGTTTCCGATCCCCGCCGTCCGGTCGGTTCGTTCGTCTTCCTGGGCCCGAGCGGAGTTGGCAAGACGGAGGTTGCCCGGCGCCTGGCCGAGTTCCTGTTCGGCAGCCAGACCGCTCTCATGCGTTTCGACATGAGCGAGTACATGGAGAAGTACTCGGCCTCCAAGCTGATCGGTTCGCCGCCGGGCTACGTCGGCTACGAGGAGGGCGGCCAGTTGACGGAACGGGTTCGGCGCCAGCCGTACTCCCTGATCCTCTTCGACGAGATCGAGAAGGCGCATCCGGACATCATGAACCTGTTGCTTCAGATCCTCGAGGAGGGCAGCCTGACCGACGCTTACGGCAACCACGTCGATTTCCGTCATGCCCTGGTCCTGCTGACTTCCAATCTGGGCAGCAAGCTGGTGCTCAAGGGTGGGCGCGTGGGCTTCGGCGGCACTTCCGGAGAGGAGTTCGGCTCGGAGGAGGACTTCGGTCGCATCAGGGAAGAGATCGAAGCGGAGCTCCGCCGCAGCTTCAGCCCCGAATTCATCAACCGCATCGACGAGACGATCGTCTTCAATCCGCTGGGTCGGGAGGAGCTGCGCGCGATCACCTGCCTCCTGCTCTCCGACGTGAACGAAACCCTTGCCGACCGGGGTCTGGCCGTCGAGGTCAGCGGTGAGGCGCGGGAATGGCTGCTGGAGCAGGCGGGCATCGATCCGTCGACCGGCGCCCGTCCATTGCGCCGCACGATCCAGCGCTACGTCCAGGATGCGGTGTCCGACCTGCTGATCCAGCGCACCGGTGATTCAGTGGAGCGCATTCGGGTGGATCTGGCCCAGGAGGAACTGGTCCTGGAGGTCGTCCAGGGCGTCGCCGCCCGGACCGTTGAGGAGGAACCTGCTCTTGCGGAATCCTGATCGAAAGAACCTTCGACGGCTGGCACGGCCGGTCGCGCTCGGCGCCGTCTTCCTGCTGGCCGTACCGGCCGCGGGCCAGTTGCTGGTCGGCCGGCCGATCGAGTCGGTCGAGTACGCCGGCGTCGAGACGCTGAGCGAAGACAGCCTGAACTACTACCTGGATATCGAGGCCGGGAAGCCCTGGGATCCCGGCCGCGTGAACGAGCGGATCAAGGACCTCTGGGAGCGCAAGCTGATCGACGACATCTCGATCGCGGCCGAGGCGCAGGGCGAAGGCGTCCTGGTCCGGGTGACGATCACGGAAAGGCCGCTCCTCGTCTCGCTCGAGTACGACGGGCTGAAGAAGGTGAAGCGGAGCGACATCGGCGACATGACGGACCGGGAGCGGATCTCGGTCTTCGAGGGCCTGCCGCTGGACCTGGGCGAACTGGCGCGTCTCGAAGGGGCGATCAAGAAGCTCTACGAGGAGCGCGGTTTCCGGTTCGCGGGTATCCACATCGAGGTCCAGGACGCGGGTCTGGGCGAAAAGCGCGTGCTGATCACCGTCGACGAGGGCGGGAGAGTCAAGATCGGCCAGGTCGACTTCGAGGGCAACGAGGTGTTCTCGGCCGGCCGCCTCCGGCGCCAGATGGAGAAGACGAAGAAGTCGAACCTGCTCACCCGGATCCGCAAGCGAGACGTGTTCAACTCGGCCACGGTCCAGGAGGACCTGGACAAGGTCAAGGGCCTGTACCGTCAGTTCGGTTACAAGGACGTCGAGGTCGGTGAACCCGAACTCGACGTGATCGAGCGGAAACCGAACGCCGAGCGCATCGAGGACCGCAAACGACAGCTCGCTCTCGTGATTCCGCTCGAGGAGGGGCCCCGCTGGAAGCTGGGCGAGGTCCAGGTCGAGGGGGCCGAGGTGTTGCCGAAGGAACTCCTGATCCGGATGTTCAAGGAGCCCAAGGGTGGCTGGCTGCGCTCGGACATCATCGACGAGGGCGTCGAACAGGTAGGGGAGTTGTACCGGAACAGCGGCTACATCTTCGCGGACGTGAAGATGGAGATCGTCGAGCGGGACGATCTGGTGGCCGACATTCTCGTGACGGTCGAGGAGAACGACCAGTTCCGGATCGGACGGATGGAGTTCACCGGCAACGACCGGACCCGTGACCGGGTGCTTCGTCGCCAGATGCTGCTCAAGGAAGGCGACGTCTTCAATTCGGGCATGCTGCGCACCAGCCTGCTGCGGCTCAGCCAGCTCGAGTACTACGTGGTCAACGAGGACGATCCGGTCGAGGTCGACTACGACACCGACGACAAGCAGGTCGACATCACCGTGAAGGGCAGCGAGACCGGGCAGACCGAGGTTCAGTTCGGCGGCGGCTACAGCGAGCTCGACGGCTTCTTCGTCCAGTCGGCGTTGCGCACCCGCAACTTCCTGGGCCGCGGCGAGACCGTCGGCGTGTCGATCCAGACCGGCCGTTACCGCGACATCTTCGACGTCTCCTACTACATGCCCTGGGTCAAGGACCGGCCGCAGAACTTCGGGGTCCAGCTCTTCAACCGGGACACGGACTTCGACCTCCTGATCGATCAGCGCTACCGGAGCAAGGAGGCCGGCGGCATCCTGACGTTCGGCCGGAACTTCCGCCGCTGGGAAATGCTCCAGATGTCCTACAGCAACATGGACATCGAGAGCTACCAGTCGCAGACGTTCTACTTCTTCGACAACCCGGACCAGAGCGACGACCCGACGAGCGACACGTTCGAGCAGGCATTCCAGTTCAACCGCCGCTCGGTCACTGCCACCTACCAGTACGACAGCCACAACAGCCGCCTCGAGCCGACCCAGGGCAAGCGCCTGATCGCATCCCTCGAGTACGCCGGCGGCCCCCTGGGCGGCGAGTCCTTCTTCATCCGCCCGTCGCTGAACGCGGCGATCACGGTGCCGCTGACGAGGCGCGGGCTGCGGACGGTGGGGCGGGCGAACATTCAGGTCGGCTACATCGAGCCCTTCGGCGAGGACGACACCGGCAACCTCCGCCAGTTGTTCTTCCTGGACCGCTACCTGCTCGGCGGCGAGAACAGCCTCCGTGGCTTCGCGTTCCGTTCCATCTGGGTCCGCGATCCGGAGACCGGCCGCACCCTTCTCGACCGGAACGGCTTTCCCCAGGGCGGCAACAAGAGCGTCGTCATCAACCTCGAGCACCACACCCTGGTCAACGGTCCCTTCCGCGTCGTGACCTTTTTCGACGCCGGCAACGTCTATGGCGACGACCAGGACGTCGACTTCAACCACATGCGCATGTCGGCCGGAATCGAGCTCCGCGTCAACGTGCCCATCCTTGGAGCTCCGCTCCGCTTCATCTACGCTACGAACCTGAATCCGCTGGACAACCTCGGAGGCGTCGACCGGGAGCGGTTCGACAGCTTCGACTTCAGCATCGGAACCAGCTTCTGACGCCTCACGGAGAACTACGAAGATGAACGTCAAACCCCTTGGATTCCGCGCGGCCGCGGCGGCCGCCGCGGTCATCGCCGGCGTCCTCATGGCCGGGCCGGCCGCGGCCCAGAGCAAGATCGCCGTGGTCGAGGTCGAGCGCCTCCTGCAGGAATCGGCGCGCGGCCAGATCGCGGTTCAGGAACTCACCCGACTCCGGGACGAGAAGCAGGCGGAGCTCACCAGCAGGCAGGAGCAGTTGGCGGCGCTCCAGAAGCAGTACAACGACGGCCGACTGACCCTGGCCGAGGACCGCCTGGCCGAGCTCGAAAAGGGGCTCGAGGACATGACGATCGACCTGCGCCGCGCCCAGGACGACGCGAACCGCGAGATGCAGAAGGTGCAGGGCGAGCGGTTCGGCGAGATCGAGCAGGCGGTGCTGCCGATCATCTCCCAGGTCGGCCGGGAGTTCGGCTACACGGCGATCTTCAACAAGTTCCAGGGGGGGCTGCTGTTCGCGGCCGACGCCGCGGACATCACGAACCTGATCATCGAGCGCTACAACGCCGCCTATCCGGCGACTCCCACGGAGTAGCGCTACTCCGTGTCGCGGATACTGTAGAGCTTCGACCGGGTACGGATCAGCAGCCGGTCGCCGGCGACCGCCGGCGACGCCATCGCCATCTCGTCGAGGCTGTTCGTGTGGAGCACCTCGTACTCCGAGCCGGCGCGGATCACGTACGTGTCGCCCTGCTCGCTGAGCGCGAACACGCGGTCGTTGTAGGCCCACGGCGATGAGGTGAAGCTGGCGCCGCCGCGGGGCGCCACGCGCTTCCGGCCGTACACCGGCTCGCCGGTCAGCGCGTCGTACGCCTCGAAGAAGCCACGGTCCAGCAGGCTGTAGTAGACGCCCTTGTAGACCAGCGGCGAGGTGTTGTAGTTGCCCGCCTTGGGCTGGTGCCAGGCGACGAACTCGCTCTCCGTCGCGTCCCCTTCCAGGGTGATGTCGCCCAGCGCCCCCGGGCGGATGGCGAAGACCGGCCGGCGCTGATCCTGGAAGTAGCCGGAGTTGACGTAGACCATGTCGTGAGCCGCGAACGGCGTGGCGATGGCCGCCCAGGACATGCGGCCGTCCATCTCCCAGAGCAGTTTGCCGTCCAGGCCATACGAACGGATCCGGTTCTTGCCGGTGGTGACGATCTCGGTGCGTGCTTCGTTCGCCCAGACGAACGGCGTCGCCCAGCTCGACACCTCTTCGCGGACCGTGCGCCAGCGCTCTTCGCCGGTGTGCTTGTCGAGAGCGGCGATCCAGGACTCTTCCTCGTTGTCGTAGAGGACGATCAGCAAGTCGCCGTGCAGCACGGGCGAGGAGGCGGAGCCGTAGTCCCACATGGTGGGGCGGTAGGGCGTGTCGAAGCTCCACACGGACTCGCCCTCCATCGTGAAGGCGTACACGCCGAGGTCGCCGAAGCGCGCGTAAACGCGTTCGCCGTCGGTGGTCGGCGTCTCCGAGGCGTACGTCTGCTTCTGGTGGCGCGGGAACTCGGGAATGCCCGCCTTGACCGACCGCTCCCACAGCACGTCGCCGGTTTGAAGATCCAGGCAGTACACGCGCCAGTCGTGCCGCGCCTGCGGCGGTTCGCTGCGCCCGCGGGCGGCGTAGAGACCGGCCTGCGGACGCTCGAAGTCACCTTCGGAAACCGCGGTCGTCAGAAACACCCGATGGCCCCAGACGATCGGGCTGGACCAGCCGAGCCCGGGGATCTCGGCGACCCACTCCACGTTCTCCGTCTGGCTCCAGCGATCAGGCAGCCCGGGGTTGTCGGAAACGGCCGGGTTCATGCCCGGGCCGCGGAACTGGGGCCAGTTGTCGGTTGCGGCAGCCGCGCCGGCGCAGAGCGCGGCGCAGGTGAGCGTCGCGAGGACAACGGTGTGGCTTCGGTGTCGGGGCGATGTCGCTCTCTTCATCGAATCGGACCTCCCGGTCGCTGGAAGGAAACGTTGGCTACGGATCGTTGCGCATGGTATCCGCTCCGCCGGTGGCCGTGCCGCGCTTCCGGTAGGCTCGCTCCGTGACCCACCGCCTCGCCGATCTTGCCGCGATGGTTGGAGCTGACCTCGAGGGCGATCCGGATCGGCCGATCGACGGCATCGCCACGCTGATGGCGGCGGGCCCTGGAGATCTCTCCTTTCTGACCAACTCGCGGTACCGCGATCAGGCGCTGGCTTCCAAGGCCGGCGCACTGCTCGTGTCGAGGGATCTGTCTCCCGAAACGCTCGCCGATCTCCGCACCGACCTGGTGCTCTGCGACGACGCCTACCGGGCCCTGGCCGACCTGATGACGGCTCTCTTTCCGGTCCCCGAGGTGGTGCCCGGCGTTCACGAAACGGCATCTGTCGACGCTTCCGCCCAGGTTGACCCCACCGCCCGCGTTGACGCTTTCGCCGTGGTCGGCGCGAGCTCGACGCTCGGTCCGGGCGTGGTCGTCGGCGCCCACACCGTGGTCGGACGGGGTTGCAGTCTGGGCGCCGGCACCTTGCTCCATCCCCATGTCGTGGTCTACGACGGCACGCGCATCGGCGAGCGGGTGGTCGTGCACTCCGGTGTCGTCCTGGGCGCGGACGGCTTCGGGTTCGCGGAGGGCGCGGAAGCCGCCTCCCAGGTCAAGCTGCCTCAGGTCGGCGTCGTCGTGATCGGGGACGACGTGGAGATCGGCGCCAACTCCGCGGTGGACCGGGCCACTTTCGACACGACGACGATCGGTCGCGGAACGAAGATCGACAACCTGGTGCAGATCGGCCACAACGCGCAGATCGGCGAGGGGTGCATCCTCTGCGGTCAGGCCGGCGTGTCCGGCAGCAGCCGCATCGGCGATCGGGTGCTGCTGGCGGGGCAGGCGGGCGTCGCCGGCCACTTCAGGATCGGCGACGGCGTGCAGGTGGCGGCCAAGTCGGCGGTGTTCCAGGAGGTCGAGGATGGCCGGCAGGTCGCGGGCATACCCGCCGTGCCGATCGCTGCCTGGCGCCGGCGGAACGCGCTACAGTCGCGCCTGCCGGCGATGCGCGGCGCGCTCAGGGCGCTTGAGCGGCGCGTGGGCGAACTCGAATCGGCAGGGCGCGGTGGCCGCGACGATCCCGCGGCGGACAGAGGAGACGAGACGTGAGCAAGGAACGGGAGAGGACCGGCAGCGCCGCCGTGCGCGCTCCGCTCGGACCGTTCGACTCGCGCTGGATCGCGAGCGTACTGCCGCACCGCTATCCGATCCTCCTGGTGGACCGCGTGCTGGAGCTGGTGCCGGGAAAGCGGGTGGTGGCGATCAAGAACGTGACCCGCAACGAGCCGTTCTTCGACGGGCACTTCCCGGGGAATCCGATCATGCCCGGAGTCCTGGTGATCGAGGCGATGGCGCAGACCGCGGGCCTGCTGCTGCTGCACGAGATCGAGGACCGGGACCGCCGGGTGCTCTTCTTTTCCGGCATCGAGAGGGCCCGCTTCCGCCGTCCCGTCGTTCCCGGTGACCAACTGCGGATGGAGGTGGAGTCCCTGCGCCTGCGCACCGTCCACTCCCGCTTCCGGGGTCGGGCCACGGTCGACGGGGAGCTCGCGGTGGAGGCCGTCTGCACGTCCACCATGGTGGCGCCCTGAAGGACCGCGGACCGCGGCGCGGACCATGACGTCGAGAATCCACGAGACGGCGGTCGTCGATCGATCGGCCGACCTGGGCGATGGCGTGGTCGTCGGCGCCTATGCGGTGATCGGGGCCGGCGTCCGGATCGGCGAAGACACGGAGATCGGCTCGCACGCGACGGTCCTCGGCGACACGGTTCTGGGACGGGCCAACCGGGTTTTTCCCTACGCCGCGGTCGGATTCGACCCGCAGGACCTCAAGTACGAGGGCGAGTCGAGCCGGCTCGTGGTCGGCGACCGCAACCAGTTCCGCGAGTTCTCGACGGTCAACCGGGGCACGGCGTTCGGCGGCGGCATCACCCGCATCGGCGACGACAACCTGTTCATGACGCAGACCCACGTCGGCCACGACAGTCAGGTCGGCAGCCGGACGGTGTTCACGAACGGTGGCACCCTGGCCGGTCACGTGGAGGTCGAGGACGACGCCACGATCGGCGCTTTCTCGGCCGTCCACCAGTTCTGCCGGGTGGGTCGGCACGCCTACATCGGCGGCTACTCCGTGATCACGATGGACGCGCTGCCGTTCTGCATCACGGTCGGGATCAAGCCGACCTGCATGGGCGTCAACCGCATCGGACTCGAGCGCAAGGGCAAGTCGGCGGAGGACATCCGCTCGATCGAGCGGGCCGTGCGGGTGCTCACCCGTTCGCGGAGGAACACGACCCAGGCCCTCGAAGAACTCGACGCCGAGCACGCCGGCCACGCCGATGTCGATGCCCTGATCGGCTTCATCCGGAGTTCCGACCGGGGCTTCATCCGCTCGGCACGGCGCGGTTCCCGCGGCGCCCGGTCGTGAAGGAGGGGATCGAGACCGTCCGGGCCGCCGTGATCGGCGCGGGCGCGATGGGGCGCCACCATGTGCGCCTCCTGGCCCGCCTTCTGGGGCCGGGTTCGGTGCTCGTGGTCGACGCGGATCCGGCGCGGGCCGAAGGCGCCGCGCTCGAGCATGGCGCGTCCGTCGCGGCCGGGATCGACGAGATTCTGAACGCCGTGGACGTGGCCGTCGTCGCGGTGCCGACCGTCGATCACCTGGAGGTGTCGGAGCGCCTGATCGAGGCCGGCATTCACGTGCTCGTGGAGAAGCCGATCGCGGCGGATCTCGACCAGGCGGACGCGCTGATCGCGGCGGCCGCGTCCCGAGGCGTCGTCCTGGCGGTGGGGCATGTCGAGTTCTACAATCCCGCCGTCCAGGAAGTGCTGTCACTGGGGCTCGAGCCCCGCTTCGTCGAAGTCGAACGGATGTCGCCGTTCAGTCCGCGCAGCCTGGATGTGGACGTCGTCCTCGACCTGATGATTCACGACCTGCAGATCCTCCACGCCCTCGACCCGAGTCCGGTGCGGGAAGTGCGGGCGGTCGGCATCGATGTCCTGTCGGACCGGGTCGACATCGCCGACGCGCGGATCGAGCTCGAATCCGGCTGCGTGGCGAACCTGACCGCGTCACGGGTCTCGGCCGAACGCGTGCGCCAGTTGCGGGTGTTCTTCGAGGACCGCTACTTCTCGCTCGACTACCAGGAGCAGACGGTGCGAGGCGCCCGGCGCGTGCGCGGCGAAGAGGCGGCTGACGGCGGAGATCCGGTGTCGGCCGGCGGGCCGGCGGGGCGGATCCTGGCCGCCGATCTCGAGGTCGAGGGCGGCGAGCCGTTGCGGCACGAGCTCGAGGCGTTTCTCGACCGCTGCGCCAGCGGCGAAACACCGTTCGTCAACGGCGCGGCCGGCCGGCGGGCGCTTGAGACGGCTCTCCTCGTGAACTCGACGATTGCCGGGGGCGCCGGGGCGTGAGCGTTGACGCGCGTCCGATCGGGATCATCGGCGGCTCCGGCCTGTACGGCATGGAGGAACTCGAGGTTCGCGAGGAGAGGCGGATCGAGACGCCGTTCGGAAGCCCCTCGGAGGTCTTCGTGCTCGGGGAACTGCGGGGCCGGCCCGTCGCCTTTCTGGCGCGGCACGGCCGCGGCCACCGCATCCTGCCCAGCGAACTGAACTTCCGCGCCAACATCTACGCCTTCAAGACCTTGGGCGTGGAGCGGCTGATCTCGCTTTCCGCGGTCGGTTCTCTGAGGCGGCGCTACCAGCCGACCCACATCGTGGTGCCGGACCAGTTCATCGACCGTACCCGGCACCGGCCGGACACCTTCTTCGGCAACGGGCTGGCGGCCCACGTCGCCTTCGCCGATCCGATCTGTCCGCGGCTGTCGGAGGTCTGCGCCGATCAGTCGGTCGCGGCCGGGGCGGTGGTCCATCGCGGCGGCGTCTACGTGTGCATGGAGGGCCCTCAGTTCTCGACCCGCGCCGAGTCCATGATGTACAGGGGCTGGGGCGCGGACGTGATCGGCATGACGAACCTGCAGGAGGCGAAGCTCGCCCGCGAGGCGGAGATCTGCTACGCGACCCTGGCCCTGATCACGGACTACGACTGCTGGCACGAGGAGGAAGAGGACGTGACGGTCGAGGCCGTGCTCGCGGTTCTGCGGCAGAACGCGCGCACCGCCCAGGCCGCTGTGGCCCGGATCGTCGAGTCGTTGCCGGTTGAGCGTCGGGGGGCCGGAGCGTGTCCCTGCGTGAACGCGCTCGAGCACGCCCTGATCACCGATCCGGCGGTCGTTCCGGCGTCCGTGTTGCGCGATCTGGAGCCGATCGTCGGCCGCCTCCTGGGCGACGATCGCAGTGACGACTGAGCGGTTCGGGGAGGGAACCTGAGCCGATGAGCGCCATCAGACTGCTCCTGACGAATGACGACGGCGTCGATGCGCCTGGTCTGCGCTGTCTTGCCGCGGCCCTCGACAGAGCGCCGACCCCCGGGGGGGCGATCGCCTACGACGTGGTGGCCCCGGAACGCGAACAGAGCGGTTGCAGTCAGGCGCTGACCCTGTTCCGGCCGTTGCGCGCCAGGCGGGTGCGGGAGGGCTGGTTCGCGGTCGACGGCACGCCCTCCGATTGCGTCAACCTGGCGGTTCACTCGCTGCTTGACCGGCCTCCCGACCTGCTCGTTTCGGGCGTCAACATGGGGGTCAACCTGGGCGACGACGTGACCCACAGCGGCACGGTGGGCGCGGCGCTCGAGGGGCGGCTGGCCGGCGTGCCGGCGGTCGCCTTCTCCCAGGAGTACAGGAAGGCCCGGCGCGCCGACATGGAGCGTGCCGCGGCGCTGGCGGCCCGCGCGATCGTCTCCCTGGTCGAGCAGGGGATTCCCGAGCGCATGCTGCTCAACGTGAACTTCCCGTTCGACCCGCCCCGCGGGGTCAGGGTCGCGCGGCTTGGCCGTCGGCCATACCGCAACACGGTCGTCGAACAGGCGGATCCGCGGGGCGGCACGATGTACTGGATCGTCGGCAAGCCGGATCCGGAGCGCCTCGACGACACGGATGCGGCGGCGATCAGGGACGGCTTCATCTCGATCACTCCGCTCACCGCCGACCTGACGGACCGAGAGTCGCTGGATGCCGGCGACGGGGTCCTGCCCCGTCTCGCGGGAGCACTGGGTTGAAGACGCAGGCGGCCGGTCCGGGCGGCTACGCCTATGCCCGCCGCCGCATGGTGGCGGACCTGGTCGAACGGGGCGGCCTGCGGGAGGAGCGTGTGATCGCCGCGTTCGAGCGGGTGCCGCGCCACCT
Organism: Acidobacteriota bacterium; assembly: GCA_026707325.1. Lineage (GTDB taxonomy): Bacteria > Acidobacteriota > Thermoanaerobaculia > Multivoradales > Multivoraceae > Multivorans. Next base: position 56,964 of record JAPOXA010000206.1, on the reverse strand, counting down.
GTTCGTGCCCGAGCATCTGGTCAATGACGCGTATGGCGACCACGCGCTGCCGATCGGCTGCGAGCAGACGATCTCCCAGCCGTACGTGGTGGCGCGCATGACCGAGGATCTGGGCGTGCGGGAGGACGACTCCGTGCTGGAGATCGGCACCGGCTCCGGCTACCAGACGGCGATCCTGGCCCTGCTGGCGCACCGGGTCTACAGCATCGAGCGCGTGGGCCGGTTGGCGCGGGAAGCGATCGGCCGGATCCAGGCACTCGAGCTGCCGAACGTCAAGGTCCAGGTCTTCGACGGCACGGTCGGCTGGAGCGCCGAGGCCCCATTCGACCGGATACTGGTGGCCGCCGCCGCGCCGCGGGCGCCGGATTCGCTTCTCGAGCAACTGGCGCCGGGCGGGCGTCTTCTCATCCCTGAGGGCGACCGCCACGAACAGCGCCTCGTCGCCTACCAGAAGCACGGCAACGGAACGGTCACCCGCCAGCTCGGCGAGGCGGTGCGCTTCGTGCCGTTGATCGGCCGCCACGGTTGGAAGACGAAGGTCGAGGCGGCCCAGTAGCCGAGGAGGAATCTTGAGCGGGAAGGACTCGGCATTGTGGCTGAAGGAGCGGATCCGGGAAGTCCCCGACTTTCCCAAGCCGGGAATCCTGTACAAGGACATCACGACGCTGCTCAAGGACCCGGCGGCGCTGCGCGAGACCGCGGACCGCCTCGCGGAGAGGTTTGCCGGCCGGCATATCGAGCAGGTGGTGGGAATCGAGGCGCGGGGGTTCATCTTCGGCCCGCTGGTGGCAAACCGGCTGAACGTCGGTTTCGTGCCGGTGCGCAAGCCGGGGAAACTGCCGGCCGAGACGGCCTCGCGCAGCTACGAACTCGAGTACGGCCGCGACACCCTGGAGATGCACATCGACGGCGTCGCCGCCGGCGAGCGCGTCGTCCTGGTCGACGACCTGCTGGCGACGGGCGGCACCGCGAAGGCAGCGGCGGACCTGATCGAGTCCGTCGGCGGAACGGTCGACGCGATCGGGTTCGTCGTCGAGCTGACCTACCTGGACGGACGCCGCCGGCTCGATGGATACGAAGTGGTTGAATCCCTGGTCCGATACTGAGATCCTTCGACGGTTGCCGCGCGGACGGTCAGCGTCGCGGCCACGTTCCAGGGCGCCTGTAGCTCAGCCGGATAGAGCGGCGGATTCCTAATCCGCAGGTCGGGGGTTCGAGTCCCTCCAGGCGCACCACAGCCTGCATCTCAGCGGATGGCGCGACAGGGATTCCCAATCAGCAGGCAAGGGGGTTCGAGTCCCTCCAGGCGCACCACAGCCAGGCGCACCAGGCCTCGCTACTCTTCGATCTCGCGCTTGGGCTTGTCTTCGGCCTCGTCCTCGTCCGGTCCCTTCAGGCCCTGCTTGAAGTTGCGGATGCCGCTGCCCAGGCCGCCCGCCAGCTTCGGAATGCGGCTTGCGCCGAAGATCAGGACGACGATCGCAAGGACGATCAGGAGTTCGCCGATTCCAAGGGTGGGCATCTTGGGTGCTCCAGTGGTTTGCGTGCCGTGTCGGTAGCGCGGCCCTTCGCTTCCGGGGCCGGTAGCCAAGTGTGCCACAGGGCCGCGCATCTCGCGTGTCCGCGGGTTGGGCTGCTAGTGTTTCGCGCTTCGGAGGGGATGCGGTATGAGCCGTTTGACACGAGACGAGATACGGCGCGACGAGGTGCGGGAGGCCGTCTTCTCGGCTTCCACGTGGTTCGCGGAGCACGTGCGACAGATCCTGATGGGCGTCGTGGTGGTGATCGCGGTCGTCGTCGGAGTCGTACTGTTCCTGAACTACCAGGATGGCCGGGAGAAGGAGGCCAGCTACCAGCTCAGCGAGGCCCTCAAGGTCTACCGGGCGCCGATCGACGAGCCGGCGACGGACGCGATCGACGACCTGTTCGGTACGCCTTCCGACAGCGCTCCGGGCGAGGGTGCCGCGGAGGAGGCGGAAGCGACGACCGCTGGGAGCGAAACCGATGGCGACGGTCTGAGCTTCGCCTCGGAGGCGGAACGGCGCTCGGCCGCGAGGATGGAACTCGAGGCCGTGCGGGAAAGCTACGGCTCGACCTCGTCCGGCAGGCTGGCTTCCGTCTACCTGGGGCGGATCGCGGCGGATTCCGGCGATACGGCGAAGGCGCGGGAGCTGTGGACGGGTTACCTGGAAGCCGCGGGCCGCGATCACGCGATGGGCATCGGCGTGCAGTTGAACCTCTACAGCCTGGATCGGGCCGAGGGGCGGGGCGAGGAACTGGCCGCCAGCCTGCGCGGTGCAGTGGCGACCGAGTCCTCGTCGCTGCCGAAGGACGCCCTGCTGTTCGAACTGGCCGTCACTCTCGCGCAGCTCGGCGACGAAGACGGTGCCCGCGAGACCTTCCAGCGGGTCGTCAACGAGTTCCCGGATAGCGGGTACGCGATCCGTGCCCGACAGCAGCTCGGCCCCGAGGCGGTGGGCGCGTCGCCGTTCGCGTTCGGCGGGTAGGGCGGGCAGCCCGATGGCGACGCCCTTCGACATCCTGAACCGGATGCGGGAGGGCCGGACGCTGACCGCGGCGGAAGTGCGGTCGGTGGTCGACGGTGCGGCCTCCGGTAGCTGGTCCGATGTACACCTGGCCGCTTTCCTGATGGCCGCTGCGATGCGGGGGCTCGACCGGGATGAGACACGGGAACTGACCCTGGCGATGCTCGAGTCCGGCGACCGATGGGCTCTTGCGGAGGACTTCGGTCCCTTGGTCGACAAGCACTCCACGGGCGGCGTCGGCGACACGGTCAGTCTGATCGCGCTGCCGTTGCTTGCCGCCTGCGGCGTGCCGGCGGCCAAGCTGACGGGCCGCTCCCTGGGCCACAGCGGCGGCACCGCCGACAAACTGGAGAGCATCCCCGGCGTGTGCCTGGAGCTTGACCGGGCGGGCACCCTCGACCTGCTGGACCGGTTCGGCATGGCGATCGGCATCGCCACGGCCGGCATCGCACCCGCCGACAAACGTCTTTACGGCCTGAGGGACCGCACGTCGACCGTGAGTTCGATTCCGCTTGTCGTCGGCAGCATTCTGTCCAAGAAACTTGCGCTCGGAGCGTCCGGGATCGTGTTCGACGTGAAGATCGGCAACGGCGGTTTCTTTCCGGACGCCGGCGACACCCGCAAACTGGCCTCGAGCCTGGTCCAGATCAGCGTCGCGTGCGGCACACCGGCCGACTACGTCCTGAGCGACATGAACCAGCCCCTGGGCCGCTGGGTCGGCCACGCGGCCGAAGTGCGGGAAGCGCTGGACTGTCTCGCCGGTGACGGCGACCCACGGCTGCTCGAGGTGGTGGCCGCGATCTGCCGCAAGGCCGCCCGCCTGTTGGGACGGGAACTCCCGCGGCGGGACATGGACTCGGCGATCGGTTCCGGCGCCGCCCGGCAGAAGCTGGTCGACTGGGCCGACGCGCAGGGCGCCGAACCCGGCTGGGTCGACTCCCTCGACCTGGCGCCGGTCGAAGCCGTCGTCACCGCCTCCGAGTCGGGATTCCTGGAGGCCGTCGACTGCCGCCGCATCGGCAACGCCTTCGCCGACGCCTGCCGCCCGGACCGGGACCCGAACAGGATCGACCATGCCGTCGCGCTCCGCTACGACGTGCGACTGGGCCAGAGAGTCGAACGCGGCCAGGAACTCGTCCGCCTCTACGTGCGCCGCGATCCTGAACTGCTGCAGCGCGAGTTCGCCGCGGCGCTCGTCATCGGAGAGGAAACCGAGCCGCCGCCAGCCGTGATGGAGTAGGGCGGGCGGAGACCAACGCGGTTCGAATCAGGCCGGAACAGACGCCGCGCCCACACGGCGCGGACGCGTATGGAACTGGCCGGCCACTGGGCACGCCCGCCTCCCCGCCGGCAGACGCGGCGGGCGGCCGGAGAATTGCGCCGGCCGCGGGGGCCGGCTTGTGGACGGCTCAGGAGAAGTTGCGCGGCTCGAAGTCGTCGGGGTTGACGATGCTGGCGCTGTTGCCGGTGGCGCGGATCACGAACAGGCCCCTTCTCTCGGCGTATCTCACGACCGACTCGTCGGCCTGGAGGTACGCGACGGCACCATAGATCCTGCGACCCCGGAAGTCGGGCCACCACTCCAGAAAGCGTTCGAGCTTGCCCAGGAAACGAGTGACGCCCTCCGAGCGAAGCGTGGTCTTGACCTCGACGGCGACGATCTCGCCGCCGTTGATGGCGAGGATGTCGATCTCGAAGTGCTCTCCGTTGCGGGACTTCTCGGTCTCCTTGGCCGTCCCTTCGACTTCGATGCCGCGCTCCTTTAGCAGGCGGATGAGGTCGCCCTTGACCAGGCTCTCCATCAGCTTGCCCCACTGCGTGGTGAACAGGTTCTCGGCTCTGCGAAGCCGCCGGTCCGTCTCGGCGCCTTCCTCCCGCAGGATCCGTTCGGTTTCCCTCAGCTCTCGAGCGTTCCTCTCCTGGGTTTCCCGGAGCTCGACCAACCACCGGGAAGCGCGTTCCAGGTTCGCGTCGATCCGTTCGAACCTCGCGTCGACTTCGGCGCTGTGCGTCTGTGCGTTCGCTGCCATCTCGCCTCTCTCGTTCGCGGCAGGGGACTGCCGGGGGGCGGGTTTTCGACGTCGGCGGCTGGGCCGTTCCGTCGCGGCTGACCGTTGTCGGAGGATAGCAGCGTTCGGAGCGTGACGGCCGTGCTGGCCGCCGTGGCGAGGCGCCTGCCGGATTTCCAACCCGCGGCCGCCGAAGGCGGCCAGGAAACCGCCAGCCGCGAGGCCGGACCGCTTTGGCGGCCAGTTGCATGCCGAGTCTGGGCCCTCCATGCGGACTCTGGGCCCGTGGCGTAGCGAGGGCAGGGGCGGCCGAGAGTGTGTCCGCCTGGAGTGGTTGCGCGGTCGGGGTTTCGGACGTGGGTGTATCGTTTTCCTTGCGTGTCCTGGCGCAGAGAGACTGATGGCCCTGAATGGCAAGAACGAGGAGACCGGCCGTCCCGAGAGCGAGCGGGCTGGGCCGACGGACGAGATGATGGCCGGCGCCATCACTCCGACGCCGCGGGAACGCCTCGCACGCGAGGAGTGCCGGCACGACCTGGATGCGGCCGTCGAGGAGTTGCTTGCCATCGGCCGCCGCTGCGCCAAGTCGCTGCAACCAGACCCTGCGGCCGTCGAGCATGGCGACCTGCTGTACGACGAAGACGGTCTGCCGAGATAGAACGTCGACGTGGCCCCGGGCGCACCGCTTGACCGTCTCGACCGGATCGCGCTGGTGGTCGGAGGCGTCGCGCTCGCTGTCGGACTCTGGTTCGGCGGATGCGGGATTCTGGCTCTTCCCATCCTGGTCGCGGTGTTCGGCTGGGGCTGGCTCAGGCCGCCGCCGGCAGGCTAAGGCGGTCCGCGGCAGCAGTTCGGCTGTGCTCGCAGGAGCTGGATGCGAGTGGCGACACCCGCGGGCAGATCGAGCCGCCGCCGGATGTGTTGGAGTAGGGCGTCCCGAAGGGGCGATTCAAGCGGAGGTTGAGGGATGGGGACGTTCAAGCGGGTAATCGACAAGTTCGCGGATGGCGGAGATCTGAGGGCGTTAGCCAAGGGCTACCAGTCGCCCTCGGGCCGGGGTTGGGACCAGACCCTCCTTACTCACTTGGCGGAACGGCTCCCACGCGATCAAGATCTGGCTGATCAGCTTCGACAGTGCCTCCCCACTCCCGCCAACGATGACGAGGCGGGAGGCCGAATAGACCAGTTCGGGGAGATGATCGAGTTGAAGTGCGGCGAGGGTGTGCTGGACCCGAATAAAGCCCTGCCCGCGTTCGTTCCGGTGGTGCTGTCCGCCTGCTGGCATGCTCAAGATCCGCATAGCTGGCAGCCGTACAACAAGAAGCGTCTGAAGAGGCTGAGGGAGTCCGAGCCGGAGGTGTGCGGACGCCACCGGACGGTCGATACTGACGCTGGTCGGTGTCTACAGTTCCAACGCAGTCTCAGGGAACTTGCGGACAACCGGAGGATGGCTCTACCGGAATTGGTGCGTGAGATCTTCCCGCCGACGTCCCGGGCCGTACCTCCGCAATCCAACGACCGGGACAGGCGAGAGAAGTGGCGTGCCGAGAACCCGTCGTACTCACTCAAGGACGCCGCGGAAGAGATCTTCCTGGGCGGGGGAGACCTCGATCGGTTGCACCACCAGCTGCTACGCAAGAAGAACCTCGTCCTCCAGGGCCCACCCGGCACCGGCAAGACCTTCATGGCTCGGCGTCTCGCTTGGGCGCTGACGGGCAAGCGTTCCCGGGAGCGAATCGAGTTCGTGCAGTTCCATCAGTCCTATGGCTACGAGGACTTCGTTCGCGGCTTCCGGCCGACGCGGGACGGGGGCTTCGAGCCACGGGACGGGCCCTTCCTTGAGTTCTGCGGAGAGGCCCACGCGGAGCGCGAGGAGGCCGAGAGCGAAGGCCGACCGGCCAAGCCCTTGGTCCTGATCATCGACGAGATCAACCGCGGCAACCTGAGCCGCATCTTCGGCGAGTTGCTGATGTTGATCGAGGCGGACAAACGGGAAGAGGAGTGGGCGGTTCCCCTGGCTTACCCGCCGAAGGATGGCGGGCCGGCGGAGAAGTTCCATGTGCCGGACAACCTGTATCTGATCGGCACGATGAACACGGCGGATCGCTCGTTGGCGCTGGTCGACTACGCGCTCCGGCGGCGCTTCGCGTTCGGGACGATCGGTCCGGCTTTCGGCGAGGCGAAGTTCCAGCAGCACCTGGTCGACCGGGGCGTGCCTGACTGGTTGCGCGACCGGATCGTGGGTCGCCTCCAGGAACTGAACGCCGTGATCGAGAAGGACGGCGATCTGGGAACGGGTTTTCGGATCGGCCACAGCTACTTCTGCGACCCGCCGGAGGACGCGGCGAGCGCCTGGAGCGCCTGGTATCGGGACGTCGTGGACTACGAGATCAAGCCTTTGCTGGAGGAGTACTGGTTCGACAGTCCTGGCCGGGCGGCGGAACGCGTCGAGGCCTTGCTGTCCGGCGACTGAGCCTTCGAGCCTCCCGCCCGATGAAGATCCCGACACACACGCTCTACTACGTTCTCTGCTACGCGTGGGAGCGGCTGGATCGCGTGAAGACGGCGCCCCGGAACGTGGTCGACGCAACCGGTGACGACCTGCCGCAGAACCTGTTGGCGCGCTTGCTCTGCGACAGCTTCGCGAGAGTCCGCCGGCGGGGCCTCGACCGGGACTACGTTGAGCACTCGGAGGAAACCCGGCGGCCGAGGGGGAAGATCGACTTGGCCGCGACGGCGCGGCGGGCGCTACGGGCCCGCGCCGGGGTGGCCGTGCGCTACGAGGAACTGACGACGGACGTTCTCCAGAACCGCCTCGTCAAGGCGACGATGCTGCGATTGGCGGCTTTGCCGCCGGGGCAACTCGACGAGCAGCTCCGGGGCCGCTTGGCACGATTCGCGCGGCTCATGCCGGAAGTCGGCCGGGCGGAGCTTCGCGACGAACTCTTCCGTCGAGTCCGGATCCACCGGAACAACACGGACTACGGGTTCCTGCTCAGCGTCTCGCGGCTGGCCAGCGCGCGTCTGTTCACCGAGGGTGCAGATGGAGTGACGCGCTTCCGGGAGTTCGACGCCGATGATCCCGAGATGGGGAATCTCTTCGAGGCTTTCGTCCGCGGCTTTCTGCGTTTGGAGTGTCCTGAGCTCGGCGTGCACAAGGGCCACCGGCAGATCCGCTGGCATGACGCGACCTCTACGCCGGCCTCGCCACGGTTGCAGGTCATGAAGGCGGACATCTTCGTTCCCGCCCGTGGTGGCCGTAGCGTTATCGTCGAGGCGAAGTGTGAGGTCAAGCCCTTCGACCGCGCCGGGTCGGAACTGAAGAATGGTCACCTTTGGCAGCTCTTGGCGTACCTGACGAACTACGCACGCCCCCGGTCGGAAGAGGTTCCGCCCTCGGGGGTCCTCCTCTACGCAACGGTCGGACGCCGCTTCAGCCACGCTTATCGGCTCTCCGACCACGATCTCAAGGTGCGATCACTTGATCTCGGCGCGCCCTGGCCTGAACTTCGCCGGGATCTGTTCCTGTTCGCCAGGGAACTCGGCGCGGAAACCGGCGCCATGATCCGTACGGCAGCCTGAAACCGCTCCGCCGGTTTCACGGTCAGCTCGTGGCTGGCCCTGTGCCGTCTGGCACCCGATCGATCGCCGGCGAGCCCGCTCGAGGTTCGAAGGTTGGCAGTCAACGAAATCGAAAGGCGCGAGCTCACCGCTTTGCCGCAGCTCTTGGCGCCGGCCAGGAGGCCGGCGCCCGGACAGTCGGACTCAAGGCGCCGCGGCGTGGGGGAGCCGCTGCATGGCCGCGTCGAAGGTGTAGACGCCGTCCAGCCGTTCACCGTCGCTCGCCGCGGTCCGGAGCGCCTTGAACACGATCAGCGCGTCTGCGAATCCGACGCGCCTGGGCGACGCCGTTGCCTCCGTCGCTCCGTCTCTGCGGTAAGCGTGGAGCGCTCGCCATACGACCTGGTCGTCCTCGAAACGGATGCTCGGCTCGCTGAACAGGCGTTCGAGGACGGCTACCAGTTGAGTCTTCGGCAGTCCGTACTTTCTGCCGGAGAGCGTCCAGACCGTTTCCGCGAGGACGATGTCGGTGACCAGGATCGTTTCGCCGGCAGCGAAGACGGCGCCTGCACGCGCCGCCTGCTCCTCGTCGTCCTGGAGCAGGTAGCGGAGCAGGACGCTCGTGTCGACCGCGATCAAGGCCTCGACACGTCGAGTGCGCTCTGAAGCGACTCGTCGTCACTCATCGCAGGGTCGCCGGTGACGTGCCGCAGAACGCCCTTGGCCGCGCCGGCCTCCTTGCGCACGATCGTGATGCGACCGTCGGCAACGAAGCAGCGGTACTCGTCGCCGGGTTCGATTCCGGCTTCCCTGCATTGAGCGATGGGGAGCGTGATCTGGCGTTTGGCGCTCACTCGCGGCATGGTGTCGTTCCTTCCCGGGTCGTCGGTGCGAGCGAAGACTAGCCGCGTTCTTTACTCTAGGTCAAGACGTAAAGAAAGCGGTTCGTGACGACGATCCGTCCTGCCGCTACTGCTGGGCGCATCTACGCAGCAACGTCGCGTCCGGGGACACCGACGACGTCCAGCCCGCTCCGGTCCGGGGGGAAGGTCCCAGAGGGTCGGAGGCAAGTGACTGCCCGCGCCCTCGCATGAACCACTGCCGTAGCGGAACGCAGCCGACAACAGCGAGCCCATACTCCCCATTCTCTTCCTGAGGGCGAGCGTCCCCTGGGACCCTCCCCCCGGACCGGAGCGGGCGGGTGTGCAAGCCGCCTCGCTACACTGCGGCCGGTGAGGGCTTCGATACTCGCGGTCGGCGACGAGTTGCTCGGTACGGACCGGCTCGACACGAACTCGCTGGCGCTGACGGAGGTGCTGAGGCGGCGCGGCGTGGGCCTGGTTTCGAAGGCGGTCGTCGGCGACGACGTGGTCGAGATCGCGGAAACCCTCGATGCGCTTCGGGAGCGGGCGGAGCTGCTGCTGGTGACCGGCGGGCTGGGTCCGACGCGGGACGATCTGACGCGGGAGGGTTTGGCCCGGCTACTGGGGCGGTCCATCGCGGTCGACGAAGAGTTATGGGACCAGATCGAACGCGGGTTCCGCAAGTTGGGGCGCCGCATCCCGCGGGTAAACCGCAAACAGGCGGAGCGGGTCGACGGAGCGGAGATGCTGCCGAACCGCGCCGGCGTCGCGCCGGGTCAGCGGATCGTGGATACCGCGCCCTCGCCCCGGGGCACGACCTACTTCCTGTTTCCCGGCGTGCCGCGGGAGCTTCACGCCCTGGTCGAGGACGCCCTCGATCCGTGGCTGGCGGAGCGGTCCGAGGACGGTGCGGGCTTCGATCAGGTCGAGGTGCGTGTCGCCTGTCTGCCGGAGTCGGTGGTCGAAGAGAGGATCTCGCCGGTCTACGAGCGCTTCGGGGACGGCAACGTGTCTGTCCTGGCGCGGCCGGGCGAGATCCGGTTGCGACTGCGTGCCGGCGGCGCCGTGGAAGGCCGGCCGGGGCGTCTGGCCGAGATGGAGGAGGCGGTTCGGGACGCCCTGGGTGACGCGGTGTTCTGCGTCGGACCGATCGAGGACGGTATCGAGTTCGAGGCTGCCGTCGGCGGCTTGCTGGCGGCGCGCGGCGAGACGGTCGCCGTCGCCGAGTCCTGCACAGGCGGCCTGCTCGGCCAGCGGTTGACGGCAACCGCCGGCAGCAGCGCCTGGTTCGTGGGCGGCCTGCTGACCTACTCGAACGGGCTGAAGATGCGACTGCTGGATGTGCCCCGGGAGACCCTGGTGGAACACGGCGCCGTGTCGAAACCGACGGCGCTGGCGATGGCCGCGGGCGCCCGGGTGCGCTGCGGCAGCGACTACGGCATCGGCATCACGGGCGTCGCGGGCCCGGGCGGCGGCAGCGAGTCGCGGCCCGTGGGCACGGTTCACATCGCCGTGGCCGGACCGGCGGACTCGCGCTCGCACTTCGAAGCCCGGTTCCCCGGGGACCGGGCGCGAGTCAGGCAACTCTCCACCCAGTTCGCGCTCGAGATGCTGAGGCGGATGCTGCTCGCCGGAGCGGGGCCGGCCGACGCCCTGCCCTGGGCGGCGCCGTCGCGGATGGGTCCGCCGTGACGGCGGCCGGTCCCGTCGCGGTAGTTGCCGCCTACCTCCTCGGGTCCCTGCCCTGGAGCTACCTCATCGTGCGCCTCCACCGGGGCATCGACGTGCGCACGATCGGCAGCAGGAGCGCCGGCGCGACGAACGTGCTGCGGGCTTCGGGCAAGTGGGCGGCTCTGCTCGCGCTGCTGCTGGACGCCGCCAAGGGCGCCGCGGCGGTGGTCCTGGCGCGTTCTCTCGACGGGGGCTCCTGGTGGCTGGCGGCGGCCGCCGTCGCGGCGGTCGCCGGGCATGTGTTCCCCCTCTTTCTCGGCTTCCGGGGCGGCAAGGGAGTGGCGACCGCCGCCGGTGTCCTGGCGCTACTGGTGCCCGTGGCGGCGCTCGGAGCGCTGGCCGTGTTCGTCGTGCTGGTCGCCTGGAAGCGCTACGTCTCCCTGGGCTCGATCTCGGCTGCCGCGGCGCTTCCGTTGCTGGTCGGCGTCTACTGGTTTGGCGGCGCCTATCGGATTGACCACGGGGTCCATCCGGGGGCGGCCCTGCTCGCGGGTACGGCGGCGATCGCCGCTCTCGTGATCGTCAAGCACCGGGCCAACCTGGCGCGGCTGCGGGCGGGCACGGAATCGCGGCTGGGCGCCAAGTCGCAGCCGGATCCGGAGGCGCCCGAGCCGGAGGCCTCCGGTTGAGCGGCGCCGGAGCCGGCGGCGGCATGGCCGTGCTCGGGGCCGGCGCGTGGGGCACCGCGCTTGCCGTTCACGCGGCCCGTTCGGGTGCGGCGGTGCTGCTGTGGGCCCGCTCGGCCGAGTTCGGCGCGAAGCTGGCTTCCGAACGGGTCAACGAGCGGTACTTGCCGGGCGTCGAGTTGCCGGCCGAGGTCCGTGTGACCTGGGACTTGCGACAGGCCGCCGCCAGCGGTACGGTGCTGGTGGTCGTGCCCTCCCACGGGTTTCGCGCGGTGGTTCGCTCCTTCCTGGAGGCACGCTCCAGCCTGGGCGCCGCCGCCCCGCTGCCTGAACGCGTGACTCTGGTCTCGGGCACCAAGGGGATCGAATCCGACCATCGGGGCCACTTCCGCCGGATGAGCGAGGTCTGTGCCGAGGAGGCCTCGTCGGCGGCCGTCGACATCGACTTCGCGACGATCAGCGGTCCGTCGTTCGCCGCGGAGCTGGCCGCCGAGCTGCCGACCGCCTGCGTCGTCGCGTCGGAGGACCCGGACGTTGCGGAGCGGCTGCAGGCGGAACTCTCGCGCGGGGCGCTGCGGCTCTACACGTCGACCGACGTGGTGGGCGTCGAGATCGCCGCCGCGGCGAAGAACGTGATCGCGATCGCCGCCGGCGTGCTGGACGGTCTGGACTATGGCTCGAACACCCGCGCGGCGCTGATCACCCGCGGCCTGCACGAGGTGATGCGCCTGGGGCTCGCGTGCGGCGGCCGGCCGGCGACGTTCGCCGGCCTCGGGGGCCTGGGCGACCTCGTGCTGACCTGCACCGGCGGCCTTTCGCGTAACCGGAACACGGGGATCGAGCTGGGGCGCGGCCGTACGCTGGAGGAGATCGAGACGGGTCGCGCGGGCGTCGCCGAAGGCGTGCGGAACTCCCTCGCGCTGCTCGAACTGGCGACGGAGAAGCACCTCGAGCTGCCGATCACGGAACAGATGGTCGAGATCCTCTATCGGGGCAAGAAACCGGCGGCGGCGATCCGCGATCTGATGGGGCGTGAACTCAAGGTAGAGTCCGCCCTGTGACCGAGCACGAGACCGTTCTCGTCCTCGACTTCGGCGGCCAGTACACCCAGTTGATCGCCCGGCGGGTGCGGGAACTCAGGGTCTACTGCGAGATCCACCCGTTCGACCTGTCCGTCGACGAAGTGCGCGCCCGCAAACCCGTCGGCATCGTGCTCTCGGGTGGGCCGGACAGCGTCTACGAGGAAAACGCGCCGCAGGCCGACCCGGAACTGTTGCGGCTGGGCATCCCGGTCCTCGGCATCTGCTACGGCATGCAGTGGATGTCCCAGGTGCTCGGCGGCCGGGTCGTGGCGTCGGGCATGCGCGAGTACGGCCGCACGGAGATTTCCCTGTCCTTGCGCGGTGGTGGCCTGTTCGCGGGGCTCGATGCGGAGCAAAGAGTCTGGATGTCGCACGGCGACCGCGTCGACGAAGTGCCGCCGGGATTCGAGGCGACCGCCTCGGCGCCGACGGTGCCGGTGGTGGCCGTCCAGGACCGGGAACGGGCCCTGTTCGGGATTCAGTTCCACCCCGAGGTCACCCATACGGACGGCGGCCGCGAGATGCTCCGGAACTTCCTCTACGGCGCCTGTTCCGCTTCCGGCGCGTGGCGGATGGCGTCCTACGCCGAGGAGGCCACGGCGGCGATCGCGGAACAGGTCGGGCCGACGGACCGGGTTCTCTGCGCCCTGTCGGGCGGCGTCGACTCGGCGGTCGCGGCGAGCCTGGTCCGGCGCGCCGTCGGCGATCGCCTGACCGCGGTGTTCGTGGACAACGGCCTGCTGCGCAAGAACGAACGGACGACCGTGGAACGGAGTCTCAGTGCCGGTCTCGATCTCCATCTGGTCGTGGTCGATGCCGCGACCGAGTTTCTGGGAGAACTCGCCGGCATCACGGATCCCGAAGAGAAGCGGCGCACGATCGGCCGGGTGTTCATCGAGGTCTTCCAGCGCGAGGCGAAGAGGCTGGAGCGGACGGGCGATGGCGGCAGGATCCGCTACCTCGTCCAGGGCACGCTCTACCCGGACGTGATCGAGTCGGTTTCGGCCTTCGGCCCGTCGGCGATGATCAAGAGCCACCACAACGTGGGCGGCCTGCCCGAACAGCTCGGTTTCGATCTGATCGAGCCGCTTCGTTTCCTGTTCAAGGACGAGGTGCGAAAGCTCGGCCGCGAACTCGGTCTCGGCTCGGAGTTCGTGGGGCGGCACCCGTTCCCGGGTCCCGGGCTGGGGGTCCGGATTCTGGGGGACGTCACCGCCGACCGCGTGGCGGTGCTCCAGGAGGCGGACGCGATCTTCATCGACGAACTGCGCGAGGCGGGGCTCTACGACCGGGTGAGTCAGGCGCTGGCCGTGCTGCTGCCGGTGCAGAGCGTCGGCGTGATGGGCGACGGCCGCAGCTACGAGAACGTGGTCGCGCTGCGGTCGGTCGAGACCGAGGACTTCATGACGGCGGACTGGAGCCAGTTGCCCCACGAGTTCCTGGGCCGCGTCGCGGGCCGGATCGTGAACGAGGTGGCTGGCGTCAACCGGGTCGTCTACGACCTGACCAGCAAGCCGCCCGGCACGATCGAGTGGGAGTGAGGCGAATGGGAATGAGGCGGGCCGTGCTCAGCCGCCGGCGATTGGCGCGATCCGGCTCGGGTCCTTGCGCAGGAGTCCGGCCAGCCTGGCGGCCAGCCGGTCCTGCTGGCGGCGCACCGCGTTGTCGTCTCCCCTGGCTCTGGGAATCCAGCCGCCCGCGATCATGCCGTGGCCGCCGCCGCGGCCGCCAGGTCCAACCAGGCGGCGCATGATGCGGGAAGCGTCGGCGCGGGTGTTCGTGGTCCGGACCGAGCAGTACAGGCGGTCCTCGTGGAGACCGCTGCACATGGACCAGGTGCAGCCTTCCAGGCGCAGCAGCAGGTCGGCGATCTCGGGAACGATGTCGGGCTGGGCCACCGGGCCGAGCCGGCTCAGGATCAGGGTGTCCACGCCGTAGAGGTTGGCCAGCGCCTCGCGCAGTGTCTCGAAGTAGTTCAGGGGCAGCCTGGGGTTCCGAATCCGGCCCAGCAGACGTGGCAGAGCCTGAGCGTTGAAGTGGTCGTGGATCGCGCGGTCCGCGGCGCTGGAGCCGCGGCAGAAGTCGAGAGTCTCGCTACGAATCGCGTAGACGATCGCGGTTGCTTCCCGGCGGGTGACCGGCACCCCGGCGGCGAGCAGGTACTCGGCGGCGATCGTGGCGGCGGCGGCATAGTCGGTTCTGAGGTCGTGGAAGGGCGTTGCGGCCGTGCCGGGACGGGGCGGATGGTGATCGATGACGACGTCGGGCATCCGCTCGGCCGGCAGCGGGCTGTTGCCGGTCGCGGGCTGACAGTCGACCAGCGCCACATAGCGGTAGTGGGCGAGCTTCAGCCGCCGGGCCTGGCTGAAGTCGAGGTCGAGGGAGCGAACCATCTCCTGGTTCTCGGCCCGGCCGATGATGCCGCCGTAGGCCGGTGTGGCGGGGCGTCCGAACCCGGAGCGCAGGACCTTCGCCAAAGCGGCCGCCGCAGCCAGTGCATCGGGGTCCGGGTTGTTGTGGGTCAGGACGAGCCAGCGCGCCCGCGGATCCGTGTTCTCGATGTACTCGCGGAACGCGGCGAAGCGGCTCCGGGCCAGTTCGCTCAGCATCGGCTTCATGCTAGCGCCGCGGGCTAGGATCGACTCGTGATTTCGGAGCTGTTTCATATCGGTCCGCTCTCCGTTTCGCCGTTCGGCGTGATGCTGGTGGCGGCGCTGTTCGCGGCCAGCCTCCAGTTGCGCTGGGGCCTCCGGCAGGTGGGTTCGAGCGCTTCCCGTGCCGCGGACGACGCGGCTGCCCTGCTGCTGGCCGGCGCCGTGGGCGGCATCGTCGGCGGCAAGGCGTACTACGCGCTGCTGTATGGCGATTGGCACCTGCTCTACAGCCGTGCCGGGCTGGTCTGGTACGGCGGGTTCCTGGTCGGCGCGGCGGCGGTGCTGCTGGTCATGCGGCGCCGGCGGATGCCGCTCTGGCCGTCCGCCGATGCCACCGCGCCCGCCCTGGCGCTCGGCTACGGCGTCGGCCGTATCGGTTGCCTGCTGGTCGGCGACGACTACGGCGTTCCCACCGACCTGCCCTGGGGCATGACCTTCCCGAAGGGTCCTATCCCCACCGTGGCCAGCGCGATGGAACGGGAGTTCGGGGTCGACCTGCCGCCGGACGTTGCCGCCGACGCCCTGGTCGCGGTACACCCCACCCAGATCTACGAGACCGTTACCGCCCTGCTGATCTTCTGGTTCGGCAGGTCGCTGCTCGCCCGCGGGACGGCGCCGGGCGGGGTTGCGCTTCCGGTGGTCGGCCTGCTGTCGCTGGAGCGCTTCCTGGTCGAGTTCCTGCGCGCCAAGGACGATCGGTTCTTCGGCGTTCTGACAGTGGCTCAGTTGATCGCGATCGCCATTCTGCTTCTGGTCGCTTCGCTATGGCTGCACCGCCGCCGCGCGTCCTGACGATTGCCGGTTCGGACTCCGGCGGCTGCTCGGGTGCCCCCGCGGACCTGAGGACCTTCGCGGCCTACGGGGTTCACGGGCTGTGCGTTCTGACCGCGGTCACCGCCCAGTCGGCGGCGGAGGTGCGTGCGGTAGAGCCCCTGGGACCCGACCTTGTGCGCCAGCAGTTGGAGACGGCCGAGGAGATCGGCATCGAGGCAATCAAGATCGGCATGCTCGCCGACGCGGCGACCGTTGAAGTCGTGGCAAACTGGCTGGAGCGGCTGCCGCCGACGCCGGCGGTGCTGGACCCGGTGCTCAGATCGACGTCGGGGACGGTGCTTCTCGACAGGGAAGCGGTGCCTGCGCTCGTGGAGAGGCTGCTTCCACAGCTTCTGCTCGTGACGCCGAACCTGTTCGAGGCGGAGGCTCTCTCCGGGATGACGATCAATGGCCTGGAGGAAGCCCGCGACGCCGCTCGCCGGATCGAACGGATGGGCCCGAGCGTTCTGGTCACGGGCGGCCACGGCTATCCGGCCGCCGCCGGATCGAACGGCGGCACCGCCGGAAGCGGCGGCGAAGTGACGGATCTGCTGTTCGACGGCAACCGTTTCGAGGCCTTCGTCCACCCGAGGATCCGGACGCGCTGGCGGCGGGGCACGGGCTGTACGCTCTCTGCCGCGGTCGCTGCCGGCCTGGGCTGGCATCTGCCGCTCCAGGAAGCCGTACGGCGGGCAGTCGCCTTCGTCGAGCGCGCGTTGCGGGGTTCCTACCCGCTGGGGCGGAGCGGCGGACAGGGCACGCTCGATCCGATGGCGGGCCGCCGCGGCCGGCGGTGAATGCGAAGCGTAGGGAATGCCGCGGCCGGCGCCGGGGTGCCGTTCCGCCGCCCGCGGCCGGTCGTCGGAACCCGTACGCGCCTGACGCGAGGACGCGTCAGGCGGGTTCTGCCGGACTGGTCCCTTATAATCGACCTTCCATGACTGGAACGCTCTCATTCCGATCGCCCGCGTTCGCTCTGGCACGGCTTGCCGGGTGGATGCTGATCGCTCCGCTTTCCCTTGGCGCCCAGGAGACGCCGTCCAGGCCGCCCGGCGCCACGTTCGAGGACACGGTCCACGTCAAGGTGATCAATGTCCAGGTCTTCGTCCGCGACCGGGACGGCAACCCCGTGACCGGTCTGACGAAGGACGACTTCGTCCTGCTTGAGCAGAAGCGTCCGGTACCGATCACGAACTTCTACGAGGTCCACGAGCGGGTCAAGGTCGGCGCGGTTGCCGGCCTGGTGCCGGGCGAGCCGGAGCAGCACATCATCGACCGGCCCGGGCTTGCGCGCCGGAACTACGTCGTGCCCGAGGACGAGCGCCTGAACCTGGTGATCTACGTCGACCACCACAACATCCGCCCCCAGAACCGGAACCGCTTCTTCCGCTACGTCCGGGAGTTCCTGCGCCAGCACGTGACCCGCGACGACCGCGTCATGCTCCTGACCTTCAACCGTTCGGTGAAGGTGGAGCGTGAGTTCACGAGCGACCCCCAGATGATTGCCAACGCGCTCTACGACCTGGAGAAGCACACCGGCGGCCGGACGATGTGGGACTCGGACCGGGCCGATCTGATCCGCGACATCGGCGAGGAAGATCGCGACTACCACTTCGTGCAGGGGCGCGTGCGGATCTACTCGCAGCAGATTTACAACGACATGCAGTTCACGCTCGACGGACTGAAGGACAGCGTCATCTCGCTGGCGGGCATGCCGGGCCGCAAGGCCTTCCTCTACGTCTCGGACGGGCTGCCGATGAGGGCCGGCGCGGACATGTGGGAGGCGCTGGACCAGCGCGGCCGCTCCGTCGACTCGATCGAGTACAACCAGAACTTCTTCCTCGACTCGCTGCAGTACGACTCGAGCCGGCGTTTCACCGACCTCGTCGACACGGCCAACGCGAATGAGGTCTCGTTCTACACCGTCGACGCCTCGGGGCCGATGGGCATCAACTCCCGCGACGCCTCGATGCAGGGGATGGCCTTCTCGTCGAACATCGACTCCGTCGCCCGGGACAACATGCACTCTTCCGTCATGTACATGGCCGAGGAGACCGGCGGGCAGTACATCGTCAACACGAACAACTTCCGGGACGGTCTGAACCGGATCGCCCTCGACTTCGCCAGCTACTACTCGCTCGGCTTCCAGCCGGGTCACGCGGGCACGGGCCGGAAGTACAACATCGATGTCGACCTCACGAAGGAGGCGCAGGAACGGCTCGGCCTCAAGCGTGAGCGCTTCGTCCGCCACCGCGAGAGCTACCGCGACAAGTCGGTCGACACGGAAATGACCGAAGGCACGCTGGCGGCGCTCAAGCTCGGCTACGAGAAGAACGACCTGGAGATCTCGCTGATCAAGGCGGACGAGATTCGCCGCGAAGAGCGGGGGCTCTACACGGTTCACGTCGACGTCCAGGTTCCGATCGGCGAGATGACCCTGGTGCCCGTGGGGACCGAGGGCCATCATCTCCTGCGCGCCCGGATCTGGGTGCAGGCGCTGGCATCGAACGGCGACATCTCCCCGCCCCAGGTCGAGCCGTTCGAACTCACGATCCCGGCCGAAGACCTGGAACGCGCCATGGAGAGCTATTACACGTACACGCTGCCGTTGATCATGAAGGAGGGCGACCAGCGCCTGACGGTGGCGGTGCGGGACGAGGTTGCCGGAGCAACTTCCTTCGTCACGCGGACCCTGCGTGTCGGCGCCTGAACGGCGCCTGAACTCCGCCCGGCGATGAAGCCGGCTTGAGGCCTCAGCCCCAATGACCACGAAGATCGTCGAGGCTCTCGCGAACCTGAGCGGGCTGGGAGGTTCGCTGGCACGGTCGGCGGCGGCGCTGCTCGAGGCCGAAGTCGAGCAACTGCGCTTCGACCTGGCGCGGAACTGGGCTCGTTTGCTCCGTCTGGTCCTGCTCGCTGCCTTGGTCTTCGGCGCCGTGTTCTGGGCGCTCGGCGCGCTGGTGTTCGCGGCGGGTGCGGGCCTGGCCAACGTACTGCCGGTGTGGGCGGCGGCGCTTGCGGTGGCCGGCGGCCTTCTCGTGCTGGCGCTCATCCTGAGTCGGGTCGTTCGGGTGCGGGCGCGCCGGCTCGAGTCGCCGGTGGGCACCGTCAGGCGCCGCGTCGGCAGCCACCTTGACTTCTGGCGCGGCTTGCTGGACGACGAGGCCGTCCGCGGCGGTACGGCGCCGGGACCGGACGAGGGCGACGAGGGCGGAACGCCAGGGGGAACGTCGTGAGGCGGCAGTCGGAGGCGCGGGAACGGGCAGCGGCGCTGGCACGCCGCCGCGACGAGGTTCGCGAGGCGGTGGCGGACGTGAGAGGCGCCCTCGAACGAGTGGGCGTCCCTCGCCTGGCGGCCCTTCCCGGAAGGTCATCGCCCGGAAGATCATCTCCCGGAAGGGCCGGGGTCTGGGTTTTGCCGATCGCGGCCGGCGCGCTCGGCATCGCCATCGCGTGGTCGTTGCGGCGACTCCGGAACAGGTGAGCACGCAACGCCTGCTCCTCTTCGCCAGGGCGCCGATCCCGGGCCGGGTGAAGACCCGGCTGGTGGCGCCCGGAGGGCTCACGCCGGCGGGCGCCGCTTCGCTTCAGCGCGCGCTTGTCGCGGATCTGGGACACCGCCTGAGCGCCGGTCCCTGGGAACTCGTCCTGATGTGGGCGTCGACACCGGATGCGGAGCCCCCCTCGGACCTGGCGCCCGCCGCCGTGCCGTGGCGTCTCCAGGAGGGGCGGGACCTGGGGGAGCGTCTCTACCGCGGGCTTCGCTGGGCGGCCGATGGCGCCGATCGGGTGGCGGCGGTCGGCAGCGACCACCCCGACCTCGACTCCGCACGGGTAGAGGAGGCTTTCGAGGCGCTCGACGCCGGCCGCGAGGCCGTGCTCGGGCCGGCAGCGGACGGCGGCTACTACCTGATCGCGCTTCGGCGGGAGGCGCTTCACCGGCGCCTGTTCGAGGGCATTGCCTGGAGTTCGCCGTCGGTGTTCGGCGCGACGCTCTCGCGTCTGGGCGAACTCGGCCTGGACACGGCGCTTCTGCCTGAGGCGCACGATCTCGACACGGTGGCCGACCTCGCCCGCTTCCGCCAGCGGCTTGAGCGTCGGGCCGAGTTGCGTTCACTCTGTCCGCGCACCGCCGAGGTCCTTCTGTGAGGGTCGTCACGTCCGAGGAAATGCGCGACGTCGAGGCCGCGGCGATCGAGAGCCTCAGCGTGCCGGCGATCGTCCTGATGGAGAACGCCGCGCGCGCGACCGCGGACGCGATCGTCGAGTGCTATCCGCGCGCCCGCCGGATCGCCATCGCCTGCGGCCGTGGCAACAACGGCGGCGACGGGCTCGCGTTGCTCCGCGATCTCGCGACCCGCGGCTACGAGGCGACGGCCTTCGTTGCCGGTCCGCTCGATCGGCTGAGCGTCGATGCGACGAGCCAGTTCGTGTCGTGCGAACAGCTCGGACTCTCGCCCCGGTCGGTGCCGGAGCCGGCCGCGGACGACGAGGTGAACGAGGACTACGAACTCTGGGTCGACGCCCTGCTTGGTACGGGCCTCAACCGACCTGTCGAGGGACCCGTGGCGAACTGGGTCAACTGGTTCGGTCAGCGCCGCGGCGCCGCGCCGCTCGTCTCGGTCGACGTGCCGACGGGCGTCGACGCGTCGGCGGCGATGCCCCCGGGTCCGCATGTGGCGGCCGATCTGACCGTGGCGTTGGGGTTTCCCAAGGTCGCGAACGTGCTGGCGCCGGCCGCGGACTCCGGTGGCCGTCTGTGGATCGGTGATCTCGGCGTTCCGTTGCCCGAACCGCCGCCGGGGCCGGACGCCCTCTACCAGTCGCGACGGGAGGACCTCGTTGGTTGCCTGCGGACGCGGCAGCGCGACGCGCACAAGGGAACCTTCGGCCACGTCGTCGTCGCGGGCGGCTCGACCGGCTATAGCGGCGCCGTGGTGCTGGCCGCACGAGCGGCGGTCAGGAGCGGCGCCGGCCTGGTGACGGCGGCAGTGCCCGAACATCTCGTTCAGGTGGTCGACGCCGGTTCGATCGAGTCGATGACCCTGGGGCTGCCGAAGCTGGGAAAGGGGTGGTCGCGTGACGCCGTCGAACCGCTGCTCCAGACGATCGTCGAGCGTGCCCTGCCCGGCGCGCTGGCTCTCGGCCCGGGCCTGGGGCTCTCGGACGATGCCCGCCTGCTGGCGCGACAGATCGTCGCCCGGAGCGCGGCGCCGGTCGTGCTCGACGCGGACGGCATCTCCGCCTTCGCCGGCGACGCCGAGGCGCTTCTCGCGCGCGACTCGGACCTGGTGATCACCCCTCATCCCGGAGAACTCGCCAGGCTCCTCGGCGTATCGGTGTCGGCGGTCACGGAAAGCCGCTGGGAGCATGCGAGGCGGGCCGCCCGCGAGACGGGCGCGGTCGTCGTGCTCAAGGGTCGTCAGACCCTGATCTCGGACCCGGCGCTGGGCACCTGGGTCAACCCGACCGGGAATCCGGGCATGGCGTCGGGCGGCAGCGGCGACGTGCTGACCGGTGTGATCGCGGGGCTTCTGGCCCAGGGACTCGATCCTCCCGCGGCCGCCCGGCTGGGCGTCTACGCTCACGGGCTGTCCGGCGATCTGGCGGCGGAGCGCTGGGGCGAGATCTCGATGGCGGCCTGCGACCTAGTGGACGAGCTGGGCGCCGCGTTCCAGTCGCTCGAAGCATGATCTTCCGCACGAAGAGCGCCGACGAGACCAGGCAACTCGGCGTCGAACTGGCGGCCCGGCTCCGGCCGGACGGTACGGCGCTCCTGTTCGGCGACCTCGGTTCGGGCAAGACGGTGCTGACGCAGGGCATCGCGGAGGGCCTTGGGCTGGACGCGGCCCAGGTCCAGTCGCCGACCTTCACCCTGATTCACGAGTACGACCGGGGTCCCGCTTCCGGCCGGGGACCCGTGCGTCTCGTTCACGTCGACCTCTACCGCCTGGCGCCGGAGGAGGTGGAGGCGACCGGCGTCGACGAGTTCCTGGCGGGGGACGGGGTCAAGGTCGTGGAGTGGGCGGAGCGTCTTTCGCGGCCGCCGTCCGCCCTCGAAGTGCGGCTCCGCATGGGCGCCGGGCCGGAAGAACGCGAGGTCGAGATCAACTGTTAGGGTGCCGCTTCTGTCCGCCGAGGCAGCGCGAAATCAGACCAGGGAGAAGAGGAAGTACCGATGGAAGTGGAACGCGTTGGACTAGTCGGCTGTGGCCTGATGGGCCGGGGCATCGCGGAGATCTGCGCACGGGCCGGCATTCCGGTGACGGTGCGGGAGATCAACCAGGACGTGCTCGACAAGGGGCTCGGCGCGGTGCGCGCGTCGCTGGCCAGGAGCCTCGAGCGGAGGCGCATCGATGTCGAGGAACACGACCGGGCGCTGGCGAACCTGACCGGCACCGTCGAACTGTCCGATCTCGCCGGTTCCGACCTGGTGGTCGAGGCGATCGTCGAGGATCTGGAAACGAAGCGTGAGCTGTTCGTGGCGCTGGACGGCATCGTCGGCGACGCCTGCATCTTCGCCAGCAACACGTCCTCGCTGACCCTGACCCAGCTCGCCGCCTCCACGGCGCGGCCCGACCGGTTCGTCGGTCTCCACTTCTTCAACCCGGTGCCGGCGATGCGGCTGGTCGAGGTGGTACGGACCCTGATGACCGCGGACGAGGCCTACGACGCCTGCTGGAACCTGGCCGAGCGCGTCGGCAAGACGCCGGTGGCCTGCGGCGACAACTCCGGCTTCATCGTCAACCGGCTGCTGATTCCGTACCTGCTCGACGCCGTCCGCGCCTACGAGAGCGGCGTCGGCAGCATGGAGGACATCGATACCGCGATGAAGCTCGGCTGCGGCTACCCGATGGGGCCGTTCACGCTGAGCGACTTCATCGGCCTGGACACGATGTACTCCGTCGCCAACATCATGTTCGACGAATACCGGGAGACGCGCTTCGCGCCGCCGACGTTGCTCAAGCAACTGGTCCAGGCGGGACATCTGGGGCGCAAGACGGGCAAGGGTTTTTTTGACTACAGCTGAGTCGGCAGCGCAGGCCAGGGCGCAGGTGACCCTGCCCGAGGAATCGGTGCAGGCGATCTGCGGCGCCCACGACGAGAACCTGCGACGCGTGGAGAAGGCTCTCGAGGTCACCCTCGGCGTGCGCGGTTCGGCCGTACAGATCCGGGGCGCGGCGGCTGCGGTCGGCGCGGCGGAGCGGTTGCTCACCGATCTCGGCGCCCTGGCCGCGGCGGGACGCCGACTCCGCTCCGACGATCTCGCCACCGCCCTGCGGGTCGTGGCTCAGGAGCCGGCGACTTCCCTGGTCGATTTCTTCCGGACGGGTGCCCTGATTCAGGCTTCGCGCCGGCTCGTCGCGCCGCGCAGCCTGAACCAGAAGCGCTACCTGCGCGCTATGCTGGATCATGAACTGGTCGTTTCGACCGGGCCTGCCGGCACCGGAAAGACGTACCTGGCCGTAGCGGTCGCGGCATCGGCGCTGAAGGAGCAGAAGGTGCGGCGCATCGTGCTGGCGAGGCCCGCGGTCGAGGCGGGCGAGAAGCTCGGCTTTCTCCCCGGCGACCTGGCGGAGAAGGTGAATCCCTACCTGCGCCCCCTCTACGATGCCCTGTTCGACATCATCGGCTTCGACAAGGTGTCCCGGATGATGGAGCGCGAAGTGATCGAGGTGGCGCCCCTCGCCTTCATGCGCGGCCGTTCGCTCAACGACAGCTTCATCATCCTCGACGAAGCGCAGAACACGACGCCGGAACAGATGAAGATGTTCCTGACCCGCATCGGCTTCAACTCGAAGGCCGTTGTCAACGGCGACATCACCCAGATCGACCTGCCGCCCGGACAGCAGTCCGGTCTGAAGCACGCGCTCCAGGTACTCCGGGGCGAAGAGGGCATCGCGTTCGTTCGCTTCGGCCAGTCCGATGTGGTCCGCCACGAACTCGTGCAACGGATCGTCGGCGCGTACGACCGCTGGGAAACCCGTCACGCTGCGCGGTCCCGGCAGAAAGGCAACCGGTGACCGCGGCGGTCAAGGCGCCGAAGCGCCGCCGGTCGGACCGCAGGAGGGAGGCTCGCAAGCGGCTCCGCCGCAGCATGTACCGCCGCCACGGCGAGCGCGTGACGATCGCCGGCCTGTGGCACTACGCGCTGGAACTCGACATCGTCTGGGTCGTGTTCATGATCCTGGCGGGCGTCTGGATCATGGCGCCGCCGGGGGTCTTCTTCCGGCCGGATCTGGGCGTGGGAGACATCGCGAACCGCGACTACCATGCGACCCGGGACGTGCTGCTGCTCGACGAGGAGACCTCGGAGGAACTGCAACAGCGGGCCCGCGCCGGCGTCCGCCCGCTCTACGATTTCGACGCCGTTCAGGCGGACGAGGTCGAAGCGCGGATCGCGAGCCTGTTCGAGATCGAGCGGGGCTTCGACGAGGTGGCCGAGCTCCTGGCCGAAGAGGACGTGGCCGAGGAGCGGTTGCGGCGGCTGAGGGTCGGGAGCGGCCTGCGGGTCGATGAACGCCATGCGGACCTGCTGGCGGCCCGCACGGGCAGCGAGGACGGGGGCGCGGAGCTGGAGGAACGCCTGACCCGCCTGGTGGGGCTGCTGCTCCGGGCCGGCATCGTGGAGAACAAGGAAACGCTGCTCCAGAACCGCCTCGAGGGCGTCACGCTGCACAACATGCAGACCGGCGAGGAGTCGGTCGAGTTCGACCTCTTCGGCTATCGCGGCTATCCGGTCGAGGTGGAGAGCTACCTGGAGGCGGAGGTCGGCCGCTGGGACGGGTGGTCGCGGGCCGAGCGGGCAACCGTCGTCGACTTCCTGATGGTCAACCTGGCGCCCAACGTCTACCTGAACCTGAACGAGACACAGAAACGGCGAGACGCCGCGGCAGAGGACGTCGGACCGGTGTTCAACCAGATTCAGGCCGGTCAGGTCATCGTGCGCAAGGGCGACGAGGTCGATCCCGAATCGATGCGTCTGCTACGGGAGGTGACGGGCAGCGAGAGCAGTGTGGTCCTTCTTCGCTCGCCGCTGGCGTCGGCACTGGTGCTCGGGCTCGCCGTGGCGTTCCTTTGGGTCGCGTTCCGGCGCAGGCGCCTGGTCGCGGTCGAGGGCCGCGACTTCGGCAGTGTCGTGCTGATTCTCATCCTGGGCCTCGCCGCGACCCGAGTCGGATTCCTGGTTGCCGACGCGCTCGGCGCCTCGTTCCCGATCGAGGCGCTGAGTTCGGCGCGAAGCTACGTGTTCGCCATCCCCTTCGCGGCGGTGGCGCTACTCGTGTCGGTGCTCTACGGTCGCGGCGCCGGCCTGCTCGCCGGCGTCGTCTTCTCGGTCCTGGTCGGCCGGCTGGGTTGGGTGGAGGCTGCGAACGCCGAACTGGGGCTGGCTGGCGGCACGATGATCTACTGCCTGACCGGCAGCCTGGCCGCGGTGTTCGCTCTCGACCAGTTGAAGCGGCGGTCCGCGGTGACGAGAGCGGGCCTGCTGGTGGGACTCGTCAACGTCGCCTCGGTGACGATGCTGACTCTGCTCGGGGATGGCGTTACGGTGGCCGTCTGGGGGTTCGAAGTGCTCTGCGGGTTCCTGGGCGGCCTGATGGTGGCGGCCGCGGTCAGCTTCGCCGTTCCGGTGTTCGAGGCAGTGTTGTTCAGGACCACCGACATCAAGCTCCTGGAGCTTTCCGACACGAACCTGCCGCTGCTGCAACGCCTTGCGTTCGAGGCGCCGGGGACGTTTCAGCACTCCCTGATGGTGGCGCACCTGGCGAAAGCCTGCTGTGAGGCGGTCGGCGGGAATCCGACCCTCGCCTATGTGGGCGGCCTCTACCACGACATCGGCAAGGTGCTGCGCCCGCAGTACTTCGTCGAGAATCAACGCGAGGGCGACAATCCGCACGACAGCCTCTCGCCCTCCATGTCCTCCCTGATCATCATCGATCACGTCAAGGAAGGCGCCCGGCTGGCGCGCGAGAACCGGCTGCCGCAGCCGATCGTCGACGCCATCGAGCAGCACCACGGCACGCGCCGGCTGAGCTACTTCCTGGCCAAGGCGAAGGAGCAGGCGGAAGCGGGCGAGGAGGTCGCCGAGCACCAGTATCGCTACCCGGGCCCGATGCCTCAGAGCAAGACGTTCGCCGCGCTGATGGTCGCCGACACCGTCGAGGCGGCGAGCCGCACGCTCGGCGACTTCTCCGAGGAGTCGATCCGGGGACTGGTCGAACGCCTGCTGAACGACATCCTGGAGGACGATCAGTTCAGCCAGACCGACCTGACGCTCGCCGACCTGCGGCGGATGCGCTACACCCTGCAGAATGTCCTGAGGACGGTGCATCATCATCGGGTGGAGTACCCGGGGTTCGAGTTCGGCCGCGGCGGCCGCGGTCCGTTGCGGGTTCTGTCCGGCGGCGCCGGCGGCGGTCCAGGCGGCGACTGACTCCGGCGGTGGCGAGCATCGACCTGCAGGTCGCGGCCCCGGTGGAAGCCAGGTGCCGCGAGTGTCTTCCGGGGCTCCGCGCGGTGGCGCGCGAGACGGTTGCCGAGCTGGCGCCGGCGGCGGCTACGTTCACCCTGCGCCTGGTCGACGACGAGGAGATGCGGGAGCTGAGCCGCCGGTACCGGCAGCTCGACAGGGCGACCGACGTTCTTTCGTTTCCGGGCGAGGAGACACCGGAAGGGCGGCACCTGGGCGACGTCGTCATCTCGGTCGAGACCGCGGCTTCCCGCGACGGGGCGACGCTCGAACGGGAGCTCAAGGTCCTGGCGCTGCACGGCATTCTGCACTGCCTGGGCTACGACCACGAGACCGACGACGGCGAGATGGAGGCGTTGGAATCCCGGCTGCGGACTCGTTTCCTGGGGGCCTGCGAGGTTCCGGCTACCAGAAAGGCCGGCACCGTGGCTCTCGTGGGCCGGCCCAACGCCGGCAAGTCGACGTTGATGAACCGCATGCTCGGGGAGAAGCTGGCGATCGTCTCGGACAAGCCGCAGACCACCCGCCATCGCCTGATCGGCATCCTGAGCACGGAACGCGGCCAGATGGTGTTTCACGACACGCCCGGCCTGCACCGGCCCCTGCACCGCCTGAACCGCCGCATGGTTCACGCCGCCGCGGCGGCGCTCAAGGAGGCGGACGTGGTGTGTCTGCTGCGGGACGCCGCGACCCCGTTCGGCCGGGGCGACGCCTACGCGCTCGATCTCGTCGCCGCGGCGGCGGCGGAGGGGCGCGGCAGGCCGATGTTCTGCCTGCTGAACAAGATCGACCTGGTCGCCAAGCCCCGCCTGCTGCCCGAGATCGAGCGCTATGCGGGCCGCGACGTGTTCGAGGAGATCGTTCCGGTCTCTGCCCTCACCGGGGACGGCGTGGAGGAGGTGCTCGAACTCCTCTGGCGCCACCTGCCGTCCGGGGAGCCGCGGCACGACCCGGAGCTGCTCACGGTCCACACCGAGCGCTTTCTCGTCGCGGAGTTGATCCGCGAGAAGGTCCTGGAGCAGACGCGCGACGAACTGCCGTTCACGACCGCGGTCGTCATCGAGGCCTGGGAGGACGGCGAGGAGCGGACGGACCTGCTTGCCAGCATTCTGGTCGACCGAGAGAGCCACAAGGGGATCGTCGTCGGCCGGCGGGGAAAGCGGATCAAGGAGATCGGCACGGCGGCGCGACGCGATCTGCAGGAGTTCCTGGGGCGGCGGGTCTACCTGGAGCTGCGGGTGCGGACAGCGCCAGGCTGGCGCGAGGATGCGGCCGTCCTGAGCCGCCTGGAGGCGGGCTGACGCCGTGGGCGCGGCGCTACAGAAACGTGGGATCCGGGGGCCTGCGGACTACAGAGTTGTCGCCTCCGCGGCGTCTGGCCGGACGGTCAGGGCCGTTCGTTCGTAGCGCTGAGGCCGGTTCTTGCCAGAACGCTGGTTGGGCATGGACGTTGCTAGCGAAGACTGCGCAGCGTGCGGCCCGTGGCTTGCCTAGTTCATGGCCGCGCTGATAGACACGCGGCCTTGGCGATTCGTGTTGGAGCGTGCGGCCGGGCGGCGTCTCGGCCACAACAGATTTGGCGCGGCTCGGTCCGCAGCAAGGAACAGCAAAGGAGAACTTCATGTCAGGAGCAAGCCCCAAGTCGATTCTCGATCGGATCCGCGATGAGGGGATCCAGATCGTAGATTTCCGGTTCACCGACTTTCCCGGCTTGTGGCAGCACTTCTCGGTGCCGGCCCGCGAGGTCGACGAGGACACCTTCGAGGACGGGCTCGGTTTCGACGGCTCGAGTATCCGCGGATGGCAGGTGATCAACGAGTCGGACATGCTGGTGGTCCCCGACGCGGACACGGCGTTCATCGACCCTTACTTCGAGCACAAGACGCTGGTCATGACGTGCAACATCGTCGATCCGATCACGCGTGAGAGCTATGGCCGCGACCCGCGCGGGGTCGCCCGGGCGGCCGAGGCCTACGTGCTGTCGACCGGTCTGGCGGACACGGCCTACTTCGGCCCCGAGGCCGAGTTCTTCATCTTCGACGACGTGCGTTTCGACGGCGGCCCGAACTTCGGCTTCTACGAGGTCGACTCGATCGAGGGCCGCTGGAACAGCGGCGCCGACGAAGGTCCGAACCTCGGCTACAAGCCACGGTACAAGGAGGGCTACTTCCCGGTGCCGCCGACCGACAAGCACCAGGACATGCGGAGCGAGATGATCCTCACGATGGAGGAGCTCGGTCTCAACCCCGAGTGCCAGCACCACGAAGTCGGCACCGGCGGCCAGGCGGAGATCGACCTCCGGTTCGCGCCGCTGGTCGAGATGGCGGACGCGATGATGCTCTACAAGTACATCATCAAGAACACCGCCGCCCGGCACGGCAAGACGGTCACCTTCATGCCGAAGCCTCTGTTCGAGGACAACGGCAGCGGCATGCACACGCACCTCTCCCTCTGGAAGGATGGAGTGCCTCTGTTCGCGGGCGACGGCTACGCCGGCCTGTCCGACATGGCGATGCACGCGATCGGCGGCCTGCTCAAGCACGCGCCGGCGCTCCTCGCTTTCACGAACCCGACGACGAACAGCTACAAGCGTCTCGTGCCGGGCTTCGAGGCGCCGGTGAACCTCGTGTACTCGCAGCGCAACCGGAGCGCCGCGGTGCGCATCCCGATGTACTCGCCGTCGCCGAAGGCGAAGAGGGTCGAGTTCCGTTGCCCCGACCCGAGCTGCAACCCGTACCTCGCCTTCGCGGCTCTGCTGATGGCGGCGCTCGACGGCATTCAGAACGAGATCGATCCGGGCAGCTCGCTCGACGTCGACATCTACGATCTGTCGCCGGAGGAGAGCCAGGGTGTTCCGACCACGCCGGCAACCCTGGACGAGGCGCTCGACGCCCTCGAGGAGGACCACGACTTCCTGACGGCGGGCGGCGTGTTCGACGAGGACGTGATCGAGAACCACATCGCGTACAAGCGTGAGAGCGAATGCCAGGAGGTCGCGTTGCGGCCGCACCCGCACGAGTTCGCGCTGTACTACGACATCTAGGCACCTGGTCACGGCGCCGGCGCATTCTGGGTGCGCCGGCGCCCCCACCGGCTGCCGCCGCAGGCGGCGTCCAAAGTGGTCGCCGACCTCCGGCCGGCGGCCTTGTTGCCCCGTCTGCGCCGCTTCGCGGCTTCGACCGAGGGCGGGTCAGAAGACCCGCGCACCCAGAGCACGTTGCTGCTACCGTTGCGCCGTCATTGCAGAACACGCGCCGACGAGCGAGTGGGCGCAGCCAAGGAGCAGGAGGTCCCTTCTCATGCAAGGCATAGCGATTCGCATCTTTGGTCTGGTGCTCGGTCTGACGCTGTGCGTGCCGGCGATAGCCGACGACTGGCCGCAGTGGCGGGGCGTCGACCGCTCCGGCGTGTGGCAGGAGGACGGCATCCTGGAGCAGTTCCCCGAGGGGGGCCTCGAGGTGGTTTGGCGTGTTCCCATCCGCGGCGGCTACTCGGGGCCGGTGGTGGCGGACGGCCGCGTGTTCGTAACCGACTGGCAGCGCGTTGAGGGCACCCGCGCCATCACGGGCAAGGAACGTATCCTGGCGCTCGACGAGGAGAACGGCGAGGAACTCTGGAGTCACGAGTGGGACGTGAACTACTCGGCGCTGCAGCAGAGTTACGCGATCGGTCCGCGTTCGACGCCAACCATCGATGGCGACACGCTCTACGTGATGGGCGCCGTCGGTCACCTGATCGCGCTTGAGGCCGAAACCGGCGAGGTGATCTGGAGCTACGACTCCGTGGAACAGGGCAATGCCAGCATCACGATCTGGGGCTTCACGAGCTCGCCGCTCGTCCACGGCGACCTGCTGATCCAGGTCGTGGGCGCCGAACCGCACGGCAAGGTGATCGCCTTCGACAAGCACACGGGCGAAGAGGTCTGGCGGTCCCTTTCCTCGGACTGGGAGATGGGTTACGGCCAGCCGATGATCTTCGAGCGTGGCGGCGTCGAGCAGCTCGTCATCTGGGAGCCGAAGGCGGTCAACTCGCTCAACCCGGCGACCGGTGATGTGTACTGGAGCGTGCCCTGGGAAGTGGCCTCGGGCATGACCGTGACGACTCCGGTGGTCGACGGCGACCGGCTGCTCTTCAGCCAGTTCTACCGCGGTTCGCTGCTGCTCGAGTTCGACTCCGAGAAGCCCGAGGTACGCGAGCTGTGGCGCGGCCAGAGCCGCAGCGAGATGCCGGAAGAGACGGACGGACTCCACTCTCTGATCACGACGCCGATCCTCGAGGGCGACACGATCTACGGGGTCTGCAGCTACGGTCAGCTCCGAGGTCTGAACGCTGCCGATGGCTCACGGCTCTGGGAGAGCGACAGGATGACCCGCCAGGGCCGCTGGGGCGCGGCCTTCATGGTCAGGCACGGCGACCGCTGGTTCGTCAACAACGATCTCGGCGACCTGATCATCGCCCGCTTTTCGCGGGACGGCTACGAGGAGATCGATCGCGCCAGATTGATCGAACCGACGACGCAGTCCGGTTTCGGTCCGCGACGGCTCTTCGACGCGATGGTGAACTGGACGCACCCGGCCTACGCCAACCGCCACATCATCGCGCGCAACGATGAAGAGATCATCCGCGTGTCCCTCGCGGCGGAGTGACGGTGAAGAAGCCGCCTGAATGACGGCGAACCGGCTCCCGATCGGGCGCCTCCGCCCGCGCAGCGTTCCGGCGCTGGTCGCGGTCCTGCTGTCGACCGCCGCCCTCCCTGCGGCTGCCCAGGGTCCCACAGGCTCGCTGATCTTCCCGCTCGAGCACTGGCACAACCACGGTTCCTCCATCGTCGAACTGCCGAATGGCGATCTGCTGGTGGCCTGGTTCCATGGATCGGGCGAGCGGAGGTCGGACGACGTGCGGATCCTGGGCGCCCGCCTGCCGGCTGGCGCGGAGGCCTGGAGCGAGCCTTTCCTGCTCGCGGACACGCCGGGCTTTCCCGACACGAACTGCACCCTGCTGCTCGAGCCGGTCGCCGCGGGTGGCTACCGGCTTTGGCTGTTCTGGCCCACGATTCAGGCGAACCTCTGGGAGAGCGCCCTGATGAAGTTCAAGATCTCCACCGACTTCGAGGGGCGCGGGCCTCCGGTCTGGCGGTGGCAGGACGTGCTGCACATGAAGCCAGGCGACGGATTCCACGACCTGGTGGCGGCGAAGACGGACGAGTACTTCCGGAGCCTGGGCTTCGCAGGCGCCACGGATCCGGCGGCGCCCGAGTCGGCCCGGCAATGGGCCGCCCGCAACCTGGAGCAGGCCGCGGACAAGCTGACCCGCCGCATCGGCTGGTTCACCCGTGCCCATCCGGTCGTCCTGCCGCTGCCCGAGGGCGCCCAGCGACTGCTCCTGGGGCTCTACTCGGATGGCTTCAGCTTCGCCTCCGCCACCTACAGCGACGACGGCGGCCACACCTGGACAATGAGCGAGCCGATCATCGGCGGCGGCAACATCCAGCCCACCTTCGCCTTGCGCGACGACGGCACACTGGTCGCCTACATGCGCGACAACGGCCCGCCGCCCAAGCTCGCCCACGTCGCCGAGTCGCAGGACCTGGGAGCGACCTGGACCATCGCCCGCGATCACCCGGACCTGGTCGAGAGCGGCGCGGGTCTCGAAGTGCTGAAGCTCGAGAGCGGCCGGTGGATCGTGGTCCACAACGACATTCCGGACGGCCGTTACCAGCTCGCCGTGTCCATCTCCGAGGACGAGGGCAGAACCTTCAACCGCCGGCGTTACATCGAGCGCGAGGAGAAGGACGTCGGTCGCTACCACTACCCGTCGGTGATCCAGGCGCGGGACGGCCGCATCCACGTGACCTACAGCTACCACGTCGCCGGCGCCCTGGACGACGGCGGCCAGGGCAAGAGCATCAAGCACGTGAGCTTCGATGAGACCTGGCTACTCGGCAACGACTGAGAGAGGAACCCGACATGCACGAACGAAGAATCTCCATCCTCGCTCTCGCTGGCGTACTCGCCGCCGCTCTGCTCGCCGCGTGCGCGCCCCAGGGCACGGACAGCGCGGGCGCCGCCGGCACCTTCGCCGGCTTGCCGCGCGTAGCGCCCGAGAGCGCCGGCATGTCGAGCGAACGGCTCGACCGGATCCGCCCGGCCTTCGAGCGCTACGTGACGGACGGCAAGCTGTCCGGCGTGATCACCGTCGTCGCGCGAGACGGCCAGGTCGTTCACTTCGAGGCCAGCGGCCACCAGGACGTCGAGGCCGGCGAGCCGATGGCCGAGGACACGCTCTTCCGCATGTACTCGATGACCAAGCCGATCGCCTCGGCGGCGCTGATGATCCTCTGGGAGGAGGGCCACTTCCTGCTGTCGACGCCCCTGGCCGCGATTCTCCCCGAGTTCGCCGGCACGCAGGTCTACGTCTCGGGCGACGGCGACGTCATGGAGACGGAACCGCCGCGGCGGCCGATCGTCATTCGCGACCTGATGACCCACACGTCCGGGTTGACGTACACCTTCATCCCCAGCCGGGTGGCCGCCAGCTACGCGGCCGCGGGACTCGAGGGTTCGGCGGACGCCGTTCCCCACGACGATCTGGCGCATTACGTTCGGGAGCTGGCGAAGCAGCCGCTACTGGCGCATCCCGGCACCGCTTGGAACTACAGCGTCGGCCTCGAGGTCGCCGGCCGGGTGGTCGAGGTCGCTTCCGGGCAGACCTTCGGCGAGTTCCTGAAGGAGCGCATCTTCGATCCGCTGGGCATGGTCGACACGGCCTTCCACGTTCCGGACGAGAAGCTCGATCGTCTCGCCGTGAACTACGCGCCGACGCCCGAGGGCGGCATCGTCGTCTTCGACGATCCCGAGGCCAGCGCCTACCGCAAGCCGCCGAAGGTGGAGATGGGCGGTTCCGGCCTGGTCGCCACCGCCGGCGACTACCTGCGCTTCGCCCAGATGCTGGCGAACGGCGGCGAACTCGACGGCGTGCGCATCCTCGGGACGCAGACGGTGGCCCTGATGATGGACAACCACCTGGGATCGGCCTATGGTCCGTCGCCCATGTCGAGCCTGAATCTCGACATGGGGATGAGCGAGGGCATGGGCTACGGCCTGGGCGGCTACTCGGTCACCGACACGGGGCTGACCGGACTGCCGGCCTCGCCCGGCACCTACGGGTGGGGCGGCGCCGCCTCGACCGACTTCCTGGTGGATCCCGAAGAAGGCCTCGTCGCCATCGTGCTGACCCAGTTGCTGCCGACCGGCACCTATCCGCTCCGCCCGACGATGGAGGTGCTGACCTACCAGGCGATCGTGGAGTAGGCGCGGGGAGATGAAGATGGGCAAGCTCCGACGAACGTCCCCGCATCGATCGTGGGCGCCGGCAAGGGTCGGGGGCCTCGGCGCCGCGTCGCTGCTGGTCCTGGCCGGAGCGTCTCTCGGCCAGGAACGCGGCTTCTACGCCGGCTACAGCGCCTCGGCCGAGCAGTTCGAAGCCACCTTCTCGAAGAGCGTCGACAACACGGATCCGAACACCCTCGTGCCCGAGCCGCGGCGCGGCATGGTCTTCCACGATCAGGACTCCGCCGACACGGTGGATCTCGCGGCCGGCTTCATCGTTGGCTACCGCACGGCCCCCGGCGACGGCGGCGCGTACCTCAGTACGGAACTCGACGTCATGTTCCACAGCGGCGAGCCGGACGGCCGGCTCGCCGGCGTGGGGACGTCGCCCGACCGCAAGCAACTGGGCGAGAGCTGGCCGGATGCGTGGACCCTCGACAAGAAGCGCAGCTACGGCTTGACCCTGCGGCTCGGCTTCCTGCCGGATTCGCTCCGGTCCCGGGACATGAGCCTCTACCTGCTCGGAGGCGTTCGCCTCTTCAAGTCGCGCTTCAGCACGACCTTCGAAGGCTGCCTGAACGCCGAGCCGTGTTCAGCCTCGGAGTTCGTCTCGGGGAGCGACGGCCGCGACGTGGACGCGGTCGCCACCACCTGGGGCCTCGGCCTGGAGAAGCGGTTCGGCAGCGGCGAGTACGCCCGCAGAATCGCGTTGCGCTTCGAGGCGGCCTACAGCCGGTGGGGCGACGAGTCCTGGGTCGCCGACTTCCCGGACGTTCGGGTCACCGTGCCGTCGACGGTGGAGGCGGAGGGGATCGGCGTGACGGTCAGCATGGTGCGGCTGTTCGGCAGAGCAGACTAAGCCTCACTCCATCGGCAAAGGAAGAAGCCGCTTCCGGTCGATCAGCGTCTGGAAGTGCCTGACTACCGTCAAGGCGAGGTGGCGGTCGCGGTGCAGCAAGCCCATCTCGATGTTGCGGTCGAGGGCGGCCTCCGTGAAGTTCGCGGAGGTGATGAAGACGACCTCTTCGTCCGCCACGACTCCCTTCGCGTGGAGGACGCCTTCGGGACCTCCCGTCGCGACCGAGCGCGGGTCGTAGAAGACGGCAGGGCGCGAGGTTCCGGGCCACTCTTGCTTCCAGAAGCTGTCTGCGAAGCTACGAACCAGGTGATCCGCGGCGGTGGTGACGCCGCGTCCGCGGTGGATGTTCAGGAGCAGTGTGACATCGAGGCTGGGCCGCGCGTCGATCTTCTCGGCCAGAACCTTGAAGGCGCGTTCCCCGTCGAAGAATGCGTACGTAGACGCCCATATCGATCGAGACGCCGCACCGATCACCTCGTTGTAGACACGCCGTGTGTCCCGGGCGTGAAGGCCGGGAACCTCAGGGCCGGACCACACGAGGTCGGGGCTGGAGAAGCTATCGGCGAGCTGTTCCAGGCTCCGTAGCCAGGCCGCGGCCACGGACTCGGAGACGCCGGCTTGTCGCCACCCGGCGAACAGGCCGAGGACGTCCTCTGTCCGGTCGTGGCCGAGGGACAGGTTGGCGCGCAGCGCGGTCGGCGTGGACTCCAGGCGGAGCAGACCGGCTTCGAGGGCGGTCGCCAGCGAGTGTCTGACATGGGCTGGAAGGCCGACCAGGGCCTCGATCACCTGTGGGT
The DNA here is from genome assembly GCA_026707325.1 of Acidobacteriota bacterium. Taxonomy (GTDB): domain Bacteria; phylum Acidobacteriota; class Thermoanaerobaculia; order Multivoradales; family Multivoraceae; genus Multivorans. Next base: position 21,621 of record JAPOXA010000206.1, on the reverse strand, counting down.
TCATCGCGGACCGGAGCACGGGCGGGCTGGCTCTGCCGTGAGGGCACTGGGCCCCGGTGTGCCCGATCGCTTGCGGTTCCGCCGGTGTGGCGCCACGCTCATTCGACTCTGTCGAAGAAGCCGGCGTCGCCGCCGATGATCGGCACGACGAGGCCTCGGTCGAGGTAGTCGTTCCGCATCTCGCAGGAAGTCTCAGCCACCAGCGTGCAGCCGTGACAGGCGGCGCCGTGCAGCCAGCGCTTCTCGGCGCTCTGGTCGGGCCGGTGGTGGGCGCAGATCGGATCGTTCGAGCAGAGTTGGCCAAGGCGGAGCGCGTGGCGCAGGTGCTCGGCGATGTGCCGGGCCTGCTGTACCAGGCCGCCCAAGGTGCCTTCGGCGTCCGGGCTCGCGGTGTAGAGAAGGAGCCCGAAGCGTTCGGCTTCGTCATCGACGTAGACACGCTCCCGGAGCGAGGCAGCCGGATAGCCACAGCGTAGCGCGAGCGACTGGATCAGCAGATGAGACAACGTGTGGAGAAGGACGTAGGCGCCGCCTGGGAACAGGCGGCGTTTCGCGCTTGTCGGTCGTTCCTCCTCGCGGCGGTCGTGGCCCGCGGCAAGGGTCTCGCAGCGTTCCCTGACCTCCCGGCGCTCCAGCCATTCCGCCACGGCGTCCGCCGGAAGCTGGAGGAACAAGCCCTCACCCTGGTTCTCGACCGCCGGAAACCAGGAAGGCTCAAGGGCCAGGGCCGCGCTTTCCACGTTCGTGTCGGCTTCGCCCAGAATGTCCGGCGTCGGCGCCTCGAATCGGGAGAATCCGGTGAGGGCGGAGACTTCGCGCAGCCGGTGGACCTGCACGACGGCCTCGACCCGGTCTTCGAAGGACCCGGCGGCCCGCTTCCACGCCTGCTCCGGGAGCCTCCGGGCGTGGAAGCGTTGATCGACTGGCACGTCGTCGCCGTATCCCTCCGGCGCCTTGAGCAGGGCGTCCAGTTCGGCCAGCTTGACTGGCCGGTCGTCCGGGGCGCCCGCCTTCCGGCGCTCGATGGCGGCGAAGACTTCGGCGTCGTCATAGCCGTGCAGCGCCGCCGCGACCCGAGTCTTCCTCTTTGGGAACCGGAGTTCGACCGGCTCATCGACGATCTCCAGGTCGTCCCACAGCCCGGCGACGACATCGTCGATCGCCTCGGCCCTCTTCGGTAGGGACAGCACGGTCAGGATCTGCGGAAACCACGCGTTCGTGGCGGTGCGGATCAGGAGGCGGGCTGGTTGGTCGCAGGCCTCGTTGGCGTTTGGGCCGAGCCACGGTCTGGCACCACTGCAGGTGCCGAGCGGCTGATCGTCGATCTCCTTCGCTTCGTGCAGACCTCGCCACTTGCCGCAACTGCAGCGAACGAACAGGTTCGAGAGGTCGCCGCCGGCGCCCCGTTCCTCGAGTTGCAGCTCCCCACGACACAGAGAGGGGCCTCGGTGGACGAAGCTCCACCAGTCGATGTCGTCGACGTGGCCGCGCGGGCAGCCCCGAACGAAGCGGGTGGCGACCACCGGTTGGCCGCCGTAAGCCAGGCTCCTGTGCTTGCGCCGGTTGTCGAGCCCTTGGCGGTGGACCAGTCGTCGTGAGCGGCGACTGCCGTCCCCATCCGGCGAAGACTCTTCCTTCTGCACGAGAAACCACTCGGGGAACCGCGGTGAGGTGATGCCGTCCGAGACATCGCCGGGCCGGTCGGAAGCCGCGGGCGGCACATGGAGCGCAGGAGGCGCGCCGCCTGTCAGACCGCCCAACCGGGCGGCAAGTCGCGGCTCGTCAACCCGTTCGAGAACGTGGGGCGCCGGCCAGAGGTCCAGTCCACCGATGATCGCCGAGTCATGGGGCAGGTCTATCAGCGCGCCCGGCCCGTAGGTCGTGATCACCTGACTTCGGCGGACGCTGCCGGTGGGTCTTCCGGGCCCCTTCCGCCGGGCCATCATCCGGCACCGCCGGTCGGGCCCGGCACGAACAGATTGACCTGGGGCTCCACGTCGCGTAGCGAGCGGTTGGCGCGGAGCTTCTCGTGGTGCGGCGTTTCGAAGTCGTCGTCCAGCATCTCGCGGAGCAGTGGTTTGCCTTGCGCCCGTTCATGCTGCTGGTACTTCACCTGGACGCCGGAGGCCTGGTAGTCGGCTACGACGTGAAGCCAGGAGTCGAGCAGGTCGCCGACCCGCTTGTGGATACCGTGAAGCCTCTCGTCCCGCTCCTCCTCCGGCAGGTGCTGACGGCCAACCCGTTCAGAGAACGCGTCGACCAGGAGACGTTCAAGCCCTGAGCGAACCTGCTCGAGCGCGGTCGGGCCGGTGGCGAGCGTCAGAGCGGGCTCAGCGTGCCGGGCGAGGCCGACCAGGGCGCCGGCCATTCCCCGGTCGAGAGCCCGGGCGGCGAACGGGGTCACGCTTCCTGCCTCGACGGCGCGGTAGAACGTCTCGTGGTAGTGCCGGAAGCGTTCGTAGTGGGAGCGGTCGCGCGGCTTGTGCGCGTTGAGCAGCGTGATGACAAGACCGGGCTTCGCGTCGTCGCGACCCACTCGGCTCGTTGCCTGAATGTACTCGGCGGTCGTCTTCGGTTGGCCCATGACAACCATCAGCCCGAGCCTCTGGATGTCGAGGCCGACGGAGATCATGTTCGTCGCGAGGGCCACATCGACCCGGTCGTCCTGGTGAAATGGCTGGGCGAGCCGCCTCCGCGCGCGGGCGACGTCGGCGGTGGAGACCCTGGAGGTGAGTTCAAGTGGCTCGTAGAGATGGCCGCGGTCGCGGAAGTGCCTCCGTTCCTGGTTCAGCCAGCGTCTCGCGCCGTAGCGGCCCAGTGTGTTCTGGACCTCCTCCTCGACGATACGCCGGGCGCCTCCCAGTTCGCGCAGACTACCCGCAGGTTCTTTGGGGCGTCGGAGTCGGGTTGTAGATCGAATGACTCGGCCTTGAACTTCGTGCCGCACCAGGGGCAGTCTTCGATGGGGATCGGCGACGGTTCGTAGCGGGGCTTTGCCTTGAAGCGTCGCACCTTCTGGCGAGCGGAACCCGGCGGTTCGGCGCCCTTTCGTCCCATGTGGTTCGGCGTCGCCGCCCTGCCGACCCACAGCCCGATCTCGAAGGGCCACTCGCCGTAGCGTTGGGGCGCCCGGCTCCGCTCCAGTTCCAGGGCGCAGACGAGGCCCGCGGCGCGCGCCAGTTGATCGAGCGTAAGGAGCCTCAGCGTGTAGCGCATGATGACGGACACCCCGGCGCCTGCCCGCCCATTCTCCAGCGGGTTGCGGAGACGCCTCAGCACGATGGCGAAGGCGGCCAGGCCCAGGTAGGCCTCCGTCTTGCCGCCGCCGGTGGGGAAGAAGAGCAGATCGACCACCTCGCGGTGAAGGTCCTCCGGATTGGCGAGCGGCGCCAGGTTGAGCAGGATGAAGGCGAGCTGGAACGCCCGCCATTTGGGCACCTCCTTCCGGAAGACTCTCGGATTCCGACGACGCAGAGCTTCCGCCACGGCGCGATTGGCCACCCGGAACGCGTCGAGCGCCTGCTCGTCGCGGCTCAGGGCGTCGATGCCCCGTTCCAGCCTGGACACGGCGAATGCGGCCTAGTCCAGCAGCTCGGCGGCGGTTTCGGAGTGCGGTGCGGGCAAGTCCGCTAGGCCGAGCCGCCGGACGTCGATCCACTCTTGGTAGGCGCCGACGAGCGGCCGTAACGTCACCTCCGCGTCGGCAGCGTCTACGAGTTCGCCGAGCCGGTCCATCGACAGGTCGACGCCATCTGGCTCGAAGGTCTCCGTCTTCTCGACTTCCGCTTGCGGCAGCCAGGTCGTGCGGAGCGCGTGGCAGCTTCCGTCCGCGGCAAGGTCCCACGTAACGCTCACGTTGTGGCCCGTGGCGTAACTCGGCGTGTCCAGGTAGTGCAGGGCGGCGATTTGCTCGTCCCAGTCCTCGCCGTCGGGGGAGCGCGGGTCGGGCCGCGGCACGAAGGGTCTCTCACCCCGGACCTCCAGCCCGGCCTGGAAGACGTAGGTCGCTTCCGCGTCCTGGAGAGCCGTCGCCGGTGCCCGGTTGTTCACGAGGAACAGGCTGACCGCCTGAGTGCTCTCGGGGATCGAAGAGACGCCGACAACCGGCCTCTGTTCGACCTGTAGCCGCAACCCGTTGGAACCAGGCACCTCGTGCTCCGATGACTCCGCCGCTCCGAGCGTGACGCGGACCGTCTCCTGACGGGCTCTTCGTTGCCAGCGCCTCTCGCCGTCTTCGTGCGCGCCGTCTCCTGTGCTGTTGGCCGCCTCGGCTGCTTCGAAGCCTGAGCCCGCGAGTTCGTAGTCCCCCCATCTGATCGTGACTTCCAGCCGGCCCTCCGCGGCCGCAAGGAAGCTCAGCCCCATGGACGAAGGGAAGAAGAGCTTCTTCGCAGCCATCCGGTCTTCGGTGGTTTCTTCGGAGAGACCTGGCCGCCCGGGCGTTTCGTCCGGCCCGCGGTCCTCCTGCTCGTCGTGCTCGGCGATCGCTTCCGGCGGCGTACCGGACGGAATCAGGAACCCGGTGAGGTACCAATTGGACGGCGCTTCGTAGGCAGGCAGGCTCTCCTCGGCGAGCTCATCGCCGGCTGCGGGCCCGATCAGGTCGAGTTCGATGGCCTCGACCAACCGTTGGCGGACATCCAGGGACGTCAGCGCCGCGGCGTTCTGGCTCTTCGGTTCGCTCACTCGGATTTGCTCACGGGCGGTGAAACGAGCAGAGAGGCTACGTCGCGCCACAGCTTGTCGAACGATGGCGCCGACCTCGCGGCGTCGAGGTCAAGGGCGGCGGTGAAGCGGGCTTGATGGATCGTCGGTCGGTACTTCCTGCCGGTTGGCATCGAGGAACTGAGCCATCCCTTGGCGTCCCGTATGGACTCGGGATCGTCAGGCCGAGTGGCCGCTGTGCCAAGGTGAGAGGCGACTGACTCAATCGCGGCGAGAAACCACGACTCGTACTCTGGATTCGCCGCCACGGCCCGGATCCGCAGGTCCGCCCGCTCCGTCGTCGCTCGCTCGAGGATCTCTGCCGCGAGTTCCGCTGGGCAGTCGCGGTCCGCGTCGAGGAGTATGAGAATGCAGCCGTTCACGCCGGCGTCGGCGGCCGCCATCCTGATGTACCGCTCCAGTTCTCCCGGCTTCAGGATTCTGTTGCGGGCCACCCGGAGCGGGCGTGGCAGCGCCAGACGCAGGCCCGGCGCCACGCGATTCGCGATCCGGCCCAGGAGCTTTGGAAGCGCAGCTACCTCTCCCCGGCCCTCGACGATCGTTGCGATGCGGAGCACGGAATCAGCGCGCAGCGCCGAACAGGCTGATCTGCATCGGGTCACTGCCGAACAAGGCGCCCCGCGGATTCAGGCGGTCCATGCGGAGGAGTTCCCCCGGCGTGAACAAGCGTTCGCTGAGGGCGCTCCGACTCGTTTCATGGAGGGGCTCGATGCGGGTCTCGCCGTTGACCGCTTCAACGGCGAGCAAAAGGTCAGTGTCCGCCCCGATGTGGTCCAACAGGTCCGGGCTGTGGCTGGTCACGAGGATCTGGGTGCGCTCCGATGCGTCCCTGATGGCGTCCACCAGAACTTCCGAGGCGGCCGGATGCAAGGCGACCTCAGGTTCTTCGATTCCGACGAGGCGGGTCGGTGCCGAACCGTTGGCGCCCGCGTGCAGTAGCGCGACAAGGACCCCGAGAGCTCTCAGCGTGCCGTCGGACATGTTGCCCGCGTAGAACCGCCAAGCGTGCTTGGCGCCGCGGACCTTCTGCCTGAACTCTAGGGTCTCCAGGTGACCGACATTGCGGAAATCGACCCGCTCCAGGCCAGGCACGATGGCGCTCAGATAGTCCTCCACTCGCTCCTTGAGTTCCGGCGCCTGCGACGCGAGATGCGAAACGACGCTGGCGATGTTGCTGCCGTCGCGCTTCAGTATCTCGCCCGGGTCGGGTGGCTGAGGAGTGCGGATCGCTTGGGGGTTCAGGTTGTAGAAGCCGAGAGCGGAGAGCGCTTCGTAGACGGCGCGGAATGGCGGGTAGCTCGACGCCACCAAGAGGTAGAGGCGAGCAGCCGAAGCAGGGGGGGAGGGAGCGAAGGTCGAACGGCGAACTTCGCCGTTCACGATCTGATAGAAGTGCTCTTCGTTGGCGGCATCGACGATCCTGCACTCCTCCTGCTGCACCCGGTAGCCGCCGTTTCGCATCGCGCCGACCTCGAACGCGAAGTGCCCCATGGCGTCGTCGATCTCGAACTCCAGCCGAATCCCGAAATGGGTGGGGTGTCCGCTGGAGCGTCGCCGCACTTCGTGCGTTCCTCCTCGGTCCCGAAGCGCGTGATCGAGTGAGTGCTGGAGGGAATCGGAGACGAGTCTCAGGGCGTCGAGGAAGTTGCTCTTTCCCGAGCCGTTGGGGCCGACCAGAAAGCAGAGCTTCGGCGGCGACACGTCGCACGCGGGAATGCTCTTGTAGTTGCGGAGAACGACCCGCGTCAGCAGGCGGCCGTCGGTCGTCAAGGCGTGCCTCCCGGCCGGATGCAGGGGTTGGGCTGGCGATCAGGCGCCGCGCTTCGCGAGGTTCGCCTCGTATCCGCGACTCGGGCGGGTGATTCGGCCATGCGCGGGCCAGTGAGTGGCTGGCAAGGCCCTGTCATGGGGTCGAGTCTAGCCGTTTCGGGGCCGCTGCTTGGCTCCTCGCAGGACCGATCATCAACACCTCAGGTCGCTGAGGCGCGCCGTGCCCGGCGTGCCGTAGGTGTCGAAGGGCGTCGCGGTCCGAGGAAAGCAACCGCGGAGTCCCCCGGAGTCCTCAATGGTCGAAGGGAAGCTCGGACTCGGGAGAATGCAGCTTTCGAAGCGCCGCTGCTAGTCCGCGCCAGAACTGCAGGACGGCATCGCACCAGTCGGCCAGGTCTCTCTCGGCTACGTGGAGGTCGCCCCCGCCCAGCGGGGCGAAGAGCAGGTCGGATGCCTGCATCGCGGCGCCTAGCCTCTGCCTTTCGACATCTGTCTCTCGATTGCCGTCCGGGTCGAGGCCGAAGAGATCTGGCCTGACCGCCGCGAGTTCGGCGGCCGAGTCTCCCGCGCCGTGCTTGATCGTGTTCGCGGCGAGCCTGAGTTCTTCCAGACTCGCTGCCCCGGGGAGTCTCGTCCAAACCACTCCTGACGCAAGCAGGCTGGGTTTGAGCGTCTTCCAGCGGTACTCCGTTCCCGTTCGAGCGGCCACGGTCTGGTAGAAGAGGCCCTTCTGTTGCTGCTCGAACAGGTGGTGCAGGCCGGCGGCGAGCAGGTTCAACACACTCTGGCGGATGGCGAACATCGTCTCGCCGTACTCTTGGCCGTACTCTGTGGCCCGCTCTGCCAAGTCGCTGAGACCGCCGTGGAAGTCAGGCGTGGCTGGCTGGGTGCAGAGGCGCTCGAACTCTGCCTCGGCGACGGCGTCCGCTTCCTGCTCAAGGTCGTCGAAGATGGGGAGTACCTTCGTCAGAGCGGCCGCGCGGTAGGCCTCGACCGGAGGGAGATAGAGCCTGGGTATGTTGTAGGCCACCCAAAGGGCGTCCATGAACATTGAGCGGCGTTCCTATGGCTGCGTGCGAGAGCACTGTGGGCGCTCTCGCGGTGATGGCCAGGTCATGTCAGGTTGGTCTGCTCCTCCGCCGCTGCCCGCTGGGCGTTGAGTTCCAGCAGTCGGGCGAGGACCTCGTCGCGGACTTCGTCGGGCCAGCGGTAGCGGTAGGGCTTCTTCTTGTTGCCCCGGGCTTCTTCGTCGATCTCGTAGTCGAGGAGGAACTCGCAGTCGGTGGGGATGTCGTTCCAGCCGTAGGCGGTGAGGACGGTGCGGTCCATGGCGGCGTGGAGGTCGCGGAGGCGCTGGATCGTGGGGCCGGTCTCGGCCGGGTCGTGGAAGCGGTTGTAGGTCTTCGTCATCCCCTCGTCGTTCTCGATCATCAGGACCGTGCGGTGCTCGTTGTAGGTCTTGCCGGCGGCCTCGAGGTCGGTGCGGGCTTCCCAGTTGTCGGGGAAGGGGAAGGTGTCGAAGCAGTCTGACGAGTTGTAGCGGAGTCGTTCTTCCAGAGACGAGCCGAAGAAGCGGGCCCAGAGCTCGTGCGGGCGGGCTTGGAGGGCGCAGAACGCCGCGTGCGTTGAGAGAGCGAAGACGGTGAGCGCGTGGCTGAAGACCATCCGCGATGGGAGAAAGGCGAAGGCGGCGTGCTGGCCGACACTGGAGATGGCGAGGACCCGGTCGAGCTCTGCGATGGCGGCAAACAGCGCCGGCTGCCGGTCTCCGAACAGCCACCAGCGCCGACGGCGAGTTTCGCGTCGGTTTCCGAGTCGCTCGGGCTTGACCCGCTGCTCGACGATCTGGAGCAGTGCGGGCCAGTCGGCAGCGACGGGGCCCGGGTAGTCGCCCGGCACAATGCCGCTCCGCAGCCACCTCCGCCGTTGTTCGTCGTTCGCGTCACTCCAGGGTGTGGCCGCGGTCCCTTGCGCGGAAGTGGCCTTCGAACGGTCCCGGTCAGGCGGCCGCGGCGACTCGCTGGCTCCCTCCGGCGTGCTTTCGCCGTGGGTTGGTAGATCCACGTGAACAGACGTTCGCACCCGGTGCGCAGTCCGTTCCCAGTGCCTCAGCGCGGCGGAACCCCCGGTGCGTGTTGGCAAGTGCGCTTGCACCAGTTCCCGGCGCAGCGGCCAGTCCCGATAGTCGATGACGTGGCGGTGGTGCGCGTGTGTAGGGCTGGTGTTGAGTTCTGCACCACCGATGTAGGGAGAAATGACGTCCCGGTTGCGGGGCTCCGCCTCGACCAAGCGGTGCATCTCCGCAAGCGGCGATGCGACGCCGCGAGTGTCCTTGTCGTCGAATGTGAAGCCCGCTCCATAGATCTTGCTGCTCATGAACCCCTTGCCTTCGTTCGCCGATAGGCGGGCGGGATCTGAGTGGCCGCCCCGGTGGTAAAGGAACGCGGTGATTAGAGGAACCTCCGCGCCATCCAGCATTCCGCCGCCGCTTTCCGCACCCTCAAGGCACGTTGGCGTGAACTCCGAACCCGCTTCCTCGGGTCGACCCTGGCGGCCGGATAGCCGCCCGCGACGAATGTGAACGATGCTGACGACGACGGCGGCAAGCCCCGGCCACTTGAACCGCCTTTCGGCCCGGTAGAGCTCGCCGCCATTCGTGCAGATCCACCGCAGCCCGGTCGACCTCGTGTCGCCCTGCGCGATCGTGTTCGTGGCGATCAGGCCGAGCGCGCCGCCCTCGCGGAGTCGTCCGAAGCCGCAGCGGAAGAAGTGGGCCACGAGGTCTGCGTTGCCGTGGCTCTCGGCGTGTAGCTGCGGCAGCCAGTCGCGGTAGCTCGTACCGAGAACCGTGGAGATTCGGCTGCCGCCCAGGAACGGCGAGCTTCTCGCTGACCTCGTTCTGATACTTCCGGCTGTCGGTGAGCAGGGCGGCGAGTCGCTGAGTTCTGGGCAGAGCCAGCAACCGGCGCTCGTTCAGTAGCAGTCGTAGCGCGGTGCAGATCGGCCGGCCGGCCGGCAGCAGCATGTCGGCGACGCGGAAGTCCATCCAGCCGGAACTCTCGCCGCGCGGGGCCGAGACCAGTCGAAGGGAGCGACCGTTGAAGAGCAGGCCGGCGGGGACGTTCTTCGCCCGGAGCAGGCGTTCCAGCCGGCTGTGGGGCGAGGCTTCCAGCCGGCCGGCGTCCGCGGCGATTCGATCGAAGTCGTGGCCGGTCTCAAGGGTTCGCACCAGCAGTTGCCAAGCCGATCCGCCCTCCTCCGGTTCGCGCTCACGGACCGCGAAGTCCGGGCGCAGGGTCTCACCGTAGTCCGGTAGGTGGAGGCTCAGTTCGTCCGACAGCGAGGCGCCGGGGCCGCCGGCGTAGCCCTTGGGCGAGAACTTCCAGCCAAGCACGGAACGGGCGAACTTCTCGAAGTCGGGCAGGAAGGGCCTTGGCGCCTCGCCTTCCCTGAACCGCCGCTCTTCGACCGCTGCTTGCAGGCGCTGCTGACCTTCCCGGTCGCTTCGCTGCAGCACGACGCCGGCCTTGTCCAGCGCCGGGGCCGAAACCACAAGCCCGATCGGCTGAACGAAGCCGAGCCACTCGAGGTGGGCGAGCGTGTTCGCGTTCGGTCGGGCCATGGGCTACGGCAGGGAGCGCAGGGGACTCGAGCCAGGCGAGATCAGTTCGTCTCGGGCCAAAGGTAGACGATGCCAAGTGGCTCGACCGGCGGCACGGCGCGGACCTCGTAGAAGTCGCGCACGCGGCGGGGCTCTCGGTCCAGATCGCGGTCGAACTGGTCCAGGCAGCGGCGCCAGGAGTTCATGTCGGCCAGGAGTTGTCGTTCTTCGGCTTGGCTGAAGGCCAGGGTCCGCTGCCTGAGCGTCGATTCGCGCTGCTCCAGCTCCCTGCCGACGTGGCTGCGCTGGCGTTCCAGGGTTTCCCTGAGTTCCCGGCTCTCGCGCTCGCCGCGCTCTCGCAGCCGATCGGTCGCCGTTTCCTCCATCGCGTGGGCGCGGGCTTCGAGCTGGGGCCGGAGTTCGTCTGCATCTCGCGGCGCCGAGCCGAGCAGTCGGCGGACTACGACATCGTTCACCGGGCGTCCGCCGGTGCGTACGAGCGACTGCTCCAGCAGGTCGAGGGCGCGGATCTCCGCGTCGCGCGCGTAAGCGGCGAGCGGGGCGCCGCGGCGCCCCGGTTCGACCCATCGGGCCGCGGCCGTCACGATACTCCTCGTGCAGCCGTTCGGCGCGCCAGCCGTAGAGCGTCAGCCGGCCGAGTAACACGACGCGGGGAATCGAATCCGCGGATTGGGCAAGGCAGGCGCGCGAGAGGTCGTGGTGCACGAAGCCCTGGGAGCGGAAACGGGCGAGCAGACGCTGCGCGACCCGCTGTTCGAGATGAAGGTGAACCGTGTCGTCGGTGAGGATGCCGGGATCCTCGAATACGACGGGGCGCGGCGGTACCTCCTTGCGCCACTCGGTGAGCTTCTGGTTGCGGCGTCGGGGCCGGCGTAAGGAGTCGAGCGTGCCGGCCCAGCTCGGGTCGGCGTTGGTCTGACCGTCCAGAACGGGGAAGGTCCAGACGTCACCGCCGTCCTCGCTCCGTGTTCGCTGCAAGGGCGCCGCGCCGGCGATTTCGAGCGAACAGGACAGGGCGTCGCGGAAGGCGTTCTCCTCGAACTGAACCCAGTGGCGGGATCGCTGCAGGAGGTCACGGCAGCGCGCGATCTGGCCCTTCAGGTCGTCCCGGCGTTCGCGCGCGGCCTCGAGTTCTTCGTTGACCAGGCGCCGGCGCTCAGCGTCGATGTCGGCCCTTTCGATCTCACGCGCCAGTCGGCCGGCGTCGCGGTGGCGGATGCCGCTCTTGGTCAGGCGCCGTTCCACCGCGTCGTCAATGACCTGGGACAGGCTGCCGAGCTCGGTCTTGATCGTCTCCGTCTTCCTGACGAGCACCTGGAGCACACGGTCCTCGGCGCGCTGGGGCAGAACGAAGTAGTGGCACCGGACCTCGGGCGCCTGTTGAAGCTTGCGGTCGATGCGCCCGTTCCTCTGCTCGATGCGCCCGGGATTCCAGGGCAGGTCGAAGTGGAAGAGGTCCGTGCAGTGGGCCTGGAAGTTCAGTCCCTCGCGGGCGGCGTCGGTCGCCAGGAGGATGCGAAGTGGCTCCTCCTGCGGGTCGGTGTTGAACCGGCGCTGGATCTCGCGCCGCCGGGGTCCGCGAGTGAGCCCGTCGATCGTCACGATCCGTTCCTCCGCGCGGTCGGTGGAGGCGATCGCGGCGTCGAGCATCGCGCGCAGGTAACGCTTCGTGCCCTCCCGGTTCTCGGTGAAGACGAGGAGGCGGCGGTCGTTCCAGCGCGGCGGCGGGGCACCGGCGGGGCGCGCGTGGCCCAGGGGCGGCAGGCCGGGGCAGAGGTGCTCGCGGATCCAGTCGACGAGTTCACGGGCCTTCGCGTCGGGCCTGCCGCGAGCTTGCTCGGCGATTCGCTGCATCCGATCGAGCAGGTCGTTCTCGCGCTTGAGGGGGTCGCCCTCAGCCCGTTCAGCCGCGCGGGCGGACTCGGCCGAGGCGTTCAGGTCGCGGATCTGGGCCTCCTCCTCCCGTTCGGCTTCTTGGTCGGTGAAGGCCGCGCGGTCTTCGTCGCCTCCGTCCCCGGCTAGCCACGAGCCGGAGGCGAATCTCTCCGACTGGTCCGGGCCGCCGCTCCGCCCAGCGGCGTCCGCTGCCTTCCGGCGCCGGCGTTCGAGCGTGCCGCGGTGCGTCTTCAGGCTGCGCGCGAACGCCTCGATGGAAGACAGCAGCCGCTGCTGGAGACCGATGACGAGCAGACCGGAGGCGGCTCGGGCCGACTTCGGCGCCGCCTTGAACCGTTCCTCGCGGGCTTCCCGGTACTCGTCGAGCAGGCGAGAGAGCAGGAGTTCGGGGGCGTCCTCGGGGAGATGGTCGATCCTCACGGGTACGACGCGGCGCCTCGGAAAGCCACCCTGGACGTTGCGGATGTCCTCCTTCAGACGGCGCACCATCACGGCTTCGAGCGAGCTTCTCCGCACCTTGACTCCCCGGGTGAAGCGGTTCGGGTCCAGCAATTCGAGCAGCGTTGAGAAGCTGTTCGAGTGGCCGTTGTGGGGCGTCGCCGAGAGGAAGAGCCGGTGCTCGAAGCGGCCGCTGAGGTCGCGGACGGCGCGGGTGAACTTCGACTCGATGCCGTAGCGTCCGCCGCTCGCGGGGGCGGCGTGGTGGGCCTCGTCGAGGATCAGCAGGCTCCCGGGCAGTACCGGCCCCAGCCACTCGCGCATCAGGTCGGCGTAGGTCGCGTCGCGCAGCAGATTGTGCGAGACGAGAAAGCGACTGTGGGTCCGCCACGGATTGACGCCGAAGCCGCGCTCGCGCCGCATGAGGTTCGGATCGGTGGCGGTGACGCAGTTCCAGCGCAGCGTGTGCAGAAAGGCCGCGAAACGGCGGGGCGTGTCGAAGCCTTTGGCGGCGAGTTCGCCCCAGCCTTCCTGCTTCAGAATTCGGCGGTCGATCTCGTGGTCCCAGAAGACCTGGATCTCCTCGCCCTGCGCGTCGTCCTCGGCGCAGGCGAGGCTGACGACTGAGGAGTGGCCGGGCTTCTCGCCGGCTTCGACGTCCTCGACGAGCCAGCGACGACTGCGGACGTGGACGAGTTGACCGACTTCGGGGTCGTCTTCGGGAAGCTCGCGTTCGGGGGCTGGCGAGGCGGCTTCGGGAGGCGTCATTCGGGGCGGGGTTCCAGCAACCTCAGCCGTACATCACCGCCGCCGCCTGTTCCCTGAGCGCCGTCGGGTTCCCCAGTATCTGCCGGTCGTAACCGGCGCGCTTGTAGAAGATGTGCATGTCGCACTCGTGGGTGAAGCCGATGCCGCCGAAGACCTGGGTGGTCATGGTGACGGCGTGGTTGGCCACGTCGGTTGCGTGGGCCTTGAGCAGGGGGGCGAGGTGGTCGATCTCGTCCGATCCCCCGTCCCAGGCGTCGGCGGTGTGCCAGAGCAGGGACTGGACCGGCTCGACCTCGGCGAGGACCTCGGCGCACATGTGCTTGACCGCCTGGAAGGAGCCGATGATGCGGTCGAACTGCTTGCGCTCCTTGGCGTACTCGACCGCGATGTGCAGCCCCTTCTGGGCGGCGCCCAGGGCGTCGGCGGCGAGGGCGATCTGGGCCGCGTGGACGGCACGCCGCGTGCTGTCGGAGTTGCCGCCGAGGTTCTGGGCCGCGCCCAGGTCGACGTCGGAGAAGGTGACTTCGGCGACCCGGCGGGTGTCGTCGACGGTCTGAAGGGGCTCCACGTCGATGCCTTGCGTGGTCGCGTCGAGCAGGTGCAGACTGCCCCCGTCTTCGAGCAGAAAGGCGTCCGCCCAGGCGGCGTCGGGCAGGTAGAGCACGGAACCGTCGATCCGGCCGTTCTCGATCGGCGCGTCGAGGATCGGCGTGAGCAGGGTCCTCCCCTCGGCGATCCCTCCGAGCAGGGCGCTTCGGCGTTCGCCGGCGTCGGCGCCGGCGATCAGCAGCGGCGCCAGGACGTAGGACGAGTGGAAGTTGACGGGTGCCGCGGCTCGACCGAGTTCCTGCGCGGCAATCGCCGCCTCCTGCATCCCGAGTTCGGAACCGCCGAGGTCCATGTCGATCAGGAGACCCGTGATCCCCTGGTCGCCGAGCTGGCCGTGGATCGCTTCGTCGCGGCCGGAGTCCGAATCCATCGCGCGGCGGACGCGCTCGATGCCCACGTCCTGGGCCAGAAAGCGGGCGATCGAGTCTCGGAGCAGCTCCTGCGGCTGCGTCAGTCCAAAGTCCATGTTCGAGGACTCCTTGTGGCCCCGGCCGCTAGGCCGCTGCCGGCTTCGGCTCCCGCGGCAGGCCGAGGCCCCGCTCGCCGATGATGTTCTTCTGTATCTGCGCGGTGCCGCCGCCGATGATCAGGCCAAGGGCGTACATGTAGTTGCGCTGCCAGTTGCCGTAGTCGCGTACGTGCTTCGAGCCGCGCTTCAGGACGCCGCGCTCCGCCATCGCGTCGATCGCCAGGGCGCAGACGTCGTAGTTCAACTGGCAGCTGTTCAGCTTGACGATGAGTCCCCCGGCGCCGGAGTCGCGTTTCTTCAACCTGTCGGTGAGGAGGCGCAACTGGTGGTACTTCATTGCCTGGACCCGGCCCTCGAGCTTGAGCAGCCGGTCCCGGTAGACGGGCGAGTCGATCAGGCCGGTCTCGCGCAGGATGTCGACGCAGCCGGCGAGGTAGCTCTCCGTCGTGCTGGAGCGGCCGAGCATGTTGCGCTCGAAGCGCAGGGTGTAGGTGCCGACCTCCCAGCCCTGACCCGGGCGGCCGACGACGTTCATGGCGGGCACCCGCACGTCGGTGAAGAAGACCTCGTTGAAGGAGGCGTCGCCGGTCATCGTCATCAGCGGGCGCACGTCGAGGCCGGGGGTGTCCATCGACAGGACGATGTAGCTGATGCCGCCGTGCTTTCCCGCGTCCGCTTCGGTGCGAATCAGGGCGAACATCATGTCGGCCTCGCGAGCGCCGCTGGTCCAGATCTTCTGGCCGTTGATCACGTATTCGTCGCCGTCGAGCACCGCGGAGGTCCGCAGCGACGCCAGATCGGAGCCGGATCCCGGCTCGCTGTACCCCTGGCACCAGATCAGTTCGCCGCGCATCGTGGGCCGGATCAGCTCCTGCTTCTGGTCCTCGCGGCCGAAGTGCAGCAGCGTCGGGACGAACATTCCGGTGCCCTGGTTCTCCATCCCAAGGGAGATCCCGGCGTTCTGGAACTCCTCCTCGATCACCAGGCTGGCGAGGGCATCGGGCTCGTGACCGGCGCCGCCGTAGCGCTTGGGGATCGTGCGGCCGGCGTAGCCGGCGTCGAAGAGCCGCTTCTGCCACTCCAGGGTTCTTGCGCGGACCTGCGATGCGTCACCGCCGAAGCCAGGACCGGCCGGGACGGCAACGTCCTCATTGGCGGTGAGGAAGGAGCGGATCTCCTCGCGGAGGGAGTCGTATTCGGAGCCGATCGATGTGTCCATGATGGGCGCGACTTTATCGCGCCCGGGGGTCCTCGTCAGCACGCTGGAGCGTTCGGAGTAAGCTGTCGAGTTCGACACTCCGTCGAAGGACAACCTCGGGAAGGGCGGCGACGACAAGATGGGCGACGACACCGTGGAGGCAGGGCTGGCGGAAGGGGCCGGGGACGACGGGGCGCCGAGGCACTCGAGCCGCGATGCCGTCCGCCTGGAGCAGTTGCGGCAGGCCGCGGCCTCGGCCGGCGCGGACGCCGTCGTGCTGACGCCGGGAGCCACGTTGACCTGGCTCCTGGGCCACCACTTCGACGGCCACGAGCGGCTCTTCCTGCTCATCGTGCCGACCGCCGACGCTCCCGTGGCGATCGTGCCCGCGCTGGAGGAGGCCAACTTCCGCGGCGTCGCGCCGGCCGTCGAGTCGGTGCACTTCTGGGACGACGCGGACGGTCCGGAGGAAGCCGCGGCCGCGGCGTTCAAGGGCCTCGGGAAGGCGGCGCGGGTGGCGGTCGAACCGCTCAGCCTGCGCTACATGGAGGTCCAGCACCTGTCCCGCGAGCTTCCGAAGGCGAAGATCGAGAGCGCCGAGTCGATCGTGAGCGAACTGCGGCTCAAGAAGAGCGACGAGGAGGCGAAGGCGATCCAGCAGGCGTCGAAGATCGCCGAGGCGGCGCTCGAGTTCACGCTGCGGGACGTCAAGCCGGGACGCACCGAGCGCGAGATCGCCGCCAAGCTCTCGAGTGAGCTGTTGCGCCGCGGCGGGGGCGGCATCTCCTTCGGCCCGATCGTTCTCAGCGGTCCGAAGAGTGCGCTGCCCCACGGAGTGCCCGACGAGCGGAAGATGGAGGAGGGCGAGTTCCTGCTGGTCGACTTCGGGACCTCGTTCGACGGTTACCACTGCGATATCACCCGCACGTTCGTGGTCAGCGGCTCGCCGACGGACCGGATGCGGGAGGTCTACGAGGCGGTGCTGCAGGCGAACATCCGCGGAGTGGCGGCGTCACGTCCCGGCGTCACGTACGACTACGTCCACAAGAACTGCCAGGCGAACCTGCGAGCCGCCCGCTTCAAGGAGTTCATGACCCATCGCACGGGGCACGGCCTGGGCCTGGAGATCCACGAGCCGCCGTCCGTGATGGCGGGCAACACCGACGTTGTCGAGGAGGGGGCGGTGTTCACGATCGAGCCGGGCCTCTATCTCGACGGCTGGGGCGGGGTGCGAATCGAGGACAACGTCCGGGTGACCGAGCAGGGCTGCGACCTGCTCACGTCGTCGCCGAGGGAGCTGCGGATCCTCGGCGCCTAGAAGTGCCTCCGGGTCTTCAGAAGTGAACCCGCAGGCCGATCTGGCCGCGGCGGCTGTCTCCCAGGCCGCTGCGGATCGTGCCGTCGAAGTTGAAGAGCAGGGAGCCCTGGGAGGCGTCGAGACGGTTGTCGGCGTTCGTCAGGTTGAAGATCTCGAAGACCGGTTCGAGGGTGATGCCCGGCCCCACGGTGAACGCACGGGAGAGTCTTACGTCCCAGGTCAGGAAGTCGTTGTCGCGGCGCAAGGTGTTTCGCTGGAGGACGCGGTCGTCCGCGCAGATGCGGTCGCCTGGCTGAGCGGCTCTCCGCCCGGGGGCGGCGCAGGACTCCGACACGGGCGACGCCGACAGGTAGCGGAACACGTTGCTGAACTGGACCTTGCCGGGCAGGGCGAAGAGCAGGTAGCCGGCGACCTGGTGACGGCGGTCGCGGTCCGACCAGCCGAACTCGGGGCCGAGGTCGGTCGGATCGGCGTAGCGGAAGGTGAAGGGGTCGCGCTCGTTGTCGTCGTCGGAGCGATCCCGGCTGAAGGTGTAGTTCACCTCGAAGGTGAGCAGGCCGTCGAAGGCGTCGCGGCCGCGCAGGCTGGCCGTCAGGCCGTGGTAGCGGGAGCGCGCCGAACTTTCCGTGTTGTTCAGGGCATTGATGCCGCCGCCGCCAGGATGGGTGCCGACGCCGAAGGGCGCGCCGAATCCCGGGTGGTTGCGGTCGACGAAGCGGAAGAGCTCGTTGGTCCGCGCATGCTGGTAGGCGAGTTCGGCGGTCAGGCCGCGGCCCATGCGGTGCTCGTAGCCGGCGCCGAACGACCAGGTCTCGGGCAGTTCCAGGTCGCGGTCGACGACCGTGATGTCGGGCAGGAAGGGCAGCGTGTCCGAGCCGTCGATCTGCTCGTCGATGGGCGGCACCGGGCCGAGCGCCGGCGAGGCGGTGCTGCTGCGGAAGAGAACCTGCTGGAACGCGCCGTTCGTCGTGCGCGGACCGGCCAGGACGAGGCTGGGGATGCGGGAGACGTAGGAGCCGGCGTTCAGCCGCAACACGTTGGAGCCGTCGCCCGAGGCGTCCCAGACCAGGCCCAGGCGGGGCTGGAAGTTGTCGAGATCGTCGGGGATCGTGCCGTCCGAAGGGAACCGCGGATCGTCCAGGTAGGGCGCGAACCAGGTGTCCCGCGGGGCGATCAGCGGGTCCGGGTTCCAGGTTCCCTCCCAGCGCAGTCCGAGGTTCAGGATGACCCGGTCGCTCGCCTGCCAGGTGTCCTGCAGGAACAGCGCGACCTCGTCGACGTCGAAGGCCTGCCGCCCCAGGTCCTCCGG
Organism: Acidobacteriota bacterium; assembly: GCA_026707325.1. Lineage (GTDB taxonomy): Bacteria > Acidobacteriota > Thermoanaerobaculia > Multivoradales > Multivoraceae > Multivorans. Next base: position 3,499 of record JAPOXA010000206.1, on the reverse strand, counting down.
CGGCACGCCGGGCACGGTCGCGGCCTGCAGATAGAGCAGGACGGGCCCGGTGATCCCGGTTCCGGGAGGGCAGGCGCCGGCGGCGTTGCTCGAACCGTCGGAGCAGGTGACGTAGCGGTTCCCCTGCTCGACGAAGTGGATGAAGCCATCCACCGAATCGAAGATGTAGCGACTGTTGCCGAACCCCAGGAACTGCTGGCTGACTCCGGTCCGGTTCGCCTCGATGCCCGCCTTGACCAGGTGATCGCCGAGCAGCGTGGAGACGTTGTCGACGAGCTGCCTGCGGTCGTCCGCCGCGTCGGCGCCGATCGGCAGGAAGAACGGCAGGCCGATGCGGAAGCCGTCGGCGAAGTCCATCGCGATGTCGGGGAAGGGCCTGCCGCCGAGGACCTGGTACGGCGGCTGGGGCGGCGGCTCGACTCCAGGCTGCAGCGGTCCGCCGTAGCGTCGCGGCCGGTGCTCGCGCGCCCATTGCAGGCGGAGTTCGTTCGAGGTCCGGTTGCTGAGGAGGGAGCGCAGGCTGAGGTTGACGGCGTGCGAGTAGTCCTGCTCGATGCCGTTCGCTGACAGGCCCCAGGAGTCGACGTCGAACGTGCCGTTCTCCTGCTCGGACCAGGTGTAGTTGTACTTGACCGACGCCTGGTGGCTTTCGCTGAGGTTGAAGTCCAGCTTGGCGATCAGGGCGCGGTTGTCGTCTGTGCGCTCGATGGGGCCGAACTCGTCGCCGAACAGGCCGGGCCAGCGGTCCCGCAGGAAACGGTCAAGCCGCGCCAGGTTGGCGGGGCCGGCGACGTTGCGCACGACCTGCTTGGTCTCCGAGGCGTCCTGCTCGTCGTAGGCGCCGAAGAAGAACAGCCGGTTCCGGCTGATCGGACCGCCGAGCGTGAAGCCGTACTGGAGGCGGCTGAAGTCCGGCTTCGCGGCTTCGCCGGAGGGGTGCTCGGTGGAGATCCCGTCCCACTGGCTGAAGGTGTGCCCGGTGCCCTCCAACTCGTTCGTGCCGGACTTCGTGATCACGTTGACGAAGCCGCCCGCGGACCGGCCGAACTCGGCTGTCGCGCCCTGGTTGATGACGACCATCTCCTGGATCGCGTCCTGGTTGAACGTGAAGGCCGGACGCTGCCCCCCGCGCTGCTCGCCGAAGAACGAGTTGTTGAAGTCGGCGCCGTCGACGATGAAGTTGTTGAAGATGCCGCGCTGGCCGCTGATGTTCAGCTCATCGCCGTCGGGTCCCTGGGAGAGCGAGGCGCCCGGTGTGAGCAGGGTCAGGTCGAAGAAGTTCCGGCCGTTCGTCGGCAGCCCCTCGATCACCTCGTCGGCGAGCCGCTGGGAGGTCGTCACGTCCTCGGTGGCCGCCGTGCCGTAGGCATCGGCGACGACGGGGATCTCCTCGGCAACGACGGGCTTCAGTTCGATGTCGAGGTTCAGGCTCTCGCCGACGCGAAGCGTCAGGCCGGCGAGTCGTTCCATCAGTCCTTCGTCGTCCCTGGTTACGATCAGTTCGTAGGAACCGAGCGGCAGCAGCGTGCGGGCAAAGGTGCCCGTAGCCGTCGTTTCGACGGATGTCACGAGTCCCGTTTCCGCGTGCTGGATCAGCACGTGGGCGCCGCCGACGGTGGCGCCGTCGGGCCCGCGGACCGTGCCGCGGATGATGCCCGTGGTTGCCTCGGACTGCGCGGTTGCGGGGATGGCGACAGCTGCGAGCAGGATCGCGGCAAGCGTCGAACGGAGGGACATGATCGAAGCCGGGAGGACTGCCGCGGGCAGCGGCGGCGGGATGATAGCGGGCTCAGGCCGGCAGTGCGTCGCGCAACCGCCGGACCACCTCCGGCTGCTTCGCCGCCACGTTCTCGGTCTCCATCGGATCCGCCTCCAGATCCCACAGGATCTCCTCGCTCTCGAAGCCGGTGACCAGCTTGTAGCGGCCGTCGTAGGCGAGCCGCCAGTCGCGGAGGCCGGACAGGACGACGTCCCGGTGGCTGTCGGTCCGCCCCTCCAGGAGCGGGCGGAGCGACCGGCTGTCCATGTCGGCCGGGGTGGGGAGGTCCGCGTAGTCGAGGAAGGTGGCGGCGAGGTCGAGGACGGTCGTCGGCAGGTCGCATTGGTAGCCCTCGCGGATGCCGGGGCCGGCCGCCAGGAGGGGGACTCCGGCGGAAGCCTGGTAGGGCAGCGACTTGCCCCAGAGCGCGTGGTCGCCGAGCATCTCGCCGTGGTCGCTTGAGTAGACGATGATCGTGTTCTCGAGCTGGCCGGTTTCGTCGAGCATGTCGATGTAGCGGCCCAGCCAGGTGTCGATGTTCTCGATCATCGCGGCGTAGTTCTGGCGCAGGGCCACGTGTTCGGCGGGAGTCAGGGCGCCTTCGTAGGCGAAGGGTTGGCCGAGACCATCCCTGTCGCGCACCCAACTTTCCATCTCGGCCGTGATGTCGACCGGCGGGTGGGGCCCGGTGAAGTTGATGACGAGGTGCCAGGGCCGGTCCCGCGGCGCCGCCTCGATCAGGTCGAGTCCGTTGCGTGCGATCCAGTTGTCGCAGTAGGCCTCGGGTCCGAGGGGCGAGGTGATCACGTCGCCCCACCAGGTGTCGGGGAAGCCGGAGCGTCGCCGCCGGAAGTCCTCGGCGCAGGCCTTGCCCTGCGGCGGTTCGAGGGAGTCGAGAAAGGCGTAGTACGGGTCCTTCGGCCCTTCCGGATCCTCCAGGTAGGACTGCATGCCGTCGCCCTTGCCGCAGTTGTTGATCTGCGCCGAGAAGCCCCACTCATCGGCGAAGTTCGCTCCGTCCATGCCCCAGTTGCCGCTGTTCTTCGACATGTCGAGCTTGCCGACCGCCATGGTGTGGTAGCCGGAATCCCGGAGCAGGCCGTAGAACGTCTCCTGCTCGAGCGGGTAGTCGGTGCCGTTGCCGGGAACGCCGCAACGGTCGTACTCGCGGCCGGAGGCCAGGCAGGCGCGTGAGGGGGCGCAGACCGGCGACGGCACGAGGGCGCGGGTGAAGTTGACGCCGTCGCGGGCTAGGCGGTCGATGTGCGGTGTCCGCAATGCTGCGAGACCGCCGCTGCCCGGGCCGAGCCAGTCGGGCCGATGCTGGTCGGGGAAGAAGAAGAGGAGGTTGGGGCGGTCGTCGCCCTCGGCCTGCGGCTCGGCGCTGCCGCAGCCGTGGAGACCGGCGAGAGCGCCGCCGGCGAGCAGGCGAGAGGACTGCTGGAGGAAGTCGCGGCGGGTACGGCGGGTCATCGGGCCCTCCTGCGATCGGATCCGTTCGATTGAACGGTGTTTGTAAGTGCGAACGGCGTTAGGCTAGATTATCTGACACTTGGAGCCCTAAGGGGTTGGCCCGGCCGTTCTGGATGGTCTGCGGCGGCCGGTCGAACTCGTGACCTGGAGGGAGAGGCATGAATCGACGTTCTGTTTGGCTCGGAGGGCTTGTCGTCCTGATCTGCGTCGCCCCGCTGCTCGCGGACGGTCCGCAGACGGGCACGATCGACGGCCGCGTCCTGGACG
>JAPOXA010000102.1 GCA_026707325.1 Acidobacteriota bacterium | reverse complement strand
ATCGGTACAAGACGGTGACCGGAATCAACACCGGAAAGGTACAGGTGCGCCGGCCTGCCATCCGCGCGCCCGATGACGGACGCACGGACTGGTTCGCGGATGGCGCGGCGCGCGCCATCCGGGTTCTGGCCGGCTCCGCTCAGCAAGCGCTACTGATTCAGTTTGTTGGCGAAGTCGCCGCCACGGAAGATCGAAATGTCGTCCAGCGAGATGTACTTCCGCAGCGCTGCGTTGACCTCATCGAGCGTCATCTCTTCGATGGCCCGCTCCTGGGCGGCCGTGAACTCCATCGTACGGCCGGTGAAGAGGTTGTTGTTCAACATGCCCGCCAGCGCACGATCCTGAGACCGGCCGTTCTGCTGGCTGTCCAGATAGCCGCGCCTTGCCGGTTCGAACTCTTCCTCGGTGAAACCGTCTTCGAGTGCCTTCGTCATCTCGTCGCGGAAGGCGTCGACCACCTTGTCCGCGTTCTCCGGGGCAAAGATGGCGAAGGTCAGGAACAGCGCACTGTCGTCGATCGGCGGCACCCCGATCTGTGAGCCGACGCCGTAGGAAAGGCCCTCCTCCTGGCGAATCCGGGTTGCCAGACGCGAACTGAGGAATCCGCCGCCCAACATGTAGTTCGCCATGACCAGCGCCGGGTAGTCCTCGTCGTCGTTCCGCATCGAGAAGCTCGAAACGGCCATCATCATCGCGTTCGTCTTGTCCGGCGTCTCGATGTCGACACTCACCGTCTCGACGCCACGATGCGGATTGGCGACCCGTTCGTACGACTCGCGCGCCTGCCAGTCGCCGAACAGCTCCTCGAGCAAGCCGGCGACCTCGTCCGGATTGAAGTCACCAACGACTGCGATCGTGCCACCTTCGGCACCGTAGAAGGATGCCCAGAACTCCCGCGCCTCCTCGACGGACGCCGTCTCCAGACGCTCGATCTGCTCGTCGAACGTCGGCGAGTAATGGGGATGATCGGCTGGCCACGGACCGAAGTGCCTGCCCATCGCCGTCGGCACCAGAGCCATCGGCTCGGACCGCTGGGATTCAATCCCCGCCAGACGCTCCTCCCGCAACACGTCGAACTCCTTCGCATCGAACGCCGGCTCGCGCAGGATCTCGGCGGCCAGCCGCAGGACCGGGGCGAGGTTCTCCCGCACCGTGGTAAAGGAGCCGCTCGCAATCAGGGCGCCGCCGGAGAGGCCACCCTGGGCCTTGAGGCGGTCGAGTTCGTCACTGATTTCCTGGCGTGAGCGGTTCTTCGTACCGCGCATGAGCATCGAACCGGCCAGGTCGCCAGCGGTCGCGCGTCCCATCAGCGCCTCTTCCGTGCCGTGGCGGAAGGCCATCTGCAAGGTCACCGATTCGCCCCGAGTCTGCTTGGGCAGCAGCGCGACCTTGACGCCGTTGGACAGGGTCACCAGCCGTGTGCGCCGATCGATGTTCGCCGGGGTCGGATCGAAGGCCTCGCCTTCCGCGACCGCCTCGCGCCCGGTGTAGTCCGCGACCAGGGCCGCGATGTCGGGCGGCTCCGGGATCTCGGCCCGTTCCGGCGTCTCGTCAGTCGGATAGAAGTATCCGACGGTGCGGTTCGAGTCCCGCAGGTAGGTCTGGGCGACTTCGTGGACTCCTTCGGCCGTCACCTGCTCGAGGCGGTCGCGGTGCAGGAAGAACAGTCGCCAGTCTCCCATCGAGGCCCATTCGCTGAGCTGAAGCGCGATGCCCTGCGGATTGTTGAACGAGAGTTCGATCCGCGAGAGGTAGTCGGTCTTGGCCCGCTCGACCTCCTCTTCGGTCGGCGGCTCCGTCGCGATCTCATCGAGGGTCGCGAATAACGCCTCGGCCGCCTCCTTCAGGGAGTCCTCCTCCCGAACCATGACGTTGGCCGTCAGGACACCCGGTTCGTTCAGCTGAAGAGCGGACGCGAAGACCGATGCCGCCAGCCCCGGCTCAACGAGGTTCTTGTACAGACGGCCGGCTGGCTCGACGCCAAGAATGTGGCTGAGCACCTCGACCGCGGCGTACTGCTCATGCGCGCCCGGCGGCACGTGGTAGACGGCCATCACGAGCTGCGTGTCGCCGACCCGCCGCAGGGTCACCGTCCGCTCGCCGTCCTGCGCCGGCTCCGCGGTGTAGGTGTCGAAGAGCGTGTTCGCGCCGGTGCGGTCCGGACGCGGAAGGGGCCCGAACTTCTCCGCCACCAGTTCGAGCGCCCGGTCGACTTCGAAGCGCCCGGCGACGACCAGGATCGCGTTGTCCGGCTGGTAGTACTTCCGGTAGAAGGCCTGCAACCGCTCGATCGGCACGTTCTCCAGGTCCGCCCGCGCGCCGATCGTCGAGTTGCCGTAGTTGTGCCAGTCGAAAGCGGCCGACATGACGCGCTTGCGCAGCACGCCGGTCGGCTGGTTCTCGCCGCTCTCCCACTCGTTCCGGACCACGGTCATCTCCGACTCGAGGTCCTCGGCCGAGATGAAGGAGTTGACCATCCGGTCCGCCTCGAGGTCGAGCGCCCACTCCAGGTTCTCGTCCGTCGCCGGGAAGGTCTCGAAGTAGT
>JAPOXA010000144.1 GCA_026707325.1 Acidobacteriota bacterium | reverse complement strand
GAGAGGCTGCTTGAATCCCTAAACACAAACCGTCCACGAAACCGGGGCAACTCCAACTGCTCGACAGACGACCGTTCGCTGGACATCAGAAACACGCCGACCGCAAAGAACCCGTAGTACAGGACGACGCACCAGAAGATGAACCGCCTGAAACCGGGGCTCTGTTTCTCGCCGCGGTAAGCGGTGGCGCTCTCATCACCGTGAACCGTCGGACTCCCTGGCTTCTCCGCTCCGCTCATTGGGCTCTCCTTCCCTCGAGCTTACCGGCGGGCACGGTGGCCACGGATTGTCACTGTGACGAAACCCGGGCAGACTGCCGTTGACCATTCCTGAACCACTCCCGACCGTACCGGCCACCACACCCCGCGAGTTTTCCATGTCGATCAAGTCCTTCGCCTCCAAACAGTTTTCCACCCATCTCCTCGACGAGCGCAGGCGGGACAAGGCCCGTGCCCGCGCGGAGCGGGAACGCCGCCGCAAGGGGGAGCCCCATCGGATCGAGTTCTTCCACCAGGTCGACGATCCGTACTCGCATCTGCTGGCGCAGGCGCTGGTGAAGCTCCAGGAGCGTTACGACGTCGAGGTGGTGACCTGGCTGGTCGAGCCGCCGGAGGACTGGGCGGCGCCTGCGCGGGCGTTGCTGGAGTCGTACTCGCTTGTGGACGCGCGGCGGTTGGCGGAGAAGGCCGGGTTCCATGCGACCTCGGAGACGCTGCCAGGACCGGAGGTGGTGCTCGACGTGCAGGAGAGATTGGCCGAGACTCTGCCGTCGCCAGACGGGCCGGGGTCCGAGGCGACGCTCGACGCGGCTGTGGCGTTGGGCAGGGAGTTGTGGGAGGGCGAGTCGGATGGGGCAGCACCTTCCGGAAGCCGGCGGGGACGCCGGCCCACCCAGTGTGCGGCGTCGGTGCGGACTGCGCTTGGCGCCGGTACCGCGCGGCGCGCGGAACTCGGCCACTACCTGGGCGGGACCTGCTTCTACGGCGGCGAGTGGACCTGGGGCATTGATCGGCTTGCGTATCTGGAGGAGCGGCTGGCTGACCTGGAGGCGCAGATTCCGCCTGCGGCGGATGCCGGCCAGAAGGCCGGCGCACCGACACAAGGCGCACCGGCAGGGGGAGCACCGACAGGCGACGCGCCGATCTACGCGCAACCGCGGCTGCTCGAGGAGCCGGTTCCGGCCGACGCTCTCGAAGCGGCGAACCTTCCCGACCTCCACTTCTTCGCGTCGTTTCGGAGCCCGTACACCTGGATATCGACCGAACGGGTGATCCGTCTCGCCGAGGCGTTCAAGGTAAACCTGCGGATCCGCTTCGTCCTGCCGATGGTGATGCGCGGCCTGCCTGTGAAGCGATCGAAGCGCGTGTACATCCTCCTCGACGCGGCGCGCGAGGCGCGACGGAACGGCGTTCAGTTCGGCCCGATCTCCGACCCGGTCGGCAAGCCGGTGGAGCGCGGCTACTCGCTGTTGCCGTGGGCGATCGAGCAGGGCCGAGGCATCGAGTACTTCCGGTCGTTCATGACCCTGGCTTTCTCACAGGCGGTCGATGCGGGTTCGGACCGGGGGTTGCGGCGGATCGTTGAGGAGGCCGGACTGGACTGGAGCGAGGGTCGCGGCTACCTGGACGATCCGGCCTGGCGGGAGGAGGCGGAGAGGAACCGGGAGGAGTTGTTCGATCTCGGCCTGTGGGGCGTGCCGTCGTTTCGCGTGGGGTCGGTGGCTGCCTGGGGGCAGGATCGGTTGTGGGTCCTGGAGGATGAGTATCGGCGGCTACGGCGGATCGGTACAAGACGGTGACCGGAATCAACCCCGGGAAGGTACAGGTGCGCCGGCGTCCTCGCCGGCCCTCGGAGAAACGCGCGAGGCCGCAGGCCTCGCACGATCCTCTCCGTCGCCACCGCTCCGCGGCGTCGCCGCTCTAGCCGGCGGGGACGCCGGCGCACCCAGTGTGGGGCCTCTCGGAGTTACCAGCGGTAGCGCCGACGGAAACCGTCGTGTCCGCCGCGATCGGGATCGTGGCCTCGAAGTCGAAGATGAAGGCCGCGCCCTGGACCGGTGGCGGCGCTTGCCGTTGACCAGGATGAGCGTGTGGTCGTGGCCAGGTTCCGCAGGCTGGCCGGCCGCACCAGGGTCGCCGCGTCGCTGATCGGGTGGGTCGCGACGTTGAAGGACGGAATCAGGTTCCGCAACTGGTAGTCGAGCGTCGTCGCGCCCTGGCGCGTGATGTCCTCGACCGGGATTGCGTCGATGGGGACCTGGGACTCGGTCACCGAACGGGCGTGCGCGCGGCTGCCGAGGACGACGATCTGCTCGTCGAAGTGAGCGTGCTCTTCGGCCTCCTCAGCGGCCTCGGCCTCGTGATCGTGGTCCTCTTCCTGGGCCGCTCCGGCGGCCGGCAGGAGCAGGACGATGGCGGTGGCCGCGGCAGCGGCCGGGAACAAGTGTCTCGTCGTCCAGGTCATGAATGCAGGCCGATTATAGGGAGCCATGGCCACCCGACACGGTTCGCCGGGCTCCCACGTTCCCGCTAGCCCGAGATCCGGTACAGATGTCCTTCGGAGCGCAGGATGATCGCGCCATCGACGACGGCGGGCGACGCGGTGAGACTCTCGTCGAACTCGTTCTCCGCCAGAACCTCGAACTCCCGCGACGCCGAGATCACCCCCTGGGTGAAGTAGACGAGGCCATGCGCGTACACGGGCCTGCAGGCCAGGTTCCACCCCCAGCCCTCGTGGACCACGCGCCACAGTTCGTCGCCGGTTTCGGGGTCGTAGGCGAACGTGACCTCCGAGGCCGGGCTGATGAGCTGCCGCTGGCCTTCGTGTTCGATCAGCGTCGAGGTGGCGTACGCCTTGCGGTTGTCGTTCGGCTTCGCGGCCAGCACGCTCTCGATATCCGTGATCCCCTGCGCGCGGAGCTTCTCCCCGAAATCGGTCGCGACCTCGCGGTTCCGGAGCCAGAGGGTCTCGCCGGTGCGCGTGTCGAGTGCCGCGGCGAACTGCCGGTCCACACCGTCGTAGGCGAGAAACAGCGAGTCGCCCGAGAGCACGGGCGACGAGGCCGGCCGCACCCGGTGGTCGGTGTTCAAGTCCCGCCTCTCCCACAACTTCTCGCCGGTCCGCGTGTCGAGCGCCGCCGTGCCATAGCTGCCGAAGTGGACGTAGATGCGGCCTTCCTCGTTCACCGACGTCGGCGTCGCGTGGGTGTTGTGGCCGTCCCAGGCGACCTGGGGGTTGGCGACGTCCAAGACCTTGATGTCGTGCACGATCTCTCCGCTCTCGAGGTCGACCGCGACCGCGAACAACTCGGTGCCGTCCTCGCGAGCGGTCGTCACCCAGACCTGCTCGCCCCACACCACAGGAGAGGACCAGCCCTCGTCGTGGACGGGCGTCTTCCAGCGCACGAGTTGGCCTTCACCGAAGACGATCGGCACGTCGGTCGCGGGGGTGCGGCCGTCGCCGGTGGGACCCCGGAACTGGTTCCACCGGTGGGCGGGGTCGGGCGAGGGCGGCGCGGCGGATTGCCCGAACGTGGCGGCGCCTGCGCCGGCGACGGTGACGGCGGCGATCAGGATCGAGGGTGCGGCTTTCATCTTGGGTGGCTCCATCAAAGCGCTGCGTTCATGAGGGCCCGCGTGTAGGACTCGCGCGGCGCATCGAAGAGTTGGCCGGCCGGCCCCTGCTCGACGATGCGGCCGTCCTTCATGACCGCGATCTCGTCGCAGAGGGCGCGCACGACCTTCAGGTCGTGACTGATGAAGAGGTAGGTCAGGCCGTGGCGCTGCTGGAGGTCGAGCAACAGCTCCACGATCTGCGCCTGGACCGTCATGTCGAGCGAGGAGGTCGGCTCGTCCAGAACGACGAAGCGGGGGCGGAGGATCATCGCGCGGGCCACCGCGATGCGCTGGCGCTGGCCGCCGGAGAACTCGTGCGGATAGCGGCGGGCGATCTCCGGTTCGAGGCCGACTTCGGTCAGGACTTCGGCGACCCGGTCGCGGCGTTCGCCCGCGCTCATGCCCGGTTCGTGGATGACCAGTCCCTCGGAGACGATCTCCCCCACGGTCAACCGCGGCGACAGGCTGCCGTACGGATCCTGAAAGACGATCTGCATCGACCTCCGCAGCGGCTTGAGCTGCCTGAAGCCCAGGCCGTCGATCGACCGGCCGTCGAAGACGATCTCGCCGCGGCTCTGGAGCAGGCGGACGATCGCCATCGCGAGGGTCGTCTTGCCGCTTCCCGATTCGCCGACGACGCCGAGGCTATGTCCCTGGCGGACGCGGAGCGAGACGTCGTCGACGGCGACCAGCGAGCGCTTCCGCGGCCAGCCTCGAAGCGGGAACTCCACGGTCACGTCCTTCGTCTCGACCAGCGGTTGCGCTTCGTCTTCCGGGATCGGGCAGGCACCCCGAGGCTCGGCGTCGATCAGCTTGCGCGTGTAGGGATGCGCCGGCCGCACGAAGACCTCGGCCGTCTCGCCCTCCTCGACGACGTGCCCCTGCTCCATCACGTAGACGCGGTCGGCCATCGCGCGGACGATCCCGAGATCGTGGGTGATCAGCAGCAACGCCATCCCGAGCCGCTCCTGCAGCTCCTTGATCAGCGCCAGGATCTGGGCCTGGACGGTGACGTCGAGCGCGGTCGTCGGCTCGTCGGCGATCAGCAGGTCGGGTTCGTTGGCGATCGCCATCGCGATCATCACCCGCTGGCGCTGGCCGCCGGAGAGCTGGTGCGGGTAGGAGTCGAGCCGCTCGCGCGCCTCCTGGAGGCCGACGAGTTCGAGCAGTTCCACGGTCCGTTCCCGGGCGGCGGCTCCGCTCAGACCGCCATGCACCGCCAGCACCTCCTCGACTTGCTTCCTGATCGTGTGGAGCGGATTCAGCGAGGTCATCGGCTCCTGGAAGACCATCGAGATCCGGCTGCCGCGGATGGCGCGCATCTCCTGCTCGCCGGCGCCGACGACTTCTTCGCCATCCACGAGGATCGAACCGGTCGGATGCGAGGCGCGGGGATACGAAAGCAGTTGAAGGACCGACAGCGCCGTGACCGACTTGCCAGAGCCGGACTCGCCGACCAGGGCGACGGACTCGCCCCGGTCGAGGCGGAGGTCGAGCCCGTGGACCACCCGAACGCCATCGAAGGCGACGGCAAGGTCGGCGATCTCGAGGAATGGTGTGAGTGGCGTCACGGCGCAGAATGGTCGCCGCTTCGCGGCGCGTCTCTCTCAGAAGCCGGCGGGGACGCCGGCTTTCTGAGGAAACCGCGCGAGGCGAAGCCGAGCTCCTTCACGACTGCATCCCGGTCCGGCGCGGGTCGAAGGCGTCGCGCAGCGCTTCGCCGATGAAGATGACGAGCGTCAGCAGGGTCGCCAGGGTGAAGAAAGACATCAGCCCCAGCCACGGGGCGTGCAGGTTGGCGCGGCCCTGGGCGAGCAGCCGGCCGAGCGAAGGCGCGTCGGCGGGCAGGCCGAAGCCGAGGAAGTCGAGCGACGTCAGCAGCGTGATCGACCCGGTCAGGATGAAGGGCAGGAAGGTGAACGTTGCGACCATCGCGTTGGGCAGGACATGCCGTCGGACGATCCGCCGGTCCCCGGCTCCCAGGGCCCGCGCGGCCGTCACGTACTGGAAGTTTCGGGCGCGCAGCACCTCAGCCCGCACCACGCCCACCAGCGCCATCCAACTGAACGCGACCAGGATGCCGAGCAGCCAGAAGACGTTGGACTCCACGATGCTGGAGAGGATGATCAGCACGAAGAGGATCGGCAGCCCGGCCCAGATCTCGATCAGGCGCTGGCCGAACAGGTCCACCTTGCCCCCCAGGTAGCCCTGGACCGCGCCCGCGAGCACGCCGATGATCGAGCTCAGGGCCGTCAGCACCAGGCCGAACAGGAAAGACAGCCGGATGCCGTAGATGAGGCCCGCGAGCACGTCCTTGCCGACGTCGTCGGTGCCCAGCCAGTGCCGAGCCGACGGCGGGTAGGGGGCCGGCCCCGGAAGCTCGTAGTCGATCGTGTCGTGGGCGTAGGGAATCGGCGGCCAGATCATCCAGCCGCCGCCGTCGCGGATGAGATCCTTGACGAACGGTTCCCGATAGTCGGCCTCCGTCTCGAACACGCCGCCGAACTCGGTCTCCGCGTACGTCGCCACGATCGAGAAGTAGAAGCGGCCCTCGTGGCGGACGACCAGGGGCTTGTCGTTGGCGAGCACCTCGGCGAACAGGGTGGCGCCGAAGATGACGAGGAAGATCCGGAGCGACCAGTAGCCCCGCCGGTTCGCCTTGAAGGCGGCCCATCGCCTCTGCCCCAGGGTGGAGACCGCCGCGAACACTAGGTGCGCCGGCGTCCCCGCCGGCATCCGGCGCGAAGCGCCGGCCTCCGGAAGTTCCGCCGCGCCGACGGAGTCGGACCCGCTCACACGTCCCGCCTCTCGAAGTCGATCCGTGGATCCGTCAACGTATACGTCACGTCCGTCAGAAGCTGCAGCACGAGCGCCAGCAGGGTCGAGATGTACAACGTCCCGAAGATGATCGGGTAGTCACGGGTGACGATCGCCTCGAAGCCGAGGAGGCCCAGACCGTCGAGCGAGAAGATGATCTCGGCGAGCAGCACGCCGGTGAACAGCGCCCCGACCAGCGCCCTCGGGAAACCGGCGATGACGATCAGCATCGCGTTGCGGAACACGTGGCCGTAGAGGACGCGGCGCGTCCGCAGGCCCTTCGCCTTGGCCGTCAGCACGTACTGCTTGTGGATCTCGTCCAGGAACGAGTTCTTGGTCAGCATGGTGAGGGTGGCGAAGCTCCCGGCGACCAGGGCCGAGATCGGCAGCACCAGGTGCCAGAAGTAGTCCTTCACCTGGGCCCAGAGACCCAGATCGGCGAAGTCCTCGGACACCAGGCCGCGCAGCGGGAAGTACTCGATCATCCCGCCGCGCGCGAAGAGCACGATCAGCAGCACGGCCAGGATGAAGGCGGGGATCGCGTAGCCGACGAGGATCACGACGCTCGTCCAGATGTCGAACGGCGAACCGTCGGCGGTCGCCTTGCGGATGCCGAGCGGGATCGACACCGAGTACACGATGAGCAGGGTCCAGAGCCCGAGGGACATGGACACCGGCAGCCGGTTCAGGACGAGGTCGATGACCGGCACGTCCTGGTAGAAGCTCTCGCCCAGGTCGAAGCGCAGGTAGTCGCGCAGCATGATGAAGAAACGGATGTGCGCCGGCTTGTCGAAGCCGAACTGCCTCTCGAGCTCCTCGATCAGCGCCGGGTCGATGCCACCGGTGGCGGTGAGCTCGGTCTCCAGGGTCGCGCCCGCTCCGCCGCCCAGGAGCCCGACTCCCGCGTCGAGGCCGGTGCCCTGCAGCCGGGCGATCGCCTGGTCGACCGGGCCGCCCGGCGCCGCCTGGATGATGACGAAGTTGACCAGCAGCACGCCGACCAGCGTCGGCACCATGAGGAGAATGCGGCGCAGGACGTAGAGGAGCACTGTCTAACGGTCGCCGGCCTCCGGCCGGCGCTCTCTCTTCCCCGGGTCAGAAGACCCGCGCACCGACAGAGACCGCGTTCCCAGGGCAGCCACTACCGGGTTTCGCCCAGGGCGGCGTCGACCCGGGCGCTCTTCTCCGCGTCGAACCACCAGAGGTGCGGGAAGCCGGTCCAGTTCATGTGCTCGCGCCCGAGTGGGGGGTGGCCGTACCGATCCCAGTACAGGAGGTGACGTCCCTTGGGGGCGCCTTCGGGGATGACGTAGAAGCTCCACAGCAGCACCCGGTCGAGCGCCCGCCCCGCAATGTTCATCTCCTCTTCCGTCTCGGCCGCGATCACCTTCTCCACCAGGGCGTCCACGGCCGGATTGTCGATCCCCGCGTAGTTGAGCAGGTTCGGCAGCTCGGCGCCGTCCGACCGCATGAGGTTGCGCATGAGCGTCGGCCGCGGGACGCGGTGCGTGTAGATCTTCTGCATCGTCATGTCGAACTCGTAGCGCCGCGCGCGATTCGTGTAGATGTTCGCCTCGACGCGGCGGACCGTCGCCTCGATGCCGAGCCGCTTCAGGTTCTCCACGTAGGGCACCAGCATGCGCTCGTGCTCCCTCAACTGGACCATGATCTCGAACCGGAGCCGCTCTCCCGTCGCCGCGTTGACGCGCCGGAAGTCGCGCACGACCCAGCCGGCCTCGTCGAGCAGTTCTCCGGCACGCAGGAGCGCCTCCCGGTTGCGGCCGTAGCCGTCGCCTTCGGGCAGGGTGAACTCCTGCGTGAACGCGCGCTCGGGGACATGGTCCCGTAGCGGCTCGAGCAGCGCGAGCTCCTCGGGCGACGGCAGACCGCGCGCCGCCATCCCGGAGCCCAGGAAGAACGTGCTGTTGCGGCGCAGGGCGCCGTACTGAAGGGTGCGGTTGCCCCAGTCGAAGTTGTAGGCGAGGGTCAGCGCTTCGCGGACGCGAATGTCCGCAAACAGCGGCAGGCGGGAGTTGAAGACGACCGACCAGTGCATCCCGTAGGTCTCCGCCATCCGGTAGGTCTCCTTGTTGAAGAGCCCCATGTCGACCTCGGGGAAGTCGTAGGCGGTGGCGAACTCCCGCTCGTCCTGGTCGCGGTAGTAGTCGACCACGCGGGCCTTGAGCGCCTGGATGCCCGCCTTGATGTCGCGAAAGTAGAGGACGCCGAAGCGATCGAAGTTGTCGTAGCCGCGCCTGAAGTTGAGGTCCTTCGCCCAGTAGTCGGGGACCCGCTCGAAGACGATGCGCCGGCCCGTGTCGACCTCGCCGATGCGGTAGGCGCCGTTGCCGAGCGGCGGCTCCATGGTGGTCGCCGTGAAGTCCCGGTCCTGCCAGTAGTGCTTCGGCATCGGGAAGAAGGCGGCCGCCTCCATCACCGACCTGCGGCTTCTCCTGTCGGCTGCGATGAGAAAACGAAACGAGCGCTCCCCCAACGCTTCGATGCCCTCCACGTGGCGCCAGGTGGCCTTGAAGCTGACCGTGCCGTCGACCTTGAGCGTCTCGAAGGTCCAGACGACATCGTCGACCGTGACCGGCATGCCGTCGTGCCATCGCGCCGCGGGCCGGAGGGTGAAGGCGACCCAACTGTAGTCCTCCGCGACTTCGACCGTCTCGCACAGCAGACAGTAGAGGGTCGAGAGTTCGTCCTCGGAGGCAATCATCAGCCGATCGAGGGTGATCGTCGAGCGCCGCCACCAGTTGAAGAGCTCGGGGCGTCCCTTGTCCGAGTACGGGTGCAGGTTGTTGAACGTGCCCGGGAGAAAGAGCCTCACCTCGCCGCCCTTCGGGGCGTTCGGGTTCACGTAGTCGAAGTGCGGGATGTCGGCGGCGTACTTCGGTTCGCCGAAGTAGGCGATCGCGTGTGTCGGGCCCTCCTGGGCCGGAATCACGGCCGCCGTGCTCAGGCAGCCCAGGGCGGCGAGGACCGCTACCGCGCGCCCACGCAGAGAGTTGAAGCGGGCCGGGGCGCCGGTTGGGTCAGGAGAGGCGCAGTGCACGGCCCAGCACACTAGCGGAGCCGTGACCCGAAGTGCGCGACCACGGGAGTACCTGCAGCGGGTTCGCCACGCTGCCCTGAGCTAGACCCGAACCAAGCACCGACAGGGCGACGTTGCTCCGTTCAAATCCGGCCGTTCAACCGTGAGGATCACGAACCTATCGCGAATGTCTAGGGGAAGCTCGCTCTACGATCACTCTGAGGTGCTACAGTAACACGCTCATCGCACTCCTCCGCCACCATCGTCCAGGAGGAAGAAACGGAAGTGCGCTCGACATTGCCAACGCTCGGAGTGAGGAGCCGGTGAAAGTCGGGCCGAGAAACTCAGGGATGCTCGGGGGTGCGGCGCTCGTTCTGGGCATGGGCTTGGCGTTGGCGCCTGTTGCCGCCGGACAAAGCGCCAACGCGGAAGAGTCCGAACCGGAGGGCGTTTCCTACACTTATCTCAGCCTGGAGTATGAGGCCTCGAACACTCATCACGGCTCCGACGGACTGACCCTGGGCTTCTGTTTCGAGATCGCGGAACCGTTCCATCTCTTCGGCGGCTACCAGGTAACCACGATCGACCTTGGCGATGTCGCCCCCTTCGTTGAAGGAGACCGCAAGGGCTACCTGGTGGGGGCCGGCGTAAAGCAGCGGATCGGCAAGCGCATGACCGCACAGTACCGGTTGGGCTACCTGGACTCAGAAACGGAGATCGGCGCTCCCGGATTCGGAGTCCTCGCAACCGACAAGAGCGACGGTCACTATGTCGAGGCAGGGATACGGACCTTGCCGTGGCCCAGTTGGGAGCTTGACGGCTTCGTGGCCCACTTCTCGCTCGGTGACTTCGACAACAACATGCTCTTCATAACGCTGGAACGCCGCGTCACCCGGAATCTCGGGATCAACCTCAGTTACAGGAAGACCGAAGGTGACAACCCCAGTGACAGCTGGATATGGGCTGTCCGCTATCACATGTGATCTGCGAAGCATGAGCGAAGAGTCGACCGACCTCGCGCCGCGTGGCCCGGCCACCGTACTGCGCATCACTTCGGCTTCGGCGGTTCTGCTCGCCGCCTGTTCGCTCGCACCGGCGCCCGAGCGGCCGGATCCCGCGGCGGACATGCCGGAGCGGTTCGCGGCCCCCGAGACCTCCGGCACCTACGAGCCGCTCGAATGGTGGCAGGCGTTCGGTGACCCAGTACTCGATCGAGTCGTCGACTCCGTCATCGAGTCCAACCTTGACATGGCGGCGGCCGTCGGTCGTGTCCGCCAAGCCCGCGAGCGGGCTCGCATCGCCGACGCGGCCGTCCTACCGGTGCTCCAGGGAGGCGCCGGGCTCGCCGACCTAAGTACACCCGGCAACGTGGGCTTCGGCGGCCAGATCCGGGAGCTGGGGTTCGAACAGCTTGCTCCCGGCTTCCCGCTGCCGGATCGCCTGGCGCTCACGACCTGGTCCCTGAGCGCTGACTTTGCCTACGAGATGGACTTCTGGGGACGGGCCGCGAGCCACGCCCTGGCGGCGGGGGCCGAGTTCCTGGCGTCGGCGTCGGACTACCACGCGGCGGGCATCGGCGTGGTGGCCGAGACGATCGGGACCTACCTCGAGATCATCGACTTCCGCCGGCGGATCGAGCTGACCACGGAGATAGTCGACGTTCTTCTGGCGCGCGAACAGGTGGCCTCGACCCGCTACGACCGCGGACTCACGGACTCGCTCGACCTCCACCGCGTTCGGCAGGACCTGCGGAACACCCAGGCGAGCCTCACCGAACTGAAGAACGGCCTCGTCGGCGGCGAGTCCAGACTCGCCGTTCTCCTGGGCGGGTACCGGGAGGATGTCGAGGCCCTCCTGGACACGATCGCGGCGCCTGAAACCCCGGCCGATCCGGTTCCGGCGGGGATCCCGGCCGATCTCCTGCTCCAGCGGCCCGACGTGATGGCCGCCAGGCACCGGATGGAAGCGGCGCGTCACGCTGTCTCCGCCCGCCGGGCAGAGCTCCTGCCCGCCCTCTCTCTCTCGGGCTCGATCGGTCTCCAGGCTTGCAAGCGTTGTCCGCCCGGCGTGCGGGGTTCCGAGATCGAGGATCTGTTCAGGGTGGACCAGTGGTTCGCGAACCTGGCGTCGAACCTGCTCGCCCCGGTGTTCAACGGTGGGCGGCTTCGCAGCAACGTCTCCCTGGCCGAGGCCCGCTTCACAGAGACGGCCGCGATCTACGGGAGCGCCGTCGTGACCGCGGTCAACGAGGTCGAGACATCCCTCGCGGTGATGGAAAACAAGCGGCAGCGCCACGCCCTGCTCCATTCCCGGCTGGAGGAAGCGCGAGCCACGGTCGACGTCCGTTCGCAAAGATACGAAGCGGGAATTGGCAGTTATCCCGACTACCTCGACGCCCTCCGGACCGAGCTGGCCGTCGAGTCGGCTCTGACAAGCGCGGAGCGCGACCTCGCCCTGGCGCGGCTCGCGATCCATCGGGCCCTGGGCGGAGCATGGACCCACTCGGAACCGCCGGACGGCGAAACGGTCGCCGCCAAGCGCAACCGAACCGGAGAACCGGCGGGCTAACCCGAGAAAGCGAACTCGATGAGCAGACGTGTTGGGCCACCGCCCGGTGCGGGCCGCCGAGGGAGCGATCCCTGTCCACTCGATCCCCTATGGGTCGGCGGTGGTCACGATCCGATGGTCCGCGTCCGTGTCCATCGGCAGGCTGACCGGCGGGCGGTTCGTCCAGGAGATGTGCTCGCCCGGATCGTGCGTGATGCGGCCGTCGTTCAGGCGTTCAAGGCCCGCTCCATGGTGGTCGCCGTGAAGTCCCGGTCCTGCCAGTAGTGCTTCGGAGCCGTGCCTCTCGGCCGATCGGGGCGCAGTACACTCTTCGCCCCCCGTGAACGACGTGTCGAGACCCGTGGCCGCCTCGACGGCCGAACCCCGCTCCACCGATCGCTACCTCGGCGAGGACTCGGCCTCGCGGTCGCTCTACGAACGCGCCCTCGACGTCATGCCCGGCGGCAACAGCCGCCACACCCTGGTGATGGACCCGTACCCGATCTACGCGGCCT
The DNA here is from genome assembly GCA_026707325.1 of Acidobacteriota bacterium. Classification (GTDB taxonomy): domain Bacteria; phylum Acidobacteriota; class Thermoanaerobaculia; order Multivoradales; family Multivoraceae; genus Multivorans. The sequence goes on along the minus strand of JAPOXA010000144.1, from coordinate 18,195 downwards.
CGGGGCACGGCTGCGTCGTCACGGACGTCGAAGGCCAGGAGCGCATCGACTTCGTCAACAACTACACGTCGCTGATCCTCGGACACTCGCACCCCGCGGTGACGGAAGCGGTCGCCCGGGTGATCGGGAGCGGCACGGCCTTCTCGCTCCCGACCGAGACCGACATCCGCCTTGCCGAACTGCTGGTGGAGCGCATTCCCTACATCGACCAGGTGCGGTTCGCGAACTCCGGCAGCGAGGGAGTGCTGCTGGCGATCCGGGCCGCGCGCGCCGCCACCGGCCGCAGCAAGATCGCCAAGTTCGAGGGCTGCTACCACGGCATCTACGACTACGCGCAGGCTTCCGACAGCTCGCGGCCGAAGAACTGGGGCGAGTCGGAACGGCCGGCGACGACGCTCGAACCGAGCATGGCGAAGAGCCTCGAGACGGAAGTCGTCACGCTGCCGCTCAACGACATCGAGGTCTGCGGCGCCCTGATCGACGAGCACCGGGACGACCTGGCGGCGGTCCTCATGGATCCGCTCCCGGCCGCGCTCGGGTTGATCCCGCCCAAGGCCGACTTTGTCGCCGCGATCCGGGCGAAGACGAGGGAGTGCGGCGCCCTGCTTATCGCGGACGAGGTGCTCTCCTTCCGTATCGACTACCGCGGCGCCTGCCACCGCTTCGGGATCGAGCCGGATCTGGTCTCGCTAGGCAAGATCATCGGTGGCGGCTTCCCCGTCGGCGCGGTGGCCGGAAAGGCGGACGTGATGGCCGTCTTCGACCACCGCGACGGCGAACTCGTCCACCACGGCGGCACCTACAACGGCAATCCAGTGACGATGGTCGCCGGCTACGAGACGATGAAGCGGCTGACGCCGGACGTCTTCGACGAGTTCGACCGGCTCGGCGACCGGGTCCGCGCGGGGCTCCAGCAGGTGCTGCGCCGGCACGGCGTCGAGGCCGTCGCGACCGGCCGCGGCTCGCTCTTCGCGGCGGTCCCCGGCAACGAGCCGCCGAAGGACTTCCGCGCCGTCTTCACGGCCCGCTCCGCCGTGCCGCAACTCCAGAAGATCGCCCTGGAGATGCTCAACCGCGGCATGCTGATGGGCGCCCGCGGCTTGTTCGGCGCGCTCTCGACACCCATGGGCGACGCGGAGATCGACCGCTTCCTCGAAGCCGCCGACGGCGCCGCCCACTGGGTGCGCGGGTCTTCTGACCCGCCCCGGGCGACGCCGCGAAGCGGCGGCGCCCGAACAAAGTAGCCGCCGGCCTCCGGCCGGCGACGATGCTGGACGCCGCCTGCGGCGGCAGCGGGTCAGAGGACCCGCGCACCCAGCGGAGCCCCAGCAAGGACGGCTTCAATGCCGGTCGAGGAGAAGCGCTAGCAGCGCGTCGCGGACTTCGTTGCGGAAGTCGAGTTCGTTCTGGTTGAACTGGACAGCGACGGCGATGCCGGAGTCGCGGTGGTAGTACATCGTGGAGCGCCAGCCGGGGAACCAGCCGCCGTGGCCGATGAGTTCGCCGTGCGGTGATTCGCCACGATAGACGCCGAGACCGTAGATCGCGCCGGCGTCTTCGCCGCGGTAGCCGGAGTTCAACATGTCCTCCAGGTACGGCCCGTCGAGAGCGCGCTCCTCGTAGAGGATCTTCGCCCAGCGGGCCAGGTCGCGTGAGTTGGAAACGTAGCCGCCGCCGGTCCATTCGGTTTGCGGGCTGAAGGCCATCACGTCGCCCTCGGCGGTCTTGGCGGGAAGCGAGAACGGGTTGTCCTCGCCGACGTGGCCGGGGGCGAGATCGGGGAACGTACGGCCGATCTGCTCCACCGTGCGGGGGAGATCGTGGCGGTCGAGGACGCGGTGCCTGGCCTCGTCGTAGTACGCGCCGCCGGAAGCCGCCTCCATGACGAGACCCGCGACGAGGAAGCCGGTGTCGGTGTAGGCGTACCCCTCGCCCGCCGGGAACAGCGGCTCCTTGTCGAGGACGTACTGGACCAGCTCGCGCGGCGCGAACCAGGCGTCGGGTGCGCCGGCCGGGCCGCGTCGCGACCGGGCCTCGCGGCGCCAGGCTTCGTCGTAGACGTGGTCGGTGAGCCCGCTCGAGTGGCTGAGCAGGTGACGGAGCGTCATCGTCTCGTGGTTGGGAAGGCGGCTCCACCACGGTTCGTCGCCGAGCCAGCGCGAGGCCAGGTCGTCGAGGCCGAGCAGGCCCTCGTTGACCATGCTGAGTGCGGTCGTGGCGGCGATCGTCTTGCCGATGCTCCCGGCCGGCATGCGGTGCGCCGGATCCATCGGCAGGTCGTTCTCCGGGTCGGCGTAGCCGGTCGCGGCGACGCCTTCGCTGCCGTCCGGGAGGACGAAGGCGGCGGTGGCGCCGATGAACCCGAGTTCGGCGCGGAGTTCGTCGAGGCGCGCCTGGAACAGCCGCTCGGTTTCGGTCGAGGTCGTGTCGGGGGCCGGTGGTGCGGCGCAGGCGAGGGTCAGGAGCGTTGCGATTGCGGTCGGAAAGAGGAGCCGGCCTAACGGCCGGCGCAGTCCGAAGGCCGCCTGCGGCGGCAGCCGGCGGGGACGCCGGCGCACCCGGTGTGTGACGTTGCTACTCCCAGCCGTAGGCCGCCCGGATTCGGGCCGGCAGCTCGACGAAGACGACCGGGTTGGCGACGCTGCCAGTGGCCAGAATGACATAGCCGTTGCCTCCTTCGAGCGATCCGACGAAGTTCCCGCGGAAGCCCCAGTTGCCGCCGGTGTGTCCGAAGTAGCGATCCGCTTCTCCGGGCGGCGCGGGGCGGTGCGGAGTTTCGGCGCCGGTAGTGAAGCCGAGAGCGTAGTGGCCCACGCCTCCGGGTGTGACCATCTTGTGGGTGAACCCGGTCGTGAGGACGCGGTTGGAGCGCCCCTCCAGCGAGAGCTGGACCTCGATCAGGAACTTCGCCAGGTCCGTCGGCGTCGTCCACAGGCCCGCGGCGTAAAGCTCCGGGTAGACGTGCCAGGGAGCGCGTGGCTTGCTGCCCTTCGCGGCGCTGCCGGTCACCGACCCGCCGGCCCGGGCGGCGCTGCCGTGAAGCGCGGCTGGCAACGGCTGACAGAAGCAACTGCGGGTCATGCTGAGCGGATCGAGAACCGTCTCCTGGAGGATCTGCTCGAACGGCCTGGCCTGCACGTCGCTCAGGGCCAGCTGCAGGATGGTCGAGCCGCCTCCCGAGTACTCGTAACGGGTGCCGGGCTGCCAGCCCACGACGACCGGCTTGGTGTTGGCGGGCGTCTCTTCACCCGTGCGGCCGAGGACCTCGGGAACTGTCGGCAGTTCGACGTCGGGCTTGTAGCCGGGAAATCCCGAAACCGTCGTGCCGGCCGTCATGCTCAGCAGCATCCGCGGCGTCACCGGCGTCTCCGCGAGCAGCTCGGCTTCGTCCCGGAGCTTCCAGGAGCGGAGGATCGAGTTGATGTCGTCGTCCAGGTCGAAGAGTCCGTCCTGCACTGCCCGGAGTACGGCCATCGCCGACACCGTCTTGCTGATGGACGCCGCCTGGAAGAGCGTGTTCGCGTCGGCCGGTGCGCCGCTCGCTTCGTCCGCTACGCCCCAGGCCTTGGCCCAGTGCAGCCGGTAGTCCTCGACGACGGCGACGCTGAGCGCGGAGATGCCGTGCTTCTCCATCAGCCCCGCGAGACTCTTGCCGGCATCGTCGCTCGACCCCGCCTCGCGCGGCGCCTCGATCCTTGCGATCAGCTCCGTCGGGGCGTCCGGCGCCGCGCCGGCCGGCTGGGCAGCCAGGGGTGTGGCGAGAAGGCAGGCCGGCAGGACGCCGGCGGTCCAACCGGATAGAGCGCCTTTCACGCGCGGCAGATTAGCGAAACCGATGCGACCCAAGTTGAGACACTGTTACAAGTTCGGTACACTGGCGGCCGAAACGAGGGGGGATCGGATGGAGCTTCGAACGATCTCATCGTGGGCCGTCGCGGCTGCGCTTCTCTCGGCCACGGCGCAGCCGGCAGTGGTGGCCCAGGACGCTTGCATACCGGGAGGCGAGGCGCAGACGATGCCGGAGACGGCATCCGAGTACGCCGCGATGTGCCTGCCGCACGTCGGTGTGCCACCCACCGTCGACTGCGGCGCGGGCGTGCGCATCCCGATCCACGTCGATGGCGTGGAGGTGTTCGAGAGTCCGGGCTACCGCCAGTGCGACACGCCCGACTTCAAGGGCAACTGCAACGTCGGCTCGCGGATCGGCAGGGTGCAGGGCAAGGCGGCGGACGGCAGCTCGCTGGAAGACGTCGTCTGGGCCTGGTTCTGCCGTTCAGCCGGCCGGGAGTTCTTCGAAAAGGGCATCTCCTCCGTCCAGATGATCGGACACAACAAGACGACGGGCGCCACCTGCTTCTTCGAGTCACCGGACGGGAAGGGCGACCTGGTTCAGGCCAGGGAGTACCTTCACATGGACGAACGGGGCCTGCTGGCCGGGAAGCTCCCTGGCCCGGACTCCGACGAGTTCGACAAGGCCTGGATTCCGCCGCCGACCGGCGTCCAGTGCGCCCAGTGCCACCAGAACAACGCCTTCCTGCACGACCCGTGGATCGACGGCGCCAAGCTGCCGTCCGATCCCAGCGAACCCGTTCTTCCGGGATGGGTGGATCCTGAAGCGCCCTACTGGGTGGTCGGCGGAACGCACTGGGACCTGCGGACGCCATACATCGAAGGCAACGCCTGCCTCGACTGCCACCGGGCGCCCACCCGGACCGCCCGGCTGTTCGAAGCGGGCCAGGTCCACGTGGACGGGTTCATGCCGCCGCGCCGGCCGGGGAGCCTGAAGGCCGACTACGCGGCGCTGCTCGCCTGCCACGACGACGGCCCGGGAAACACGCCGGGTTGCGACTGGCTGATCCCGCCCGGCGGGGGCTGCGAAGGCCGAATCGTCCCCGGAACGCCCGGAGACGGCGCCGGCGGCGGGATCCCGACTGGGCGTGTGAAGGAATGACCAGGCTGGACCTGACGGATCGCGTCGCCATCGTCACCGGCGGCGCCGGTGGCATCGGCACCTGCATCGCGAAGGCCTACGCCGAGGCCGGCGCCAGGGTCGTCGTCGCTTCGCGCAAGAAGGAGAACCTGGACGGGGTCGTCGGCGAGATCGAAGCAGCCGGCGGAACCGCCATGGCCGTCGGTTGCGACATCACCGTCCCCGACGAGGTGAATGGGCTGATCGCCGAGACCGTCGGCGCCTTCGGGCGGCTCGACGTCATGGTCAACAACGCCGGTGGCGGCGCGACCCCGCGCATGCCCGAGGACACGCCCTACGACGAGTGGCAGCGCATCGTCGACCTGAACCTGACCGGCACCTGGCTGTGCTGCATCGCCGCCGGGAAGCAGATGATCGAGCAGCAGAGCGGCAACATCATCAACATCTCGTCGGTGGCGGGCACCAAAGGCCACCCCGGCATGCTCCACTACTCGGCGGCCAAGGCGGGCGTGATCAGCCTGAGCAACAACCTGGCCTTCCAGTGGGCGAAGCACAACATCCGGGTCAACTGCGTGGCGCCCGGGCTGATCGCAACGCCCGCGATGGTGAAGTGGGGCGTCATCCAGCCCGCCGAGAAGGAGGACGGCACGCCCGTGCCCCGCCTGGAGCGACCGCCCGACCCCGAAGACGTCGCCGACCTCTGCCTCTTCCTCGCCTCGCCGGCGTCCGACCTGCTCACCGGCGAGGTGATTCCGATCCGGTCCTGGACGCGGCTGGACCGGTTCTGGAACTGAGATCGATGGACCAGCCTTCCGCTGCGACCACGACGTTCGTTCGGCCGCTCGATACCCGCGACGACGACCTGGACCTCCTGGGCGGCAAGGGCCGCTCGCTGGCGCGGGCGGCGAACGCCGGCTTTGCGGTGCCCGGCGGCTTCCACGTCACGACGGCCGCCTACCGGTCCTCTGTCGCGACGAACGATCTGCAGCAACGGATCGTGGAGCTGGCGAAGCCCGAACTCGTGAACGGCGCCGTTTCGTTCGACCGGGCATCGGCGGCGATCCAGAAACTCCTGGCCGCGCCGGCACTTTCCGACCTCGTGGCCGCCGAGATCGCCGCGGCATACCGGGCGCTCAAGCCCGCGAACCCTCCGGTGGCGGTGCGCTCCTCCGCCAACGCCGAGGACCTACCGGAAGCGTCCTTCGCCGGCCAGCAGGACACCTACCTCAACGTCCGCGGCGAGGACGCCGTGGTCGCGGCGGTGCGCGACTGCTGGGCGTCGCTGTGGACGCCGCGCGCGATCGCCTACCGCCACCAGATGGGCATCGACCAGGGCAAGGTGGCGATGGCCGTCGTCGTGCAGATCATGGTGCCGTCGGAGGTCTCGGGCATCCTGTTCACCGCCAATCCGGCGACCGGCGAACGCTCCGAGGCGATCGTCAACGCCAGCTTCGGCCTCGGCGAGGCGGTCGTCGGCGGCCAGGTGACGCCCGACACCTACGTGGTCGACCCCGCGACCGGCGAAGCCACCGAGACGATCATCGGCGCCAAGGAGCAGCGGATCGTCCAGGACGGCGACCAGGGCACCCGTCTCGAGGAGATCGACGAGGCCGACCGGGGCCGTTCGTCCCTGTCGCCGGAGGCCATCCGCGAGCTCGTCGAGCTGGGCGGCCAGGTCGAGGCTCAGTTCGACGGCGTGCCCCAGGACATCGAGTGGGCGATCTCCGGCGGCAAGCTGTACCTGCTGCAGTCGCGGCCGATCACGAACCTGCCCCCGCAGCCGATCGAGGTCGAGTGGGTGCCGACTCCTCCAGCCCGGATCCTGACGCGCCGCCAGATCGTCGAGAACATCCCCGACCCGATCTGCCCGCTGTTCGAAGAGCTCTACCTGACCGTAGGCCTCGAGAAGGCCCGCAAGGGCAAGAGCATGATGGTTGGCGGCGGCCCGGTCTTCGTCACGATGCACGGCTTCGCCTACCAGCGCGGCGACTGGCAAATGCTCTTCCCGGACGGCAACAACAGGGAGATCAGCAAGCCGACCGAGGACGAACTGGAGGCCGCCGAACGGGCCATGGCCGAGCGGCGCAAGGACTCCCCCGCGGAGAACCTGGAGATGGCGGAGCACGACCTGAAGCTGTTTCGGAATGCGCTCAGCGACGAGGACGGCCGCGCCTTCGACGCCTGGGCAGCCTCGGCCAAACTGGGCGATTCCCTGGCGCAGCGGGTGACCATGCCCGAGAGCAGGAACCCGACCTACATCGCCTTCAATCGCACCCAGTGGAACGAGGGCGTGCTCAGGAAGTGGCGGGAAAAGACGGTGCCGCGCCTGCTCCGAATCACCGGCCAATGGCGCGAAGTCGATCCGGCCATGGCGTCCGACGAGACCCTGCTCGAGGGCATCGTCGACCTGGGCATCGCCGAGGGCGACTACTGGTCGAACGACACCGGGCACACCTTCGGGGTCGCCAAGTCGACGGACGACCAGCTCCAGTGCTTCCTGCGCGAGACGCTGCCCGACCACCACTTCACGAGCGGCCAGTTCCTGAGCGGCTTCAAGTCGAAGACGATGGAAGCGAACGACGCGATCTACGAGGTCGCCAGGCGCATCCGGGCCGACGAGTCGCTCTGGGAACTGGTGATGGTGACCCCGGCCTCACGCCTCCTGGCCGCGCTCGAGGAGCACCCGGCGAGCGGACCGGCGCTCAAGGCGATCGACGACTATCTCCGGGCCTTCGGGCACCAGGGCTACACGCTCGACTTCGTCGAACCGCCGCAGAGCGAGGATCCGACCCCGTTCTTCGCGACGCTGAAGACGATGGTCGCCAACCGGGACTACAGCCCGGAGCAGCACGACATCGAGGCGCGGCGCAAGAAGGAGAAGGCGCTTGCCGAGATCGAAGGGCTGCTCGACGGCCTCGCGTACTGGCAGTTCCGCTTCCGTCTGTGGTTCACGTACCTCTTCTACCCGATCCGCGAGGAGACGATGTTCTACCTCGGCAGTTCCTGGCCCGTGCTGCGCTCGCTGGCGGCCGAGCTGGGGCGGCGCCTGGTGGAGGCCGGCACGTTCGGGTATTCCTCTGATGTCTACTTCTGCGTCACGGACGAGCTCCGCGAGGCGATCGAGGCCCGCGCGCGCGACGAGGCGAGGCCCGACCTGGGCGTGCTCGCCGCCGAACGGCGTGAACTCCGCGAGGCGCGCAAGCGCCTGCACCCGCCCGGCACCGTGCCGGAAGAGGCGAGCGAGCATCCGTCGATCGCTTTCAAGGAGACGCAGGCCAGGAACGACCCGAACAGCCCGACGCTGCGCGGCGTGCCGGTGAGCCCCGGCACCGTGACCGCGCCGGCGAGCCTGATCAAGTCACCGCCCGAGTTCGACCGGATGCGGTCCGGCTCCATCCTCGTCTGCCCGATGACGAATCCCGCCTGGACGCCGCTGTTCGCGCATGCCTCGGGTCTCGTGACCGACATCGGCGGCATTCTGGGGCACGGCTCGATCGTCGCGCGCGAGTACGGGATACCGGCGGTTGTTGGGACGGGGAACATCACGCAGCGGGTGGCGCCTGGGCAGGAGATCAGCGTCGACGGCGACGCGGGAGTCGTGACGCTTCACGACTGAGACCACTGGGTGCGCGGGTCTTCTGACCCGCCCTCGGCCGGAGCCGCGGAGCGGCGCAGGCCGGAGAAAGCAGCCGCCGGCCAGAGGCCGGCGACGGTGTTCCTGGCCGCCTGCGGCGGCAGCGGGTCAGAAGACCCGCGCACCCAGAGATACGCTTCGTCAGGCATGAAGGCCCTGATGCAAGCGATGGCGCTTCTGCTGTTCTCAGTCAACGGCGTTGCGCAGCCCGCGTCCGAGACGTTCGGCGAAACGATCGACGTCCGCGTCGTCAACGTCGACGTCTGGGTGACCGACCGGGACGGCAACCCGATCACCGGCCTCGAAGCCGGCGACTTTGAGGTGCGCGAGGACGGTCGCCCGGTGGAGCTGTCGAACTTCTTCGAGTTCACGGACGGCCTGGAGGCGACCGAGCGGGAACAGCAGTCAGCCGCTCTTCGGGACCGGCAACCCCGGCAGAGCGACCTGGACCGCTTCGTCCCGGCCGAGCCGCCGCCGCCGGAGCACCGGCTGAGCCTGATGGTCTACATCGACAACAACAACCTGACGCCGACGGACCGCAACCGTTTGCTGCCCTTCCTGCGCAACTTCCTGAGCGTCCAGCTCAGCCCGTACGACCGCGCGATGCTCGCCGTTTACGACCAGGGCCGGCACGAGGTCGCGCTTCCCTTCACGACCGAGGCCTGGCGCGTCGCCGAGGAAACCAACCAGATCGAGAGAGTCGTCGGCAGCCGCGACCGCATCGAATCGCAGCGCCTCGACATCTTGCGCCAACTCAACGCAGACAACGAAGTTCCGCCCCGCTACCCCGCGATGATGGACCTGATCCGCAACTTCGCCGCAATGATCAGAAACGAAGCCGACGCCTCGATCGTGAACCTGGAGAACGCGATCCGGACGATGGCGGGCCTGCCGGGGCGCAAGGCCATCCTGTACATCAGCAACGGTTTGCCCATGCGGCCGGCGGAGGATCTGTTCCGGGCGGTCGAGGAGCGGTTCAACGATACGCGCGGCAGGTGGCGGAACAGGTCGTCCATCTCGGAAAACTCGCCCTTCGCCAACCCGAGAAGCATCGACGCCGCGAACGCCTCCCTCGAGGCCTACCAGTACGACCTCTCCCGGCGATTCGACGAGCTCGCCTCCCTCGCCAACGCCAACGGCGTCACCTTCCACAGCGTCGCCGCGGCCGGAGCGCGCATAAGCGGCATGAACACCGCGGACCTCCGCTTCTCCACCAGCATCGAGTTCACCCGCGCCGCCAATCTCGAGGAGCCGCTGCTCCGCCTCGCCGATCGCACCGGCGGCCGGGCGATCGTCAACACCCGCAACTTCGCGGGCGGCCTCGACCGCATCGCGAGCGACCTCCAGAACCGCTACTCGCTCGGTTACTCGGCGACCCACATCGAGAGGGGCGGCACCCACCGGATCGAAGTCGAGCTGACCGACGAGGCGAAGCGGCGCTATCGCCGCCGCCTGACGCTTCGCCACCGCGACAGCTATGTCGACAAGTCGATCTCAGCCGAGATGGCGGACCTGACCCTGGCGGCCCTTGCGATGGAAGAGGCCGCGAACCCGATGGGGATCCGCATCGCGCCCGTCCGCGGCACGGGCAGCCAGGTCGAGCTGGACAGCGGCGACATCCAGTCGAGGATGCTGGTCGCGATCCCCATCGGTCCGCTGACGCTGGCCCCGGCGGCCGGCGGCCACGAGGCCCGGGTCCGCCTGTGGATCCAGGTGATGGACGAGGAGGCGCGCCTCTCCGAAGTGACGGAGCATCCCGTCCCTGTCCTGGTGCAGGAGGGGGAGATCGAGGACGCACGGGAACTCTCGTGGCCGTTCGCGGTCGACGTGGTCACCGCGCCCGGGCCGCATCGCGTCGCGGTTGGCGTGCGCGACGATCTTGCCGCCACGACCTCCGTCGTCACGTTCGACCTGGACGCGGCCAGTGGCCCGGCCGCCGCAACAGCACCCGACGCCAGAAGTGTCGTCTCTTCGTCAGGCGCCACGAACGCAGCCACCGAGGCACCGTCCCCGCCGGACACCGCCGAACAGTGGCTCGCCGAGGCCGCGGCCCACTACCAGCGGTCCGAGCTCGAAGCGATGGCCAACGCCGCCCGCCGGGCGCTGGAACTGACCGATGACATCCGCTTGCAGACACGTGCCTACAACGCGCTCGGCGTGGCCCTCTTCGACAAGCCTGGCCGCACGGAGCAGGATGTGCTCGAGGCCGAGGACGCCTTTCGCCGGGTGATCGCCGTCATGGACGACGAGGCGTCCGTGGCACCGCGCTACAGTCTCGCGCGGCTGCTGGTGGACTCGGGCCGCCCGGAAGCAGGCGTCGCCGAGGCGAGAGGCATCCTGGTCATGTCGCCGGAAGGGCCGATCCCGGACCGGGCGCGGATCCTCGTCTGTCACTCGCGGGGGGTGGCAGGGGAGGAGGCCACGAACCCGCAGGCGGACGCCGTCGGCGACTCAGACCGCAGGCCGGGCGAGATGATCTACCGGGTCGCCCACGAGTACACGGACGAAGCGATACAGGCCGGCGTCGAGGGCGTGGTTGGCCTCGGCGTCCGCATCGACGGGGAAGGTTGCGTCGTCGCTGTCGAGGTGCTGGAGAGTTTGCCGCATGGACTGACCGAGAACGCCGTCGCGGCGATGCGGCGGGCCGTCTTTCGGCCGGTCGTGGAGGACGGCGAGCCGGTGGGGGCTACGTACCGGACGGCGGTGCGGTTCTCGCTGGACGCTGATCCCTGACGGCGAGGAGCGCGAGGAAGCGCCGCTTCTGCTCGTCCGTCATCGCCTCGAAGTCCGGGACGGCCATGTCGGTCGTGGGAAGGTCCGCGAACTCGGGCGAGGGCATCTGCAGGCTCGCGGCGATGTTGTGGAGACCACCGCCTTCTTCCATGCCCTTGCCCAGCGCCATGCCGACTTCCCGCGGCCAGACGTGCTTGGGGCCGCCGCCCAGGCCGAGGGGATTCGGCCGCCCGACGTACTCCTCGATCTGCTGGAACATGACCTTCTCCTGGGCCGACCGCCGCATCTGGCCCTCGCGGCCGTACTTCGTGCGGGACTGGTTGCAGATCGACGCCCACGGCATCACGACGTGGAAGCCCGGCAGGGCACGGCACTCCTCGGGAGCGCCGTCGCCGCCGGTGATCCGGCCGTCCTTGACCATGATGAAGTACGCCGACATCTCGCGGCCGTTATCGAGCAGCCGCGCCGGCGGGTGGGTGTAGATCTCGGTGAATCCCCACGCGGTGTCCGGCGGCAGATCGCCGTCTTCGAGGAGTTGCACGCCGTACTCGGCGCAGGCCTCGCACCACGCGAGAGAACCGAACTCTCCTACCGGTTCGAGTTCGGCCACGTTGATTTCAGTCACTTCTCGTTCTCCCCGGTCAAACTTGAAACAATGTACCATCTTCCTGCGCACCCCAACCGGACCCGCGTATCATGTCGGCAAGCAACCGGAGCATGACCAGCCCCGAAGCCAAGAGTGAGGCAGCCACCAGGCCGGCAGGCCGGCGCGAAGCGAACGTCGCCGCGCGCAGGCAGCGGATTCTCGAGTCCGCCCGCACGCTGCTCAAGGAGTCCGGCCCCGAAGGCCTCTCGATGCGCAAGCTGGCCAAGGACGCCGGTCTGAGCGTCACCACCCTCTACAACCTGCTTGGCTCCCGCGAGGCGATCCTGCAGGCCCTGATCAAGGACTCCGACCAGCGGCTCGAAGCGGCGGCCCCCGACGCCGGCGCCGCCCGCACGCCTCTGCGCCGGGCCTCGAGGGCCATGGAGGGTGTCCTGCGATACATGATCGACAACGGCGACCTGCTGCGGCCGCTCATCGTGGCCCACTTCGGTACCGGCTACGTGGCCACCCTGGGCCAGGCGGACCAGGGCGAGCACTTCCGGTCCGCCAAGGACGCGATTCGCGCGGCGATCGCCGAAGCCCAGGCCAGCGGACAACTGCGAAAGACCGTCGGGCAGGAGTTCCTCGAGGCGCAGCTCTACGCAGGCTGGGGACTGGCGCTCGACCAGTGGGCATTCGGTCTCATCGACGACGAAACGCTCCGGCTCAGGAGCCTCTCCGGCTTCTACGTCGGCCTTCTCGCCATCGCCGAGCCCGAGGTTCGCCCTGGCTTCGAGAACGAGCTTCGCCGTCTCGAACGGCAGCTCGCCGCGGCTGATTCGCGCCGCGGCTCCAAGTAGGCAGCCTGGAGAGTCGCCTGGACGTCATCGGCCTCGGCCTCGCGATCGTGGATGTCGTGCTGCGCGTCGAGCGCATGCCGGCCTGGGAGGACCCGCGCGGTCTCCTCGACTTCACGCTGGCCGACGGCGGGCCCGTTGGCACGGCCTGCTTCGTCGCCTCGACGTTCGGTCTGCGCACCGGCTTCGTCGACACCGTGGGCGAAGGCGATCTCGGCGAGCACCGCCGGCGGTCGCTGGAGAAAGCGGGCGTCGACACCAGCCGGCTGGTGCCGCGGGAGGGGCCGGAGGACCATGTGGTGGTCGTCTACGTCGACGCCGCGACCGGCGAGCGGGTGTTCTCGTTCCGGCGCGGCTTTCTCTCGCGGCCGGTTGACGCTTCAGAACTCGACCGTGCGTACATCGAGTCGGCGCGGATCCTCCATCTCGACGGCAGTCACGGCAAAGCCTCCCTCGCCGCGGCGCGCTGGATGAAGGAGGCGGGCGGCACGGTCGTGCTGGACGCGGCCGCCACCAGCCACAAGGTCCTCGAACCGGCCCGGGCGCTCGTGGCCGAAACCGACGTCCTGATCTGCGGCTCGGGCTTCGCGCCGGCGCTCACGGGCGAGAAAGACGTGTGGCGGGCGGGCCGCGCCGCGCTCGATCTCGGACCGCGGGTGGTGGTGCAGACCGAGGGCGCGCGCGGCAGCTACACAGTGTCCCGAGGAACTGGCGCCCGCAGGACCGGGACGCGCGACGCTGAGTTCCACACGCCCGCCTTCGATGTCGACGTCGTCGACACGACCGGCGCCGGCGACACCTTCCACGGCGCCTACCTGGTGGGCCTTGCCAGGGGATGGAGCCTCGAAGGCTGCGCGTCGTTCTCGTCGGCGGTCGCGGCCCTTCATTGCACGGTGCTGGGCAACCGCAAGGGGATTCCGTCGATGGCCGAGGTCGAGGCCCTGATGGCCTCCCAGCCGGCCGGAAAGGCGGCAGCAGCGGCGACGGCGCCGTAAGGGTTCAGGGAGAGAAGCGCATGGGCAGAATCGGCATCACCTTCAACTACTGGGGCAACGAGTGGATGGAGGACCTCGAGGAGTACGAGAGCCGAATGGCCCGGGCGGCCGCGATCGGCTTCGACCTCATGTCCTTCTCCCAGGACGTGCTCTTCCTCTACACCCCGGAGCAGAAGAAGCGCTTCGTCGCCTCGGCGGCGGAGCACGGGATCAAGGTCAACTACATGGCGGGGCTCGGCCCGAAGCAGGACATCAACTCCGACTCCGAGGAGGACCGGCGCCGCGGCATCGCGCACCTTCGCGCCCTCGCCGAGCGGGCGAGCGAGATGCAGCAGATGGCGGGAGGCGGCGGCGGCGACGTCGGCGGAGCGATCACCGGCGTCATGCGCCAGGGGCTCGACGGCCGGGACAAGGAGCGTTGCCGGGCACACGCCGTCGCCTCCATGCGGGAGGCGATGAAGACCGCCGAGGATCTGGACGTGACCTTCCACATCGAGGTCCTGAACCGCTTCGAGCACTTCCTCGTCAACACCTGCGACGAGGCGCTGCGCTTCCTCGACGAGGTGGGCAGCCCGAACCTGAAGATGATGCTCGACACGTACCACATGAACATCGAGGAAGACTCGCTGGGTGAGGCGATCGTCCGCGCCGGCGACCAGCTCGGCACCTTCCACATCGGCGAGAACAACCGCCGGCCGCCCGGCCAGGGCCACATCCCCTGGGACGAGGTGGTGGCCGCGCTCCACGAGATCGACTACGACCGGGACACCGTGATGGAGCCGATCGTCCACATGGGAGGCGGCGTCGGCAACCTGCTCGCGGTGTGGCGCGACATGACCGGTGGGCGCGACCTGGACGAGGCGGCACGCGAGGGGCTCGAGTTCTACCGCGCGAAACTGGCGACGGCCGGAAGCGGCGCGACAGGAGCCGGCTCGTGACCGCCGGATCGACTCTGGCAGCGACCGCGCAACGGATGGTGGCCCCCGGCAAGGGCATCTTCGCGGCCGACGTGCCGCTCAAGGGCCTCGTGCGGGGCTGGTGGGGCGAGTCGGTCCACGCGCGGACCGAGGACGCGGCGGCCGACTTCCAGGAGATGATCTGCCGCACCCCTGAGCTCGGCGAGCACCTGTCGAGCATCATCGTCTTCCCCGACGTGCTCGATCGCCGGGCCGGCGACGGCACTCCGCTCGTCGAACTCATCGCCGAACGCGGCCTGCTTCTCGGCATCACGCCGACCACTGGCTGGCAGCTCCTCGGCGGCTCTGAGCACGAGTACGTGCCCCGCGGCCTCGACGGACTGGCGAAGCGGCTCGAGTACTGGCGCGGGCGCGGCGTGGCCTTCGTCAAGTGGCGCGTGGCCGCGCGGGTACGACCCGGGCTGCCCACCGAGCGCGCGCTCGTCTCGAACGCCCGCAGCGTCGCAGAGGTCGCCGCGCTCGCCCACCAGTTCGATCTCGTCCCGATCGTCGAACCCGAGGTCGAGATGAAGGGCGACCACCCGATCGAGCGCCAGTTCGAGATCACCGAGCGCTTCCTGCACCGCACGTTCGAGGCCCTGTACGAATACGGCGTCGCGCCCGAGGAGATCGTGCTGAAGACGAACATGGTCGTCTCGGGCAGCGACTGTCCCGAACAGGCCGGCGTCGACACGGTGGCGCGGGAGACGCTGCGCTGCCTGCGCCGGGTCGTGCCGCCCGCCCTGCCCGGGATCGGCTTCCTGTCCGGCGGCCAGTCGGACCTGGACGCGACGGCCCACCTCGACGCGATGAACCGGCTGGCGGCCAGCGGCGGACCCGCGGACGGCGCCGGGCACCTTCACGCGCCGTGGGCGCTCAGCTTCTCGTTCGGCCGCGCGATCGGCCGCGCCCCGGTCGAGGCCTGGGACGGCAGAACCGACGAATCGAGCGGGCAGACGGCGCTCCGCCACCGCGCCCGCATGAACGGACTGGCCACTCTGGGCGAATGGTCGGTTGAGGCGGAAGGCGGAACGGAAGACTGAAGGGAAGCCAGAAGCCGGGGGTCAGAAGACCCCCGGCTACGAGACCCCCGGATACACGGAGAAGACGATGATTGACTTTGCAGGCCATCACGTCGTGGACCTCAGCCCGCGCATGGTCGGGCGCATCACCCGGCTCGACGGCACCGTCGAGGAAGGGAACAAGGACGTCTTCGGGCTTCCCTGGATTCTCGAGGAGGGCCGCGTCCCCTACGACGACACGCTCTACACCCTGATCGGCGGCAAGGAGGGCGACTCCTACTGGCCGCCCGGCCGGGTCAGCGGCCACTGCGGGGGATCGCACACGGAAGGCGGCAAGGGGCACATGGACCACTGGGAGGGTTTGCCGGACGGCATCCTCGGCCTGTGGGAGATGCCCCTCGACACGTTCTTCGGCCCGGCAGCGGTCTGCTATCTCGATCAGCTCGGGCCGGTCGAGGAGGAGAACGAGGAGGGCGAACTCGTCAAGGTCGGCCAACCGATCCGGCCGGAACACCTCTCCAACGTCGGCAAGGGCGACATCGTCATCCTCGGCAGCCCGTTCCGCGACGACGAGCAGCCGACCCTGCCGGCGGAAACGAGCAGGTGGCTCGCCGACACGGGAATCAAGCTGCTGGCGGTCGGCTATCCGGGTGTGCGCTTCGAGTCGGACTTCCAGACGCCTCAGCCGCTCAACTCGCCGACCCACCGCAACATGCTGGGCAACAACATCCCGGTCTGCTATCCCCTCGTGAACGTCGAGAAGCTAAAGAAGGACCGGGCCTTCTACATCGGCATGCCGCTCAACGTCGAGCGGCTGGAAGCGACCTGGGTGCGGGCGATCGCGGTCGAGGAGCTGTAGCCCACCGGGCGTCACACACTGGGTGCGCCGGCGTCCCCGCCGGCACCCGGGCGCGGCCGCGCAGCGGCCTGCGCGATGCGCCTACACGTACCCCTCCCGCGCGAACCGCGTCCACGGCTCCCGCTCGCCGATGCCGTAGCCACTGAGCAACGCCTTCTTCAGCCACTCCCGGAACTCCGGGAACCCGTCCAGCGGCCCGATGCCGTCAAGCGCCTCGAGCCAGGGGCCCGGGTCGTACTCCACCTGGCAGTGACGGAAGACACCGTCCTCGATCAACCCGTAGCAGGCAACCCGCCGGCCGCAGCGCGGCTGGCCGACACTGCCGGGGTTGATGAACTCCTGGCCGTCGATCGTCCGGCGGAACTGAATGTGCGAGTGGCCGAAGAGCACAACCGGGCAGTCCGTGCCGCCCGCAAGCGCGGCCAACCGATCGTCCGCCGTGTCCGGAAGCGCCTGCCGCGGTTCGGCCGGCAGCACGCCGTGGTGCAGGAACACGCGCTGGCCGCCAACCTCGTACTCGCCCTCCGGCTGAAGGCCACGGAGCAGTTTCCAGCCCGGCGCATCCAGCGTGCCGAGGATCCAGCGCGTGTAGGCCCGCCAGGGCGGGGGCCAAGCGTCGAACCGCTCCGGCTCCCGCATCTCGACATCGTGGTTGCCCTCGATCAACACCCCGTCGAGGCCTGCGAGCAGCGCCATCGTCTCGTTCGGCTGTGGGCCGGAGAGGACCGTGTCGCCGAGGAAGAGCGTCGCGTCGGCGTCTGGCTCCTGCTCGAGCACGGCCGAGAGCGCCTCGGCGTTCCCGTGCACGTCGGCGATGACCAGGATCTTCACTTCGGGTTCCGCGAGCGTTGCATGGAGCGCCGGTACGATACTCCCCGGCGACCCGATACCGCGAGGCAGAAGACGGAGACCGACGGCTTCTTTAGGGGCTGTACCAGATCGGCGACGACCAGGCCCGCTCCTGGATGGTAGACGGCATGTCCCGGCGTGGCTCGACGCCCTCTCGCAGGGCATCCCAGGTCGACCAGCGGCAGGTCGGGTTCTCGAGCACCCGCACGTAGTAGAAGGCCCGACGCGCCGGGTCGAAGTCGGGGTCGGTCCACACGGCCTTGAGCTCGTTGGCCCCGACGTCCGCACTGATGGCGCAGGTGGCGAGATCGACGCTCGCGCCGTTGTCCGGGCAACGACCGGTGGTGGGGTCGGCAGCCGCGCCGTCCGAACAGGCAAGGTCGTAGACCACCTCCTCGCTGTTCCCGTTCTCCGACCAGCCCTTGATGATCTGTAGCCGGTCGAGCGGAGCGGCGAGCGGATCCCGCAGCGCCCAGGCCGCGAAGGTTGGCGCAGCCCCGTTCGAGGTGGAGAGGTCGCCACCCATCGACACGCCCTCCGCGTAGGCTCTCGTGAGGAAACCGGGATCCTCCAGATCGGCGCGGGTGGTTCCCGCCCGGGAGAAGAAGCGCACCCGAATGCGCGGACCCGACGTGGCGAAGGTCTCCCTGCGCCGCAGGGCCTGGAAGATCGCCTCGCGCGTGTTCTCCTCCGCCCAGACGCCAGCGAGGCCCGACGCACCCCAGGTGTGGTAGTAGGTGTCGCGGTAGGTCCGGCCGGAGCCGTCGCTGGTGC
>JAPOXA010000160.1 GCA_026707325.1 Acidobacteriota bacterium | reverse complement strand
CAGCGACGACCGCCGGCGATTACGCCACTTGCAGAATGGTGGGGAGTCCCAGTCCTTGCGGGCTAGGCCCGCTTGCCGCCGAGGGTGCGCTCCGTGTAGCGCAGCCGGGCCGCTTCGGACTCGGCGTCGCCCCTGACCCACTGCAGGGTGTCGCCGTCGGCGAAGTCGGTGGCGCCGGCGATGGCCCGGCTCACTGCGTTCACATGGTCCTTCGTGATCGCCGCCGGCACCGTGGGCATCGCGGCCAGGGACCGGGCAAGGTCCAGGGTCTCCTCCTCGAGCCGTTCCGGCGGCACGATCCGGTTGACCATCGGGGCCACCTCCGAGGGGCCGAAGCGGCGGCAGGTGATGATCAACTCCTTGGTCAGGGCCGGTCCGATCTCGCGCACCATCCGCGGCACACCGCCCCATGCCAAGGGGAGCCCCAACTCGACCTCGGGAATGAAGAACACGGCGTCCTCGGCAACGACCCGCAGGTCGCAGGCCGCCATCAGCAGGAAACCGCCGCCGACCGCGTACCCCTGCACCTGGGACACGGTCAGCGCCCGCATCTCCTCCAGTGCGTCCATCGCCCGGCGGCCGAGCTGACCCGCCTCCCGGCGCTGGCGCCAGTTCAATTCCGAAGCTGCACCCATCGCCTTCAGATCGGCACCGGCGCAGAACGCGCGGCCCTCGCCGCGGAGCACGACCACGTCGATCTCGCTCCGGCCGTCGAACCAAGCGGCAGCCTGGGCCAGTTCGCTAAGCATCGTTCCGTCGACGGCGTTCAGCCGTTCGGGCCGCGCGAGGGTCAGGAACCCGAGGTTTCCGTCGCTCTCCACCCTGATGGTCTCGAAACCGGTCCGCTCCCCCATTGGCTGGCTCCTCCTGGTCGACGGGCCGACACCTTTGCCGGCTCCTTCAAGCCGTCCCGTACCACGTCGACTGGTGCTCTATCATGCCGTCCGCCAGGCGGCCACGGCCACGGCCGCGGCAACGCCCGGATCCCGATTCCCAGCCCATGACGCTCCAGCTCCAGATCCTCGGCTGCGGCGACGCCTTCAGCAGCGGCGGCCGCCTGCACACCTGCTTCCTGCTCGGAGGGGAGACGGGCGAGGACTCCCTTGCTCCGACTCTGCTCGACTGCGGCGCGACCTCGCTGGCGGCGATGAAGCGGCGGAGCATCGAACCGGCGACCATCCGCACCATCCTCATCACCCATCTGCACGGCGACCACTTCGGCGGCCTGCCCTTTCTCCTGAGCGACGCCCACTACCGGGCCCGCCGAACCACACCTCTCACCCTCGCCGGCCCGCCAGGGCTCCGGGAGAGAATCAGGCAGGCGGCGGAAGCTCTGTACCCAGGCTCCTCCAGGCGTGAGCTGGCGTTCGAGCTCGAGATCGTCGAGCTCCACGAGCGCGAAACCGTCTCCATCAACGGGCTCCGGGTGACCGCGTTCGAGGTCGTCCATCCCTCCGGGGCACCGAGCTATGCCCTGCGGGTCGAGTACGGCGGCCGGACGCTCACGTTCTCCGGTGACACGGAGTGGACCGAAGCGCTGATCGACGCAGCCGCTGGCGCGGACCTCTTCATCTGCGAGTGCAACTTCTACGACCGGCCCGTCCCGAACCACCTGAACTACGTCGAGCTGCTCGCCCGGAGGCCTCGCCTGGACTGCGGCCGGATGCTCCTCACGCACCTCGGCGACGACATGCTCGAACGCTCCGACCTCGAGATCGAGACCGCCGTGGAGGGCCGAACCTACGAGGTCTGAAGAGGTTCGGCGAGCGGGCGGCATAGCCCGTTCTCGCTTGCTACACTCCGCGTCCGAAACTGACCAGGAGCAGCAATGAACTTCGATTTCTCGGATGCCCAGAAGGCGCTGAAGCAGCAGACGCGCGACTTCCTGCGCGCGGCCTGCGATACGACGGTCCCCCGCCGGGTGCTGGAGGACGCGGACGAACCCTTCGCGCGCGATTTGTGGCAGCAGATCGGCGCCAACGAATCCCCCGGCATCGCGGTTCCCGAGGAGTACGGCGGCATCGGCTTCGGCTATCTCGAACTCTGCGTCGTCGCCGAGGAACTCGGGCGCGCGGTCGCGCCGGTGCCCTTCTCCTCCTCGGTCTACCTGGCCACGGAGGCGGTGCTCCTCGGCGGCTCGGAAGAGCAGAAGCAGCGATTGCTGCCCAAGCTGGCGACTGGCGAGACGATCGGCACCTTCGCTCTCTCGGAAGGCCCCGGTCTCGCAACCCCGGCGAACCTGCAGGCGTCGTTCAGGGACGGCACCCTGTCGGGCACCAAGATGCCCGTACCTGACGGCGACATCGCCGACTTCTGCGTCGTCGTCGCCAAGGAAGGAGACGGCGTTTCGCTCGCGCTCCTCGACCTGGGAGGAAGCGGGGTTTCCCGCGAGGCGGTCGAGACCCTCGATCCCTCCCGTTCCCACGCCAGGATCACGTTCGACGGCGCCGAAGCGGAACCGCTCGGCGAGGCCGGCCAGGGCTGGGCGCTCAAGGACCGCGTGTTCGACCGCGCCGCCGTACTGTTCGCGATGGAACAGCTCGGCGGCTCCGACGCCTGCCTCCAGATGGCGATCGGCTACGCGAAGGGCCGCTACGCCTTCGGCCGGCCGATCGGCTCCTTCCAGGCGATCAAGCACA
>JAPOXA010000193.1 GCA_026707325.1 Acidobacteriota bacterium | reverse complement strand
TTCGTCGTCTTCGTGCTCATCGTCGATGCACTGCGATAGTGTGAACAGGCCCTAGTCAGGTGGGGGCTGGGGCCTGCGACAGGTTCGGCGGCTCTAGCAGCCTGCGCTCCCTCACTGCCCGGAGCGTGAACGCTCGCCGTGGACCGAAGCGTAGACCGATCTCGCCAGCTTCGGTCCGAGCACATCGCTCAACTGCTGCTCCGAGGCCTGGGCGACGCCGGCGAAACTGCCGAAGCGTCGCACAAGCAGCTTCCGTCGTTGCGGCCCGATGCCCCGCAGGTCGTCGAACCGGCTGTGCAGCGACCTCCGGGAGCGGCGACGGCGGTGGCGGGAGACGGCGAAGCGGTGGGCCTCGTCCCGTACCTCCTGCAGCACCCGCAGGCCCGCGTGGCTCCGCTTCAGCCGGAGCGGCGCGGGGCGTGCCGGGAGATACAGCTCCTCCTCCCTCTTGGCCAGTCCGACCACGGGCGTTTCGTCGACCCCCAGCTCCACGAGGGCTTCGAGCGCGGCGTTCAACTGGCCCCGCCCGCCGTCGATGAGGATCAGGTCCGGCATCTCGCCGACCTCGTCGAGTACGCGCCGGTAGCGGCGACTCACGGCCTGATGGATCGACGCGAAGTCGTCGGCCTGGGACAGGCCGCGGATGTTGAAGCTGCGGTACTGGCCCTTGACCATCCGCCCGTCGTTCCAGACGACCAGGGATGCCACGGTCTGGCTGCCGCCGAAGGTCGAGATGTCGAAACCTTCGATCCGCCGCGGCGGGTCGGCGAGGTCGAGCGCCTTCCGCAGCGCCGCGCCGGCCTCGCCGCCGGCGCCCGCGCCACGGAAGCGGCGGCGGAAGGCCATCGCGGCGTTGCGGTTGGCGAGCGCGATGCGTTGCGCCTTGGGCCCTCGCGACGGCATGCGGAGGTAGACCCTGGATTCCCTGCGGCTGCTCAGCCACTCGATCAGCGCCTCCTCGCCTTCGATCGGCACCGGCAGGTGGATCTCCTTCGGAATCAGCGTCGTCCGGTCGTAGAGCTGCGGCAGCAGCTCGGAGAGCAGGCGCTCGGCGGTGATCCTGGGCACGCCTTCCCAGAACAGCTCGCGGCGGTCCAGCACCTGGCCGCCTCGCATGACGAGAATGGTGACCGCCGCGTTGTCGCCGCTCGTGTGGACGCCGAAGATGTCGACATCCTCCCCGCGGGCCGAACTGAGCTTGCGGCGCTGGCTGACCTCGTCGATCTCGTGAATCGTGTCCCGCAGCCGCGCCGCCGCCTCGAACTCGAGTTCGTCCGCGAGCGTCCGCATCCGGGTGCGCAGGTCCTTCAGCAGTTCCTCGTTCCGGCCGGCCAGGAACAGCCGGGCCTTCTCCACCGCGTCGGCGTACGTTTCGTCGGTGGTCAGTCCGTCGACGCAGGGGCCGAGGCAGCGCTTCATGTCGTGGTAGAGGCAGGGCCGCGGCAGGCTGCCGTCGATGTCGATCCGGCAGATCCGGATGCCGAACAGCTTCTGGGTCAGCTTGATCGCCTTGCGGGCCAGTCCGGCCGGCAGGTAGGGCCCGTAGTACTCGGCTCCATCGCGGCGGATTCGGCGGGTGAAGGCGAGCCGGGGATGGCCGTCGGCCAGGGTCAGCTTGAGGTACGGATAGGTCTTGTCGTCGCGCAGGCGGATGTTGAAGCGGGGTTGCCGCCGCTTGATCCAGTTGTTCTCGAACAGCAGGGCTTCCGCTTCGGAGTCGGTCACGACGAACTCGACATCGGCCGCGTCGTGGAGCATCAGCGCGATGCGGGGGTCCTCCGCCGGCTTGCGGTAGGCGGCGGCCCTGCGCCTGAGGGACTTCGCCTTGCCGACGTAGAGCGCCTCCCCCGCGTCCGACGTAAAGATGTAGATCCCCGGCAGATCCGGGAGTTCACCGAGCTTGCAGGAAAGCTCCGGGCGCATCAGCCCATTACCTTGAGTTCCTGGAGTTCCCTGAGCCGGTCCCGGAGCACCGCAGCCTGCTCGAACTCGAGCCGCCTCGAAGCCTGCTTCATGGCCTTCTCCAGGCGCGCGATCCGCCGTTCCAGGGGCATCTCGGGCGCGTCCTCGCGCAACAGATCCTCGACCGCGGCCGCCGCTTCGGCCCCAGCCTTGTGCAGGTAGTCCAGGTTGCTCATCTGCACCAGGGGACTGTGCACCTCCTTGAGGATGGAGGCCGGCTCGATTCCGTGGTCGCGGTTGTAGCGCTCCTGGACCCGTCGTCGGCGCTCCGTCTCCTCCATCGACCGGTCGATCGACTCGGTCCGCTGGTCGGCGTAGAAGATCACCCTGCCGTTCAGGTTGCGGGCCGCCCGGCCCGCCGTCTGAATCAGCGACACCTCGCTGCGCAGGAAACCCTCCTTGTCGGCGTCCAGGATGGCGACAACGGACACCTCGGGCAGATCGAGGCCCTCGCGCAGAAGGTTGATGCCGACCAGGATGTCGAAGTCGCCGCGGCGCAGTGCGGTCGTGATCTCGACGCGTTCCAGCGTGTCGATGTCGCTGTGCAGGTAGCGCACCCTGAGGCCGAGTTCGTTCAGGTACTGGGTGAGTTCCTCCGCCATGCGCTTGGTCAGCGTCGTCACCAGGACGCGCTCGCCGCGGTCGATGGCCTCGCGGGCCTCGGCAACCAGGTCGTCGATCTGATTCGCCGAAGGCCGCAGCTCGATCCTCGGGTCGAGCAGTCCGGTCGGCCGGATGATCTGCTCCACCACGACCCCGGCCGTCCGTTCCAGCTCGAACGGCCCCGGGGTTGCCGACACGTAGATGCGCTGACCGCAGCGCTCCTCGAACTCGTCGAAGCGCAGGGGCCGGTTGTCCAGCGCGCTCGGCAGCCGGAAGCCGAACTCCACGAGAGTCTCCTTGCGCGCCCGGTCGCCGCGGTACATGCCGCCGACCTGCGGAATCGTCTGGTGGCTCTCGTCGACGACGAGGAGGAAGTCCTCGGGCAGGTAGTCGAGGAAGGTCGGCGGCGCTTCGCCGGGCGCCCGTCCGGAGAGGTGGCGGGAGTAGTTCTCGATACCGGCGCAGGAGCCCAGTTCGCGGAGCATCTCCAGGTCGTAGCGGGTTCTCTGCTCCAGGCGCTGCATCTCGAGCAGACGGTTCTCGCGCTCCAGAACCGACAGGTGCTCGCCGAGTTCTTCGCGGATCGATGCGATCGCCCGCCGCATCCGCTCCTCCGGCGTCACGTAGTGGTTGCGCGGAAAGACCGGGATCCGGTCCACCTCCTCGAGGACCCGGCCGCTGATCACATCGAAGCGGCAGACCCGGTCGACCTCGTCGCCGAAGTACTCGACCCGGATGCCGCGGTCGTCGTAGGCGGGGAGAATCTCGAGCACGTCGCCGCGCACCCGGAAGCTGCCGTGGAAGAGATCGAGACGGGTGCGTTCGTACTGCATCTCGGCCAGGCTCCGCTGGGCCCGTTCGAGCGGCAGTTCGACCCCGCGCTCGAAGAACTGGAGCATCGAAAAGAAGACGTCCGGCGCGCCAAGACCGTAGATGCAGGAGACGGAAGCCACGATCACCACGTCGCGGCGCTCGAACAGGGAGATCGTGGCCCGCAACCGCAGGCGGTCGATCTCGTCGTTGATGCTCGTTTCCTTCTCGATGTAGGTGTCGGACTGGGGGACGTAGGCCTCGGGCTGGTAGTAGTCGTAGTAGGAGACGAAGTACTCCACCGCGTTGTGCGGGAAGAAGCTCCTGAACTCCTGGTAGAGCTGGGCAGCCAGCGTCTTGTTGTGTGAGAGGACGAGCGTCGGCCGGTTCACGGCCTCGATCACCTTGGCAACTGTGTAGGTCTTGCCCGAACCCGTGACGCCGAGCAGCACCTGTTCGGGGGCGCCGGTCCGGACTCCGTCCGCAAGTTCAGCGATCGCCGCCGGCTGATCGCCCTGCGGGCTGAAAGGAGACACCAGCTCGAAACGTCCGGTGCTCCCGGCGTCGAGAGGGCGCTCGGCCCGGGAATCGGCGGCCCCCCGCAAGTCAGCCTCCCGGATCGGATGCCGCGATGTTCTCGAGGCGCTCCGTCAGGCGGCGCAGGTCGTCCTCGTCGAAGAGGCCCCGCTCGAGCCTTCGGAGCGCGTCGGTGAGCGCCAGTTGGAGGCGGCGGTTGTCGGCCGCCGTGGCGCCGCCGCCCCGGTAGTGCTCGAGCACGGAATCGAACGCCCGCTCCAGGCGTTGACGTTCTGCGTGCTCTACATCCTCCGGCAGCTCCGTCACGATCCGTTCCCGGCTGAAGTCCAGGACGAACTCGAGCACTTCGTCGGCTTGGGTGACCAGGACGGCCAGGCCGACCAGCAGCAGCACCACGATCAGCCCGCAGCCCACGAGGCCCGCGACCAGGCAGCCGCGACGCGTACGTTCCGGACTCGCCGGTCGTGCCCCCGGCGGCTCGGGGAAGGGTTCCGGCAGCGGCGGCAGGCCGGACGCCTGGTCGGCTTCGGGAGTCATGGAACGCGCCGTATGATAATCGGGAGATGAATGCGGCACGGGAAGTCCCGGACCTGGTGCGGGGCTGGTGCGTCAGGCACTGGCGCTGGCTGGCGCCGGTCGCCGCCACCCCGGTCGTGGGGGTGTTGCTGGGCGTCGGCGTCGCCGCGGTGATCGACCTGCCCCAGGTGGAGACCGTGGCCGAACTGACGCCCAGTCAGATCACCCGGCTGAGCGACCGCGACGGAGAACCCTTCAGGAGCTACTCGGTCGAGAAACGCATCCTGCTCGCCGAGGGCGAGGTGCCGGAAGCGTTCACGCGGGTCCTGCTAGCCGCTGAGGACCGGAGTTTCTACACTCACGGCGGCTTCGACATCATCGGCGTCTTTCGCGCGGTTCTCCAGAACTGGCGGCGCGGGGAGCGTTTCTCGGGCGCCTCCACGATCACCATGCAGGTTGCGCGGATGCTCTTCCTGGACCGGGCCAAGGTCTGGCGTCGGAAGATCCGGGAGACCCTGCTCGCGGTCGAACTCGAGAAGCGTCTCAGCAAGCAGCAGATCCTCACGCTCTACTGCAACCTCACCTACTTCGGCCACGGCAACTACGGCGTGGAATCCGCGTCCCGTTACTACTTCGGCAAGCCATCCGCCGAACTGAGCTACAGCGAGGCGGCGACCCTGGTGGCGATCGTGCCGAGTCCGAGCGTGTGGACGCCCTACCTGCGGCCGGAGATCGTGCGTACCCGTCGGGACGCCATCCTGCGGATGCTCGGCGAACGCGGCGTGATGACGCGGCAGGAGGCCC
Source organism: Acidobacteriota bacterium (assembly GCA_026707325.1). Classification (GTDB taxonomy): domain Bacteria; phylum Acidobacteriota; class Thermoanaerobaculia; order Multivoradales; family Multivoraceae; genus Multivorans. The sequence goes on along the minus strand of JAPOXA010000193.1, from coordinate 26,192 downwards.
TCGAGGCGACCGCGACGCCGCTCGACGTCGTCACCCAGCGGGAGCCGAAGCCGGTCGCGCCCTACTTCGCGGAGAAGGTTCGCCTGGACCTCTACCGCGCGTATGGACAGAAGGGGCTGTATGAGCGGGGCCTGCAGGTGCAGACTACCCTCGACCAGAGAATGCAGGGCGCCGCCGCGCAGGCGCTGCGCGGCGGGCTGATGCGGATCGATCGCCTGCGCGGCTACCGCGGAGCGGTCGCGCGCGTGGACCAGGACGATCTGGCGGCCCCGGACCTGGCCGAGTCGTTCGGCGGCGTCCTGGCCAGGTGGGTCGGCTTCGAGCCCGAGGCCGGCGCCTGGGCGCCGGGCGTCGTTCTCCAGCGCGGGCGGGAGAACGCGGAGATTCGGATCGCGGATCACCGCTTCCTGCTGGAGCCGGCCGGCTACGAGTGGACGCGCAGGGATTCGCCGCCCCTGAGAAGGGGCGACATCGCCTGGTTCGAGTTGCGGACCGCCGCCGATGGCGGCGCGCCGGGCGAGGAGGGAGCGGACCAGCCGCCGTTCGAGCTGGAACTCGTCCAGGAGCCGCGGATCGAGGGCGCGGTCCTGCTGCTCGAGTCCGCGACCGGCGCGGTGCGGGCGATGGTCGGAGGCTGGGACTACGAACGCAGCGAGTTCAACCGCGCCTTCCAGGCCCGGCGACAGGTCGGCTCCCTGTTCAAGCCGCTCGTCTTCGGCGCCGCCTTCGAGCACGGCTTCACCCCGGCCGACACCCTGTTCGACGCGCCCGCCGTGTTCCTGGGCGCCGACAACCAGCTCGACTACAGTCCCCGAAACTTCTACCGGCAGTACCTGGGCATCCTGACCCTGCGCCGGGCCCTGGAAAGGTCGGTCAACGTCACGTCGGTCAAGCTCCACGACATCGTCGGGGCTGACCGGGTCGTCGACTTCGCCCACCGCACGGGAATCCGTTCACCGCTTCTGCCCTACCCGAGCCTCGCCCTGGGCGCGGCCGACCTCACCGTGCTGGAGGTGGCCACCTCCTATGCGACCATCGCCAACCTGGGAGTCCATGTGGAGCCCTACTTCGTCGAACGGGTCACGACCCGCGACGGCCGGGAACTCGCTGCTCACGTGCCGCGGGCATCGACGGTCGTCACGCCCGAAGTCGCCTTCCTGCTCACGCATGTGCTCTCCGGCGTGGTCCAGCGCGGCACGGGCCAGTCCGCACGGGCGCTGGGCCTCGCGGCCGTCGCCGGAAAGACCGGTACGACGGACGGCTTCACGGATGCCTGGTTCGCGGGCTTCACGCCCAGGTACACCCTGGTCGTCTGGGTCGGCTACGACCAGCAGCGGCGCATCGGCAGGAACATGACCGGCGCCGTGGCGGCGCTGCCGATCTGGAACGAAGTGCTCCGCCTGGGCATCGAGGACGGCTGGGTGGACACCGCTCTGACCTTCACCAGGCCCAACCAGGTGCGGCTCCGGCAGGTCGAGTACCACTCCGGCCTCCTGCCGTCACGCCGCCTCTCCGGCCAGCGCGTCATCGAAGAGGCCTTCATCGCCGGCACCGAACCGGTCCTTTCGTTCGACCCGGAAACCCGTGCCGTCTACGACCTGCCGTGGTATCAGCAACGCGCACTGTACGGCGAGCCCAAGGCGGGAGAGAACATGCCGGAAGACCTCCCCGACTGGACGCCGATCAGGCGCGGCTGGCAGCAGGGCGACAGGGCCGAGGCGCGAGGCACGGGCTAGGGCCCAGGCTCCGGCCGCACGCCGACCAGGGCGTAGTCGCGGTAGCCGAACAGGAAGTCGTCGAGCTCGTCCCGGAGCCGATTCAGCCGGTCGGCCAGTTCCCGGCACTGACCGTCCAGTCCGTCGAGCGGAATCTCCGGCAGGCGCTCCTCCTCGGGATACGGCCGGAGGTGGAGCCGTTCGATACCGGTGAAGCCCGCCTGTTCGTAGCAGGCGGACAAGGCCTCCGGATGCACCGGCCTGCGGTGTGTCGGATCGAGCCAGAAGCTGCGGGCCGTCACCGCGACGGAGAGCGGATTCGGCGTTTCCAGCACCAGAGTCCCACCCGGCCGCAGGGCCGCGAATGCGAGGCGCACCAGACGTTCGACGTCCTCCGGAGCCAGATGCTCGATGACGTGGAAGGAGACGACGCCACCCAGAGAAGCCCGCTCGGTCCGAGTCAGTGCGGACAGCGCGTCCATCTGGTCGACGGCGAGACCCTGCTCACGGCAGTGGCGGACCATCGCCGAAGAGGGATCGACACCGCGGCACTCCACGCCCTCGGCCTCCAGCAGCGTCAGGGCTTCACCCCGACCGCAGCCGAGGTCCAGGACCGGCGCCGCCTGACGGAGCCGCGGCAGATAGACGCGGATGCGATCCCGGATGTCCTCCTCGGCGCCGCGAAACCTGTGCTCGAAGCCGATGTAGGAGACGTCCGCGTCGGCCTCCCGGAGTCCCTTCTCCCCTTCGGGACCCCGGGCCAGGGCCGCCCTCAACAGCCCCGCCAGTTCGTCCGTTTCCCGCCGGTAGCGGTCCAGCTTCCGGTCGACGCGGCCGAACAGGGCGTCGTCGTGGCGCATGACCTCGTCGAGTCCCTGGCGCAGGAAGTTCTCCAGGTGCCGCGTCCGGTGGTCGAGGTCGCCGATGCGCTGCTCGAACAGTCGCTCCACGCGTTCCTGGTGATCCCTCCACGCCTGGAGGTGGTGCTCGAAGACATCGAGCAGGATCAGGTTGAAGACCCGCTGCCGCTCCCAGAGATCGTTCTGGGGCAGCGAAACGAAGGGGCGCAGCAGCCGCTTGAAGGCGACGAGCAGACGGCCGGCGACGCCGCGATGGCTGCGAATCGGAAACGGAATGTCCCGCTCCCAGAGGTGGCGCCAGTCGCCGAGATCACGCGTGGGCTGTTCTCCCAGGAAGTCGCCGACTTCCGGTGAGGCTCCCGCGCCGGAGCTTTCGCTATCGGCCCTAGGTTTCAGGCACTACCTCGATGGCGACTTCGGCGATGACTTCCGTGTGGAGGTCGACCCGCACCAGGTGCTCGCCCACCGTCTTGATGCCGCCGGTGAGGTCGATCATGCGGCGATCCACCTGCACCCCGGCGGCGGCGAGCGCCTCGGTCACCTCCGTGGGGGTCACGGAGCCGTACAGCGTCCCCGTCTCGCTGGCTCGCTTGGGAATGGTCAGCTTGACCGCCGCGAGCTCCGCCGCGACCTCGGCGGCGGCCGAGCGCTCGGCCTCGTGGCGAGCGTCGAACTTCTTCCGCTGCGATTCGAACCAGAGCCGGTTCGAATCGGTGGAAGGCGCGGCCAGCTCCCTTGGATAGAGGTAGTTGCGGGCGTACCCGGGCTTCACGTCGACCACCTGGCCGCGCGTCCCCAGCCCTCTCATGTCCTGTAGCAGGATGACTTCCATTGCTTCGTTCCTCGCCGTCCCGGTCGCCGCCGACGCCGGCGGTCAGTCCGTGGTGTAGGGGATCAGGGCCAGGAACCGGGCCCGTCGGAGCGCGCGGGCGAGCATCCGCTGGTGGCGCGCGGAGTTGCCCGAAATCCTCCGGGGCAGGATCTTGGCCCTTTCCGGCACGAAGGAGCGCAGCGTGGCCACATCCTTGTAGTCGATGTACTCGATCCCGTCGGCGGTGAACTTGCACACCTTGCGGCGACGGAAGAAGGTTCTGCGTTTGGGCATCTCTAGACGCCTCCAGCCGGCTGGCTCGGGACGGTCGCCATGGTCGTCTGCTGGACCGGCTCCTTTCCCTTGCTGGCGGCGCGTTTCAGGTCGAGGTCGGTCCGCACCACCAAGTGGCGCAGGACCTTCTCGTTCTGGAGCATCCGCTGTCCGATCTCCGCGAGGCCGTTGTCGCCTCCGTCGGACTCCAGGTAGTAGATGTGGTAGCGGCCCTCGGTGAACTTCTTGATCGGATAGGCGAGCCGCCGCTTGCCCCAGGATTCCTCCTGCGTGATCCGCAGCTTGCGGTCAGCGACCAGCAGCTTGCCGAAGGCATCGCTCAACTCCACGGCCTCTTCATCCGAGAGGCGTGGATCGGCGATGAAGACGAGTTCGTATGTACGGGTCAATCGTTCATCCTCGTAGGGTGTAGCCGGCCCGCGGACCGGAACGAATCGGCGGCGGAATCTATCACGGTCCGCTACAGCACCAGCAGCGGCGCGATGACCAGCGACACGACGGACATCAGCTTGATCAGGATGTTCAGGCTCGGCCCCGCCGTGTCCTTGAAGGGGTCCCCCACCGTGTCGCCGACGACGGCCGCCTTGTGGGCGTCGGAACCCTTGCCCCCGTGCGCCCCCGCTTCGATGAACTTCTTCGCGTTGTCCCAGGCGCCGCCTGCGTTCGCCATGAAGATGGCGAGCAGGACGCCGCCGGCGGTCACGCCGGCGAGGACGCCGGCCAGGGCCTCGACATCCCAGAAGCCGACGGCCACCGGAACCAGGACTGCCAGCAGACCCGGCGCGACCATCTGGCGCAGCGCCGCCGCGGTGGAGATGTCGACGCAGCGGGCGTACTCGGCCTTCGCCTCGCCTTCCATCAGGCCCGGGATCGTGCGGAATTGGCGGCGGACCTCCTCGATCATCTCGAAAGCAGCCTTGCCGACCGCCTTCATCGCCATCGAGGAGAACAGGAACGGGAGCATGGCGCCGATGAACAGCCCGCACATCACGCGCGGGTTGACCAGGTCCATGCTCTCGAGACCGACCGTCGTGCGGAAGGCCGCGAACAGCACCAGGGCGGTCAGCGCCGCCGACCCGATCGCGAAGCCCTTGCCGATCGCCGCCGTCGTGTTGCCGACGGCGTCCAGCTTGTCGGTGCGGGCGCGGACGTCCGGACCGAGGGCGCTCATCTCGGCAATCCCGCCGGCGTTGTCGGCGACCGGACCGTAGGCGTCGACGGCGAGCTGAATGCCGGTCGTCGACAGCATGCCGAGAGCCGCGATCGCGATGCCGTACAGGCCCGCCTGACTGTGGGCCACGAGAACGGCGGCGGTCAGGACGACGATCGGCAGCGCGGTGGACTGCATGCCGACGGCCAGGCCCCCGATGATGTTCGTGGCGCTGCCGGTCTGGCTGTCCTTGGCGATGCTCTGCGCCGGCGCCTTGGACTCGGCCGTGTAGTACTGCGTGATCAGCCCGATCAGCAATCCGGCGGCGAGACCGGCAACCGTGGCCAGGAACACCCCCATGTAGCCGAATTCCTTCCCCTCGACGACGTACCTGACGTCGCCCAGCAGGCTCCGGGCCGTGAAGAAGGTGACGACCAGCATGATGCCCGCGGCGGCGAAGGTCCCCAGGTCCAGCGCATGCTGCGGGTTGCCGCCCTCCTTCGTGCGCACGAGGAGCGTGGAGGCCAGGGAGACCAGGATGCCGAGGCCGGCGAGCAGCATCGGCAGCAGGATGAGGTTCGGCGTGAACTCCTCCCCGGCCAGGGTCGTCGTGCTGATGCCGAGCACGAGCGTTCCGACGATGGCGCCCACGTAGGACTCGAACAGGTCGGCCCCCATGCCGGCGACGTCGCCGACGTTGTCGCCGACGTTGTCGGCGATCACCGCCGGATTGCGTGGATCGTCCTCGGGAATCCCCGCCTCGACCTTGCCCACCAGGTCGGCGCCCACGTCGGCGGCTTTCGTGTAGATGCCGCCGCCGACCCGGGCGAACAGCGCGATCGAGGAGGCGCCGAACGAGAAACCGGTCAGCACGGTCACCACCTGGCCCAGCGAGTCGTTCTCGCCGCTGCCGAACAGCGCGGCGTAGAGCAGGTACAGCAGGGACAGGCCGAGGATGCCGAGACCCACGACCGCGAAACCCATCACGGCGCCGCCAGAGAAGGCGACGGCCAGGGCCCGGTTCAGGCTCGTGCGGGCGGCTGCCGCGGTGCGCACATTGGCCGACGTCGCCACCCGCATGCCGAAGAACCCGGCGAGGCCCGAACAGAGGGCGCCGCCGAGAACGGACAGCCCGATCAAGGGGGAGCTGCCCGCGCGGTCCCAGTTGGCGAGCGCCAGCAGAGCCGCCGCCAGGACGACGAAGATGGCGAGGATGCGGTACTCGCGGCCGAGGAACGCCATCGCCCCGTCCCGAATGTGGCCGGCGATCTCCGGCATCGCGCCGTCGCCGGCGTCCTGCCTGTTGATCCACCGGCTCCGCAGCAAGGCGTAGAACAGGGCCGCCGCGCCGCAGGCGGGCAGAAGGTAGTACATCGTGTCCACTATCCGTTTCCTCTCATCCGTTGTACTCGTTCATCGTGACTTCGACGCCTCGGTCAACCCAACTCAGGACGCAGTCGGCGGCCCGCCGCACCATTCGTTCCGCCGTTTCGACTTCGCCCGCCGCGAAGGGAGCGAGCACGAAGTCCGGAAGGTCTTCCCCGCGGCCGGCCGCGGCCGCCGCCGCTTCATCCGGCGCGATGCCCAGCCGCAGCCGCGGCACCGCCGTCGTGCGCAGGTTCTCGATGACCGACTCCATGCCGCGATGCCCGCCGGGACTCCCCTTGCCACGAAGCCGGAGCCGCCCCAGGGGCAAGTGGACTTCGTCGTAGACGACCAGGATGTTCCGGGGAGCATAGCCATTCCGTTCGGAGAGACAGCGCGCGCTGTAGCCGCTGCGATTCATGTAGGTCTGCGGCATCGCCAGGTCGATTCGGTCGTTGGAGGCCCAGACCGCTCCGCACACGTCCAGTCCGGGTCGGACGCCCAGACGCCGGGCCAGCTCGTCGACGACCCGGAAGCCGAGGTTGTGACGTGTGTCGGCGTAACGCCCGCCCGGATTCCCGAGCCCCAGAACCAGACGCGCTTCGTCGCTACGTGTCTCCATCTTCGGATTCGTCCTCGTCGCCGACCCGTTCGGGTTCGTCGGTGAGGGCCTCGAGCAGCTCGCCTTCCTCCGGCTCCTCGACCTCTTCCTCGACCACCCGGGCGGCGGCGACCGACACGATCACCTTGCTCTCTTCCTCGCTCAGCGTCACCGCGTCCGGAAGGACCAGTTCCCCGGCCTCCACATGCTGGCCGATGTGCAGGGGCGAAACATCGAGTTCGATCGAGACGGGAATGTCGCCGGGCAGGCAGACCACGCCCACTTCCCGGGTGAGGAACTCGAGCAGCCCGCCCTCGTTCCGCACGCCCTCGGGCGTCCCCACGACCTCGACGGGCACGGATACCTGGACTTCCTGGTCCATCTTGACGCGTTGGAAGTCGATGTGGACCAGCGCGCCCGTCAGTGGGTTCCACTGCAGGTCCCGGATCATCGTGTGGCGCGTCCGCTCGGTGCCCTCGAGCTGGAGCAGAAAGACGGCGTTCTCGCCCCCCTCCCGAATCAGGCTCTGCACCATCTTGCCGTCGACGCGGATCGCGGCCGAATCAGCGCTGCCGCCGTAGACCACGGCGGGAATCTCACCGGCCGCCCGGAGGCGGCGGTTCGCGTTCTTGCCGGTCTGCTCGCGCAGCCGGACGGTAACGGTGGGTTCGCTCACTTCGAACTCCTCAGGTGACGTACGGCTCAGACGAAGAGCGATGTCACGGAGCTGTTGTCGTGGATTCTTCGGATGGCTTCCCCGAGCAGGGCGGCGACGCTGTGGGGACGCAGTCTCGTGCTCCGGGCCAGCTTCTCTTCAAGCGGCGTGGTGTTCGTCACCAGAACGCCCTCAAGTTTCGACTTCTCGATCCTCTCGATCGCCGAGGCGGAGAGTACACCGTGGATGCCGGCGGCGAAGATTCTCCGGGCGCCCTGCGCCGCCAGGGATTCGACGGAGTTGATCAGCGTACCGGCGGTATCGATGATGTCGTCGAGGATCAGCACGTCGCGGCCCTCGACATCGCCGATCACGTTCATCACCTCCGCCTGGTTCGCGGCCACCCGGCGCTTGTCGATGATCGCGAGTTCCGTGTGCAGCCGCTTGGCGATCGCCCGCGCCCGGGCCACCCCGCCGGCGTCCGGGGCAACGATCATCAGGTCCTCGATGCCGAGCGCGCGGATGGCGTCCAGAAGCACCGGCGCCGCGAACAGGTGGTCCACCGGGATGTCGAAGTAGCCGGAGATCTGCTGCGCATGGACGTCCATCGTCAGCAGGCGGTCGGCCCCGGCGGCCGTCATCACGTCGGCCACGAGCTTCGCCGTGATCGGCACGCGGGGCTTGTCCTTCTTGTCCTGACGGGCGTAGCCGTAGTAGGGCAACACCGCCGTCACCCGCGCCGCCGAAGCCCGCTTCACCGCGTCGAGCATGATCAACAGCTCGACGAAGTTGTCGTTGACCGGCGGACAGGTCGGCTGCACGATGAAGACGTCGGCGCCACGCACGTTCTCCTGGATCTGGCAGAAGATCTCGCCATCCGCGAAGTTGTAGGCCGTGACCTGACCCGGCACCATGCCGAGGTAGTTGCAGATCTCGTTGGTCAGCGCGGGATGCGCCCGCCCGCCGAAGACCTTGAGCTCGGTGTACATGGCGCGTTCGACGTTGTTGGGGTGGAGGGTCACTTGAGCGACCCGCCAGCGATCGTTTCCGGTAACTCCGGACGCCGGTGCGTACCGGGACCATCCGCGTGCACGGAGACTCTCGACACGGGCGACCTCGGAATCTAGTTCGAATGGAGGGGAGTTGGCTGCTGCACGTGGTCGTCGGGGGCCGGAGGCGTGGTTGGGGCGGGAGGATTCGAACCCCCGAATGCGAGATCCAAAGTCTCGTGCCTTACCACTTGGCGACGCCCCAGACGGGACGGCCCATCTTACAGAAAGTGACGACTACATGAAGAGCCCGCGAACTTCCCGAGGCAGCGTTCGCGTCCGGAACACACGCACGCCCGTTCCGGCCAGTGCGGCCTGGATGCCGGGTGCCTCGCCGACCGCGAACACGGCGCCGCCGCTGCCCGAAACCTGGGGACCGCCGCCACCGCCCGTGCTCCCGGCCCGCCCGAGCGCCCGGAGGAGGCGGTCCACCTCGGGGTGGAGCCGGCGAACGACCGGTTCCAGGTCGTTGCCGAGCACCCAGGCGGCGGCATCGCCACGGCGCGAGGGAGGAGGCAAGAGGGCTGACAGTGCCTCCCCTCCCCCGCTCTCTGCCGCCATCGCAACCTTCCAACCGCCGTAGACCTCGGCGGTCGGCACCTCGACCGCCGGCACGACGACCAACACAGTCGCTGAGGGCATGTCGTCCAGCGATTCGACCTGCTCACCACGGCCGGTCGCGAACGCCGTCCCCCCCTCCAGAAAGAACGGGACATCCGAGCCGACCGCCGCTCCGACACCATGCAACTGCCGGGCGTCGAGAGGTTGTCCCCAGAGCGACTGGAGGCCGAGCAGCGCCGCCGCCGCGTCGCTGCTGCCCCCGCCCAGGCCGCTACCGGCAGGAATCCGCTTCTCGAGTCTGAAGCGGACGCCGCGTGCGGGCTCGCCGAGGACGCCGAAGAAAGCGCGCGCCGCCTTGAGCACCAGGTTCGAGTCGTCGGCCGGCGCGCCTCCGCCCGGGACCTCGATCCGCAGTGGACTCGCCGGGTCGACGCGGTGAATGACCAGGCGGTCGCAGAGGTCGATCGTCTGCAGTACGGTCGAAATCTCGTGGAAACCGTCAGGACGCTTGCCGTGAACGCGAAGACTCAGGTTCACCTTGGCCGGGCACGCCAGGCTGAGTTCGGCGGGCTCAGGCATCCGCGCCGCAGATGCCGGGCCGGTATCCGGCGGGGATTTCGGGAGCTGGCAGCGGTCCCGCGAGTTCCGTTGCGGGCCGGCGCTGGCGCCAGCGAAGTTCGAGACCCGTGTCGGATTCCACCAGCCGCGCCACTTCTTCCACCCCTTCCACGTCTCCGTCCCAAGTGGCCCTGGAGCGATCGCCACGCCACAGCGTCCAGCGACTCGGGCCTGCCGCGGTCGCTTCGGCGGTCCAGCGCCGGCCACGGCGGTCCTCGAAGTCGATCCTGACGTTTCGGTCCGGCCGACCGCTGACCGCGGTCTCCTCCCATACGCCGGGATCGGCCGGCGGCGCCGGCAACCGCCGCATCAACAGGGCGGCGACGGCGCGAGCAGGCACCGGACCCAGCGAGAGGGCCGGGATCTCGAGGTCGCCCGCATACCGGCAGAACGTGCGCTCGCGCACCCACAGCACGAGAGCGTCTCCTCCCCTTACGTTGAGGTCCCACCATCGTCGTCCCAGGCGGTCGGAGGCCGAGACGTGAAAGCGCTCCGGGTCCTCGAACCGCAGTACGAGACGGAGCGTGCCGTTTCCTTCCGATCCGTCGTAGTGCATGCGGACGATGCGCTGCGTCCGCCATTCCGTCTCGGGAATCTCCCACGGCGCGGTGGCCGGAACCGGACGGCCAGCGGCAATCGCCGCTTCCCGGCCGGGCCCGGTGCTGGCACAGCCGCCGAGCCACGCCAGGCTGAACAGAAGCAGCGGGAACGACCGCCGCATGAAGATCGGCCCCGGCCGGTCAGCGCCGGGCGAGTTCACTCAGCTTGCGGCGCACCGACTCGACGTTCTCCTCGTCGTTGATCGCCAGCGCCTGCTCGTAGGCCTCCCGGGCTCGCTGCGAATCGCCCAGCGCGACGTAGACGTCCCCGAGATGCTCAAGGATCGTGGAGTCGAGCGGAACGAGCTGGTTCGCCCGTTCCAGGTGACGCCGTGCCTGCTCGAACTCACCGAGCCGGAACAGGGCCCAGCCCAGAGAGTCGACGAAGGCGCCGTTGTTCGGGTCGAGATCGACGGCGCGTCGAATGAGCTTCAGCGCCTGCTCCAGGTTCTCGCCGTTGTCCACCCACATGTACCCGAGGTAGTTCAGGGCAAGGCTGTTCTCGGGCTCGAGTTCAAGGACCGCCCGAAACTGATCCGCCGCCTCGTCGTAGCGCCGGCTGCGCTCGTAGGCCTCTCCGAGCTGGAACCGGAGGGCCACTCGAAGTTCGTCGTCCCCGATGTCAAGTCCCGTTTCAGCACCGCTATCGACTCCGGACAGCGCCCGCTGGAGAAACGGAACGGCTTCGGCGAAGCGCCCCTGTTCCCGACAGAAACCGGCGACCAGCATGAGACGCCGGACATCTCCGTTCGAGGTCAGGTCCTCATAGACCCCCGCGGCGAGCTTGTCCGCACCCAGGTTGAAGTAGAGCCGCGCCTTCTTCTGGAGCGCCGAGAACTCCGGTTCGCCCTCGTCGCCCGCCACAAGAAGCCGCTCGTTGGCGACGATGCCCCGGCGCAACATCGCCATGGCCTTGCGCTTCCTGCCCGCCTCCGCCAGCAGCTCGGCCTGACTCAGCACGAGCTCGGCCGACTCTCCGGCTCTCTTCTCCTCGGCTTCCAGCACCTCCATGGCGCTCTCCAGCTCTCCCAACTGGCGCAAGCCCTCGACCACGAGGCTGAGACCGAGATCTCCCGCCTGCTCGCCCTCGGCGGTGTTCCGGTCGGCGCGGTCGACCATCCTCTGGCCGATGTCCCTGATCCGGCGCCACTCACCCTCCCGCATCAGCAGGCGAACCAGCTCCCGCACGATTCGCGGATCGTCCTGCGACTCCCGTCTGAGGTCTTCGAGCAGCTCGATCGCCTCCGGCGTCCGCTCCGATTCGGCCAGGATCGTCGCCTCCAGGAGGCGGGCGCGAGGGTTCGCCCGGGCCGCGCGAGGCAGCGCACGCAGGCGGCCAAGCGCCTCGGCGAGATCGTCCGCCCGCTGCTGGGGGGTCCGTCCGCGGGCGACCCCGCGGCGAAAGTACGCCTCGGCCAGGGCGGCGCGCACCGGGATACTCTCCGGCTGCTCGGCGACGGCGCCCTCGAGCAGTTCGATCGCTTCACTGTGGTTGCCTCGCTGGCTCTCCCGCTGAGCCAGTTCCATCCTGGCCTCGACGGAGAGACCGTCGAGTCGGAGCATCTCGTTCTGGACTTCCTCGGCCCGGTCGTCCTGGCCCGCGCGCCGGAACGCATCGACCAGCATGCCCTGGAGCTGCCGGTGTCCGTTGTGGTAGCTCACGAGTTCATCGAGCACCGAAGCGGCCTCGTCGTACTCCTCCAGGCTCTCTCGAATCCGGTAGAGGAGCATCATGCCGTCGATGTCGTTCGGGGCGAGGCCACGGAGACGCTCCAGCGCCTCGATCGCCTGATCGAGTGCCTCGCCGTACCGGCCGCCATTGCCTCTGGGCAGGCTGACGAGAGCTCCCGCGTGGGCACGGAGCACATCCACGTCGTCCGGAGCGAGACGGTAGGCGACCCGCGTGTGGTCCGCCGCCTCGTCGAAACGACGCAGCTTCTGGGCCAGGAATTCCGCCAGACCGATCCGGAGGAAGGGAGCATCCGGATCCGCGGCCACGGCCCGTTCGAAGAGATCGAGCGCCTCCTCCTCCCGTTCCGGTTCGGCAGCAAGCAGCCGCGCCGCCGTGAACAGGAAGGGGCCGCTCTCCGCAGGGGCTACTGCGGCTTCCTGCGCCCTGGTCGATTGCGCTCCGAGGCAAAGCAGGGCGATCGCGGCCGCCGGCGCGACGCGGCTCAACGCACGGACGGAAAGGGACCGGGAACCTGCTTCCTCACGGTACATGGGACGGGCAAGGGTAGCACTCTCCCGTGACCGTTTCCGCCGCCTCGGCCCTTTACCGGGACCGCCGCCCGGGTTAGACTCGGGAGTCCACGTCGAGTCGTGGCCCGTCGTGACGGCGGGCCGATTCAGGGAGGAGGCGTCGAGATGATCAAGGCGGACATCGTCAACCGTGTCGCGGAGAATTCCGATCTTCCCCGGGTCAAGGCGGCCCGCGCGGTCGACACGATCCTCGGCGCGATGAAGGACGCTCTCGGCGACGGCAGGCGGATCGAGTTGCGCGGTTTCGGTGTCTTCCAGGTGCGCGATCGCAAGCGCGGCGTGGGCCGCAATCCGAAGACCGGCGTCGAGGTGACGATCTCCCCCGGCAAGACGGTTCGCTTCAAGCCCGGCAAGGAACTGAAGAACCTCTAGCTAGAAGTCCAGCACGAAGGTAACCGGTCCGTCGTTGACCAGGTCCACGCGCATCCGGGCTCCGAATCGGCCGCACTCCACCGGCACGCCGGCTGCCTCCAGCCGGAGGCGCAGTGCTTCGAGCAGCGGCTCCGCCATCTCCCGCAACGCCGCCCGGTCGAAGGACGGCCGCCTCCCCTTGCGCGTCGACGCGGCCAGAGTGAACTGGGACACGAGGAGAACCGCTCCGCCCGACTTGCGCACGTCGAGGTTCATCCGCCCCCGCTCGTCGTCGAAGAACCGGAGCCTGACGAGCCGAGCCGCGGCCGCCTCCACCTGATCCTGTCCGTCGCCGACCTCCACGCCGGCGAGGACCGCCATGCCGGCGCCTATCCTCCCCACGGTCCGGCCCTCGACCGAGACCTCGGCTCGCGCCACTCGCTGAACGACCAGCCGCATGCCCGCACGATAGCTCCGAACGCCTGGCGGGGTTACGATCGAGGGCCAGGGTCAGGGAGGGTCCGGCCGTCGGGACACGGCTTCCGGGCTTCGCCGCGGCCCGTGAGCACGAGTTTCTCTGGCGGCCGGCGTCAGGTCGCCGCCTCAAGTCATTCTGAAAGGAAGAAGTACATGCTGAACAAGGTGATTCTCATCGGGAACCTGGGACGAGATCCGGAGATCCGCACTACCCAGTCCGGCCAGACGGTCGCGAACTTCAGCGTCGCCACCACCCGACGCTGGCGGGACCGCGACGGCAACCGCCAGGAAGAGACGGAGTGGCACTACATCGTCTGCTGGGGCCGTCAGGCCGAAGTCGCCGGGCAGTACCTGACCAGGGGCCGCCTGGTCTCGGTCGAGGGGCGGTTGCAGACCCGTTCCTGGGATGACCAGCAGAGCGGCCAGAAGCGCTATCGCACGGAGATCATCTGCGACAACTTCCAGATGCTCGGCGGCCGTGCCGACAGTTCCGGACAGGGCTACGGCTCGCGCAGCCGGCCCGATGCCGGCCAGCAGGCGCCCCAGGACCAGGGCTTCGACGCCGGAGAACAGGACGACGACATCCCGTTCTAGGAACTCCAAAGCGGAGCCGGCTAGCGCTTCGTTCCAAGCCGGCTCTGAAGAGTCTGGAGGAGGTTCAGAGCGGCCACCGGCGTCAACTGGTCCACGTCGACCGCCTTCAGCGCCTCGATCACGGCCTCGTCTTCGCCGCCCCATAGTGCGAGCTGGTCCGCGCCGGGACTCGGCGGCGCTCCGGAAGCGCCGTCGACGACCCGGGGCCTGCCCGAGAAACCGTACTGCTGGGACTCGATGTTCGAGAGCACCGCGGCGGCGCGTTCGACGACCTCCCGAGGTACACCTGCCAGACGCGCCACGTGCAAACCGTAGGACTTGTCCGCGCGGCCGTCCGCCACCCGGTGCAGGAACAGGATCTGGTCCTGCCACTCCTTCACCGCCATTCGCGAGTTCCTGACCCGCGAGAGCGTCGCCGGCAGCCCGGTGAGCTCGTGGTAGTGGGTGGCGAAGAGCGCCAGCGAGCCGTTGTGCTCGTGCAGGCGTTCGATGATGGCCCAGGCCAGGGAGAGACCGTCGTAGGTCGATGTGCCCCGACCGACCTCGTCCAGGACGACCAGGCTGTCGGGCGTCGCGTGACGCAGGATGTTCGCGGTCTCGACCATCTCGACCATGAACGTCGATTCGCCGCGCGCGAGGTCGTCGCTGGCGCCGACGCGGGTGAAGATACGGTCGACCAGACCGATCTCGGCGCTCTCCGCGGGAACGAAGCACCCCGCGTGGGCCATCAGCACGATCAGCGCGGTCTGCCGCAGGTAGGTCGACTTGCCGCCCATGTTGGGGCCGGTCAGCAGGATGATCTGCTCTCGGTCCCGATCAAGGCACACGTCGTTCGGCACGAAACCGGAAGCACCGCGGATGGCCACCGTGGATCGTTCGACCACGGGATGGCGTCCCTCGCGGATTTCGATCCTGCCGGGCGCAGCCAGCATCCGCGGTCGGACGTAGTCGTAGCGTCCGGCGGCTTCCGCCAGCGCGGCCAGGCAATCGAGGGCGGCCAGCGCCGCCGCCAGGGCGAGCATCCGCGGAGCTTCCCGGGCGGCCTCGGCGCGGAGCGACTCGAAGATCTCCTGCTCCAGCGCGAGCTGGCCGCTTTCGGCGCCCAGGATCTGCTGTTCCAGCGCTTTCAGATCCTCCGTGACGTAGCGTTCGGCGTTGGTCAGGGTCTGCCGGCGTACGTAGTGGTCGGGAACCCGCTCCTGCTGGGTCTTGCGGACCTCCAGGTAGTAGCCGAAGACCCGGTTGTAGCCGACCTTCAGCGAGGGGATCCCGGTCGCCTCCCGCTCCCCGGCCTCGAGGGCCGCCATGTGCCCCTTGCCGTCTCGTGCCAGTGACCGGAGCCGGTCGAGTTCGGCGTCGACGCCGACCGCGATCACGCCGCCGTCGTTCAGCGAGCCGGGCGCCTCCGCAAGCGTCGCGTCAAACCTCGCTCGCAGCTCGGGCAGCGCGTCCGTCGTTGCCATGCGCGCGAGGAGGTCGGCATCGAGCCCGGCCACGGCCGCCAGTGTGGAAGGAGCGTCGCGCAACGTGTCGCGCAGCGCCGCCGCCTCGCGCGGACTGATCCGGCCCAGCACCAGCCTCGACGTCAGCCGCTCCAGGTCGGCCATGCCCTGGAACCGTGAGCGGAGCGACTCCCGCAGCGAGATCTTCCGGAGCAGCACGTCGACCGCGTCGTGGCGTTCCTCCAGGGCGCCCGCCTCCCGAAGCGGCCGGCTCAGCCAGCGCCGCAGGGCGCGGGCGCCGGGCCCCGTGTGCGTGAGGTCGAGTACGTCGACAAGAGTCCGTCCGCCCTGGTGCTGGAGATGCCGAAAGACCTCCAGGTTTCGCAGCGTCGTGTCATCCACGACCACGCAACGGTCGTCGTGCTGAACCTCGAGACCCGTTACGTGATCGATCTCCGATCTGGCGGCGCGGCGCGCGTAATCCAGCACGAGGGCGGCGGCGGCCACCGCGGCCTCGCCCTCCACCAGACCGAAGCCGCGCAGGTTGTCGACCTGGAACTGCCGGCGCAGGGTGCGCTCCGCGGAGGCCGAGCGCGGTGCCTCCGAACTGTCGACCGCCGTGTGCGGAACTCCGGCGCGGTCGATCCAGGCCGGAAGCTGACCGGCCGGATCGGCGCCTCCCCTGTCGAAGTCCGCGCCGCACGTGAGAACTTCGCGCGGCGCGAGCCGTTCGAGATCGTCCACCGCGAATGCAGCGTCCGGCCAGCGGCGCACGAAGAACTCGCCGGTCGAGACGTCGAGGAACGCACCGGCGCCCGCCCCGCCGTTGAAGCGGATTCCGGCGAGGTAGTTCGGCCGGTTCTGATCGAGCATCTCCAGGTCGCTGATCGTTCCCGGCGTCACGACCCGCGTGACCTCCCGGCGCACCAGCCCCCGGGCCTGCGCCGGATCCTCGACCTGGTCACAGACCGCGACCTTGAAGCCCGCGTCGAGCAGTCTGGCCATGTAGGAGTCGACCGCATGGTGGGGCACCCCGCACATCGGCGCCTCGCTGGCGGTTCCCTTCTGCCGCGCGGTGAGGGCGACATCGAGTACCGGAGCGGCGATCGTGGCGTCCTCGAAGAACAGCTCGAAGAAGTCGCCCATCCGGTACAGCAGGATCGCGTCCGGGTAGTCGGCCTTGACCGTCAGGTAGTGCCGGAGCATCGGCGTGAGCGTGGCGATGTCGCGGGTCGGCCCGGCCGATCGAGCGGCGGATGTCCGTGAATCTCCCGCGTTCTCTGCAGCGCTCCCGTCCACGGACGGCCGTCAGTATAGTGAGCGGCCATGGCTTCCGGGCCGCTGCTCGCGTTCGACACCGGCTCGACCGTCGTCAGCGTCGCGCTCGCTCTACCCGACCGGGTCGACGCGCTCGCCACGCCTCAGGGCCGTTCGTCGCGAGAACTTATCGCGATGATCGACGAGTTGCTGGCCCGCGCAGGCCTCGCAGCCCGGGACCTGGGAGGGATCGGGGCAGCCCGGGGTCCGGGCAGCTTCACCGGCCTGCGGGTCGGACTGGCCACCGCGATCGGCCTGCACCAGGCCTCCGGAGTGCGCGCGGGCGCGGTTTCCACCTTCGAGGTCCTGGCCAGCCACTACGCCGAGCGCGCGGCCACGCCCGAGCCGGTGGTCCTGGCGGTCGTCGATGCACATCGAGATCGCTGGTTCGCCCGGCGCATGCGAGTGGGAACGGACGGCACGGTTCAGGCCGACGGTCCACCCGGGATCAAGAGCCGCGCCGAGCTGGGGCGAAGCGCTCTCCCTGTCGTCGGCCACGGCGCGGCCGCGCTGAAGGTTCCGGCCGGCGCGGTCGAAGCGACGGAACTTGCCCCGAGCATGCTGCGCCTGATGCGAAGCCGTGACTTTCCCCGGGATCCCGCGACGCTCGTCGAACCCCTCTACCTGCGCCCGCCCGCGACGAGCCCGCCCAAGCTGGTACGCTCGAAGCAGGCCCCGCGGAAAGGCACCGAACGACCACGAAGGGAGGCGCGCACCGAATGAGCGATGACGCAGTCAAGGAAGAACTTCTGGCGCAGGAGGGCGAGTTCAAGAAGCTCTACGAGGAGCATCAGGCCTGTGAGAGTCAACTCGAGGAACTGGTCGGCCGCCCCGTCCTCTCGCCGACGGAGCAGTCCGAGGCCAAGCGCATCAAGCTCCACAAGCTCGCTCTCAAGGACCGCATGGAGTCGATCATCCGGTCCCACGCCCTTCAAGCGGCCAGCTAGGAGCCCCGAACCCGTCGCGGGCTTCCTGTTTGGCCCCTGGCCCCCACCCGGTTGAACGGATGAGATTCGCTCGGGAGGCCTTGCCGTTCGTGCTGCCGTTCCTGGCCGCGGCGGCCGTGTTCTGGCCCCTTGGCTGGCACGTCGCCGCGGGCACGATGGCCGTCCTCGGCGTGCTGGTTCTCCTCTTCTTCCGCGATCCCACGCGGAACTACGAGGGACCGCCCGACGTCGTCCTGTCTCCCGCCGAGGGAACGGTGATCGCCGTGGAGGTGATCACCGACAGCGCCCTCGGGGACGAAGCCTGGCGACGCATCTCGATCTTCCTGTCCGTCTTCAACGTCCATACCCAGAAAACGCCGGTCGAGGGCGTGGTGATCGGCAGCATCGCGACACCGGGGAAGAAGCTGCCCGCCTTCCGCAAGGAGGCGGGCGATGTGAACGAGAACCACCTCACCCTGCTGCGCCGGTCCCAAGGCGATCTCATCGCGGTGCGCCAGATCGCCGGTCTCGTGGCCCGGCGCGTCGTCGCGCAACTCCAGGCCGGTCAGCGCGTGATCCAGGGTGAGCCCCTCGGCCTGATCAAGTTCGGCTCCCGCGTCGACGTGTTCGTGCCGCTGTCCTACGACCCCCTGGTCGAGAAGGGCCAGCGCGTGATCTCCGGCGAGACGCCGCTCGCCATGCCCACGGACCCCTCGACGCCGCCGCCGGAGGACCTTCCGGTCCGCCGACCCGCGGTCCGAACAGGAGACGGATCATGAACTGGAAGCCCCGCAAGCCGAGACCGTTGCGGGCCGGGGCCTACGTGATCCCCAGCCTGTTCACGACCGCGAACATGCTGCTCGGCTTCTACGCTTTGCTGGCGGGTCTCGAGGGGCAGTTCCAGGCCGCCGTGCTCATGCTGTTCGCCGCGGCCTGCCTCGACACGCTGGACGGCCGGATCGCCCGTCTGACCGGTACCGCGAGCCCCTTCGGCAGGGAGTACGACTCGCTGGCCGACCTGGTGTCCTTCGGCCTGGCCCCGGCGTTGCTCTGCTACCTCTGGGGCCTCCACGAGCTCGGCCGCGTGGGCTTCGCGGCGCCGGCCGTCTACCTGCTCTGCAACGCCGCTCGCCTGGCCCGCTTCAATGTCAGCCGCCGCACGGCCGACCCCGCCTACTTCATCGGGCTGCCGGCGCCGGCCGCCGCGGGGGCGATCGGCTCGATCCTCTTCTTCGTCGACACCCGGGGCGACTCCTTCCTTCTCCAGATCGTCGTTCTGTCCGCCCTGGTCGTGGTCGGCCTCCTCGCCGTCTCCACCTTCCGCTACGTCAGCTTCAAGGAGATCGACTTCCGGCGGCGGCGGAGTTTTCGGGTGGTTCTCGTCATCGCCTCGATCGCCGTGCTTGCGCTGATCCACATCGGTGTCTTCTTCCTGGTCGGGGCGGCCAGCTACGCGCTCTCCGGGCCGACCGCGTGGGTCGTTCGCCGCCTCAAGAGACGCCGCCAGGCGATCCGTCTTCGCGCTGCTACGCTCCGCGGCCGATGACGACCGTTCCGTCCGCCTCTCCAGACCACCACCGACTGACGATCCTCGGATCGGGACCCGCGGGACTCACCGCGGCCCTGTACGCCGCACGCGCCGATCTCTCGCCGCTGGTTCTCGAGGGCAGCCAGCCGGGCGGGCAACTGACGATCACGACCGATGTCGAGAATTACCCGGGCTTCCCGAAGGGGATCATGGGGCCCGAGCTGATCGACCAGATGCGGGAGCAGGCCCAGCGCTTCGGCGCCGATACCCGCTTCGAGACGGGCCTTGGCGTGGACCTGAGCGAGCGGCCGTTCCGGCTCCAGACGGACGGCGGCAAGTACCGGACGGACGCAATGATCATCGCCACCGGCGCCTCGGCCCGCCAACTGGGTCTGGCATCGGAAGCGGAGCTGATGGGCTACGGCGTATCGGCCTGCGCCACCTGCGACGGCTTCTTCTTCCGGGACAAGGAGCTCGTCGTCGTCGGCGGCGGCGACACGGCGATGGAAGAGGCCACCTTCCTGACGAAGTTCGCCAGCAAGGTGACGATCGTGCATCGCCGCGGCGAGCTGCGTGCCTCGATCATCATGCGCGAACGCGCGGCCGCGAACGAGAAGATCGACTGGCGCTTCTTCGCCACGGTGGAAGAGATCCACGGTTCCCAGGCGGAGGGCGTCAGCGGGGTCCGCCTCCGCGACACCCGCACGGGCGAGGAATCGGACTTCTCCTGCCAGGGCGTCTTCATGGCGATCGGCCACAACCCGAACACCGAGCTGTTCCGCGGCAAGCTGGCCATGGACGATGTCGGCTACCTCAGGGTCCGCCATCCGGGCACGGCAACGGACATCGACGGCGTCTTCGCCTGCGGCGACGTGATGGACCCGATCTACCGGCAGGCTGTCACCGCCGCCGGCACCGGCTGCCAGGCGGCGATCGACGCGGAGCGCTGGCTGAGCGAGGCGCACTGATCGCCGAGAGGACAGGGCGCCGGGAGGATGCACCGCTTCGCGTAGACTGCCTGCCGCTCCCGGCGAGACAAACGAGGACCGACAAGAACGGGGAACGCGGATGACCGAACGAAACCGCAGGGACTTCCTGGGCACGGCCGCTCTGGCCGGCGCCGGCGCCGTCGCCGCCTGCGGCGGAGCCGAATCCACCGCCTCCGACGGCGCTCCCGGCGTCGTCGCCAGGCCCCGCCTGACCTGGCGCCTAGCCTCCAGCTTCCCGCGCGGCCTGGACACGATCTTCGGCGCCTCGGAGGTCTTCGCCAACCGGGTCGAGAGCCTGACCGAGGGCCGCTTCCGCGTGCGCGCCTACCCCGCCGGCGAACTGGTTCCTGCCCTGGGCGTGCTCGACGCCGTCCAGCAGGGCACGATCGAGTTCGGCCACAGCGCTACCTACTACTACACCGGCAAGAACCCGGCGCTCGCCTTCGACACGGCGATGCCGTTCGGCCTGATGGCGCGCCAGCAGAACGCCTGGCTCTACCACGGCGGCGGCCTGGAGTTGATGCGCGAAGTGTTCGCCGATTTCGACATCGTCAACTTCCCCTGCGGCAACACCGGCTGCCAGATGGGCGGCTGGTTCCGCCGCGAGGTGAACACGCTGGCGGAGCTGCGCGGGATCAAGATGCGCATTCCCGGCCTCGGCGCCGAGGTCCTGAGTCGCCTGGGCGTCACCGTCCAGACCATTCCCGGCGGCGAGATCTACCCGGCGCTGGAGCGCGGCGTCGTCGACGCGGCGGAGTGGATCGGCCCCTACGACGACCTGAAGCTCGGCTTCCACCGGGTGGCGAAGAACTACTACTACCCCGGGTGGTGGGAACCGGGGCCGACGCTTTCGCTCTACGTCAACCGCACCGCCTGGGACTCGCTGCCGTCCGAGTACCAGGCGATCGTCGCCGCCGCCGCGGCCGAGACGAACATCGACATGACCGCCCGCTACGACGCCCAAAACCCCGGCGCCATGCGGACCCTGGTGGAAGAAGGCGTAACGCTGCGGCCGTTCTCGGACGAAATCATGACCGGCTGCCGGGACACCGCCTTCGAACTGATGAACGAGAACGCCGCGGCCGAGGCCGGTTACCGGAAGATCTTCGAGTCCTGGGACGAGGCCCGGCAGTCGGCCTTCCGCTGGTTCAGCACCGCGGAACAGACGTACGCCCGGTTCTCCTTCGGCCGCGGCTGAGCGCCGCTGGACCGCTGGCGGGGCGGTCCGTGACTCCTCGAACCACCACGGAGTAACATTCCGTGCTGCAAAGTGAGTGAGATAGGGAGGGGAACAGCGGGTTCGCGCCGGCGCTACACCGTAGGCGCGCTCTTCTGCGGCATGGGCGGTTTCGCTTCAGGCATGGACCGGGAGGGTTTTGCCTTGCGCTGGGCTACCGACTCCGACGCGGCCGCCTGCGCCACGTTTCACCACCGCTTCCCTGACGTCCCCGTGCTTGAGAAGGATGTGGCCGATCTCTCCGTGGCCGTCGATCAACTCGAGCCTGTCGATGTCCTCACGGCCGGCTTTCCGTGCCAGAGCTTCTCACAAGCCGGCGACCGCCGGGGCTTCGACGATCCGCGTGGCAGGACGTTCCTCGAGATCATCCGCCTTGTTGGTGAGTTCACGGAGGCAGACAGGCCCCGACTCCTCCTGTTGGAGAACGTCCCGCATCTCCTCCACGGTGCCGGAGGCGCCTGGTTCGACCGAGTGCGGCGTGAGCTGAGGCGTGCCGGCTATTGGTTTCGGCAGTCTGCGTGCTGGGTGGCCAACGTGAAAGAGGAAACCGCCCTTCCTCAGGACCGTGAGCGCCTGTTCATGGTGGCCGCTTCCAGACACCACTTCAGTTTCAACCCATTCACGCCTCCGCCAGACCGTCCGGAAGGCGCCCAGTCCGAATCGTCCGCCAAGCTGAACGGAAAGCACGGCCTGGATGAGTTCGTCGACCGGCGCAGCCCCCGAGAATCCTCCGAGTATCTTTCCCCACACAACCGCTATTTCAAGATGATCGCCCGGAAGATGGAGTCCGGCGACCGCCGGAACATCTACCAACTCAGGCGCTCCTACGTGCGCGAGAAGCAGGATGGCCTCTGCCCCACGCTCACGGCCAACATGGGGATCGGCGGGCACAATGTCCCCTTCATACGGGACGAATGGGGAATTCGCCGGCTGGGCGTGGACGAAGTCGCTCGCCTGCAAGGGTTCAGGGACCCGGAGGACCTGTTCCCTGCAGAGATCACAATCACGGAACGATACCGTCTGCTCGGCAACGCGGTGTGCGCTGACCTCGCCACGGTGGCTGCCCGGCGCTGCATGACGGGCCTGGCCGAGTACTGCTCACCATCCAACAAAGGCGATCACCGTGACTGACAAGATCGGCTGGTTTTTTCCGCCCACCGGCGGCGGCCAAGAGGACGGCTATAACGACTCTGGGATGGCGCACTTTCGTGGCGCCCGAATCGGGAGCCTCGCCCGCGAGACGATCCAGAACTCCCTCGATGCCCATGACCAAGGCGCGAAGGCGGTTCACATGTCATTCGAGGTTCTCTCGCTTGACGCGCACGAGGACTCCTTCGGCCGCGTAGAACTCCGACGGGCAATCGAGTCCTGCCGCGTCCGCGCCAAGGCGGACGAGGACCATGGCGCAGTGGGAGGGCTAACTCGCGCATTGGGCCTTCTCGACTCCGGCGAGGTCGCCTACCTGCGCATCTCCGACCAGAACACGACCGGGCTCACGGACCGCCATTGGAAGGCCTTGGTCAAGGTCAAAGGCCTTTCCGTCAAGCGGCCCGGAAGCGATCCCCTCGGTTCGCACGGCATCGGCAAGTACGCCCCGTTTGCCGTTTCAGCGCTCCGGACGGTCTTCTACTGGACTGCCTTTCCCGAGAACGGCCGAGTTGTGGAGAAGCTACAAGGCAAGTCCGTGTTGATGACCCACGAAGGGCCCCAAGGCCCGACTCAGGGGACAGGCTTCTACGGCTATCGCGACGGATGTCGAGAACTGGAACCCGAGCAGATTCCGCGCTGCTTCCGAGTCCTTGATCACGCCGGCAATCCTCAATCGGGCACGAGCCTGTCCATCTTGGGCTTCAACGCTGATCCAGGCTGGCAGCGAGAACTCGCAGGGCGACTGCTGGTCAGCTTCTTCTTCGCCGTCAGTCACGGCAACCTCGAGACCACGATTGAACCTGACGAGGAACTCCAGGAGCGTGAGCTCTTGACGATCGACCGGAACACGATCGGAGATTGGTTCGCCTACCTGGTCGATGCCGCTCGGTCTGGCGACGCCGATCAGGAGCTCGAGGACCTTACCGAAGCCCAGGTGTTCTGGCAGCTGCCGAGAGAACACGATAAGGAGCTCGAGAAGCAGGACCAGGATCTGGGTCACTGCAGGCTCTACCTGCGGGTAAGGGATGGCTTGCCGAGCAAAGTCGCACTCGTCCGTCGGTCGGGCATGTTGGTGACGACGGACCAGAAGGGCCTGAAGCAGTTTCGCGGCCTCAATGACTTCGCGGCTCTGTGCGTCTTCGAGGATCCGGAGGGCAACGAGCTCCTTCGGGAGATGGAGAACCCGAAGCACGATCAGTTCGAGCCCGAGCGTTTACCCGACGAGAAGAAGGAAGTCGGCCGCAAGGCTCTCAAGCGGGTTACTGACTGGATCAGAAGCAGCATCCGTGAGCACGCCAAGCCGCCAGAGACCGCAGCAACATCGGCGCTCCGGGAGGTGGCTGAACTTCTGCCCGATCCGTATGCGGAGGATGCTCTGGGCGGGGGCGAGGCCGGCGAAGGCACCGAGAAGGGCTTTGAGGACAGAATCGAGGAGCTGGCGCTCAAACCGATCAGACGTCGCCCCTCCCGCGGCCTTTCGTCTGAAGCCACTGAAGCGGATGCCAACGCCGAAGGCGACGGCGAGCAGGAAGGAGAGCAAGGCGGCGGCGGCGAAGGCTCGAACCACGGCGGCGATGGCGACGGACATGGTCGTGGAGAAGGCGAAGGCCGAGGCGGAACCGGCTCGCGCGGCGGAGGCGGGACCGCGAGACTCGTGCCCGTGCATGGCGTACGCATGCTGCCCCTGGAAGGTCGTCACGAACTGGAAGTCAGCTTCACGAGTACGGAATCTGGGCTCGTACAGCTCCAGGTCGACGAGGCGGGAGACGCCTCGGCAATCCCTCACGCCGATCTGATTGCGTTCGACGAACATGGCGACCGTATCGACCTGCAGCGCGTGGAGATTCGCGCTCGCCGGCGCTTTCGGGTTCGGATCCGATCCACCGAACCCATCCATGACCGGGCTTGGCGAGTGGCGCTCAGGCCAGCCGGCGGAGGGGAGTACTCCCAAGCATGAAGTGGGATCCCGGTAAGGCGTTTCCGCACCCCGTCCTCAGACCCGATCAGGGGGGCGAAGGCGACTACCCGACAGCAGAGTTTGAAGCCGACGTCGAAGCGGTCCGCGCCAAGGGAGCGATGGCTGTGGACGTGTCCGTCGACTTTGAACTGTCCGACGCCGACCTCAGAAGCCTCGTCGGTCGAGGCGAGGCAGAGTGCGTCCTTCTTGTCGAGGCACCCACGACTCGTTTCCGTCGTCTTCTTAGGGCGACGCGCTACCGCCTGCAGGAGAGCTTCCGTGCGGGCGAGTTGAAGGGAAGAGTCGAGTTCCGACCGTTCCTGGTCTGCCTGCGATCACTGGTCGGCTTCAAGGCGGCCGGGTGGCACGCCGACTACGGAAAGCGGTCCTTTGATCTCTATCCGGGGTCTGTACTTGCCCAAGACGAGCCCGCTGCGTACTGGATCGACACGGAAGACGAGAAGCCAATCGGCTCCATCTTCAAGCACACCGCAACAAACCGCCAAGCGGATGGAACTTGGGTTTGTGACATGTCCGGTGACCAGGTCGCGGTTCAAATGTCCGAACGCGACCATGGCCGCTTTGAAGAGGCAGGTCGCCGGGAACAGGACGACGCCGCACTCTTGATCAACAGCATCTACCTTCCGGCCCTCGTCCATGTGCTCAGCGAGGCGGATCAGTCGGAGCGCGAGTACTCCGGCTATCGCTGGTTCTCCACGCTCGACCAGAAGCTCGAAGAACTCGGTTGCTCTCCTCTCGGAAAGGGTGCCCCGGACCGTCTGGCCGATGCTCAGAAGCTGCTGAACTCGCCCTTGGGGCGTCTCCCCCAGTTCACCGACAACGACTCGGAACCGACGACATGACCCTCCACTACTACAGGCAGGCGATCGTGGACGACTACTTCGGCCGCGTGGAGGTCAACCTCGACTGGTACTACGAGCCGAACGGCCAAGCACCAAAACCCAAGGAGAAGTACACGACCAGGTCGGCGTCGATTGAAGCACGCGATCTGTCGGACCTTCTGAAGCCGCAGGACGCGAAGCCCTCGGAGACGGACGCCGACAACGCCCTACTCGTCTACGAGGCGTTGAACGAGCTCAGTCCACATCAGGCGACCGACGAGAGACTGTGGGCGCACCTCTGCCACAACAGTTGCTCAGCCTACGTCGCTTGGCGATGGTTGGGACGCCGTCCCGATGGCATTGAAGCGGCGGCCAAGAAAGTGCGCAACCACTTCTTCGCCCGCCGCAACGGTTCCAGATCCCTCGTTCGCGACAATGGCGTCTCCAGGCTTTGGTGGCTCGGCTACATCGCCCACCAGACCGACCCGCAACGCCCCCGCAGTTTCCTGGAGATTCTGCTGCACAGGCAGGACGTTCGCTCGGCCCTGATCGAAAGGCCCGCAGTGTCGATGAACCTGGACGTTCTCAAGGTCATCTACAGCGTGATGCAGGAACACTGGCAGCAGGATCCGGGGGACTTGTTCGCTCGTGAGACCTTTCGGACCTGGATGGTGAACATCAATCGGCGCGGAGGCGTGGTTCTGCTCGACGCTCTTCCGGGGTCTGCCTTGACGGCGCTCCTGCGCGACGAGGCCGCGCGGGCTTTGGAGGCGACCGCCGGTTGACCGGAGGTATTGCCGAAAGTTGTGGATTGGCGAGTTGATCAGGCGGCGTTCCTGACCT
>JAPOXA010000076.1 GCA_026707325.1 Acidobacteriota bacterium | reverse complement strand
TTCGTCGTCTTCGTGCTCATCGTCGATGCACTGCGATAGTGTGAACAGGCCCTAGTTCAGGCGCAAGCAGTGACCCGCTTGCCGTGACCTCGGCGGCCCAGTCGCCTTCGCTCCCGGAGTCCACGAGGGCGGCGACCAGCGCGGAGGCGTCGATGACGACGGTCACTTCCGATCCGCGTCGCGGGCTCGGAGGATCGTGTCCGTGTCCACTCGGGTTCCGGCGGCGTCCTTCCGGTCTCTCACCGTCTGGAGCCAGACCTCGAGCGAGGGGCGCGACGCGATCTTCTCCAGTTCGCCGCGAAGAAACTCCTGCATGGACTTGCGCTGGAGCGCCGCTCGGGCGGCGAGCTCGTCGCGTACCTGATCAGGGACGTCACGAATCGTCAGTTGAACGGGCATGAAGCAAGAATGACATCACGGACAGCATTCTGCAAGCACTCGAAGAGCGGAGCCGGCATGACGGCCGGCGCGCTTCTCTTGCCGCCTTTGGCGGCGGGTCAGAACCCTAGTGGCGCGTCCCCGCGCCACTAGGGTCTCAGTCCGTGCGCCTGTCATCGGGCGCACGGATGACAGACCCGCGCACCCAGTGGGCCTTCTACTTGCCGCCGGTGACCGGCCACTTGGCCGGGTCGTGGTGCCTCAGGTAGTCCTTCCGGTCGATCCAGCCGAGGATCATCGACCAGGTCATCCAGCGTTTCTCGGGCAGGATGGCGAAGTAGATGTGGGCCACGGTCAGGGTGACCAGGACGACACCGCCGACGCCGTGGAGGACGTAGACCCAGCCCCAGCCGCCGTCGCCGAAGAACGCGTAGTCGTCCTGCGCCCAGAGCGGCTGCTCGATGCGCCACATCATGAGGATGCCCGTGACGATCGCGGCCATGCCGGCCAGGGTCGCGGCGTGATGGAACATCTTCTGCGCCGCCGGGTACTTGCCGGGCTTCGCGGGCGGCTCGCCGCCGGTAACGGCCTTGCGCATCTCGCGCATCATGTCGCCGAGATCGGAGAGCCCGACCCATACGTTCTTCAGACTCTGGAAGAAGGTCGCGTGGATGATGTGGAAGACGATCGACGCGGTCAGGATCAGGCCGGTGATCCAGTGGATCTCGAGCCAGGCGAACTGCAGGCCGACCTTGGGCAGGAAGCCGGTGATCAGCAGGAGGATCATCGAGATCCCCATGACCGCGTGGAACAGGCGGGAGGCCAGGCTGTGCCGCTGGATCTTCTGCGGCAGGCCCGGATCGTCAGGGGCGTTGGCGGCCGCCTTCTTCTCCTCGCCGATCCAGCGGCGGCGAAGCGCCAGGTGGAGGATCAGGAAGACGCCGCCGGCGATCAACGCGATCCAGAACAGACTCCAGTCGATCCCCAGGAGAACGTCCTGTCCCCAGGGGTTGGTGGCGCGTTGGACGATTTCCATCGAGCTCTAGACCGGCGCCTGTCCGCGGATGGCCCGGCGGATGAGGTTTCTCATCAGCGGCACCTTGTAGCCATTGTGGCGGAGCGGCTTGGCGCCGATGACGCCCAGCTCGGCGATCCGGGTGGCGATGTCCTCGCTGATCGTCTGGCCGCGCAGCAGCTCCTCGCAGCGATCCATGCGCAGCGGCACCGGCGAGACGGCGCCGACGGAGAGGCGGCAGTCCTGGACGACCCCGTCCTCGACCCGCATCGCGGAGGCGACGTTGACCAGGGGGAAGTCCCAGGCGTTCCGGTCGCGGACCTTCTCGAAGTAGAAGTCGGCGCCGGCCCAGGTGTCCGGGATGCGGACGGACTGCAGGACCTCGTTGGGCTGCAGGACGGTCATCCGCGTGATGTCGATCGCGGGGCCGACGAAGAAGTCCTCGGCGGCGACGGTGCGCTCGCCGCGGCGGCCGCGAATCACCATCTCGGCGTCGAGCGCGATCAGCGCCGGCGCGGTGTCCGAGGGCGTGACCGCGACGCAGCGAGAAGCGTCGAAGATGCAGTGCTCGCGGTTCATCGACTCCGGCGTGTCGGCGTAGCAGATGTTGCCGCCCGCCCGGTAGCAGGGCCAGCCGGCGCGGTAGTACCAGCAGCGGGTGTCCTGCACCAGGTTGCCGCCCAGCGTCCCCTGGTTGCGGATCTGGGGGGTGGCGACGGTTTCGGCGGCCTCCGCGAGGATGCCGTAGCGCTCGCGGACCAGCTCGTTCTCGACGACCTCGGTGAGCGGCGTCATGGCGCCGATCTCGATACCGCCGTCGGTCTCGCTGATCCCGGACAGTTCCGGAATCGCGCCGAGGTCGACGACCGCTTCGGGCCGCTTCACGCGGTCCTTGAACCAGTCGAAGGTGTCCATCCCGCCGGCCAGCACCCAGGCCGTGTCGCGGTGACGGTCGAGGACTTCGAGGGCGCCGTCCAGGCTCTCGGGCTGGTACAGCTCGAAGTCGGGGATCATGTCGTGGATGACGGCCATCTTTTGCTTTCCTCCCTCTGAGGCGGATCGTGCTGATCCGATCCAAGCGGTTGCGAACAGATCAGGTGTGCGCGGCCAGGAACTCGCTGTCCTGCTCGCGGCCCTCGAGCTGGTTGATGATGTGGTCGGTCATTAGCGGCAGGTAGGCCACCGTGTCCTGCCCCAGTGCGTCCTGGATGGCGCAGAGGAGGGAGGCGCAGCCGGCGCCCATCGGCGGTTCGCCGATGCCCTTGGAGCCCACCGGGTTGTTCGGGTCCGGCATGTTCACGGCGTCCCACTCCATCTCGAGCGGCACGTCGAGGATCGTCGCCGGCCGGGCGGTGTAGAAGCGGTTCGCGAAGGGAATGCCCCACTGCGGGTCGTAGACCCATTTCTGGCCGACCGCGCAGCCGAAGCCCTGGACGGCGCCGCCGTGAAGCTGGCCACCGAGGCTCCGGGGGTTGAGGACGGTTCCGCAGTCGGTGACCGCCTTGTAGTCCGTCAGTTCGATGACTCCGGTTTCCTTGTCGAGCTCGATCTCGGCGTAGGCGACGACCCAGGAGTAGACGTCGCCGGCGCGACCGTAGTTGTCCTTGGCGGCGGCCAGCAGGCCGCGGCCCTTGAGGACGGCGGCGCCGCCGAGCGTGATCGGGCTCAGGCCTTCGTTCAACTCGGTGCCGTCGTAGCGGCCGCCCATCTCGATCGCCTTCTCGGCGGCCTGGGCCAGGCTCAGGCCGGCGGCGCGGTTGCCGCGGCGGTAGACGCGCTCACCGGCGACGACGTACTGCGAGGCCGAGCCGCCGTGGACCTGGGCCGCGAGCTCCTGGAGCTTCGTCTGCATGTCGGTGGCGGCGGCGTGGGTGGCGCGCGTGATCGCATGCGTGGTCTGGCTGCCCGCCTGCACGCAGGTGTGGGGCACGCCCTTGCCGGTGTCGCCCCAGACCATGTCCACCTTCTCCCACGGCACGTCGAGAAGGTCGGCTGCGACCCGCGCGGTGTCCGAGAAGGAGTGGGTGCCCAGGTTGCCGATCCCGGTGTGGATCTCGAGCCGGCCTTCCGGCGTGATCAGCATCAGTCCGTCGAAACCGCTCGAACCGGCGGTGTATGTCGAACTCGCGAGACCGACGCCGGTGACCTTCGAGCCGTTCATCTCCCCGCTGCGGGCCTTGGCGTCCTCCCAGTCGACCATCTCGGCCAGCCGTTCCCAGGCCTCGTCGACGTAGGCGGTGGTCACGTTCCGGCCCTCTCCGTCACCGAACTTGGCGCCGTTCTTCGCGATGTTGATCCTGCGGATCTCCAAGCGGTCGATGCCCAGGTGGTCGGCGGCGCGGTCGAGCAGGGGTTCGACCATGGCCGACATCTGCACGCCGCCCGGCGCCCGCTGCGGGGCCCGCGGAGGAGTGTTCGTTGCGATGGAGAGGCCGCGGTGGCGCATGCTCTCGGGCTGGTAGGTGAGAGACACCATGTTGCCCGAGGTGCCCATGTCGCTCTGACGGCCGTACGGACCGTTGTCCTGGATCACCGCCCAGTCGAAGGCGGAGATGCGGCCGTCGTTCTTGAAGCCGATCCTGGCCCAACCCTGAAAGCCCGGCCGGGCCCGGCCGATGTAGTTCTCCTCGTAACGGGTGACCCGGTGCATGACCGGCTTGCCGGTCTTCTTGGCCAGATAGACCGGCACCGCCATGTTGCTGGTGCCGACGATCTTGCTGCCGAAGCCGCCGCCGGTGTACTCGGAGTGGACGACCAGATTCTGCGGCGGCACGCCGACCGTGCCCTGGCCCGCGAGCAGCGTGAAGGCGACGCTCTGGGTCGAAGGGTAGAGGTGGCAGGTGTCGCCATCCCAGTGGGCCATGCAGCTCCGCGGCTCCATCGGATGATGGGTGACGGACTGGAAGAAGAGCGGCTCGTCGATGATGTAGTCGGCGTCGGCGAAGCCCTTCTCGAGGTCGCCGTTCGTCCACTCGTCCTGGAACACGCCTTCGGGCATCCTGCCCTTCTCGCCATCCGAACCCCTCGCCGTGGCGAGGTCCTCGGCTGTCCACTCGACGCGCTGGACAACCGTCTCGACGCCGGTGTCGGTGCGCTGGCGGACGATGCTGTTGCCGTCCGGCAGCGAGTCGGCGCCGCCCGGTGCGATGGAATCCAGGGGGTCCAGCGCGAACGGTAGCGGCTCGAAGTCGACCCTGATCTTTTCGATCGCGTCGGCGGCGATCTTCTCGCTCGTGGCGGCGACGGCGAGCACGGGCTCGCCCTCGTACTTCGGATGGTTCGTCAGGGAACGCTCATCCAGCGGTCCGGCTTCGCCCATGTACTCGGCGAGGTCGTCCGCGGTGAGAACCGCCTCGACGCCGTCCATCTCCAGCGCGGCGGAGGCGTCGATGTTTCGCACCCGCGCGTGGGGCATCGGCGAGAGCAACTGCTTGGCGAACAGCATGCCCTCGGCACGCCAGTCCTCCGCGTACTTGGCGCGTCCGGTGATCTTCTCGATCAGATCGGGTGGAACGTAGTCGGTGCCTACGAGTGTATTGGCCATCTTTGTTCCTCAGCTCAGGGTGGCGCGTGCGTTCTCAAGCGCGCGTTCGGCGGTGTTCAGGATCTTGTTGTAGTCGCCGCAGCGGCAGATGTGGCCGGCGAGCCACTTCTGGGCGTCCGCGCGGGTCGCGTTCGGGTTGGCCTTGACCAGGCCCGCCATGCTCATGATGAAGCCCGGCGCGCAGAAGGCGCACTGGAAGCCCATCTCGTCGAGCACCGCCTGCTGGACCGGGTGGAGCACGCCGTCCTGCTCGAGCCCTTCGATCGTCGTCACTTCGCGGCCGCGCACCTGGTGCACCAGCATCGAGCAGCCGTAGTGGGGAACGTCGTCGATCAGCACGGTGCAGGCGCCGCACTCGGCACGGTCGCAGCCGAGCTTGGTGCCGGTGAGGTCCAGCTTGTAGCGCAGCACCATGGCCAGGGTGTCCATCGGCTCGACGTCGAGTTCGTGGGTTTCGCCGTTCACCCGCAGGTCGATCGTGCGGGCCACCGGTTCGGTGGCGGCGCGCAGCACGTCCGGCTGGAGCAGGTTGCCCCCGGCCATCGAGACGGCGGCGCCTGTGGCGACCGAACCTTGAATGAAGGTCCGTCGGGTGACGTCGGAGAGCCCGCCCGAGCTCTCTTCCTGGCCGTCGTCCGCTTCGGTTTCCGCGTGGTCTTCGCGCAGTTCCTCGATCAGGTCGTCCTGCAGGAAGACGTCTTCTCTCAGCTCATCCATGGTTTCCAGCCTCCGTTAGGCGGGTGGTGATACCGGCGTGCTGCCCTCTGCTTTGTCCGGCTTGCGTGGCGAAGCATACAACATGGAATTGGCGGCCGATCCGAGGCCCGCCAGGGACCGCCATGGCCGCGCGGCGTTCCCGCAACGAATCGGGCCGCAGGGTGCGGGAACGACTCAGATCCGGCCGCCGATGATCACGTCGAGCAGGTAGGGGCCGCCGGTGGCGAAGGCCTCCCGCAGCGCCTCCTCGACTTCCGCCGGGTCCTCGACCTTCCGTCCCGGAACGCCCATGCCCGCGGCCATCTCGACGAAGTCGAGTTCCGGCTCGGTCAGGTTCATGTGGGGGTAGGGGCGGTCCGCCGGAATGCCGAAGCGCTCGCGGTAGATGTCCATGTTGATCTTCAGGATCTTGTACTCGCGGTTGTGCAGGATCAGGAAGACGACCGGCATGTCGTAGTGGGCGGCGGTCCAGAGCGCCTGGATCGAGTACATCGCGGAGCCATCGCCCGAGAAGACGATGACCGGCCGCTCGGGGTGGGCGAGCGAGGCGCCGATGCCTCCGACGAGTCCCTGGCCGATACCGCCGCCACGGGTGCCGCAGTAGCGGTCGGGATCGTCGACGGGCAGGAAGCCGAGCAGGTCGCCGCCGGCGGTGATCGACTCGTTGACGATCACGGCGTCGTCGGGCACCGCCCCGGCGATCTCGGACATGAGGCGCGCCGGCGACATGGGCGCGTCGTCGAAGTGGGCGGCGAGCCGCTTCTGGCGCGCGGCCCGGGCGCCGTCGCTGGCCGCCCTCAGCTTGTCCATCCGCTCCGTCGCGGCGGCCCGGAAGCCGGCGTCGGCCGACTCTTCGAGCGCCT
The DNA here is from genome assembly GCA_026707325.1 of Acidobacteriota bacterium. Lineage (GTDB taxonomy): Bacteria > Acidobacteriota > Thermoanaerobaculia > Multivoradales > Multivoraceae > Multivorans. The sequence continues at coordinate 25,237 of JAPOXA010000076.1, read as the reverse complement.
CCCGAACGGCCGCGAGCCCGGCGCGCGGGTCGGCGAGCATGCCCACCTCGACCGCGAAGTTGAAGGCGAGCCGGCTGGGCGCGTCCTCGATCTGGAGCACGGTCGTCTCGGCGCCGAACGGGGAGTCCGGGTCGAACCAGACTTCCTCGAAGAACGAACCGCCGACCAGCAGGACGACGTCGGCGCCGCCGAGGGCGTGCTGAATGCCGGCGTGGTTGAGCGGCATGCGCGGCCGGAAGCAGGGGTGACTCTGCGGGAAGTTCAGGCGCTGCATCAGGCCTTCCGGGTACACGCCCGCGCCGACAAACTCGGCAAGGGCCACGAGTTCCTGCTGGCCGCCGCTCCGGGCCACGCCGTCTCCGATGACGATCGCCGGCTGGCGCGCCCGGCCCAGCACTCCCGCCATGCGGGCGACCGCCGCCGCTTCCGGCTGCGGCGCCCGGTAGAGGTCGCCGAGGGGCCTCACGGGCTCCGTCGTCTCTTCTTCCAGGACGTTGAGCGGCAGGGCCACGAAGACCGGTCCGGCTGGCGGGTCGTGCGCGACCTTGAAGGCCCGGTGCAGGATCGGCGCGAACTCGTCGGCCCGCTCGACCTGGACGCTCCACTTGACCAGTGGTTCCGCCATCGCCACCAGGTCGTGGCCGAGCAGGGGTTCGCGGAGCCGCGAGCGGGTGTCCTGCTGGCCGGCGGTGATCACCATCGGCGTGTTCGCCTCCCAGGCGTTGTAGAGCATGCCGAGGGCGTTGCCGAGCCCCGGCGCCACGTGCAGGTTGACGACTCCGGTGATCCCGGTCGACTGGGTGTAGTAGTGGGCGGCGCCGAGCGCCACGGACTCGTGCAGGGCGAGCACGTAGCTCAGGTCGGGATGGTCCTTCAGCCGGTCCATCAGCGGACTCTCGGTGGTGCCGGGGTTGCCGAACAGGAAGGGAATGCCGTACTCGGTCAGGGCCTCGAGCAGGACATCGCCGCCACGCTGGGGGCTTTGCTTCGGACGGATCGCTGGCAGGCTCATGGGCGTGAGGCTAGGAGCTTGCGCCGTAGAACGCAAACGGCGACCTTGCCGGCATGGCCGGAGGCGCCCTTCCGGTGTTACGGTTGGCTTCTTCCGGGCCCTTCCGGGGCGTCCACAGAGAGTTGATGGAGATGACGGTGATGGTTAGCGGCGAGACGGGCAACGAAGCACTGGAGCGGCAGACCGAAGCCGCGGCGGCGTTCATGGGCGATGATCGCTTCGAAGGCATCAGGCGGCTCCACACGGCGCGCGAGGTGGCGGCGCAGCGGGGCACGATTCCGCAGGACTACACGGTCGCGCGGGAGGCCGCGTCGGCCTTCCACGCGCGCCTGCGGGAACTGTTCGACGAGAAGAAGTCGATCACCAGTTTCGGCCCCTACTCCCCCGGCCAGGCGGTGGCGATGAAGCGGCGGGGGATCGAGGGCATCTACATCGGCGGCTGGGCGACCTCCGCCAAGGGCTCGATCACCGAGGATCCGGGACCGGATCTCGCCAGCTATCCCCTGAGTCAGGTGCCGGACGAGGCGGCGCCGGTCGTGCGGGCCCTGCTGACGGCCGACAAGAACCAGACCTTCACCCGCTCACGGATGAGTGAGGCGGAGCAGCGAGCGAACCCTGCCTTCGACTACCGGCCGTTCATCATCGCCGACGCGGACACGGGGCATGGCGGCGAGCAGCATGTGCGCAACCTGATCCGCCGTTTCGTCGAGGTCGGCGTGCCCGGCTACCACATCGAGGACCAGAAACCCGGGGTCAAGAAGTGCGGCCATCAGGCGGGCAAGGTCCTCGTGCCGCAGGACGAACAGAACAAGCGCCTGAACTCGGCACGCTTTCAGTTGGACGTGATGGCGGTGCCTGGCCTCATCGTCGCCCGCACCGACTCGGAGGCCGCGACCTTCCTGGACGGCAACGGCGACGAGCGCGACCAGGCCTTCATCCTGGGGGCCACGAACCTCGATCTGCCGAGCTGCAAGACGGCGACCCTGGCGATTCTGCGGCGGCTGAACGCTCTCGGCGCGGAAGACGTCCGCGGCCACGAGCTGTACGACATATCCGGAGCCGCCTATCACCGCGCCGATGTCTGGCTGGAGGGCGCCGGCGTCTACGAGAAGCTCGAGTCGGCCTACGGGAAGATGGTCGCGAACGGCGGCATGGCCATCGAGGCCGTGCTCGACGAGACGATGGCCTCCTTCCTCGAAGCTTGGCAGTCGGAGGCAGGGCTCAAGACCTACCCGCAGGCGGTGGCGGAGGTGATCGCGTTCCGGGAAGAGGAAGGCGCCGTCTTCGAGCTTTCGGTGGAGGAGTGGCTGGCCTTCGCTCACTCCGTGTCGGTCGAAGAGGCGGCGGCTCGGGCGCGCAAGATGGGCATCAACCTGGTCTGGAACGCGGAGATCGCCCGGACGCCCGAGGGCTACTACCAGATTCAGGGCGGCATCGAGTACGCGATCTCCCGGTCGCTGCACGCCGGTCCCTACGCCGATCTGGTCTGGATGGAGACGGCGACGGCCAACCTGGAGGACGCCCGGCGGTTCGCCGAAGCGATTCACGCCGTGTACCCGGATCAACTGCTGGCGTACAACCTCTCGCCCTCCTTCAACTGGGACACGACGGGCATGTCCGACGAGCAGATGAGACAGTTTCCCGAGGAGCTGGGCAAGCTCGGCTACGTGTTCAACTTCATCACCTACGGCGGCCACCAGGTCGACGGTCTGGCGGCTGAGGACTTCGCCACCGCTCTCTGCGAGGACGGCATGCTGGCCCTGGCCCGGCTGCAGCGGAAGCTGCGCCTGGTGGGATCGCCGTATCGCACGCCGCAGGCCCACGTCGGCGGCGCCCGGCTCGACGGCGGGCTGTCGGCCGCAACCGGACACACGGCGACGACCAAGGCGATGGGCAAGGGGTCGACGCATGTCCAGCACCTGGCGCAGACTGAGGTGCCGCCGCGGCTGCTCGAAGAGTGGCTCGATCTCTGGCGCGGCAAGTACGACGTCGACGAGCGCATGCGCGTGGAGCTCCGGCCCCATGTCGCCGGCTCCGAACTCCTTGAACTCAACGTCCTGGCGCAGAACGGACGGGAGGAGTCGAAGGCGGCGAACGTCGTGTTCGCGCCCATTCGTGACCGGCGTGAGCGGATGATCCTCTCGGTGCGGGACCAGAACACCTTCGACACCGACCTGAGGCGACGTCGCCTCATGGCGCTGATGCACGTTTTCCTGATCCACCGGTACGGCGCGGTGTGGGTGCATTACGTCAGCCCCACGGATGACAACCAGCACCAGACCCGGCGCATGATCGAACTCGGGATCTTCGAAGACGCGAACACCGAGGTCGGCGAGATCATCGTCGCGGAGGTCAACCGGGAACGGGTCCGTGAACTCGCGGCGCAGGACCGCGAGTTGCTGACGGCGCTGATCGAGAAGACCGAGCCGGTGCCGGTGCGGGCTGCTTCGTGATCCGGGCCTGGCCTTCGAGCCGGGTGCCGGGCGCGGTCGGAGTCCTGGCCGCGGTCCTCTCGATTCAGGGGCTTCAGGCGCAGAGCGCGACCGAGGAGCCGGCGGAGCCGGCGCGCTCGATTTCGGATGTCACGAGCGGTTTCGAGCACCTGCCGGGCTTCCTGGACCTGTACTGGGACAGCCGCGGCGGCCGGCTGTTCCTCTACGTTGATTCCCTCGACGCCGATCTGCTCTACGTCGAGTCGCTCTCTGCCGGCCTCGGGTCGAACGACATCGGCCTCGACCGCGGGCAACTCGGTCGCACTCATCTGGCACGGTTCGAACGGGTGGGCCCGAAGGTGCTCCTCATCCAGCAGAACACGCGCTATCGGGCCCTGAGCGACAACCCGGACGAGCAGCGTGCGGTCGCGGACGCCTTCGCCCGCTCCGTGCTCTGGGGGTTCGAGGTCGCGGCCGAGGACGAAGACGGCGCGATCCTGGTGGACGCGACGGACTTCGTCCTCCGGGACGCGCACGGCGTCGTGGCACGGCTCCAGCAGCGCGGGCAGGGGAGCTACCAGTTGGACGCCTCGCGGTCGGCGATTCATCGTCCGGGCATCGCCGCGTTTCCCCGCAACTCGGAGCTCGAAGGCACGCTGACCTTCACTCTGCGGTCCTCCGACCGCGGTCCAGGCGCCTGGGTGCGAGAGGTCGCGCCCTCGCCGGAGGCGGTCACGGTGCGAGTCCGCCACTCCCTCGTTGCGCTCCCCGAGCCCGGTTACAAGCCGCGCCGCGCGGATCCGAGGTCCGGCTTCAACACGACGAGTTACTTCGACTACGCGACTCCGATCGATCAGCCGCTCGAAACCAGCTTCATCGACCGTCACCGGCTCGAGAAGCGCAACCCGGGGGTCGAGCGCAGCGAACCGGTCGAACCGATCGTCTACTACCTGGACCGGGGCGCGCCGGAGCCGATCCGCTCCGCGTTGCTCGACGGCGCCCGCTGGTGGAACGAGGCCTTTGAGGCCGCGGGCTACATCGACGCGTTCCGGGTCGAACTCCTGCCAGAGGGCGCCGACATGCTCGACGTGCGCTACAACGTGATCCAGTGGGTTCACCGCTCGACCCGCGGATGGTCCTACGGAGGTGGCGTTACCGACCCGCGCACCGGTGAGATCCTGAAGGGCCATGTAACCCTCGGTTCCCTGCGCGTGCGACAGGACTTCCTGATTGCGCAGGGCCTGTTGTCGCCCTACGAGGACGGGGATTCGTCTACCGAGGTGCTCACCGAGATGGCGCTTGCCCGGCTGCGCCAGCTTTCGGCCCACGAAGTCGGCCACACGATCGGCCTGGCGCACAACTTCGCCTCCAGCGTCGATGGGCCGGATGGCCGCGAGTCCGTCATGGACTATCCGCATCCGCTAGCCACCCTGGGCGCCGACGGCACGATCGATCTGAGCGCCGCCTACGATGTCGGCGTCGGTGCATGGGACAAGCGGGCGGTTCTCTACGGCTACGCCGAGTTCCCTGAGGGCGCCGACGAGGCGGCGGAGCTCGACGCCATCCTGCAGGGGACGATCGACGCCGGCCTCCACTACATCAGCGACGAGGACGCGCGGCCGGTGGGGGGCGCCCATCCCCTGGCTCACCTCTGGGACAACGGCCGTTCCGCGGCGGAGGAACTGCGCCGCCTTCTCTCCGTGCGGCGGGCCGCGCTTGAGCGGTTCTCCGAGCGGAGCATCCGCGTCGGCGCGCCGCTGTCGGAGCTGGAGGATGTGCTGACGCCTCTCTACCTGCTGCACCGCTACCAGATCGAGGCGGCGGCGAAGATCGTCGGCGGCGTCGACTACAGCTACGCCGTGCGGGGAGACGGCCAGACGCCGGTGGCCCTGCTGCCGCCGGCGATGCAGCTCGACGCGCTCGACGCTCTGCTCCAGACGGTCGACCCGGCTGAGTTGACGCTGCCCCAGCGGATACTCGACCTCATTCCACCGCCGCCCCCGGGCCGGAGCCGGGGCCGGGAGCATCTGCCGTCCCGTGCCGGTCTGACGTTCGATCCGGTGGGCGCGGCCGAGATGGCGGCTGACCTGACCTTCGCCATGGTCTTCGATGGCGAGCGGGCGGCCCGGCTCGTCGACCACCACGCGCGGGCGATAGAGCAGCCGGCCCTTGGCGACGTGATCGATCGGGTGCTGGCCGTGACCTGGCGCGCCGATTCGTCGCCGGGCCTCGCCGGAGAAGTCGGCAGGGCAATCGACTTCGCCGCCCTGCGGCGGCTGATGGCGCTGGCGGCGGGCGTCCCGGTCAGCGCGCCGCCGAACTTCGACTGGCCGGTCGTGCCGGCGCGGTCGGGATCGTTCCAGGTGCGGGCCGAGGCCAGGTCGGCACTGTCGGCTCTCGGGCGGTGGCTCGAGGAGAACCCGGGCGGGACGGACGAGCCCGCGGAGCGGGCCCACCGGACCTACGGCGGATGGCTGATTGCGCGCTTTCTCGAGGATCCGGCCTCGGTCGAACTGCCGGCGCCGCTACGGGCACCGGACGGCTCGCCGATCGGCTCGCACATCGGCTGCGGCGTGGGCATGAGCGGCGCGCACCTCCCGCCCTTCGCGCTGCCCGAATGAGCGGCCATCCGTCCGCGTCGCTCCGGCTTCCCGAGGCTGTTTCCGGGCTCTACGGCGCCGGTGCGGTTGCCGAGCTTGTCGCTCTCCGGCGAGCGCTCCACGCCGATCCCGAACTTTCGCTCCAGGAGGAGCGTACGTGTGCCCGTCTTCAGCGGACGCTGGACGAACTCGGCGTCGAGGGCGTAGCCCGCGTGGCCGGCACCGGTGTGGTCGGACGGATACCCGGCCGCGACCGGAAGGCGCCGCTGGTTGCGGTGCGCGGCGACATCGACGCGCTGCCGATCCAGGAAGACACCGGTTTGCCGTTCGCGTCCCGCAACGAGGGCGTGATGCACGCCTGCGGCCACGACGTCCATGCCTCCTGGGCGGTCGCCGCGGCGCGCCTGCTCCAGGCCGAACCGGCGGCAGGCGACGTTCTGCTCGTGCTGCAGCCGGCGGAGGAGAGCGGCGAGGGCGCGGCGGCGGTCCTGGCGACCGGCGTCCTGGACGAGGTCGGGGCGATCTTCGGCGCCCATGTCGACCTGACCTTCGAGGTCGGACAGGCGATGATCCAGCCCGGCGCCGTGGGCGCCGCCGCCGACCGCTTCGAGGTCGAGCTTCGGGGCAAGGGGGCGCACGGTGCAAGGCCCCACCAGGGCCTCGATCCGATCACGGGCCTGGCCCAGGTCGTTTCCGCCCTGCAGACGGTCGTCTCCCGGCGCGTGCCGCCCGACCAGCCCGCGGTGGTCACCGTCGGCGCCGTCGAGGCGGGCACGGCGCACAACGTGATCCCCGACCGTGCCGTGCTCAAGGGCACCATGCGCTCCCTCGACCCGGCCACCCGGAAGCTGCTGGCGGACGAGGTGCGGCACGTGGCGGAATCGGTCGCCGCGGCCTGCCGGCTCGAGGCCGACGTACGGATGCTCCAGGGAACGCCGGCCGTGCTGAACGACGAGCGCGCCGCCCGCTGGGCCAGGGACGCCGCGGTTCAGGTGATCGGCGCGGATGCGATCAGGCCGTTGCCGGCCGCGAACATGGGCGGCGAGGACTTCGCCTTCTACCTGGAGCGAATCCCGGGCTGCTTCGTCCGGGTCGGCGCCCGGCTGCCCGGCGACCCGGTCGCCTTTGCCCACACGCCGTACTTCGCGCCTGCCGAAGAGGCGATCTTCGTCGGCGGGGCGCTGCTGGCGGCGGCGGCGCGCCGCGCTTCGGCGGAGCTTGCGGGCACTTCCTGATCAGCGTCGTCCTAGAACGCGAAGACCAGGCCCGCGCTGACCAGGCCCTGGACCAGGTCGTCGCGTTCGGCTCCGTAGCAGCAGTCGTAGCAGCACCCGTCCTCGTCGCTGGTGTCCGTCACCAGCAGGCGCGCGTCCAGCCGCAGGCCGACGTGGTCCGTGAAGAAGATCTTCACGCCGCCGCCGAGACCCAGGGAGAAGTGGCTTTCGGATTCCGGCAGGAAGTCGCTGTTCGGCGCGAGGCGGGTGACACCGGCGCTCAGCGACGCGAAGGGCCGCACCTGACCCATTGAAGCGGTCCACGAGACGCCGGCCTGGTAGTAGTTCACGTCCATCCCACCAAGGTCCGTGGCGCCGAGGAAGGGGCCCTCGTTCAGCCCGAAGCCGGTTTCCTGCTCGTTGAGGAACAGCTCGAGGTGGAGGTTCCGCCGGATCGGGATTCCGATGACCACGCCGTCCACCGTCGCGTCGTCGATCTCCAGATCGAGCCTTCCGAACTCGTAGTCGTCGATCTCGAAGCCGCCGAGGAAGCTGTGTCCGTAGTACGGGGTGATTTCGAAGCGTTCCTTCTGCGCGACGGCCGGTGACGGTGTCGCGCCGGCGACTATGGTCAGCAGTGCCGTAGCGGCCAGCGTCCGGATCAGGTGACGTTCGTGCGATTCAAGGCGTCGGACTTGCGTCATGGTCGTCGATCCTCCATGGGGCGAGGAAAGCGACTGCAAGTTCCGGGCCGGCGCTGCGCCGCAGATACAGGGGCTGAGCGGCCGGTATCGGTCCACTGGGGAGGTAGTCAGTCGACGTCCACACGAGGAGGAGCGGGCCGCCCTGCCCCTGTCCCCGGTTTACGGAACGGGGCGGACAGGGTTGCGCGACAGGGGCGCTAACCGCCCGCCGCGTCCGGGTGGCGCATCGCGGTGATGTTGAACCCGGCGTCCACGAAGTGGATGCCGCCGGTGGTTCCGGCGCTCAGGTCGGACAGCAGGTACGCGGCGGTGGCGCCCACGTCCTCCACCGTGATGTTGCGGCCGAGCGGGGCCCGTTCCGGCATGACCTTCAGCATGCCGCGCATCCCGGAGACGCCGGAAGCGGCCAGAGTTCTGACCGGACCGGCGGAGATGCCGTGAACGCGGATGTTCTTCGGTCCCAGGTCGACCGCCAGATAGCGGATGGACGCCTCGAGCGCCGCCTTGGCGATGCCCATCACGTTGTAGTTCGGCACGGCCTTGGTGGCGCCGTAGTAGGTCATCGCGATGATGCTGCCGCCGCCGGTCATCAGCGGTTCAGCGGCGCGGGCGAGAGCGATCAGCGAATAGCAACTGGTGTCCAGGGCTGTAGCGAAGCCGGCGCGCGAGGTGTCGACCGTGCGGCCGAGCAGATCCTCCCGGTTGGCGAACGCCACGGAGTGAACGAGGAAGTCCAGCCGCCCCCAGCGCTCGCCGAGTCCGGCGAAGACCGCTTCGATCTGAGCGTCGTCCGTCACGTCGAGCGGTTCGACGATGGCCGATCCGATGCTCTCCGCAAGCGGCCGGACCCGGCGCTCGAGGGCGTCTCCCTGGAACGTGAACGCGAGTTCCGCGCCTTCGCGGTGGGCGCGTTGGGCGATGCCCCAGGCCAGGGAGCGTTTGTTCGCGACGCCGACGACTAGGCCGCGGCGACCGGCCAGCAGCCCGCGGGAGCCAGGCGATCCCGGCGAGGAGTCGGCGGGAGGTGAATCGGGCGCGGCCACGGGCTGCGGGATTGTACATCGGGCATGGGCGAAGTCCGTTTTCCGAGTCTTCCGGTCGTCCCGGCGGCCGGAGGGGCGGCCGCCTGAGTAGACTGCTCCCCACGCATGGTCTCGCTGCTCGGCATCGTGCTGGTCGTCGGCGCGACGCTTTGCTTCTCGGTGTTCGACCTGCTGCGCAAGAAGCTCACGGGCAGGCTGAGCGACACGTTCCTGGTCATGGTCCTGGCGCTGGGAGCGGTGCCCCTCTACGGGGTGTGGCTTGCGGCGCAGCCGCCCGCCAGTGTGAGCGCGGCGTACCTGTGGCCTGGCCTTGCTTCAGTGGCCTGCAACCTCGGAGCGAACTACGGCTTCCTGCGGTCCGTTCGGCTTTCTGGGTTGAGCGCCGTCATTCCGCTGCTGTCCCTGACGCCGGTGTTCACGGCGTTGCTGGCGATACCGTTGCTTGGCGAGCTGCCCGGTTTCCGTGACTGGCTCGGCATCGCCATGGTCGTGGGCGGCGCGCTCGCGCTGCAACTCGGCGAGCGGGGTCCTGGAGTGAAACGTCCGTGGGCATTGGGTGCCGGTGCCTGGTGGATGATCCTGGTCGCCTTCCTCTGGGCGTCTGCCTTGCCGCTCGACAAGCTCGCTATCGAGGCATCGAACGCGGCCTTCCATGGCCTGGTGATGCACCTTGGCGTCGGTCTGTCCGTGGCCGTCCTCGCCTTTCGCGGCCTCAGGCAGGCGCCGGCATCGGTTCGCCACGTCCGGGATCGCCCGCGGGCTCGGACCTGGGCTCTGTTGCTGACCGCCGTCGTCCTCGGCGCGGCGGCGCAGGGACTCCAGTTGCTGGCGCTTCAGCACGCCTGGGTCGGCTTTGTCGAGACGGTGAAGCGGGGCATCGGCTCCTCGCTGGCGCTGGTGCTCGGTCGCGTCTTCTTCGCCGAGCCGCTCACGATGCGCAAGGTGTCGACGGTGGCCGTGATCGCGGCCGGCGTTGCCGTGATGCTCTGGTAGGTTGACCTCGATGGCCAGCGGCTTCCCGGTCGGTTCCCGGCTTCGCCTGGCAGTCATCCTGAGCCTCATGGCGGTCGGATCCGGCGACGCCCGCGCCCAGGTGTCGCGCTTGTCCGAGATCAAGCTGCCGGAGGGGTTTGCGATCAGTGTCTTCGCCGACGACGTGCGGGGAGCCCGGTCGCTTGCGCAGAGCCCGGCCGGCACCGTCTTCGTCGGCAGCCGACCCGAAGGCGTGGTCTACGCGGTCGTCGACTCGGACGATGACGGTGAGGCAGACCGAACGTACCGATTGGCCACAGGGCTGAACTCACCGAATGGGGTCGCTTTCCGCAATGGAGGCCTCTACGTGGCCGAGATCAGCCGGATACTCCGGTACGACGACATCGAAAACCACCTGGATTCGCCTCCGCCGGCTTTCGTGGTTACCGATCGGCTCCCAACGGATGAACATCACGGCTGGAAGTTCATCCGCTTCGGGCCGGATGGCCGGCTCTACGTTCCGGTCGGTGCCCCATGCAACATCTGCGATGAGCCTGATCCGTACAACTCGATCCTGAGGATGGCTGTCGACGGCAGCTATTCAGTTGTTGCGCGCGGGGTGCGAAACACGGTCGGTTTCGACTGGCATCCGACAACGCGCCGATTGTGGTTCACCGACAACGGTCGGGACTGGCTCGGAGACAACAGTCCTCCTGACGAGTTGAATGTTCTGACGTCGACCGGCCAGCATTTCGGCTATCCGTACTGCCACGGCCGCAGCATCGCCGACCCCGAGTTCGGCGACCGACGCTCCTGCTCGGAGTTCAGGCCGCCAGTCCAGGCGCTTGGCCCGCATGTGGCAGCCCTGGGTATGCGCTTCTACACAGGCACTGCCTTCCCGGAGCGCTACCGCGGCCAGATCTTCATCGCCGAGCACGGGTCGTGGAACCGTACCGTTCCGATCGGCTACCGGGTGATGCTGGTGCGTCTCGGGGCGAGCGGGAGGCCGACAGCCTATGAAGAGTTCGCGACCGGGTGGCTTCAGGGCGGAACCGCGTGGGGGCGGCCGGTGGACGTGATGGTGCGCGACGACGGCTCACTACTGGTATCGGACGATCGGTTGGGCGTCATCTACCGCATCACCCATGCATCGGCGGCCGATCCGGAGCCGCCATCGCCGGAGCCCGATCCTCCGCCGGATTCGGAACCGGAGCCGCCTGGGAACGACGGTCCGTGCGAACCCGGGAGCGAAACACTGTGTGTGCGCGACGGTCGCTACGAAGTGAAGGCCGAGTGGTGGACGGCAGGCGGCGAGCCGAGCCCCGCGTTCGTGGCCGAACACGGTACGCCCGATTCCGGCATGTTCTGGTTCCTGGATCCGTCCAACTGGGAGATCCTGATCAAGGTCCTGGACGGCTGCAAGACGAACGGCCACATCTGGGTCTACGGCGCCTCGACGACGGACCTTGGCTTCTCGATCCGGGTAAGGGACACCCTGACCGGTGAGAAGAGCGCGTATCGCAACGAGGCGGGTGAACCGGCGCCCGCGATCACCGACAGCAGGGCGTTCTCGAGGGCCTGCACGCCGTCGCCGTTCGTCCCGTAGGCTCTGGCTGCCAGGACACCACCCAAAGGAGAGTCCGCCATGAGAGCTTCTTCGCCAGCCTCGAACGCGAAGCACGTCCTTCCGCGACCGCGGGCACGCCAAGAGAGAGCTCTCCGCTACATCGAGGGCTGCTGTCACAACCCCCATCGCCGACACTCCCGCATCGGACGCCGCTCACCCGCCAACTTCGAGAAGACCTACTGAGGAGCTTCCTGGTTCCCTAGACGTAGACTGTCCACGAAACCGAAGCAACTCCGGCCCGAAAGTAGCGTGACCAGAAGCGGCAGCGTGAACTCCGGGGCCGACCGGCAAGCCGTCAGTTGCTGGCGCAAACGATCGTGGCGTTTATGGCTAGTCCGGCGCAGTAGGTTCGTTTTGCGTCGCAAGCGTCGTCAACCTCGTTGTGTTCCTCGTTCTCATCGGCCAAGGCGCACAGAAGTTCTTGCTCGATCACACATTTTGCTACTTGCTCCCAAGCGGCCGCACAGAGTCCTCCCGGCAAAGGCTGAACGTGGGCGTTCGGCGGGTACGAGGGCGTGGCGGGTGGCGGCGGCGGCGGCCATCCGGCGCAGAGTCTCGGCATCGTTGTCGGCGTAGGCCTGTTCGATGCGGTCGATCAGCCAAAGCCGTAACGCGTGGTCATCGTCCTGGGCTACCACCGCAGCAGTAGCAGTCACCGCGACCAAGACGACCAGCAACGCGCCTCGTAGACATTCCCTCAATTTGTAGCCTCCTCTGTGTGGCTGCTACAGCCCGCCGCCGGCGGCTCCTCCGCGACGACCCGACCGTAGACTGGAAGTAAGACGGCATGGATTTTAACACAGGGGAGTGGGGGTTGCTACGCTGGGGCTTGGCCCGCTACGGCCCGCGACCTCGCCCGACGTAGGGCTGGAAGTAAGACACCCCCTCATCCGAGGCGCACCGTTGCGTCCCCGTAGCGGGTCAACGTACCGCTGGACCGAACGCCCGTCACCGGCAACCTGTTGGGTAGGCGGCGCGGGCTTTGCAGCCAAGAGATCGGCTAGCGCGTCGTGTTGGTCCACTGGGGGCCGGCGGGCCGCCGCCACTACTGGGTGTACGGTGCCGTCGCGACGGATCTGGGTTACGCGATCAGCGTGGCGGACACGACGGCGGGTGACGTCAGGGAGTACCGAATCGCGCCCGGGCGCCCGACGGCACCGATCACGAGCGCCGAGACGCTCCCGGACAGTTGCCGGCCGTAGCGATACTCTCGACCAGACTCACGTCGCTTCCAGGCTCCCGGCACGGTGTTCCGGGAGGCACAGCTCACTCAACTCAGGAGTTACAGCATGGTCCGCTCCCCGACTCCCGTACCACTCCGCCGGCTTTCTTCACGTGACGCGATCCTCCACTTCGTTGCTTTCTTCATGACCCTTGCCCTGGTCGTGGGGACCGCTTGGGCAGCCGAGGACGCGGAGGTCCGGCTGGACGCGATCGAACTCCCGGCTGGATTCGACGTGGCCGTGTTCGCCTCGGGGATCGACCTTGCACGGTCTCTGGCCCAGAGCCCCTCGGGTACCGTTTTCGTCGGCACAGGCGGGCTCCGACAGAGCGACTCCGTCTACGCAGTTCTGGACGACGACGGCGACGGCAGGGCGGACCGACGCTACGAGATCGCCTCGGGCCTGAACCGGCCGAACGGCGTCGCCTTCCACGGCGGCGACCTGTACGTTGCCGAGATCAACCGGGTCCTGCGCTTGGACGACATCGACAACCGCCTCGACTCGCCGCCGAAGCCGGTCGTGGTCACCGCCGACCTGCCGGACCGGAGGCATCACGGCTGGAAGTTCATCCGCTTCGGCCCCGACGGACGCCTGTACGTGCCGGTAGGCGCGCCGTGCAACATCTGCGACGAGGGCGATCCCTTCGCCACCATCCTGCGCCTCGACGACGACGGAGCCTACGAGGTCGTGGCGCGCGGCGTGCGGAACACGGTCGGGTTCGACTGGCATCCCGGTACCGGGCACCTCTGGTTCACCGACAACGGTCGGGACATGATGGGCGACGACGTTCCGCCCGACGAGTTGAACGTGCTGACCGAGGACGGTCAGCACTTCGGCTACCCGTACTGCCACGGCCAGGACATCGCCGACCCGGAGTTCGGCGAAGGGAAGTCCTGCGCCGAGTTCGTTCCGCCGGCCATCGATCTCGGGCCGCACGTAGGCGCGATCGGCATGCGCTTCTACCGGGGCGATGCCTTCCCTGAGCGCTACCGGGGGCAGATCTTCATCGCCGAGCACGGTTCCTGGAACCGCAGCAACAAGATCGGCTACCGGGTCATGGTGGTTCACGTCGACGGGGACGGCAGGGCCACCGAGTACGAGGAGTTCGCCACCGGCTGGCTGCAGGGCGAAGACTCGTGGGGCCGGCCGGTCGACGTGATGGAGCGGGCCGACGGGTCGCTCCTGGTGTCGGACGACCAGCGAGGCGTGATCTACCGCATCGTCTACAACGGCGCCGCGTCGGCGGCCGCCGGAGAGTAGGGACGTGCCGGCGATCGATCCGGCGATTGTCGAAGCGGCGCGTGGGCGGTACGACACTGCCCGCGCGGCAGGTCTCAGCCTCGATATGACCCGCGGCAAGCCGTCGCCGGAGCAGCTCGCCCGGTCCCATGGGCTCCTGGCCGCGGTCGAACGGGAGGACAGCCCGGCCGACGACGGCACGGATTGCCGCAACTACGGCGGCGATCCGCGCGGCCTGCCGGAGATGCGGGCGATGTTCGCCGAGATCCTCGAGGTCGATCCGGACCTGGTCTTCGTCGGCGGCAACGCGAGTCTGCAGTGGATGCACGACCTGGTCGTGCAGGCGATGCTGGTCGGTGTGCGGGGCGGCGATCCCTGGGGCGGCCCGAGACGCTCGACGCCGGTGAAGTTCCTCTGTCCCTGTCCCGGCTACGACCGTCACTTCGCCCTGCTGGAGCGCTACGGCATCGAGATGCTGCCGATCGGGATGGGTGACGAGGGCCCGGACCTCGACGAGGTCGCGCGCCTCGCCGGCGAGGACCGGAACGTCAAGGGGATGTTCTGCGTGCCCCGCTACAGCAATCCGACCGGCGTCACCTACTCCGACGACGTGGTCGAGGCGATCGCCGCGATGAAGACGGCGGCGCCGGACTTTCGGGTGATCTGGGACGACGCCTACGCCTTGCACGCCTTGGAGGGCGAGCCGGATCGACTGGCCAACCTGTACGACCGCTGCGTCGTTCACGGCCACGAGGACCGTCCGTTCATATTCACCTCGTTCTCGAAGGTCACGTTCGGCGGCGCCGGTCTGGCGGCCGTTGCGGCTAGTCCCGGGAACGGTGACTGGATCCGTGGCTTCCGCTCGATCCAGACGATCGGCCCGAACAAGCTGAACCAGCTTGCTCATGCCCGCTTCTTCGACGGCAACGTCGCAAGGGTCCGGGAGCACATGCGAGGACACGCGGAGCTGATCCGGCCGAAGTTCGAGGCCGTGCTGCGCGTTCTCGACGAATCGCTGGAAGGGCTGGGCTCCCTGGAAGAACTGGGCGTCGCGACCTGGAGCCGGCCCCGGGGCGGCTACTTCGTGAGCCTGGACACGGCGCCTGGCTGCGCGCGCGCGGTGGTCGAGATGGCCGGCCGGGCTGGGGTCAAGCTGACGCCCGCGGGCGCCACCTTCCCGTACGGCGTCGATCCGCGGGACCGGAACATTCGCATCGCGCCGACGCTGCCTGGTCTCGACGAGATCGAGACGGCGACGCGGTTGCTTGCCGACTGCGTCGTGCTCGTCAGCGCCGGCCAGTAGCCGAGCTAGTCGATGTAGCCGAGGCTCTTCAGCTGGCGGATGTCCTCCTCGCTGAGGACGGTTCCGCTCTTCGCCTCGTACTTCGGAAGATCCCGGTACCAGTTCACCAGGCGGCGTCCGAGCGGCGGCACCATGTCGACCGGCGGCGCGGGCAGCGGCCGCTCCTCATGAGGGTCGACGGTCAGGTCGAAGTACACCGTCCTGCTCTTCGAGAAGTCGTGGAGGACCTTGGCGCCCTCCAGTTCCATGCTGATCTGCAGGGGGTTCTCGTAGGGCGCGCTGCGGCGCGACCTGGCGAACAGGGCGCTGTGTTTGTCGCCGATGACGTAGCGGGGCCGCGCCCCGCCTTCGGGTTCGTCGCCGATGGGCACGAGGCTTCGGCCCTCGACGCCCGCGGGGTGCTCCAGTTCGAACAGGTCGAGGACGGTGGGCAGCACGTCGATCACGCCGACCGCGGCCTCGACCCGCCGGCCTTCTGGAATCCCCGGGCCGGTGAGGATCATCGGTATGCGCGCGTTGGGCCAGTGGACGTTCTTGCCGTGCCCCCAGTAGCCGTGCTCGCCCATGCTTTCCCCGTGATCGCTCACGAACACGGTGTAGCGGGGACCCGGCAGGAACTCCTCGATCGCCTCGGACAGCCGGCCGAGCCAGTGGTCGACGTAGTTGACCTCCGACTGGTAGCGCCAGCGCCTCTGCCAGCCGCCGGTGCGCTGGTCCTGCGGTGGCCTGGGGGGCGTGAAACCGGTTCGTTCCAGGTACGGATCGTGCGGGTCCGAGAAGTGGACCCAGAGGAACAGGGGCCGCCGGTTCCTCTCCTCGTCGCCCGCGCGCAGGCGCAGCCATCGCTCGGCCGCCTTGGCGACATCGTCGGCGTGGCGCTCCATCACGCCGACGGCGTTGCGGGCCTGGTTGAACTCCTCGTCGTAGTGGTCGAAGCCACGGTTCAGGCCGACCAGGTCGGCCCGCAACGTCCAGTTCGAGATGAAGGCGGCCGATTCGTAGCCCGCTTCGCCCAGAATCTCGGCGAGAACCGGAATGTCGCCGCGCATCCGCTGGGCGTTTCGCCGCGCCCCGTGAGTCGGCGGGTAGAGCGAGGTGAACATCGATGCGAAGGCGGGACCCGTCTTGCCGATCGTGGTCTGGGCGTCCTCGAAGAGCACGCCCGCCGTGGCCAGCGCGTCGATCGTGGGCGTCTTCGCGCTCTTGGCGCCGTAGGTCCCGAGCGCGTCCGCGCGCAGGGTGTCGACCGAGAGCAGCACGAAGTGCGGCTCGGCGCCGGGCAGCGGTGCACAGATCGCGGCCGCCAAGGTCGTGGCGAGCAGGAGGCGTCGTCCGGCGCCGGTCATGCCGAGACGGCCCCAAAGGCCAGCGCCTCCTCCTGGGTATCGATGTCGCGGGCCAGGGACATCGCGTCGACGACCGGCATCCGGACCTTGCGGTCGGGATGCCTGCGCCGGTGGCGTCGTTTGATGAACATGCGGCGCAGAGCCAGTTCCAGTTCGGACTGATGGATGACCTTCTCCTTGAGGCGCCGCGCCGCGCGCGTGCCCGACAGCAGCGTGTCCCAGGTAAAGGTCGGCAGCCGGAGATTCAGGAGGTGGATGAAGTCCTGAACCAGCATGATCCACAGCAGGCGCCGCGCCATGTAGGCGTTCCGGTACTGGATGGGGCGATTGCGTGTCCGGTAGCCGAGATCCATCAAGCGGTAGATGAACTTCCAGCGGAGCGCCGCGGAGTCGAACATGGCCAGGTGACCGGGCAGCACCGGGACGGGCTCGGAAGCCTCTTCGGGCTGGACGTGGTATTGGGGCTTCCATCCGGATTCGCCGAGTCGTGCGGGGTCCCGCGGAGCCCTGATCATGGGGAAGAAGAAGTCCAGGGGGCTGTGATTCCAGAAATCGCGGACTACCGTCTTCATCTCGGCGGGATCGGGAACGATGTCGCAGGTGACGATCGCCAGCGGTCCGTCGCCGTGCTGCCGGCGGGCCGTCTCGACCCCGACCTGGATGTTGCGGCCGAAACCGCCGTCGGTATCGACGGAGATCCCGTCGGGCAGTGAGCGGTAGGCGTGACCGGGTCCGGCGACGTAGATCGGATCGAAGGCGTCGGTCTGGCGAATCCGCTCGATGACGAGTTCGATCAGCGGCCTGCCGCCGATCTTCACGTCCACGCCCTTGATGCCGGCGAGGGGGTGTTTCGAACGTCCTCCCGGGGGCATGTAGGCGGGCTTGCGGTCGCTGCCTCCCAGGATGACGAGTGGTACGGATTTGTTGGCCATTGCTCGTCGTCCGGTTCTCTCGTCGGGACGAACCGATTGTACGCCGGGGATCATCCCACGCCCAAGGCTCTCCGGGTCTGGCGCTACTATCCAGCGAAACCGCCTCGTTCCGGTCGCCCGCCTCTCCGTTAGATGACACTTCCTCCGCCGCCGACCCCCGAGGTCGTGGACCGCGACGAGCGACTGGCGGATCTCGCCGAACGCTGGCTGCGCGAGCCCGCCGTTGGCCTGGACACCGAGTTCGTGCGGGAGCGGACGTTCTTCGCCCGGCTTGGCCTGATTCAGGTGGCGGATTCGGAGGGCTGCTACCTGGTCGACATGGTCTCGATCAGGGATCGGGCGCCGCTGGCTGCCGTCGTCCAGGCACGAGAGGTGACGAAGGTGTTTCATTCGCCGAGCGAGGATCTGGAGATCCTCCATCAGGCTGTGGGCCACGCTCCCGAACCCGTGTTCGACTGTCAGATCGCGGCCACGCTGTGCGGACTGGGAGGTTCGCTGGGCTACGTCCGTCTGGTTTCGCGGCTCTTCGATGTCGAGTTGGAGAAGGGCGTGCAGCGGTCGAACTGGCTGCGGCGCCCGCTCAGCGACGCACAGGTGCGATACGCCGGTCTCGATGTGGCCTACCTCATGCCTGCCCACGAAGGGTTGGTGGCGCGGCTCCGTGAGCTCGGCCGGGAAGGCTGGGCCGAGGAGGAGTTCGACCGCCTGTTGAAGAACGCCGAGGCGCGTCTGGACCCGGCCTGGTCCTACAGTCGGCTGCGGCGACCGGGAATGTCCAGGCGTCAACTGGCCGCGCTCCAGGCCGTGTGCGCGTGGCGAGAGGACCGTGCCCGCCGGCGGGACGTGCCCCGGGGCTTCGTGCTGAAGGACGAGACCCTCGGCGACCTGGCACGACGGCTGCCGCGCACGTCGGAGGATCTGGCCCCGGTGAAGAGCCTGGGGCCGCGCCAGGCGCGGCGGTACGGGCCCAAGCTGCTGGAGCTGGTGCGAAGCGCCCGCTCGCTGCCGGAGGATCGGCTCCCCGGCCGTGTGGAACGCTCCGGCAGGCGATCGTCGAGCCGTCTCTCGGAGGGACTGCGGAAACTGGTTGCGCGAGTCGCCGCCGATGTCGACGTTCCGGCCGAGTTCCTCGTGCCCCGGAGGGCTCTCGAGGCGTGGGCGGCGCGGAGTCTCGAGCGGGGTACGTGGGTTTGGCCGGCGGAGACCGAAGGCTGGCGCCGCTCGGTACTCCAGCCGGAGGTTGAACGTTCCGGTTTACTCGAGTCCCGGTAGAGTCCGCCGCCGTGAAGGAAGTGCTGGCGCAGGCGCACGACATCGCGGATCTGTACGACCTCTTCGGCAGCGCCGCACCCGCGGCCGCCGTGGTGCCCGAGGGCGCCGTGCCCCAGCCCCAGCGTCGTCTCCTGGCACACGAGAGCCACATGACGGTGACTCTCGAGGCACACCACGGCGGCGCCGTCGACGTCGAGGTTCTGGAGCGGTTCGCACGCGACGGCCGCTACGCGCGGAAGATCCTCCTGCGGTGCGCCGGCGGCGGCGATGAGGGCGATGGCGACGCGGCGGCTGGGGGGACCGCCGGGGTGGTGCTGTTCGGGATCGTGCTGATCGACTTCCGGTTCACGAGGGCGGCAGCCCGGCGCGAGATCCTCAGCGAGACGACTCCGCTCGGCCATGTGCTGATTCGCCACAGCCGCTTGCGTCGGATCAGCACCCACTGTCTGCTCGAGATCGAGCCGGATGCCGAGATGCGGCGCCATTTCGGCCTCGGCGACCAGGTGGACTGCAGGGGGTCGCGCGTCCATGGCCGTCTCGCCACGATCTTCTGCGACGGCCGCCCCGCCGTCGAACTCCTCGAAGTCGTGCCGCCCGGCCCCGCCGCAGTCAGCCTCGCTCGATCGGGAAGGAGATGACTTCGTCGATGCCCCCTGCTCCAAGTTCGAGACCGAGCAGCCGGTCGAAGCCGAGGGCGACTCCCGCGCAGGGCGGGAGCCCCGACTCCAGCGCTGCCAGGAACCGGGACGGAACAGGCGGCAGCGGGCGGCCGGTTCTGCGACGGCTCGCCAGGTCGTGTTCGAGGCGCTGCCGCTGTTCGGTCGGATCGCGGAGTTCGCCGTAGCCGTTGGCGAGTTCGATATCCCCGACGTAGGCCTCGAAGCGTTCGGCGGTGCGGGGGTCGGAGGCGTTCAACTGCGCCATTGCGGCCTGGGAGTCGGGATAGTCGAAGACGACCGTGACGCGGTCGGGCGCGAACCGAGGCTCGACCCGTTCGCCGAACAGCCGGGAGAGCAGGTCGTCCCGGTCGAGGCCGCTGGTGTCGATCGGTGAAGGGCCGTCCGCCACGGCCCGTCGCAGGGCCCGGATCGAGGCTTCGTGAGGATCGATCCCGGCGTGCCGGCGCATGAGATCGGCGTAGCCGACATAGGTCGCCGGTTCCAGGCGGCGCGAACCGGCGAGCAGGGTCTCGATCAGGGCCGCGACTTCCCTCATCAGCCGGTGTACGTCCCATCCCACCCGGTACCACTCGAGAATCGTGAACTCCGGGTTGTGCCAGCGGCCGCGCTCGCCGCCGCGGAACGCCTTGCATACCTGGTAGATCGAACCGGAACCCGCGGCCAGCAGCCGTTTCATAGCCAGTTCCGGCGAGGTCTGGAGGTACATCCGCCGGCCGTCGATCCCCGGCGCATCCACCCGGGAGCTCAGGGGTTCCAGGTGCGGGTCGAGGGTGGTCTCGGCGGACAGCAGGGGGGTTTCCACCTCCAGCACCTCCCGCTCGCCGAAGAAGGCGCGCAGTCTGGCGAGCATGGCCGCGCGGCGTTGCAGGGCGATGGGCCCGGCCGTGGGCCGCCAGTCCGCGGCGTCGCCCTCCACCGCCCCGGGTCAGGCCTTGGCGCGGGAAACATACTCGCCGGTGCGGGTATCGACCCGGATCGACTCGCCGGTCTGGATGAAGAGCGGCACCTTGACCACCGCGCCGGTCTCGAGCTTGGCCGGCTTGTTGCCGCCGCTGGAGGTGTCGCCCTTGAGGCCGGGGTCGGTCTCGACGATCTCCCGGATCACGAAGTTCGGCGCCGCGACCAGGATCGGATGACCGTTCCAGAGCGTCACGTTGCAGACGTCTTCTTCCTTGATCCACTGCTCCGCGCCGCCGAGGGCCGCGGCGTCGGCCTCGACCTGGTCGTAGGTGTCGGGGTTCATGAAGAACCAGTGCTCGCCGTCGGCGTAGAGGTACTGCATCGAGGTCTCGATGACGTCGGCGCCTTCGAGCAGGTCGCCCGGCTTGTACGTCTTCTCGTTGACCCGTCCGCTCAGAAGGTTGCGCATCTTGACCCGCGTGAACGCCTGGCCCTTGCCAGGCTTGATGAAGTCGCACGAGATGATCACGTTCGGCTCGCCGCTTTCGAGCACCTTGAGTCCGGTGCGGACCTGGTTCATGTTGTAGCTGGCCATCGGTGCCGAACGCCCCTCAGTCGACGCTTCCCGTTGCGGCGAACCCTAGCAGCAGGCGGCGGTGAAACTCACCGCCTCCTGCCTGCGTTGTATGGCGGTAAGGGCGGCAGATCCCGGTCCTTCCCGGCCGCGACGGAAGCCCTGCCCCGAACGAGGGAGAGCGCGATGACCAACCAGCCTTCGATCCCCGCTCCGGATTCCGACGCGCCAGGCGCTCGTTGCGGCCTGGCGGTTGCCACGCTGGTCGCGGCGACCGTACTTTCGGCGCCGGCTTTCGCCGAGTTCGACGAAAGCCACCGCTTCGACGCACGTTCCCTGGAAGTCACGAACCTGATCGGCGAGGTGACTATCGGGCAGGCAACCGGCGACGAGTTCGAAGTCGACGTCTCCGTGCGTGGCGCCGACGGTGTGCGACGGAACATCGACATCGAGCGGGAGCGCGGCTCACGCGCCCGGCTGGATGTCGTCTTCCCGGTCGACGACGAGCGTCGCTTCGTGTATCCGGAGTTCAGCCGCCGGCGGGCCCAGCTCTGGTTCCGCGAGGGTCGGTCCAGCAGCCTGCTGGGGGAGATCCTGCGGGCCGTCTCGGGTCGTCGGATCCGGGTCCAGAGGAGCGGCAGCGGGATGGAGGTCTGGGCCGACCTCACGATCCGCGTGCCTGAGGGGGCGTCGCTCACGCTCGAGCACGGGGCCGGCGACGTGGAAGTCCGGGACCTCGTTGCCGACCTGGAGATCGACGTGAAGGCCGGAGTGATGGAGGCGGCCGGACTGGACGGCCAGGTCGAGCTCGACGTGGGCAGTGGCGGGCTGACCGTGGAGGACGTTCGCGGCCGGCTGGTCATGGACACGGGCAGCGGCGGGGCCAGCCTGGACGGCTTCGAGGGCGCCGCGCTGTCGATCGACACGGGCAGCGGCTCCGTGGCGGTCTCCGAGGTGTCGGCTGAGTCGGTTGAGATCGACACCGGCAGTGGCGGAGTGACCGTGGACGGCGTGGAAACCAGGAGGCTCACGATCGACACCGGGAGCGGCAGCGTGCGGGTCGAGTCCGCGGGCGCCGATGCCGCAGTGATCGACACGGGCAGCGGCAGAGTGCACCTGGCCCTGGAGCGAATGGGCGACGGCAGGTTCGAGATCGACACCGGCTCCGGCAGCATCGTCATGCTGGTCCCGGACGATCTGTCGGCCCGCTTCGACATCGACAACGGCAGTGGCGGCATCGATGTCGACGTGCCGATCGCGAAGACGCTGCACAAGTCGCGGGGCGAGATGCGCTTCATCGCCGGGGACGGCGATGCGAGCGTCGTCCTCGACACGGGCTCCGGCGGCGTCCGCGTCGCGAGCGTCGACTGATCGACATCGGGCCCGGGCGGGATGCGCCTTCGTCCGACGGCCTCGGATCGGCGCTGGGGCCAAGAGATTCGCCGGCTTAGCCCCTTCTGGGGCTTTGTAGCGCTAGTCTCCGGCCATTGGCACTAACTGATGGTCGGCGGGTGGAAGCGCCCCGAGTGAGCGAGGGTTCGAAGGCGAGCGACTTGGCTTCCTTCCGGGAGGAGTTCGTGCGAGCGCGGGGGATCCGGCGGCCTGACTCGCGGCCACTCTGTGCCTACCGTACGACCGGCGAGGAGTTCCGGCGGTTGGGTTCACTGATGCGTGAATCAACGGCCGACGGCGACATTCGGGCGGGGTTCGACGCGCTGTTCTGTCTCTACGCGGCGGAGTGGTGGCGCCGTCACCACGAAGGGGGGCCATGGAAGTGGGAGGGCGTTCTCGCCAGCGTCGGACTGGACTTCTCCAACCCACAGAGAATCCACCGTAGCGTGGAGAATGGACTGAGGTACTGGGAGCGGGAGCTGATTCGGGGTGGCAGCGCCCGCCGGATGTTCCTGGTGACCCTCGCTTGCGAGGGGGGCTTGCCGCTGCGGATGATCCGTTCGAACGGCAACCGTTTGGGTCAGTACTTCCGGGAGTTGCTCCATCAGTTCGATGCCTACCGGTCAGTCGGGTTTGGTCCCACTCGGCTCGCCCAAGCGGCTGGTCACCGGCTGCCGGCGTCGTTTCGCCAACGGGTCGTCTTCGAGGTCACCGGCCAACTCGTCGACGTCGTTTGGAAGCGCCGGGCGCAGGTGAAGGGCCTCTCCGACCCCGTGGCTCACCTGGATGAGACGGACGCGGCCTGGCGCGACGCGCTGCCGATGGCGCTTGATGATGAAGTAGCCGAGTCCCTCCTTCGCGGGCTGGTTGTTGACGCCGCGAAACAGGCTTCGGGCACTCGAACGGGTTTTCGTTTGGTACGAGAGCTGGTGCGGCTTGCCTCGGGCTCGTGGCGTCTCGTCGGCGCGCTGGAACTGCCCGGGGCAGTCGCCGCGGGGCTCTTGCATGGATCGCCAACACCGAACGAACCTGGTTCTCCGGGTCGATGCGAACTGTTCGTGGCCGACGCGATGGGAAGGTCGACGTATCTTGCTCTGGCGACTCGGCGAGGCGCCGCGGGCGACGAGTATCTGATCGAGACCGCGCGGCCCGGAGGCCGGGCCGCGCAGCGTGGCGAAGCCGCGGCCGGCGCCTTGCGAATCGAGTCGAGGTCGAGCAAGGGCGTGTGCGCCGTGCATCTGCCGAAGTCGGACAGCCTCTCCGAATTGCCTTGGGTGTTCGCCGACCGCCGCGGAGACGGTTCGCGCTTTCGACTGGTCGGCGAAGGAAGTCTGCGCACCCGCTACGAGCGGGTCGCGGTGGCTGTCCCACTGGGCGCTGACGTAAGGATCATGGATGCGGGTGTGTGTGAAGCCGCAGGCGAAGTCGAGGAGATCGGACGGGAGGTCTTCATCGTCGGCGGGTCGGCCGGCATCGTCATCGACGACGAACGCTGCGTCGTTCGGACCGGGCAGGAGAAGGATGAGACCGTTCGCTACCAGCTCGACGGTAGCGTGTTTCCTTCGACTACCCCCGATGCCGCTGCCGTCCATCACGGCTGGCCCCGACTTCGGCGCTATCCGGCGAGCGGGCCGCCAACAGAGATTCGCTGGGCGGATGCTCAGGTCAGAGCCGCGGGCAAGGGTGCGGCGTGGACCGAGTGGTCTCCCGACCATTTCGGCTTGTTCGACGTCCGGCATGTCGTGGCCGGCGTGCTGGAGTACCGCGGCCGCGTCGCCGTCGTGCCGAAGGCGGCCGCCGTTTCGTCTCGCCCCCTGCCCGGCGATCGGGAGGTCGAGACGTTGCTCGACGGGCTGGGCGGTGCCGAGATCGGCCTGCCGGGCGAGCAGGACGCGCGGGTGGAGCACTCTCCCGATCGGACTCTCGTCGTATCGAACGCTCGACGCCTGTCGTCGTTGGCCGTCCTGCTCCGCTTCCCGTCTGGCGGTGGGGACGTTCGGCTCGACCTGCCGGTTGCCACGAGCCATGGTCGATTCGTACGCAGCGACGGCGCCGGGATACAGAGTCACGAAGCGATCGGCGTTGACGAGTTAAGTGCGGTACGGGCGATCGCGACGGCGGCGCGTGGTGGAACGGCGTTCGATGTCATGGGCTCACTCGAGGCGGAGGACCTGCCTCTCGATACCGGCGGCGCCGCCTCTCTGGTGGAGAGAATGCGCGACGCGGGCGGACTACACGAACTGCCCCTGGCGTTCCTGCAGGAGTCGATCCGCCTGCTGCTTGAATCGTCGAGCGATCTCGGGGCGGAAGTCCGCCTGCGGATTGCCTGCAATGGGGTGGAGAGCGCGCCCCATGTGCGGATCAAGCGGTTCGGCCTTCGCATCGATTGGGACGAGTCCGGATCGCTTGCCTGCGTGCGCGAAGCGGGCCAACGGGAAACGTCGATTGAGTTGGACGCCGAAGCACGGCCGTTGTGGAGCCCCGATCATGGGAGTCGAGAGCTGTCGAGAACGATCGATGGGGGGTGGTGCTTGCCGCCGGATCTTGAGCAGGGGCCTTGGCTGGTCAATGTTCAGCACGGCGACCTCGGGGTCGCGCGGCCCCGAGTTTGGCTGCCTCCGTTGCCGGAGACCGAACGCGCTGAGGAGCGCGTGCCGGCGCTAGCGACGCTCGAAGAGGCGATTCGCCTGCGGACGGCAAGCCTCCGACGCGAGACTCTAGGGGCTTGCTGAAAAAGGGAGTTGCGGCGGCATAGGATTTGACTTGAGGAGG
>JAPOXA010000153.1 GCA_026707325.1 Acidobacteriota bacterium | reverse complement strand
GGAGGATACGCCGCCTGATCTACATCATCGGATCCACAACTTCTGGCAGTAGCTCGCCAGTCGCGCTGAAAGATGCGTATTCACCGGTTAGCAGCCTCTTGGAGGCTCAAGCACGCTGAGCGTCTTGTTTCTGCAGAGGAGCATCGCGTCCCGAGCTACTCAGCATACGTTTCGCGAGGGCCCGCTCGCGGGCCTTGGCCAACCATGTCGCGGACTCAGCCGGGAACAATGTCGTCCAGGTCCACGCGAAGGGCGTCGGCCAGTCGGCGAAGCGTCAACACGGAGCCCGTTCGGCGGCCTGCCTCGATCTCCACGATCTGGACGCGGCTGACTCCGGCGGCACGCGACAGGGCCGCCTGCGTAAGGCCGCGGTACTCGCGCCAGACCCGTAGCGGCGGTTCCCCGTCCATCAAGCGAGAGGCGACCCTCTCGGGCACGAATTCCTCAGTTCCGGCGTCAATCCGAGCCTGTACCGCGAGCGCGGCGTGGATGTCGGACAGGTCTTCTTCAGCCGCGCACAGGCGTCGGTACTCCGCTCTCGGAATCGTAACTGTGTCGGTCATGAGTCTCCCCGGTAAGCCCTGCCGCGGCTGGCGATGTGAAGGACCTCTATGCGGTCGCCCGCCCGCATGATGACCCGCCAGTCGCCAACGCGGAGTCGGAGCAGGCCGCCCGCACCCTGAAGTCGCACGACGTTGTTGGCCTGTGATTCCGGGTCCTCGGCGTAAGCCAGGATCTTCTCCCGTACCCGGCTGGAGTAGTTGCGTGGCATCCGACGGAACTTCCGCACAGCGCTGCGACTGTAGACGACCTCCTTCATCGACCGAGGCTAGCCACAAGTGTCGGGTGTCGTCAAACGCTACACCCCGGCACCCAAGGCACGCAGGACTTCGACGAGGGCACTATGCACGCGCACGGTTTCGCCCTCCGTCAAGTAGGGCCGCAGCACCCGGAGCTTCGTAGGCGACGGGGCTTCGACGGCGCGGGCCGTCAGCGCCCGTAGCGAGCGCACCTGGCGCTCGCCCAATCGGATCAGGGCCGGGCGGATCTCCTCCAGCTCCTGACTCGGCGCAGACGCCGGTGTCCGGCGCTGCACCGCCTTGGCCAGGTCGATCTGAAGCGCGAACCAGTCGCGCACCGGCTGCGGAGCGAGCCCGAAGCGGGCGGCGTTCCGTTCCGCCGTCTCCAGGACCACGCGTTCCCGTTCCAGGTCCTCGATCGGCACGCCCCGCGCCGACTTCCACGAGGCGACCGGCGGCATGAAGGCGAGCCGGCGAGCCGTCAGGTCGAGCAGGTGGTCCAGTTCGTCGCGGGGCTGGCCGCCGCCGAACCACTCTTCGCGGCGGGCTTCGAGCCACCGCTCGTTGCGCTGAATCCAGCGGTCGACCGCGGGCCCGAGTTCGTCCGCCCGTTCGGGGGCCACCCAGAACACCTTGCGGTCGAGCGGCGGTTCGCAGCGCCGCCGCCACCCGTCGCGGCCGAAGTGCTCGACCTCGAACGAATCGGTGACGAAGGCGTCCACCTCGTCCCGTTCCAGGCGGCCGGGCAGCGAGAGGTTGTCGTCGACGGCGGTGATTTCGCTGCCGCCTCCAAAGCGCTCCCGCGTCCAGCGCTCCAGGATGCCGCCGCGATTGACGGCCACGCGGCGCGGCAGCTCGGGGGAGTTCGCCGCGCTGACCACGCAGGGACCGCCCGCCGCGACCGCCCGGCTCATCCACCCAATGGCGGCCCGACCGGGCCGCCAGGTGACGCCGCTCATCGCGAGGTCGAAGTCGTCCGCGGCCATCGAGGCGGCCAGGTCCGACCAGTCGAAGGGGCGGAAGTCCAAGTCGAAACCGAGGTCGGAGGCAAGTCGCTTCGCGACCTCGATGTCGAAGCCGCTACGGATCGCGGCCTCGCTCGCTCCCGCCGCGCCCTCGACGGTCGAGAAGGGGGGATAGTCGCCACTGGTTCCGACACGCAGCACGGGCCTCGACGGCACCCCGGCTGGCGCGGCCGCCGCCGACTCCTCAAGTTCGGCCGCGGTGAAACGCACCGCCGCGACCCACGGCTCCTCCCCCGGCGTGAAGTGGCCGTACGTGGTGGTCACGAAGGTACCGTCCGGCAGCAGTTCGAGGCCCGGATACGCCGTGTCCGCGGCATACCTGTTGTCCATCAGCCGCACCCGGGCCTCGCCCGCCCAGGGCTCACGGCTCCCGCGCCGCAGATCCTCGTAGCGGCCCAGCCAGCCGACCCAGTCGCCGCGCCACGGACTGGACGGCTCCTGGTCGCGGAACGTGATGAAGAGGCGGCCGTCCGGCGTGTAGCCGCCGACGTGCCGATCGCCGGTGAGCGAAGACGGCAGTTCGATCGGTCGGCTCCAGGTACGGCCCTCGTCGGGCGAGAAGATGACGAAGGAGTTGAACCGGTGGCTGTTCTCCCTCAGCAGCACGGCGATCTCGCGGCCGTCGGGAGACCGGATCAGACCCGGCTCGCAGAGGTGCGCCTCCGGGTGCTCGGCGATGACCTCGGGCTCCGACCAGGTGAGACCGTCGTCGAGCGAGATCGTCTTGTAGACCTTGAACTCCGGTTCGAACCCGGAAATTCGCTCGTAGCGGGACGTCGGCCGGCGAAAGAACCGTCCGTCGTCGTGGAACAGCGCCATCAGTTCGCCGTCCAGGCTGCGGAGGCGCTCGACCGACGACATGGCGACGACGCCGCCGAAGTGGCCGATCGGCTCGAGTTCGGTCCAGGTCTCGCCCTCGTCGTCCGAGCGCGCCATCCGCACGGGGTAGAGCCCGGAGAACATGATGAGCCGCCGCCGGCCGTCCGCGAGGTCGACCGGAAACACGGTCGGCGTCTCCATCGACGTCGCCCAGCTCGCCGGCGTCGGCAGCCGCTCGCTCCAGGTGAGTCCGCCGTCGCCGCTGCGCTTCATGACGATCGGGCCGGCGCCGTGGCCCTTCGGGTAGACGGTCAGGATCGAGCGTTGGTCGGAGAGGAGCACCGTCGTCGGATGGCCGAGGTACTGGCCCGGCTCCCGGTCGACGACGACCTGGCGATGGGTTTCGTCCGCCCAGTCGACCCAACGGAGCGACGACTCGCCGCCCCTGCTCCCGCAGCCAAGCACGGCAAGTGCCGCGAGCGCGGCAAGCACGCGCAAACGGCTCATGGCCGCCCCACCCTGGGTGCGCCGGCGACCTCGACGGCATCCGCCGCGAAGCGGCGGTCTCCGGGCGCCGCTCGCGACTTCCTCACGAACCGGCCCCCAGGTGGCATCCCCGCGCTGGATGACCAGCACGGGGACTGCGACGTTGATCGCACGCCAGCGCGCGATCAATGTTCTTCAGCGCCTCCCGCCGACTCAACGGGCTCAGCCGCTCCTCGTGCTCCCGCACGAACCGCCGCACTTCTTCCGGATCGTGCCAGGCCAGGTCGCGCAGCGCCCAGCCGATCGCCTTGCGAATGAAGAACTCGCCGCCGAAGCGCGACTCCAGCAGGTTCTCGCCGATCGTCGCGTACAGAAGGTCCAGATCCGTCGAGCCCTTGCGACCGAGCTGGCAGATCATCGATGCGCGCCGCTTCCACATGTCCGGGCACCGGCTCCAGACCACCATGCGCTTCGCCATCGTCTTCGGATACCGCTCGACGAGTTCCCGCAGCCGGTGGCTCGCCACCGCGTCGACGTAGTCCCACCAGGCGCCGGTCACGATCATCTCCTCGAAGACCGGCAGAGCCTTCATCGTGCGCAGCGGCTTGTAGGTCCGGTAGCCGCTGAGGTCGATCGCGGCGTGCCGTTCCTCGCGGCGACCGGCGGTCCGCCAGAGCGTCAGCACCGTCGAGCGCCACTCCTCGAAGCCGTCCAGCGGGTAGCGCCGGAAAGCCGCGCGGCCGATCTTCCGCAGTTCCGGCGTCTTCACGCCCCAGAACGGCATCTCCGACTTCATGTAGGCCTGCTGCCCCTTCGCCCGCTCGGGGTCTCCGGCGGCCTTCAACTCGCGCCGCAGTTCCAGAATCAGCTTCCGGCCCGCCGGCGGGGGCCGCAGTTCAGGCATCCGCGCGAATGTAGCAGCGACGCCGGGCGGGCTATCCTCGAAGCTGTGCCGCACGCCGCCTGGATCGCAGGGGGCTTCATCGTCGCTCTGCTGACCGTGTCGAACGCCCCCGCCCTCGCCGTCCCGCCTCCCGGTGCCGGAGAACGTCCGCCGGAAGTCCAGGCCCGGCTGGAGGCGTCGCTGGCGGCGATGCCCGCCGACTACGAACCCCGGACCGAGCACCTCGACGCCGATGGTCGGCCCCAGTACCTGAATCGTCTGATCCTGGAGACCTCGCCCTACCTCCGCCAACACGCCCACAACCCGGTCGACTGGTTCCCCTGGGGCGAGGAGGCGTTCGAGCGGGCGAAGGCGGAGGACAAGCCGGTGTTCCTCTCGATCGGCTACTCCACCTGCCACTGGTGCCACGTGATGGAGCGGGAGAGCTTCGACAACGTCGAGGTTGCACGGCTGATGAACGAGCTCTTCATCTGCATCAAGGTCGACCGGGAGCAGCGGCCCGACATCGACGACATCTACATGACCGCGGTCCAGGTGACCCAGCAGCGCGGCGGCTGGCCGATGTCGAGCTTCCTGCTCCCCGATCGGCGGCCGTTCTTCGGCGCCACGTACTTCCCGCCCCAGCAGTTCGTCAACCTGATGCGCCAGGTCGACGCGGCCTGGCGGGAACGGAGGGCCGACCTCGAAACGAGCGCGGCCCAGATCACCGACCTCGTTCGGCAGATCACGGCGGCCCGGGGCGCGGCGAAGAACCTGGGGGGCGCGGTGGTCGGCGAAGCGGTCCAGGGTCTCGTCGCCGGCACGGACCGGGTCCACGGCGGCTTCGGCGGTGCGCCCAAGTTCCCCAACGAGACGAACCTTCTGCTGCTGCTCGAGGAGGCGCTTCGCACCGGCGATCGCGAGCCGCTCGACGCCGCCCTGCTCACCCTGCGCGCGATGGCCCGCGGCGGCATCCACGACCAGGTCGGCGGCGGCTTCCACCGTTACTCGGTGGACGGTCACTGGCTCGTGCCCCACTTCGAGAAGATGCTCTACAACCAGGCCCACCTGCTCCGCGCCTACGCCCTGGCCTACCGCCTGACCGCCGACCCGCTGCTGGCCCGGGTGGCGCGCGAGACCGCCGACTACGTGCTGCGCGACATGACCTCGCCGGACGGGGCCTTCTACTCCGCCACCGACGCGGACAGCGAGGCCGAAGACGGCGAGTCGCTCGAGGGCGAGTTCTTCGTCTGGACGAAGGATCAGCTTCGCGAGCCGCTCGAGCCCGCCGACGCCGAACTGGCGATCCGGCTCTTCGGGGTCACCGACACGGGGAACTTCGAACACCGGAACATCCTCTCCCTCGACCGGCCGCTGGACGAGAGCGCCGCCGACTTTGGGCTGGCACTGGGCGAGTTGCTCGGCCGGCTCGACGGCATCCGCGAACGCCTCTACCGGGTCCGCGAGCGCCGCCTCCATCCGCTACGCGACGACAAGGTGCTCACATCCTGGAACGGGATGATGATCCGCGCCCTCGTCGAGGCCGCCGACGCACTGGCCGAACCGGCCTACGCCGAGGCCGCGGCGCGGGCGGCGGACTTCCTGTGGCGACACAATCGCCGCGACGACGGCGGCCTGTGGCGCGTCTGGCTGGACGGCGAAGCGTCGACCCCCGGCCTGGTCCAGGACTACGCCCACCTGGCCCACGCCTTCGTCGCTCTGCACGATGTGACGTCCGACGGCAAGTGGCTCGAACGGTCCGCGACCGTCGCGGCGGAGATGGTCGAGCGCTTCTGGGATCCCACTCCTGCTCCCGCGGAGGAAGGCGGTCCCACCCCGCCGAGCCTCGGCAGCGGCTTCTTCATCGCCGAGCGCGAGAAGGCCAACCTGCTGATCGCCCAGCCGAAGAGCCCGACCGACGGCGCCGTACCCTCCGGCAACTCGGTGGCCGTCCGCGCGCTGGCCGAACTTGGCCGCCGCACCGGGGACCGAAACGCCACCGACCGGGCGCTCGCCACCGTCGCAACGTTCGCCACCAACGTCGAGAGGATGCCGGCCGCCTACACCTACATGCTGACCGGACTCGCCGTGGCCCTCGACGGCGACGCGGGACCGCGCGCCACCGCCGGCAACGGCGCCGTCGTCGCCGCCGCCACACTGAGGACCACGGACCACGCCCGCGAGTACCACGTCGATCTCCACCTCGTCATCGCCGACGGCTGGCACCTGAACGGCCCCGAACCGCTTCAGGAAGACCTCATCGGTACGAGGATCCTGGACGCCGGCAACCGCTTCGACATCACCAACCTCCGCTACCCGGAACCTCGAAGGACCCAGGTCAGCACCCAGTCCGGCGACGTCCTGATCTACGAAGGCCGGCAGCGCATCTCGTTCCGGCTTGAACCCGGTTCCGATTCCACGCTCGAAGAACTCCCCGTCTCAGTTCCGATCTCGATCCGCCTCCAAGCCTGCGACGACCAACTCTGCCTCCTCCCCGAGACGGTCGTCCTCGAAGTTCCCCTGGCGGTGGCCGGTTCCTGATATCTCCGACTCACCCGGCCAACACTGACCGCTGCCTCCCCGGCAGGCCGACGCCGTCCAGCCTGTCCGGGGGACGCCGGGGAGGGTCCCAACGGGCTCTGAACGAGCGACGCCCGACGCCCGTCCATGAACCGACGCCGAACCGGAGCGAGTGAAGCGAAGCGAGCGCAGACCTCCCCTGTTCCGAGAGAGCGCGAGCGGCCGTTGGGACCCTCCCCGCCGTTCCCCGGGCGGGCGGGTGCAGCCCTAGCCGTTACGGCGTAGCGATGCAGTACAGGTTGCTGCGGCCGCGCAGGTAGATCTCGTCGCCGACGATGGCCGGTGAGGCGTCGAAGCGGTCGTCGAGTTGGCTCTCCGCCAAGACCTCGAAGGTCGGCCCGGCCCTGGCGACCAGGAACTCGCCGTCGCGGCTGGTGAAGTAGACGCGGTCGCCGACCGCGACCGGAGAGGCGTAGACGTTGCGCACGGGCCCCAGTCGCTGGTTCGCATAGAGCGCTTCGCCGCTGGCCGCGTCGAACGCCGACAGAATCCCGTTGTTCGACTTCGTGAAGTAGATGACGCCGTCGTGCAGCAGCGGCGACGGCACGTACGGCGTGTCCCGATCCACCGACCAGACCACATTGTCCGTCCCGGTGATGTCGCCCTCGGCGCCGTCGAGCCGCACCGCCAGCAGCTTGCTGCCGCGGAAACCGCTGGTCAGATAGACGACGCCGTTCGAGTAGACCGGCGAGGGAATCGCGTTCAGCGTCATGCCGGTCGCCTGCCAGATCGGCTCCCCGGTGTCCGCGTCGTAGGACCTGACCCGGTTCGTCGCACTCGTGATCACCTGCGTCCGGCCGCCGTGCTCTACGACCAGGGGCGTCGTCCAGGCCGTCATCTCGTCCCGGTCGCGGCGCCAGATCTCCTGGCCCGCCTTCCTGTCGAGGGCGACCATGAAGGAGTCGTCCTCGTGGTCCCAGATGACGAACACCCGGTCGCCGTGAAGCGCCGGCGAGCTTCCCTCGCCGAAGCCGAGCCGGGTCCTCATGTCGCCGAAGTCGCGGCGCCAGAGTTCCGTCCCGTCGAGATCGAAGGCGTAGAGGCCCTGCGAACCGAAGAAGGCGATCAGCACCTCGCCGTCCGTGACTGGCGACCCGGAAGCCCAGGTGCCGTCGGGATGGGTGCCTCCGAACGGCGCCTCCGTGCGCACCGTCCGGGTCCACACCGTCGACCCGTTCGCGCGGTCCAGAGCGTGGACCTCGTAGCTCAGGACCTGATCCGGCGGGATGCCTTCACGCCTGCCGACCCGCGGCGCATCTTCGACCTTCTCGCCGGTTGGAACGGCCGTCGTCAGGAACAGCCGGTCGCCCCACACGATGGGCGAGGACAGCCCAAGACCCGGCACCGCCTTCTTCCAGCGCACGTTCTTCTCCTCGGACCACTCGATCGGCGGATCGCCGGACGGCGCCGACCCGGTCCGGCTCGGGCCGCGCCAGGCCGGCCAGCCGCCTTCCACATCCGAACCCGCGGGCGGCGCCGCCATGGCGACGCCGGCGGCCAGGGCCAGCGTGGCCCCCAGCGCGACCCGCTCCGAACGCAACACTCCATCCAGACGCATGACCGGCACGGCGACTCCTCCTACAGGCTCTCGAAGATGGACGTGATGAAGACCGACTCGTTGATGAACCCGGAGGCCCAGCCCTTCCACTCGTCGGGGAGGCCGGCGGCCTGGATCTCCTCGACGGCCTTGCCGCCGTCCTTGCCCGCCTTCACCGCGGCCACGCACTCGGTGAGCATCCGGTGATACGTCTTCAGGTCCTCCACTGAAGACAGGGGACCGTGGCCGGGAATCACCTTCGCGTCGGCCGGCAGGTGGTCCAGCACCTCCCCGATGCTGTCCCTGAGCCCGACCGCGTTGCCGCCGTTCCCGACATCGACGAACGGGAAGCGCTCGGCGAAGAACTGGTCGCCCAGGTGAATGACGTTCGAGTCGGTGAAGTAGATGTAGCTGTCGCCGTCCGTGTGGCCGCCGGTCAGGTGACCGATCACGATCTCTTCGCCGTTGAAGTGGATCGACACTCCGTCGTCGTAGGTCACCACCGGCAGAGCCTCCTTCGGCGCCGGGTCGGCTGGCCGACCGCGCACGCCGGCGCCTTCCGCCAGACGCTTGCGCACGTTCGTATGCGCCACGATCAACGCCTCCTTGCCGAAGATCACGTTGCCGCCCGTGTGGTCGAAGTGGAAGTGGGTGTTGACGACGAACTCCAGGTCGCCGGGCGAGATCCCCGCGAGCGCCGCCCGGATCTTGTCGGCCAGAGGCGCGAACTGATCGTCCACGATCAGGATGCCGTCCTCGCCGGCCGAGACGCCGATGTTGCCGCCGGCGCCGGTCAGCATGTGGACGGCGCCCGCTACGTGTTCGGCCGTTACCTCGACGGCCGAGAAGTCCTGCTGCCCGGCGGCCGGCGCGGCGAGAAGAACCGCGGCCATTCCGGCGGTGAAGACGAGCGAACGGATGCGAGGCGTAGCAAGGGCCATGTCCATGTCCTCCTTGTCAGTGCGACAGCGCGTACAGAACCAGGTTCACGCCGAACGGATAGGACTTCGTCAGCGAGAACCGCTCGAAGAACTCCCGCGACTCCCCTTCACGCTCCCAGCCGTCCGCGATGTCCGTGTTGTGGGTCATCGCGACCATGAGCCGGCCGTGCTCGTCGAAGATGCCGCGGAAGTGCGGCTCGGCGGAGCGGTGTCCCCGTTCCGACGTGTCGGCACGGCCGGTCATGTTCCAGTACTGGATCGACGGGATCTGCGGCACTTCCTCGACGGTGAAGAAGGTCCTGAAGATGGGGTGGTCCAGCGGAATGTCGACGATCGGGTACTCGCCCGGCGGCAGCACCCGGCCGATCTGACGCGCCCAGCGGTCCCAGGCGTCCGGGCCCCAGAAGTCGTCGACGTAGAGGAAGCCGCCAGCCAGCAGGTACTTCCGCAGGTTCTCCGCCTCGACATCGTCGATGCCGATCGTGCCGACGTCCGACATGAACAGGAACGGAAACTCGAACAGACGCGGATCGTCCAGCGTCAGGACCAAGTGCTCCGGGTCGCCGTAAGCGGTCCGTTGGATCTCCACCGTCGTCAATTGAGCCAACCGCGTCATGAAGTTGTACTCGGAGTCGGGATAGTCCGTGAACCAGCCTTGGCCCAGCGGTTCGTCAACGACTTGTCGGTACTGGCCGCGGCAGAAGACGAAGCCCTCGAGATACCGGCGGCCTTCCTCCGGATAGCGCGCGGGTACCGGCCGCCACCATTGCGCCGGCAGCAGGGACGCCAGAAGCAGGGCGAGCGCGGCCACGGCCGCCGGCGCCAGCCACCTTCTACCAGACCCTGCCCTGAACTTCATTGGAACGATCGTACCCCGGCACCGGAGCTAAGATGGAAACCGCCCTCCTCACTTTCCTCAACGCTGTCCCCCCGGAGACCCTTCCGATGAACACAGAGTCCCTCTCCCGCCGAACCCTGATCGCCGGCGCCGCTTCCGTCGCCGCCGCGGCTGCCGCGCCCGGAACCCTCGCCGCGCAACAGGAGCGGGTGATCAGGAACGGGAGGATCCGCCAGTCCGTCTGCAAGTGGTGCTACGGCCGCATCCCGCTCGATGAGTTCGCCGCCGCTTCCCGGGCGATGGGCCTCGAGTCCATCGAGATCCTGGGGCCCGAGGCCTTCCCCACCCTCCAGGAACACGGCCTCTCCTGCGCCATGACGAACAGCCACGGTATCGCCGAGGGCATCAACGACCCGGCCAACCACGAGGCCTGCCTGGAGGCGATCACCGCCGCCATCGACGCCACCGCGGAAGCGGGCTTCCCCAACGTGATCACCTTCTCGGGCAACCGCAACGGCATGCCCGACGGCGAGGGACTGGAGAACTGCGTCACGGCTCTGAAACAGGTCGTCGGCCACGCCGAACAGAAGGACGTCACGATCTGCATGGAGCTGCTCAACTCCAAGGTCAACCACGCCGACTACATGGCCGACAACATGCCGTGGCTGGTCGAACTCGTGGACCGCGTCGCCTCCGACCGCTTCAAGATCCTCTACGACATCTACCACGCGCAGGTGATGGAAGGCGACGTGATCCGCACGATCCGCGACCACCACGAACACATCGGCCATTACCACACGGCCGGCAACCCCGGGCGCAACGAACTGGACGAGGACCAGGAGCTGTACTACCCGGCGATCATGCGCGCGATCCTCGAGACCGGCTACACGGGCATCGTGGGCCAGGAATTCATCCCCAAGGGCGAGGACAAGCTGGCCGCGCTAGCTCACGGCGTGCGCGTCTGCGACGTCTGATCCCTGAACAACGCCCCGAAAGCCAGCATCGTCACCAGGGCCAGCGCCGACAGCGAGTACCAGAGCGCCGAGTAGTCGAGCACGCCGGCGTCGTTCGTGAACGCCTCGGACAGGACCTGTAGCACCGGTGCAGCCAGGACCGGCCCGAGACCGAGAATCACGATCCCGAACACCGTCTGGGCGGAGTGGCGGACGTCCGGCTCGGCGATCCGGTCGACGTAGATGAAGGCGGCGGCGAAGAAGCACGCGTAGCAGAGGCCGTGGAGCGCCTGGCTGGCAACGATCACTTCAACGGGCAGGAAGTCGCTGCCGAAGATCGCGTAGCGGGCGCAGTAGGCGAAGGCCCCGATGACGATCACGCCGCGGAACCCGAGCCGGGCCAGCAGCCAGCCGGTGGCCACCATGACCGCGATCTCGGCGAACTGGCCGATGCTCATCGCCGGCCCGATCCGGCTGTCCGGAAGCCCCAGCACCTCGCTCATGAACGGCGCCGTCTGCATGAAGTAGATCTGGTGGATCACCGCGATCGGCAGGCTCGCCGCGACCAGAATCGCGAACGAGCGCCGGCGGAACAGCCCGAAGGCCTTCGCGAAGGCGAGCTTCTCCTCCGCGTCCCGCCGCGGCGGTGTCGGCGGCAGGAAGAGGCAGAACAGGGCGTAGCCGAACGCGAGCACGCCGCTCCAGATCAGCGAATCGACGAGTCTGGCGGTCGCATCCACCGCTTCCGTCCCGGCATAGAACGGCGGCAGCCACGAGAACCGCACGTCGGAGAGCAGCCAGAACAGCGGAAACGCCCAGCTCGCCGCGATCCAGCCGATCGTGCCCCAGACCCGGACCTTCGGGAACTGGCTGTCGGGGTCGTCCAGGTGCGCGAAAGCGAGCGAGTTCGAGAGCGCCAGAGTCGGCGTGTACAGCACCGAGTACACCACGGAGAGCCAGAGCCACGCCGAGAATGTCGTCTGGTACGCGGTGACGATCTTGATCGCGCCACCGGCCAGCAGCAGCACGGCGAGGACCCTTTGGGTCGAGAACGAGCGATCGGCGAGTTGGCCGGCGATGAACGGCGCGGTCACGGCACCGATCGAACTGGCCAGGCCCAGAATCCAGCCGACCTGGCCGGGGCTGAAGCCCAGGCCGCCCTCGGCCTGATCGGCCTGGAGATAGCGGGCAAGAACGGGAAGCCAGACGCCCCAGACGCCGTACTGCAGGAGCATCATCACGGACAGCCGGAGGTATGTCTGGCGTTTCACCGGAGGCATCCTACGCCTTCCGATCTACACTCCCGCCTCCGTCAACTCCATGCAGACCAAGGACACCAGCGCCGGAGCCCTGGCGGGGATCCATGTCGTCGACCTCGCCGGTACGGTCGCCACCGCGTACTGCGCCAAGCTCTTCAGCGACCTCGGCGCGACGGTGACGAACCTCGAGCCGCCGGGCGAAGGCCACCCGATCCGCCGCCTGCATCCGATCCATCCGCAGGCGTCGGCGCCCGAAGCCAGCGCGCTCGCGACCTGGCTCTCGGTCGGCAAGCGAAGTGTCGCGTCCGGACCGGAGGACTCCGACGCCCGCGACCTCCTTACCGGCGCGGATCTCATCCTCCACGACGACCCCGCCGTCGAAAGGCAACTGCTCGACGGCCAGATCCGGCTCTCCATCTCCTGGTTCGGCGCCTCGGGTCCCTACGCCGGCCGCACCGCCACGGACCCCGTCATCAGCACCCATACCGGCGCGGCCAGGGCGATCGGACCGGCCGAGGGGCCGCCCATCCTCGCCACCGGGCACACAGCGCAGGTGGTCGCCGGCACGCTGGCCTACGTCGGCGCCGTCGGCCACCTGCTGGCGCGGGAGACAGGGCGGCTCGACACCCCGTTTCACCTGGACGTCTCGATCTTCGAGGCGGCGATGTGCATCACCGAGCCTGGCCCTCCAGGGACCCTCGCAACGGGCGAGATCCGTCCCCGGATCGGCATCAACCGCTTCTGGCCCACCTATCCGGTCGGCGTCTATCCGTGCCGTGACGGCTGGCTCGGCGTGACCACCGTGACCCCATCCCAGTGGCGCAGCCTCTGCTCGCTGCTGGAGCTCCCCGAACTCGGCGCCGATCCCCGCTACCAGGTGTCGATCAACCGGCTCGGAGACGCAGACCGGATCGATGCCGCGCTCAGACCGCGCCTGCTCGCACGCACCGCTCGCGAGTGGGTCGAGGCCGGCCAGGCCGCGCGCGTCCCCCTCGCGCTCGCGCCGACTCCCGCGGAGCTGTTCGACCTCGAGCAGTTCCGCGATCGCGGCGCCTGGGTAGAAGCCGAACACCCCGACCAGGGGCGCTTCCTCGCCGCCGGCACGCCGTTTCGCCTCCATCGCACCCCCGCGGCAACCGGAGGAAGGGCGGCGCGCCTAGGACAGCACGGCACGCGGAGCGAACGCCTGACCCTCCGTCCATCGAAGAAGCGTGCACCCATGTGGCGCGTCCCCGCGCCACATGCGGCGCAGGCCGTGCGTCCGCTGGCGGACGCGCGGATGCCGCGTTCGCTGGGCGGCTCCTCCCAGTCCCGCCGAGCCCCCCAGGCCCGCCGACCCACGCTGCTCGGCGACATCCGCATCGTCGACCTGACGATGGGCTGGGCCGGCCCGCTCGCCACCCGCCAGCTCGCCGACCTCGGCGCCGAAGTGATCAAGGTGGAGTCGTGCCAGTACTTCGACTGGTGGCGCGGCTGGGAGTCGACGCCGGAATCGATCGCTCAGAAGCTCTACGAGCAGTCGACCGCCTTCAACACGACCGGCCGCAACAAGCTGGGGATCACCCTCGACCTGACCAACCGGCGCGGCGTCGATCTTCTGTTGCGCCTCGTCGCGAAGTCGGACGCGGTGATCGAGAACTACACCGCCAGCGTGCTGCCCAAACTGGGACTCGACTACGAGCGACTTTGCCAGGCGAACCCCGAGCTGGTCATGGTCTCCATGCCGCCCTTCGGCAGGAGCGGCCCATGGATGAACCACCGCGCCTACGGCTCAACCGTCGAGCAGGCTTCCGGATTGCCCCACCTGAACGGCCGCGCCGGCGACCCGCCGACCATGCAGCACGTCGCCCTTGGCGACCCGGTCGCCGGCATCAACGCCGCCGCGGCGCTCCTGACCGCCCTCCGCCACCTTCGGCGGACCGGCGAGGGCCAGTACATCGACCTCTCCCACGTCCAGTCCATGTTCCCGCTCGCCGCCCACGGCCTGATCGAGCAGGCCGTCCGCGGCGCCCCGCCCGAACGCTCCGGCGGCCGCCACCCGCTGTTCGCGCCGTGGGGCGTCTATCCGTGCATCGGCGCGGAGCCCTGGATCACGGTCACGGTCGAGACCGGGGACCAGTGGCGGGGCCTCTGCGACGTTCTGGGCATGGACGCCGAGGATCCGCGCTTCGCCGACGCCACCAACCGCAAGCAGCGCGAGGACGACCTCGACCGGACGCTGGCGGCCCGCACGACGCTCCACGACGGCCTGTCCCTGGAACGCCGCCTGACCTCCGCGGGCGTGCCGGCGGCCGTGCTGCGCAACACCCTCGACGTGCTCTACGACCCGCATCTCGACGCCCGCGGCTACTGGCAGTGGCGCGAGCGGGCCCATGTCGGCAGTCAACCCAACCCGTCCGCGCCGTTCCGCCCCGTGACCGATGATGGCGAGAGCCGCCCGTACGCCGTCGAATGGCCGGCGCCGACGCTCGGCCAGCACAACCGCGAGGTGCTGACGCGCCTGCTCGGCCTGAGCGAGGATGAACTGAAGGTACTGGAGCGAGACGAGGTCATCGGGACCGAGCCGGTCAGCTAGCGGAGGCGGCCTGACGGCCGCCGCGGGTTCCTGGCCGCCTTCGGCGGCGGCGGGTCAGAAGACCCGCGCACCCAGCGGCGGTCGTATGATTCGGGCCGCTCATGATCGCCGTTACAGCGCTCGTCGCCATCCTCGCCGTAGCGCCAGGAAGCCCTGAGGACGCCTCGCCGGCTTTCGTCGAAGTCGGCGCCGACGTGGGGATGGACTTCGTCCACTACAACGGCATGACCGGCCAGCTCTACACCGCCGAGGTGGTGGGCGCCGGGGTCGCCCTGTTCGACTACGACAACGACGGCGACCTCGACGTCTATCTCGGCCAGGGACGGTCCTTCGAGGGTGACGAGGACCACTCGCCGGTGTTCCCGCCGCCCTCGGCCGAACCCACCGACCGCCTGTTTCGGAACGATCTCGCTGAGACCGGCGAACTCCGGTTCACCGGCGTCACGGCGGAGCTCGGACTCCACGAGCCGGGCTACAACATCGGAGTCGCCACCGCCGACTACGACCGGGACGGCTGGGTCGATCTCTACCTGACGAACCTGGGCTCCAACCAGCTCCTCCGCAACCTCGGGGGCCGCGGCTTCGAAGACGCCACGGAGGCCGCAGGAGTTGCCGACCGCCGGTTCAGCGTGCCGGCCGTCTTCTTCGACTACGACGCGGACGGCTGGCTGGACCTCTACGTAGGCAACTACCACCGCTTCCACCGCGCCAACCGCAAGCGCTGCTTCCTGACCAGCGGCCAGCCGGACTACTGCGGCCCGCTCAGCCAGCCGGCGGAGGCTGACCGGCTCCTCCGCAACCTCGGCGACGGGACCTTCGTCGACGCCACCGTCAGCTCCGGCCTGGGCGCCGCCTCGGCGGCGCCCGCCACGGCGCTCGGCGCCGCCGCCGACGACTTCAACGGCGACGGACTCGTCGACCTCTACGTCGCCAACGACCAGATGGCGAACCACCTGTGGCTCAACCAGGGCGACGGCACCTTCATCGAGGACGCCGTGTTCGCGGGCGCCGCGTTCGACCGTGATGGACGCCCGCAGGCCAGCATGGGCGTCGCGGTCGGCGACTTCGACGGCAACGGCGCGCCCGACATCTTCCTCTCGCACCTCGTCCGCGAGCACAACACCCTCTACCTGAACGACGGCGATGGGCTCTTCGACGACCGCAGCCGCGAAGCCGGCCTGATCGACGCGAGCTGGCCGATGACCGGCTTCGGCACGGCAAGCCTCGACTTCGACGGCGATGGCGTGCTGGACCTCTACGTCGTGAACGGGGCAGTTCGGCGGATCGAGGTTCAGGTCGACGCCGGCGACCCCCACCCGCTGCGGATGGAGAACCAGCTCTTCCGCGGCCTGGGCGGCGGCCGCTTCGAAACCGTGCCGGCCGAACGCCGGGAGCAGCCGGTCCACGCCGAGGTCAGCCGCGGCCTGGCGGTCGGCGACCTGGACAACGACGGCGACCCGGACCTCGTCATCTCCAACAACGCCGGACCGGCCCGTGTGCTCCTGAACCAGCGCCGCCCGGGACGCGACTGGGTGGGCCTGAGACTCGTCGAACTTGCCGGCGACGACGGGCAGGCTTTCGTCGACGTCTACGGCGCCCGCGCCCGCCTCGCCGATGGAGGCGCCTGGCGGAGGGTTCACACCGACGGCAGCTACGCCGCGGCCCGCGATCCGCGGCTGCTGTTTCCGCTGCCCGCCGCCGGCGCGCAGGCCGGGGAAGGCGTCGTCGAAGTTCGCTGGCCTGACGGAACCACGCAGACAGTCACGCTTGAGACTGGCCGCTACCACATCGTGCAGAAGGGCGCCGAAGCCCGAGGGGCGCCGCCTTGACCCGACGACGCTTCCTCTGGGTGCGCGGGTCTTCCGACCCGCCGCCGCCGCAGGCGGCCGGAAGAACGCCGGCCAAAGGCCGACCACTTTCGGTGGGCGCACTCCTCCTTGGCTTCTTGCTCACTACAGCGGCCGCGCAGGCCGCCCCCCAGGAGCCGCCGACCACAGACGACGCTCGCCGGGTGCGCGCCCTGCTCTCGCTCGACGCCGTGCCGGAACCGTCGCTCGACCACCTGGACCCCGAACAGCGCGAGCAACTCGCCGCCGACCGGACCGCCGCAACCGGCGCCCTCGCCGACGCCGCGACGGACGAACAGGCACAACACGCAGCGAACGTCTTCGGCGATCTCTGCCTGCAGTACCTCCACTACGAGCTCCACGCGGCCGCCGCAGTCTGCCTGGCGCAACTCCGCCTGCTGGCGCCGAACGACTTCCAGTGGACCTATTACGAGTTACTGCTCCACGACGCGACCGGCAACCTGGAGCGCGGCCGGCTCTCGGCCCGCGCCGCCCTGGCACTGAGTCCGAACGACACGGCGACCCTGATCCGCAGCGGCGACCTCCACATCGACGCCGGCGATCTCGATGCGGCCGCGGCCGCCTATGCGCGGGCTCTCGAGGTTCGGCCCGAGAGCGCCGCGGCGCGCTTCGGTCTCGGCCGGGTGGCCCTGGACCGCGGCGAGATCGCCCAGGCGGTCGCCGCCTTCGAGGAGGTGCTCGCCTCGCAACCGGAAGGAAGCGTCGTCCACCATCACCTCGGAATGGCCCTGCGGGCGGGCGGCGAGACCACGCGGGCCCGCGCCGAGCTGGCGCGCAACCTACAGGTCCCGATCGCGATCGTCGATCCCCTCCGGGACCGGCTCCGGATCTACGGAGTGAAGACCGAGGCCCGGTTCGACCGCGCGGTGCGGGCCGCCCGTTCCGGCCGGAACGACGAGGCGATCGCCCTGTACCGCGAGCTTCTGGCCGAAGACGACGGCGATCCGGAAGTCCACTTCAACCTCGCACGCGCCCTGATCGAGACCGCCGACCAGGCGGCCGCCGAGGACCACTTGCGACAGGCGATCGAGGCGAACCCCTCGCACGGAGCGGCGCACTTCAATCTCGCCCTCCTCCTCGGACGCACCGGGCGCACCGCCGAAGGCGCGCTGCACCTGGAGCGGGCCGCCGACATCGACCCGGAGAACCTGCAGTGGCGGCTGATGCGAGCCCAGGCCCGGGCCGACGCCGGCAACGCCTCCGGCGCCCGCTCCGAACTCGAGGAGATCGTGCGTCTCGATCCCGGCGCGATCGAAGCACACCGGCTGCTGGCCGCCATGCTGCTCGAGGCAGGCGAACCCGCCCGGGCCGCCGACCACCTGGAGGCTCTGGCGGCGCTGACCCCTGACGATCTCCGCGCCCACTTCAACCTCGGTCTCACCCGATTCCAGACCGGGCAATTCACCGCGGCGCGCCAGGCCCTGGAAACCGCGCTCGAACGCTTCCCCGGCGACCTCGCCGTGAGACACCTGCTCGCCCGCCTCCTCGCCACCAGCCCGGAGGCCGCCGTGCGCGACGGCGAGCGCGCGGTGGAACTCGCCCGCTCCGTCGTCGATGAGCAACCGGCGCTGGACCACCTGGAGACGCTGGCGATGGCGATGGCCGAAGCCGGCCGCTTCGAGGACGCCGTCTCCTGGCAGCAACGGGCCCTGGATCGCGAACGCGAAAGCGCAGGCGGCAACTCGCCGCAGCGCCTCGACCGCCTCCGCCTCTACCAGGTAAGGCAGCCCCTCCGCGCCCCCGGCGGCGGTCCCTAACGTGAATCCCCAAAGACGCTGCCCCACACTGGGTGCGCCGGCGTCCCCGCCGGCCGCCGCCGCAGGCGGCCAAGAGAACGCGCCGGCCGTCAGGCCGGCTCCGATCTCGCGGTGGCTCCTCGTGGCAGCCCTGGCCTGGAGCTGTGGCGGTGCGGACGACCCCGCGATCGACACGGCCGGGCCGGAACCGCCGCCCGCTGCTGCTGGACCTGCCATCTTCGAAGAGCGCGCCGCCGGCGACGTGGACGGCGACGGCTGGGTCGATCTGTACGTGACGAATCTCGGCTCGAACCACCTCTGGCGTAGCCGAGGCAACGGCCGTTTCGAGGATGTGACGGCACGGGCCGGAGTCGACGACCCCGGCTGGAGCGTGCCCGCCCTCTTCTTCGACCCCGACGGGGACGGCGACCTCGACCTGTTCGTCGGCAATTACCTCGACTTCAACCGCGGCACCCACACGGTCTGCGCCGCGGCGGTCGGGGACCCGGACTATTGTAGCCCGCGGAGCTTCGCGCCGCAGCCCGACCGCTTCTTCCGCAACCTCGGCAAGGGCCGTTTCGAAGAGGCGACCGAGCAGGCCGGGCTCGCCGGGGCCGACGCCTACACCCTGGGCGCCGTGGCCCTCGCCCGACCGCGACGCTCTCGGCGCCGTCGTCGAGCTGCGACTCGGTGATGGCCGGACGATCACACGGCGCGTCCGCACGGGAATGAGCTACGCCTCGTCGAACGACCCACGGGTTCTCTTCGGGCTCGGCGAATCCGACGCGATGGACGAAACGCGGATCCGCTGGCCGGACGGCGTCGAGGAGACGTTCGGCAGTCTCGGCCTTCGCCGCTACCACACCCTGCGCCGGGGCGAAGGGAACATGCCTTGACGCACCGGAGTCCCTGGTCGCT
Organism: Acidobacteriota bacterium; assembly: GCA_026707325.1. Taxonomy (GTDB): domain Bacteria; phylum Acidobacteriota; class Thermoanaerobaculia; order Multivoradales; family Multivoraceae; genus Multivorans. The sequence goes on along the minus strand of JAPOXA010000153.1, from coordinate 12,691 downwards.
GCCGGCGATCCTGCTCGTCGTGGCGACTTTCGGCTGCGGTGGGGACTCCCGTTCCGCGCCGCCGCTTCCCGTCGCTGACCTGTCGTCCACCGACGAAGCGCTCCGTGCGCAGGTTGCCGGCTACGAAGCGCGGATCCGGGCTCTTCACGCGGAATGGGCTGCCGCGCCCGAAGTCGCAGCCGCGATCGGCTAACTCGGGCGCCTCTACCACGGACTGCAGCTCCTCCAGCCCGAAGCCCTCTACCTGCTCGAGAACGCGCTCGCCTGCTACCGCGAAGCGCAACGACTCGATCCGGACGACTGGCGCTGGCACTGACCCGCCGGGATCTGGGCGACCGGGAGCACGCCGGCTTCCATCTCGGGCAGGCGAACGAGACTCCGGTCCCCATCGACGATCCCCTCACTCAGGGCCTCGTCCTTCTTCCCTCCGGAAGCCGCGCGACGTTCCAGCGCGGCCTGCTGGCGGTGCATGCCGGCGCCCTGGACGATGCCGTCCGGCTCCTCGAACGCGCAGCCGAGGAGGATCCGGCCAACCTGGCCGCGCACCGCAACCTGGCGCTGGCGCTCATCGATGCGGGCAGGCCGGACGAGGCGATAGCGGCACTTCAGACGCTCGCGGGACTCGACCCGGCCAACGCCTGGACGCAACTGGAACTGGGCCGTCTGCTCGGCGTCCGCGGCCGTTTCGATCTGTCCCTCGCGCATCTGGAACGCGCGGTCGAGCTCGCGCCGCGCCACAAGCAGGCCCGGGTCGAGCTGGGGCTCGCGCTGGCGCGAAGCGGCAGGCCCCGGGAAGCACTCCCGCAGTTCGAGACCGCGCTGGACATCGATCCCTTCTTCACCGAAGTCCACAATCACCAGGCGGTCGTCCTCGCCGCCATGGGAAGACCGGACGAGGGCGCCCAGTCACTCCGGGAACGTCTGGCGGCCGCGCCCGGCGACGGCGCAGCGGCGCGTGCCCTGAGCCGCATCCTGCGCCAGCAGCAACGGTTCGACGAAGCCCGCCGGGTGCTGGCCGGCACGTTGGCGGCCGCTCCCGCCGAACCGCGGCAGGAGGGGGCGCTGCGTCTGGAACTGGGCCGACTCCTCGCCTTGGGGAACCAGCCAGCCCGGGCGCTCTCGGAACTCAACCGGGCGCGGCGGCTGGCGCCTGAGTTGTTCGAGGCGGCGTTCCTGGCCGGACTCGTCTACGCCGAGCTCGGCCGCATGGACGACGCCGCCTCCGCCCACGTGGCTGCGCTCGAAGCGCGGCCCGACTTCGGCCCCGCCCGTCTCGCGCTGGCGGAGGTGCAGGCCCGGCGCGGCGAGTGCACCGAAGCGGTCGAGACGATCGAGGCTGGCCGCCGACTGACCCCATCGGACCGCGACCTCGACCGCGACCTCGCCGACCTGCGCAGGTCCTGCGTCGAAGGTTGTGCGCCCCAATAGAGTTCTGCCCGACCGTGGCTCGAACCCGAAGCAGCAACAGACCCGAGAGCGGTTGCTCGTGGCTGCTGGTCGCCTCTCTCCTGGTCCCGACGGTCGCCGACGCCCAACAGCCCCCCGGCCGGGCTGCCGCCGTCGACGCGAGTCACGAGCGCATGCTGGAGGCGCTGGAGACGATTCGCACGGAAGCCCTGGACGGCAACCCCTGGCTCGGCGAGGCTCCGGCTCGGGCCGCGCGTGAGGCGCTCGCGGCGGCCGCCGAGGCGCCCCCGGCCACCCGGTTCCGCCTGTTGGTCGACCTGGCCGAGCAGGAACTCCGGCTTGGTGACGAAGCCGCCGCCCTGCAGCGCTTCGGCCAGGCACACGACCTCGTGACCGGCCCGTCCGGGTCGGCCGCCGAACTCGGAAGCGAGGCGACCGAGGTCCTGTTCCGGATCGCCGTCGCCTGGCTTCGCTACGGCGAGAGCAACAACTGCGCCGGGATGCACAACGCGCAAGCGTGCATCCTGCCGATCCGCGGCGAGGGAATCCACCTGGAACGCGAAGGATCCGAGCAGGCGGCCCGCTTCCTCCGCGAGTACCTCGCGGCCGTACCCGCGAACTCGGTGCAGCAGGTCAAGGCGAGGTGGCTCCTGAACCTGGCTCACATGACCCTGGGCGACCATCCGGCGGCGGTCGAGCCCGAGCACCGGCTGCCGCTCGCCGCCTTCGGTTCGGAGGCTGAGTTTCCCCGTTTCGTCAACGTCGCGCCGGAACTCGGAGTCGACAGCTTCAACCTCTCAGGCGGTGCCGTAGTCGACGACTTCGACGGCGACCTCGACCTGGACATCTTCACCACGACCTTCGATCCGGCCGGCTCGCCCCGGCTCTTCCTGAACGACGGGCGGGGCGAGTTCACCGACGCCTCGGCGGCGGCAGGACTCGACGGACTCTACGGCGGACTGAACGTCGTCCACGGCGACGTCGACGACGACGGCGACATCGACCTTTTCGTGCTCCGCGGCGCCTGGTTCGGGCCCCACGGCCGCCACCCGAACTCGCTGCTGCTGAACGATTCGGCCGACGGCAGCGAGTCCGGACCGCCGGTCTTCCGGGACGTCACCTTTCTCTCCGGCCTGGGCGCCGCCCACTATCCCACCCAGACCGCCGCCTGGGCCGACTTCGACAACGACGGCGACCTCGACCTCTTCGTCGGCAACGAGCACAGCCCGGCGGTCGACGCACCTTCCCAGCTCTTCCGCAACGAAGGGTCCGCCGAGGACGGCGTCGTCCGCTTCCGGGACGTCGCCGCCGAGTCCGGCATAGCCCTCCGCGCCTTCGTCAAGGCGGCCGTTTGGGGTGACTACGACAACGACCGCTTCCCCGATCTCTACGTCTCCGTGCTCGGGGGGGCCAACCGCCTGTACCGCAACCGCGGCGACGGCAGCTTCGAGGACGTCGCGCACCGGCTCGGCGTCACCGGACCCCGGCAGAGTTTCCCGGCCTGGTTCTGGGACTTTGACAACGACGGCCACCTGGACCTCTTCGTCTCCAGCTACACCGGAGACCGCGGCGGCCTCGGCTTCGTCGCCGCCAGCTACCAGGGCTTTCCCGGTCCGTGGGAACAGGCGCGGCTCTACCGGGGCGACGGCGAGGGCGGCTTCGAGGACGTGGCCGCAAGGAGCGGGCTGAGCCGTCTGCAGCTTCCCATGGGCTCGAACTTCGGCGACCTCGACCACGACGGCTACGTCGACTTCTATCTCGGGACCGGCTATCCCGACTACGAGGCGGTCATGCCGAACGTCCTCTACCGGAACCTGGCGGGCCGCCGCTTCGTCGACGTCAGCCTCTCCGCCGGATTCGGCCACCTGCAGAAAGGCCACGCCGTCGCCTTCGCCGACCTCGACGGCGACGGCGACCTGGACGTCTTCGAGCAGATGGGCGGCGCGTATCCCGGGGACCGTTTCGGCGACGCCCTGTTCCGAAACCCCGGCTTCGACAACCGCTGGCTGGCGCTGCGGCTGGTGGGAACGGAGGGCAACCGTTCGGCGATCGGCGCCCGCATCCGGGTCGACCTCGTGGATCCGGACGGCGCCCGGCGCTCCGTGCACCGCCGGGTGAACGGCGGCGGCAGCTTCGGCGGCAATCCGTTGCGCCAGACGGTCGGCCTGGGAAGGCCGTCCGCCATTGAGCGGATCACCGTGTACTGGCCGACGACGGACATTTCGCAGACCTTCGCCGCTGTCGAACCCGATCGCCTCTACCGCCTGGTCGAGGGCCAGGACGAGCTCTCTCCCGTCTCCCCCCGGCCCTGACCCTCGAACGCTCCTCCAGGAGCTCCTGCACCGACACTCCAAGATGCTGGACGCCGAACCAACATCTTGAATCGAAGCGTCCCATTCGACTTCTATGCGGACCCGATTTGACATTGGACATGGACTCAGTGAGGATGCCCCGCTTTCATAATCCGTAGTCTCATCGAAACCGACCAAGGAGGATGATCTCGATGAAGCGATTCCTGGTGGCCGCGTTGCTGCTGCTTCTGCCCATCGGCGCGTTTGCCGATGCGCCGGAAACGGCAACGATCAGCGGCCAAGTAGTGGACCCCGGCGGTTCCGCGCTGCCCGGCGTGAGCGTCACGCTGAGCGGCGAGCGCGGCGACAAATTCGGCATCACCGACGAGAACGGCAGCTACCGGTTCGTCGGCGTGACGCCCGGCGACTACACCCTGACCGCCTCGCTGGAGGGCCTCGGCGAAGCCGCTGCCCAAGTGCGTGCCGTGGCCGGCGATCGCACATCTCTCGATCTCACTCTGCAGGCCGCGATCGAGGGCGAGGTCACCGTCACCGGTGAGACGCCCATGGTCGACAAGTTCAACGTTTCCGCCGGCGCCACGGTCTCCGGCGAGATCGGCGAGCAGATCGGCGGCGTCACGCGCACCTATTACGGCATCATCAACGCACTGCCCGGCGTTACCGCGGACGCGGAGAACGACGACATCCAGCAGACCCGTCCCTCGGTCAACGGCGCGCACTTCGCCGACCAGGGAGTCTTCATCGACGGTGTCGACACCACGTTCGCCAAGTTCGGCGGCAGCCGCGTGCGGGTGCCGACGACGGCGCTGACCGAGGTCTCGATGGAGGCCGGCGGTTCTTCGGCCGAGTACGGCCGCTACGTCGGCTCAGCGACCAACGTGATCGTCAAGTCGGGCACGAACCGGTTCCACGCCGACGCCCTCTGGAATCACCAGCGGATCGACTGGGGCGCTGACTACAAGGACCAGCCTTCGCTCACGGAGCGGACGAACAAGCCCTATCCGGCCGACTGGTTCAGGCGTTGCCACGGCGACGAGCGTGACCAGGGTCGCGGTCTGATCCCCGGCGGAACGGATGGTTCCCGCGAGCTCGAGGCCTGCCGGCCGGGCGGCTCCGAGTGGGCCGGCGCCAGTGATGGCTTCGAGGTTTCCTTCGGTGGGCCCATCGCGCGCGACAAGTTCTGGTTCTACACCGGCTACAGCGAGTTCGACGACGCGTACTCGGAACGGCTGATCGGCGGCGACCCGTACGACATCAGCCTCTTCGACGACACGCGGATCATGAAGCTGAACCTGCAGGCGAGCAACGCCCATTCGATGAACGCCTCCTGGATCGAAACCCCGACGTTCCGGAACTACTTCAACCAGCAGTCCTTCGACTACTGGACGCCGACACCGCACGAGAACGACAGCGACCTGGCGACGGTCAACTGGAACTGGGCGATCTCCTCCAACTGGTTCCTGGAGGCCAAGCTGGCCACGCAGGAGACGCAGGAGAACAAGTACCTCGGCTGCCACAACACGCTGTCTCAGGAGAATCCTGACGCGCTGACTGCCGACGGCATGCCGATCCTCGACTGGCTGGGCCTCAACCACCTGCCCGAGGTTCCGGCCGAGATGGTCACGACCTGCCTGCAGGCCAAGGCGCTCGACCGTGGTCCGGAGGCGGGCCACTCCGAACTCAACACCTCTGGCGGCGACACGAGCTTCCCGCTGCGGTTCCCGTTCGACCCGAGCCAGGGCTTCTTCTGGCCGGGGAACAACTACAACGTCTACGTCGACGGTGAGAACCTGGGCGCCTGGCACAACGGCTGGATCCTCTCGGACGGCTTCGGCTTCAACGCCTTCCCGCGCGAACAGGCGAACGTTGGCCTGACCCAGTTCGTCGGCGCCAACCACGAGTTGAAGTACGGCATCGACTATCAGGACACGAAGTGGGAGGGTGAGAACGCCCGCACGTCCTTCATGAACGGCTGGGGCTACGACTCCTACAACCCGTTCGGATACGGCGGCGCCGGTACGCTCGTGGATGACAGTTGCGGCCTCCAGTGGGCCCGCCCTCTGGCTACCTCTCCCGACAACCCCTTCACGCGGATTCCCGGCTTCATTCCCCCGCAGACCACCCGGTCTCGCATCTGTACCTACGTCGACTACAACTCGCCGAGGCTGAGCTGCGAGGGCGAAGTCGGCTCCGAGCTCACTCCGATCGAGATCACGAGGGTCAACGGCCAGATTCACCGCACGGACTTCGACCAGGGCAATTGCCTTGGCCGAGGCACCGGCGACGCCGAGATGGCCGACACCGCCTTCTACCTGAGGGATCGCTTCACCGTCGGGGACCACTGGACCTTCAACATTGGCGCGCGCGCCGAGATCCAGGAGGGCTGGAACGACATTCGGCGCAAGGTGGTGGACGCGACGTACGTCGACCCCCGCTTCAACGCGACCTACGACGTAAAGGGCGACGGTCGCTTGCTGTTCACCGCCAACTGGGGTCAGTACCACGCGATGCTCAACCAGGCATGGATCGCCGGCGGCGGTGATGTGTCGGGCGGCATGCACGACCTGTGGAACGGCTACGAAGGCTACGAAGTCTGGTTGTTCTGCGACCCGATCGAGGCAGCGGTGTGGTGCCGCGTTCCCGACCGGGCGGACACTCGTGCCCGCGGCACAGTCGGAATGGGCCTCCCGGGCTACAACTTCGCCTGGAGCACTCTCATCCCGGGCCTGATGTGGGATGCCGTTCGCCCCTGCCAGGATGGCGAAGTATCTGGCGTGGACTGCGAAATCTGGGACCACGACGTCGATCCCTACTATCGGGAAGACCTGATCATCGGCCTTGAGTGGCAGTTCGCGCCGAACTGGGCTCTGGATGTCAAGTACATCGACTGGCAGATGCAGGACATGATGTTCTCCAACACCCAGTTGGACCACAAGGGCCGGAACACGTTCATCACCGGCAACTACCACGACCTGGCGCAGATCGTGACCAACGCGGCTGACGCCCGAGAGGCCAAGGGCCTCGATCGAAACCTCAACGACGAAGCACTGGCACTTGCCGACCCGGCCAAGAACGGGTATCGAGGTCTGCAGATCCAGCTCAACCGGCGGTTCGCCGACGGATGGGCGCTCTACAACAACGTTGCGTGGTCGGAGACCGACACGACCGGCGCCGGCGCTTGGTGGAACAACACGAACGCCACCTACCTCGAGAACCTCAGTGCCGTGCTGACGCAGGAGATCGTCGACGACTGCAACACCGGGCAGACCATCCCGGACCGGCGCACGGGACGCACGACGCTCTTCCCGGTGGACTGCAACCAGGCGCTATCGGAGTGGATCGGATACCCGGTCTCGATGATCAACCGGCGGGGTCTGAACCAGGCCTACGACCGAACCTGGATCTACAACTCCTTCGGGTTCAAGACCTGGCGCATGGGCGGTCACGACCTGACCCTGTCGGGCCACCTCAGCTTCCAGACCGGAACACCGTGGGTGCGAAGCGAAGGGGTGTCGATCGTCAAGATCGATCCCAACGATCCGAAGCCGGGTACTCCAAACGACGGCGTCAGCTTCAATCTGCATGCCCCGGGCACGCAGGGACGGTTCACGTCGGACGAGTACACCCTCAACCTGAGCGGCGCCTGGGGCTTCCCCATGGGGTACCGCGACCTTCGGAGCGAGCTCCGGGTCGAGGTCCTGAACGTGACCGACCAGCAGCGCCGACGCTCCTGGAGCGGCTCCGGTCAGGTGTATCCGGTCCGGCGCTTCTTCCAGCGTCCGCGCCAGGTGCGCGCCTCGCTGAGGTTCCGCTTCTAGAAGCGGCCCTCACAGCCGACGGGCTCCGCCCGTCGTTTCAGGAATCAAAGGGGAGAGAGCTTCGGTTCTCTCCCCTTTCTTGTTCAGACCCCGATCGCTGCCCGATGCTGAGTCCTTGACACCCACACCCTGATCCACACGAACGGGACCGGCTGCGGCCCGAACGACCGCGGCTCAGGACAGCAGGTCGCGGAAGAGGAGGATCATCAGGGACACGGTCGTACCCGTGTAGAGCGTCAGACCGACGCCCATGAACCAGAGGATGAGCCTCAGGCGGCCGTCCAGGCCGTCGAACCGGGCGTTGACTTCGCCTCTGAAGCCCTCGAACCGGGCGTTCATCTCGTCTCTGAAACCGTCGAACCGGGCGTTGACACCGTCGAACCGGGCGTTGACCTCGTCCCGCGCACCGGCGAACCGGGCATTGACCTCGTCTCTCACACCGTCGAACCTGGTGTTGAACTCACTCCTCAGGCCGTCCACCGCGGAATGAACAGCGGCGATCTCGCGCCGCGTCTCGAGGCGGAAGGCGCGATCCCCGCCGGTCGCCTCGACCAGCGCCTGAATCTGTTCATCGCCGAAACCGGCTTCCTTGAGGCGTCGTCTCGTCATGGCGTCGCCCGAGTCTACTACCGCGGATCCCTGCATGCTCTCGATCTCCCTTTGTGACAAGGAACCCGAATGCCGCTCGGGCCTCTACAGGATCCAGACGGATTCGCGAGCTCGACTTCCGCGGCGACCCGGCCGACGAGCTGATTGCGGCAACCAGCGTCGTCGAGCAGTTGCCCCTGCTCACGCGGGACGGAGAAGATCCGCGCCTCGCGGCTCGTGCCGCTGGCGCGCGAGCCGCAGCGCTGAGGAGAGACCTCTCGCCGACTCTCCAGAGAGTCGTTCCTGAGCTCCCGGAGAACGTCCACTACCGCCGATGGCGTGCCCTCGATCCAACGATCTGGATCCAGCACACTGTTTCAAGGCCAGCCCGCCCCGTTCTTGACATCCTTCCAGCCCGTCATATAGTGCCCTTCTCGCTTTCCCTACAACTTGATCCGAGGAGAAGCTCCATGAAGCGACTCGCAGTGGTCCTGATGTTGCTGGTCCCGTTCGGCGCCTTTGCCGACGCACCGGAGACGGCAACCGTCAGCGGCACGATCGTTGACCCGGGAGGCTCGGCGCTTCCAGGCGTCAGCGTCACCCTGTCCAGTGAGCGCGGCGACAAGTTCGCGATCACGGACGAGAACGGCCAGTTCCGTTTCGTCGGCGTCGTGCCCGGCGCCTACAGCCTGAAGGCCGAACTGCAAGGCCTGGGCGAGGCCGCGGCCGAGTTCCACGCCGCCGCGGGCGACCGGCAGGATGTCAACCTGACACTGCAGGCCGCCATCGAGGGTGAGGTGACCGTCACCGGCGAGACGCCCATGGTCGACAAGTTCAACGTCACCGCGGGCAGCACCGTCACGTCCGAGATCGGCGAGCAGACCGCTGGCACGACGAGGACCTACTACGGCGTGATCAACGCGCTCCCCGGAGTCACATCGGACGCCCGAAACGACGACATCCAGCAGACGCGGCCCTCGGTCAACGGCACGCACTTCGCCGACCAAGGCGTCTACGTGGATGGAGTCGACACGACGTTCGCCAAGTTCGGCGGCAGCCGCGTCTTCCTGCCCACGACCGCACTCACCGAGGTCTCCATGGAAGCCGGCGGCTCCTCCGCCGAGTACGGCCGCTACATCGGCTCCTCGACCAACGTGATCGTCAAGTCGGGCACGAACCGCTGGCATACGGACGTTCTCTGGCAGCAGCAGTCCGTCGACTGGGGCGCCGACTACAAGGACCAGCCCTCCCTGGAGGAACGGCAGAACAAGCCGTATCCCAGAGACTGGTTCAGGCGCTGCCACGGCGACGAACGGGACATGGGCCGCGGTGAGATTCCCGGCGGGACAGATGTCTCGGAGGCCTTCAGCACGAATCGACAGGCTTGCTTGCCGGGCACCGATGAGTGGGCTGGCTCCTCAAGCGGTTACGAACTCTCCGTCGGCGGCCCCCTCCGCCGCGACAAGTTCTGGTTCTTCGTGGGCCTAAGCGAGTTCGACGACGCCTACAACGAGCGGCTGCTCGGGGGCGACCCGTACGACATCAGTCTGTTCAACGACGCCCGCATCTTCAAGCTGAACATGCAGCCATCAGCGAACCACTCGTTCGCGGCTTCGGCGATCGACACGCCGGCGTTCCGGAACTACTTCAACGACCAGTCCTCCGACTACTGGACGCCGACGCCGCACGAGAACGACAGCGTGCTTTCGACCGTCAGTTGGAACTACGCCATCTCGGGCAACTGGTATCTGGAGGCCAAGATCGCCTTCCAGGAAACGCAGGAGAACAAGTACCTGGCCTGCTACAACACCCTGGAGCAGGAGAACCCCGAGGTTCTCAACCCGCAAGGGGTGCCACTTCTCGAGTGGCTGTCCCAGGACAACTTCCCGGACGCACCGGCACGCATGGTCGAGACCTGCCTGCAAGCCAAGTCGCTCGACCGCGGCCCGGTCGCCGGGCATGGCCCGACGAACACCTCGGGTGGCGACACCAGCTACCCGCTACGGTTCCCGTTCGATCCGAGCCTGGGAATCTTCTACCCCGGCAACAACTACAACGTCTACCGGGACACTGAGAACCTGTCGGCATGGCACAACGGCTGGATCCTCTCGGACGGGTTCGGCTTCAACGCGTTTCCCCGCGAACAAGCGAACGTCGGCCTGACACAGTTCGTCGGCGCCAACCACGAACTGAAGTACGGCTGGGACTACCAGGACACCAAGTGGGAGGGCGAGAACGCCCGTGTGCCGCTGTTCAACGGCTGGGGCTTCGACGCGACCAACCAGTTCGGATATCTGAATGCCGGCGAAGACGTTCTGGATTCCTGCTCTGTCTTCCGAAACTCCGGAACGCGTCCGGACAACCCCACCGCCGCCTGGGATGGCCGCCGCACGAATCGGGGCCGAGGCTGCTACTTCGTCGACTACAACTCAACCTTGCTCACGTGCGAAGGGCTGGCAGGGGACGGTATGCCGCATCGCCCAACGCAGATCACCCGGGAAGGCGGAGGAATCGTCCGTACTCCGGGAACCTGCGTCGGCCGCGGCAGCGGAGACACCGAAGTCCGGGACATCGGCTTCTTCCTGCGCGACCGCTTCACGATCGGCGATCACTGGACCTTCAACGTCGGTCTTCGGACCGAGAACCAGGAGGCCTGGAACGACGTTCGCCGCCGTGTCGTCGACGACACCTATGTGGACCCCCGAATCAACATCACCTACGACATCAAGGGCGATGGCGCGCTCCTGCTGAACGCCACCTACGGTCACTACCATGCGATGCTGAACCAGGCGTGGATCTCGGGCGGCGACGTCGCGCGCCCCAGCATGCACGATCTCTGGAACGGCTACGAAGGGCGGGAGGTCTTTATCTTCTGCGACCCGGGTGACGTGGCGTCGGCCAACGTTCTGAACTCGCTGGGCTTCATCGACTGGAACTGCAACCTGCCGCAACGTCGCGACACGCTGCGGGATGGCACGGTCGGCCAGCCCCTGCCTGGCTACAACACCTCATGGGAGCTGGCTCAGCCCGGCCTCATGTGGGACGCGGTGCAGGCGGGCATCTACGACTTCGATGTCCAGACCTACTACAAGCAGGAAGCCATCCTGGGGCTCGAGTGGCAGTTCCGTCCCGACTGGGCGCTCGACATCAAGTACATCGACTGGAACATCCAGGATCCCATGTTCTCGAACTTCCAGTTGGATCACTTGGGGCGCAACATCGGGATCACGGAGAACTACCACGACCTGGCGAAGATCGTCACAGCCTTCGATGATGCTCGCGAGGCAGCCTGGGTAGCCGCCGGAAACGAACCGGGCACACGAAACCCGGGAAGCGTCCTGAACCGCGAAGCCCTCGCACAGGCGGACCCGGCGAAGAACGGCTACAGGGGTCTCCAGATCCAGTTGAATCGTCGCTTCGCCGACGGCTGGGCCCTCTACAACAACGTGGCGTGGTCCGAGACGGACACAACCGGCGCAGGGGTCTGGTGGAACAACACCCAGGGCGACTACCTGGAAGGCGTGCACCTGGTTCTCGACGAGATGCACATCGAGAACTGCCAGGACGGCATGGAGACGCCCGATCGCAGAACCGGCCGTCTGCCGCTCTATCCTGAGGACTGCGCACAGCGGCTCAACGAGTGGCTCGGCTATCCGGTCTCCATGATCAACAAGCGAGGCGCCAACAACATCGCTGATCGGGAGTTGATCTACAACTCCTTCGGGTTCAAGACCTGGCGCATCGGTCAGCAGGACCTGACGCTTGGCGGCCATCTCACCATCCAGACCGGAACCCCGTGGGCACGGTCGGGCGGCGCGTCCTACGTCAAGGACCCGACCGATCCCGCCAATGCCAACACGGACACTCGTCCTGGTACCGCCAACGCCGGCGTAGGCTTCATCTTCCACCCATACGGGACGGAAGGTCGTCGCACATCCGACGAGTACACCCTCAACCTGAGCGGCGCCTGGGGCTTCCCCCTGGGCCTCCGGGATGTCCGCAGCGAACTGAGGGTCGAAGTCATCAACGTGACGAACCAGCAGCGCCGACGCCGGTGGGACGGCGGTGGCTACGTGTATCCGGTGCGGCGCTACTTCCAGCGCCCGCGGCAGATTCGGGCGAACATCAAGTTCCGGTTCTAGAACTCCAACAAACGCGACGCTTACCGTCCTTGTGACCCTGCTGCTCTTCTTCCAGATGCCGTCGGCGTTTGCCGCAGGCAACAATGAGTGCCAGACAGAGCCCGAGCCCACCGTCAACGGGGTCAGGCCGATCGGTATTGTCCTGACATTCAATTCCCCACTCCCGATGGGCCCGCAGGTCCCTATCGTCGTACCGGATCTCAGTCACGCCAACTGTGTAGGCGCCCAGATCCTGGCTGGAGCCAGCCTCGACGAGGCGCTTGAAGCTTGCGACTGACGCCCGACCCTTAGCCTCCGGGAGGCTTCGGTCTCCCACGCTCAAGGGAAATCGAGGGGAGAGAGCTTCGGCTCTCTCCCCTTTCTCTTCCTGGCTCTTCAGGGTTTCGTGTGGAATGTGAGTGAATCGGGGTAGAGGTCGAGTCCG
>JAPOXA010000006.1 GCA_026707325.1 Acidobacteriota bacterium | reverse complement strand
GCGTGATCAGGCCGCAGACGCCGACGGGCTCCTTGACGATGTTCGTCGTGCCGCGCGTCTCGACGAACTCGTAGCCCTTCAACACGTTCAGGGCGCCGGCGAAGTGGCCGAGGCCGGAAGGAGCCTGGGCGGCCTTCGCGAGCCAGGCCGGGGCGCCCATCTCCATCGAGATCGTCTCCGCCATCTCGCCGATCCGGGCCTGGTAGCCGGCGACGATGCGGCCGAGGAGCTCCACGCGTTCTTCCTGGCTGGTCCGGGAGAACGACTCGAAGGCGGCCTGCGCCGCGGCGACGGCCTTGTCGACGTCCGCCGCGCTGCCGAGGCTGATCCGGCCGACCGCTTCTTCAGTGGACGGATCGATCACGTCCATCGTCTTCGGGGTCGCCGGGTCGACCCATTCACCGTTGATGTAGAACTGCAGCGCTTCCTTCATGGCGTTTTCTCTCCGCGTGTGTTGAGCTGGTAGGACGGGTGAGTGTAGCCGGGTTTGGCGGCTCGGGCGCGGCAGAAGCTCCAGAGCCCGGCGCTTTGCGCCGGATGCCGGCGGGGCCGCCGGCGTACCCAGTAGCCGGTGCGACGACTTCTAACCGAGCAGCAGGCGGGCGGCCTTCTCCCCGCACTCGGCGCCGACGGCGATCGCCCGGCTCAGGCCGACGCCGTGGAGCGCGTTGCCGGCCAGGTAGAAGCCATCGATCGGGTCCAGGGCGGCTTCGACGCTGGCCACGCGCCGCGGGTGACCGGGGGCGTACTGCGGGATGGCGTGCGGCCAGCGGGCGACGCTCGTGTAGGTCGGATCGGCGTCCAGACCTGCTGTCCGGCGCAGTTCCCGGAGAGTCAGCTCGACAAGCTGAGCGTCGTCGAGGTCGGCGGCCCCGGGGTCGACGCTGCCGCCGAACATCGAGCGGGTCAGGAACGTGCCGTCCGGGCCGCGGCCTCGGAAGGTAGCGGTCTCGTACTGGCAGCCGAGCATGCGGATGCCTTCGCCGCGGGCGACCAGGAAGCCGTAGGCCGGTTCGATGTGAGCCGCGGCCGCGGCGTCGAGGGCGGTATGGACGACGGCCATCGGTGGCGACTCGATGCGCCGGAGTTCTGTCGCCGCCGCTGCCGACACGCCTTCGACGAGATCGGCGGCCGAGGGCAGGTCGGCTGCAACGACGACCGCCGCTGCCGAGAGCTCGGTCCTGCCGCTCAACTGGGACGCTTCACGGAGCGCCTCCTGGCCGGCGAGGTGAACAGTGAAGCGGCTGGTGTCCGTCCGGCCGGGGTCCGCCCGACGGGCGACGGACGTCACGCGACTGTGGTAGCGGACTTCGATGCCGGGCAGCGCGGCGACTGCGCGCGGAAGGGCCTGGATGCCGCGGCGAAGCGTCCGGTGCCCCGGCGGCGGAGCGCCGCGCTTGCGGCCGGCGCGCATCGCCTTGAACAACGAACCGTGGCCCCGTTCCATTGCGACCATGCGTGGAAAGGCTGCTGCTGCCGACAGCTTCCGCGCGTCGCCGGCGAAGATGCCGAGGACGACGGGCGAGATGAGGCGTGCCGCGGCCTGCCGGCCCATGCGTCGAGCGGCGAAGTCGTACAGCGACTCGTCTTCGCCGGCGCTGCCTTCCGCGTCGCTGTCGTGCCGACTCCGCACCAGGGGTTCCATTGCCAGGCGCGCCAGGCCGAGCGGTCCCAGCAGGCCGCTCCTTGCGAAGGCCAGCGGGCTGCGCCGCAACTCCCGCAGCCTGCCGCCCCGGTAGATGTAGCGGCGATTCGCTGCCGGTTCCGGCGCCAGCACTTCGTCCTTGAGGCCGCAGGCGTCGATCATTTCCCGCACGACCGGCTGATCGTCGAGAAAGCCCTGTGGGCCGGTCTCGATCAGCAAGCCGTCGGCCTGCTCGGTCCGCGCCTTGCCGCCGACCTCCCCGTCCGCCTCGAGCACGACGATTTCCAGGGAAGCGCCGGCCCGGTCCGCCTCAACGGACGCCTTCCAGGCGGCGGCCAGTCCGGAAGGCCCGCCGCCGACGATCACGAGGCGGCGCGGCCGTTCGTCGCTCAAACGTCGCGCTCCGCCTCGGCGTGGACGGCCTCGACCAGGGCCTGCACCGCCTGAAGCGGCGTTTCCGGCAGCACGCCGTGTCCCAGGTTCACGATGTGGCCGCGGCGAGGGAGGCTGGAGAGCAGGAGTCCGGTCTCGTGCCGGACCGCCTGTTCGCCGGCCAGGAGCGCGGCGGGGTCCAGGTTGCCCTGCAGGCAGAGGTCCGGCCGCTGCCGCCGCAGCGCGCCGAGGTCGGTGCGCCAGTCGACGCCGAGCGCCTCGCAGGGCAGGCCGGCGTAGTCGTCCACCAACTGGGGCGCGGCGTGGAGGAAGAGAATGCGGGGGACGCCGGCGTCGCCGAGCCGCCGCAGCAGCCGATCCAGGTGCGGCCGGATCCTCTGCCGCCACTCGGCGCGCGGGAAGAGGCCGGCCCAGGAGTCGAAGACCTGTACCGCGTCGGCGCCGGCCCGGTGCTGGCCGAGGAGGTAGCGGGCGCAGAGCCGTCCCAGGCGGTCAAGCAGGGCGTCGAAAGCCGCCGGCTCCTGGTAGGCGAACGCCCGCAGCCGCGGGAAGTCGCGGACGCCGCGGCCCTCGACCAGGTAGGCCGCGAGAGTCAACGGAGCGCCCGCAAAGCCGAGCAGTGCCGTCTCCGGGACGAGCTCGGACCGCACGATCCGCTGGGCGGCGGCGACCTCCGGGGCGATCGCGACCTCGTCGAGGTCGTCGGGATCGGGCAGGGCGGCGACGTCCTGCGCGCTGCGGATCGGATCGGCGATGACCGGCCCCGGATCGAAACGGAAGTCGACGCCAAGCGCTGGCATGGGCGACATGATGTCCGCGAAGGTGATCGCGGCGTCGAACGGGAAGCGCCGGAGCGGCATCTGGGTGACTTCGGCCGCCAGTTCCGGGTCACGTGCGAGGCCCGCGAAGCCGTGATGGTCCTTGAGTGCCCGGTACTCGGGCAGGATGCGTCCCGCCTGGCGCATCATCCACAGCGGCCGCCGCGGCGTGTCCTCGAATCGAAGGGCGCGCAGCAGCAGAGGTTCGGCCGGCGGGGCCGTGGCGGCGGCCGGGGCGGCAGCAGGCCCGGCCGCGGTCGTCGGCACGGTGTTCACTCGCCGGCCGTCCAGCGGGTCGACTGGTCGGCGGGACGGTCGGCCCGCCGCTCTTCCAGCAGTTCCGGCGCCGCGGCGGCAAGGAAGGCGTCAACGCCGTCCTGACCGATCTCGATCGCCACCGCCCGCAGCCCCACGACCGGCAGGTGGCTCAAACGCTTCGCCATCACGGCCGTCCACTCCCGGAGCGCTTCCCGTTCCGCCTCCGAGAGGCCCGCGAGATCGCTCTGCAGCAGGCGGTCCAGGTTCGCGCCCAGCGAATCCTGGTACTTGGCGCCGATTGCCCGGATGGCGCCGGCCACCGACCGGGTGGCCATCGCCTCGCGGTAGGCGTCGAGTTCCTCGTCGATCAGCACGCGGGCCTCGGCAGTGCGCCCGCGCCGGTCGCGGAGGGTCTTCTGGGCCAGTTCGTTGATCTGGTCCATGCCGAGCCGCTTCAGACCCGCGACGCGGGCGTCGCCTGGAGCGACATCGGCCGGGATCGCCATGTCGATCACCAGCGGTGAGGCGCCGTACCGGGCGTCGCCGGTCGCGGCCAGGACCGACAGGCACCGCCGATCGACCACCGGCCCCGGGGCGCCGGTCGAGAACAGTGCCGCGGTGACCGGCGGCGGCTCGGACCGGAACCGGTCGAGGCTCATCGTTTCGACGGTCGGAGCGGAGCCGTTGGACGGGAGGGCCCCGCCCGTCCGCTCGGCGAGCCCGTCCGCCTTCGAAAGGGTCCGATTGACGAGGACGAGAGGGACGCCGCGGGAGCGCAGCCTCTCCGTGCAGGTCTCGGTCATCGCCGCCACGCCGACCAGGGCGACCGGGCCCGGGTTGTCCGCGGCGCGCTCGGTCAACAGATCGGCCGCGATCTCCGAGAGCGAGGTGCGCCCGGCGCCGACGCCGGTTTCCCGATGGACTCGCTTGCCGGCCCGGAGCGCCGATTCGACCACGCGCCGCAACTCCAGGTCGACCGTGCCACTGGCCGTCGCCTCCTCCAGCGCGTCGCGCAGTTGCCCGCGAATCTCCCGCTCCCCCGGCTGGGCCGAATCGAGGCCGGCCGCGACCAGGTACAGGTGCTCTACCGCGCCCTCGCCCTCCCAGCTCCGGAACACCCGCCGCGCCGCGCCCTCGCCGGCCAGCAGCCGCAACAGCTCCCGCCGGCAAGATGCGAGCGTCGCTCCCGGCTCGGCCGAGAAAACGAAGGCGGCTCGATTGCAGGTGGCGAGGTAGATCAACCCCTGAGCGCCGATCCGCTGCTTCAGACGTTGTGTCTCCGCGGCCCGCCGCTCGTCCGGCAGCGTGTACCGCGCAATCTCCTCCGCGCTGGCGTAGCGCCAGGTCGCTGCGACGACGCAACAGTTGTCCATCGGGCGATTCTGACTCAGGCGGGATGGCTGAGTGTCACGGACCTGTCACGGGGAGTGTTTCGGGCGGTTCGTTGTAGCTCCGCTTGACGACCGTCAGGAACACTGATAGTAACGTCGTGTTCGTTGACGCGGTAAGGCCCTCCCGGATCTGCCTTCGGTGCTGGCTTCCTCGTCAACCGCGATGCCGTCCCCCCCAACGAATCCGAGCCTCAGTCTAGCCGGACCGGCGCGGGCGACTCTCATCGGTGTCGGTATCCTGTCGCTCGTCGTCGGCGTTGCGGCAGTGGAGGCCCAGAGTCTCATTCGCTTAGCGGATGAGGAGGATGTCCTTCGACCCGCGTCGTCGGGTGATGCGCCGACGGTAGCCGGTCCGTTGGCGACGGATCCCGCCGCGCTTCCGGTCCGTGTCGACCTCGATCTTCTCCGATCAGGTCCGGATCGGTTGGAGGTGGCGAGGCCGGACGGAGAGGTTCTGATCGTGGAGCGGTCCGCGTTCGAGGAACGCGGCGGCGGGGATCTGCTGTGGGCGGGGCGGCTCCCGGGCTCGGAGACCGAGTCGGTCATTCTGACTTTGACGGATGGACGCCTGATCGGAACATACGGGAAGGCCGGCGAGCTCGGGTTCGAGTTGCGCGCGGCGCGGGGAGGCGTCGGCGCGGTCCGCTCGATCGGGACCGTGGCGCCGCCCGAGCGAGATCGGTGGTGCGGTGCGAGGATCGAGGGGCCGGAACGCTCGGGGTCCGTCGACGTGAGGGAGCGCGCTCGCGCCTCGCCGCCCGTTTCGGTGCGTGAAGAGCAGTCGTCCCAGTTGATCGTCGATGTCCTGATTCTCTACTCCCCAGCGGCGGCCGACTACTGGAATGCTCGCGGCGGCGTCGCCGCCGAACTCCAGGCGGCGGTGGACTACACGAACTCGGTCTACCGGAACAACGATCTGGGCGCCACTCTGAACGTGGCATACCAGGGGGCCGCGCCGCCGTCGCTCCGTCTGGATTGGTCGAGCGACGTCCTCCGGGACGTCCGGGAAGATGCGTCCGTGGCCGAGTTGCGGGCGGTCCACCGGGCCGACCTCGTCGTGGCGTTTGTCCGGAATGAGGATGAACCTTGCGGGGAAGCCTGGGTCTACCTTGCGAAACACACGCCCAGGACGATGAGCGAGGCGGCGTTCGCCCAGGTCAACCTCGAATGCAACTCGGGCAACTACAGTTGGGGAACTCTCGCGCACGAGGTTGGGCACATCTATGGCGGAAACCACGACCCCGCCAACACCGGAACCACCGCGCAGAAGGCGCGGTACTCCTACGCCTTCGGGCACTACGACACCGCGCCGGACCCATCCGTTTACACGATCATGGCGTACAGGCCGCACGCGGGCGCGGTCGTCGTGCCCTACTTCTCGACATCGCTGCGCAGTCCCAATGGTTGGGAACTCGGACACTCCGATGCGGACAACGAGTACGCATTCTGGTGGACTCTTCCGGAGGTCGTCACGTTCAGCGACTACCTGCCGCGCCTGTCCCCGCCGCCGAGTGGTCTGGCCGCGACGGCGACCGCCGGCATCGATGAGGCGCTGGTCGCACTGGCCTGGGAGGACAATGCCGGGGACGAGACCGGCTACGTCGTCGAGTTGCGAACCGGGGGTGGAAACTGGACCAGCACGGCGAGTCTCGCCGCCGACTCGGAATCGGCGACTCTCTCCGACCTGGAGCCCGAAACGCGGTACGAATTCCGGGTAGGGGCGGTGAACGCCGGCGGAACGACGTGGAGCGATCCGGTAGCGGTGGTCACGCCGGCGCGCCTGTCCGTGGCGCTGCCGGTTCCCGCGATCGAACAGGTGATCGAAGGAATGTGTTCGGAGAGGAGGTTGGGCAGAGCGAGGTCGACCGCGTGCGAGGCGGCTTCCCCCACGGATGCGTACGTGTTCGTCCAATGGGCCTGGCGACCGCCGGACGACCTCAGCCTCGATGATCGACAGGTCTGCTTCGTCCTTTCCAGGTACAACCCGCAGCAGAGCCTCCTGGACACGACGCCCACCGGATGGAAGGAACTCTCCCGCGTCTGCCGGCAGCCGCCCCTCCGGTGGCTGCGAACGGCGGCCGCGGGGCTGGAGCTTGGGAAGACGCACCGGATGGCTCTCACGGCCGTCCTCGTGAACGAGTCGCAAGATGTCCTTGGGACGTCGAAACGGGCGAAGTTCACGATCGGGCCGCTCGGGAGGCCCAAGCCGCCGCGACTGACCGGCGAGGCGGATCACGACGCCGAAACGCCGACCGTCCGGCTGGAATGGACCAGCGAGGACGCGCCTTCCGGCTACCTCGTGCTCGTGAAGGTGAAGGGCGGCGTCTGGCGTGAGGCGGCATCGCTGGACGGGGATGTCAGCGCCGCCGTGGTCTCCGACCTCGAATCCGACACGTCCTACCGTTTCCGGGTGCGGGGAGTGAACCGGTGGGGGTGGCGGAACTCGAACATGCTCAGCCTGCGGACGCCGGAGTAGCGCCTTTGCGAGCCGGTTGCGGGCGGAACGACCATCGCCGGAGGTAGCGCGCGGCGGCCTGGCGGCATCCCGGTCAGCGACGCCACTCGCGGGTGTTGCGGAGGATCAGGTCGGTGAGGGCGTCGAGGTGGTCGGGGCGGTCGTTGAGGCACGGGATGTAGCGGAGGCGTTCGCCGCCGGACTCTTCGAAGTAACCGCGGTTCTCGACGTCGATCTCTTCGAGGGTCTCGATGCAGTCGGCGGAGAAGCCGGGGCAGGCGACGTCGACGTTCCTGAAGCCGGTCTGGGGCAGCTCGCGCATCGTGGCGTCCGTCTTCGGGCCGATCCACGGTTCGCGGCCGAACTGGGACTGGAAGGTGCTGATCACGCGTTCCCCGTCGATGCCGAGCTCCTGGACCAGCAGCCGTGTCGTCTCCAGGCACTGGCACTCGTAGGGGTCGCCGTTGTCGATGTAGCGCTTGGGGACGCCGTGGTAGGAGAGGACGAGCCGCTCGGGCTCGCCGTCGGCCCAGGCCTCGCGGATGCTCGCGGCGAGCGAGCGCAGGAAACCCGGATCGTAGTAGTAGCTGTTGATCGTTCGGAGCTCGGGCACCCAGCGCCAGCGGCGGATCTGCTTTGCCAGCATGTCGATCGTCGAGGCGGTGGTGGCGGCGGCGTACTGCGGGAACAGGGGGAAGAAGAGCAGGCGCGCGCAGCCCCGGTCGCGGAGTCGGCCCAGCGCGCTCTCGATGGACGGTTTCCCGTAGCGCATCCCGAGCGCGACATGGAAGGGTGGCTCGCCGTCGGCGCGGGCCTCCCGAAGCCGGCGCTCGATGCCCTCGACCTGGCGCTCGCCGATCGCGAGCAGGGGTGATCCCTCGTCCGTCCAGATCTTCCCGTAGAGCTTCGCGACCCGTTGCGGCCGCGTCGTCAGGACGAACAGGTAGAGGATCGGCAGCCACTTCCAGCGCGGTACCTCGGCGATGCGGGTGTCGCTCAGGAACTGCCGGAGGTAGCGGCGCAGGGCTCCCGCCGTCGGTGCCGCCGGCGTGCCGACGTTGGCGAGCAGGACGCCGATGGCACGGCGATCGACGCCGCTTTCGACCTGAGGTTCGGGTTCGTAGAGGGATGTGCCGCTGGCCATGGGTCGCCGTTCAGATCCAGTCGCGCCGGACCAGGAACTCCGAGGCGAGGCGAGCTTCGGGGGAGCCGGGTTCCGGCGCGTAGTCGTAGCGCCAGGCCGCCAGCGGCGGCAGGGAGGCGAGGATCGACTCGGTGCGCGCCCGCGCCTGCAGGCCGTAGCGGGTGCCGCGGTCGTACACCAGGTTGAACTCCACGTACCGCCCCCGGCGGTAGAGCTGGAAACAGCGCTCCCGCTCGCCGTATTGCAGCTCCTTGCGACGCTCGAGGATGGGCAGGTAGGCGGGCAGGAAGTGGTCGCCGACGCTGCGGGCGAACGAGAAGCAGCGTTCGAAGCGGCTGAGTTCGGGCGGTCGTTCGAGCCGGTTCAGATCGTCGAAGAAGAGGCCGCCGACGCCGCGCAGCTCCTGGCGGTGGGGGAGGTAGAAGTAGTCGTCGCAGGCGGCCTTGTAGCGTGCGTACAGGTCGCCGCCGTAAGGCTCACAGGCTTCCGCCGCCGTGCGGTGCCAGTGGACGGCGTCCTCCTCGAAGCCGTAGTACGGAGTCAGGTCGAAGCCGCCGCCGAACCACCAGCCTTCTTCCTCCTCCTCGTCCCCGGTTCCTTCCGGCGGATGGGCGATGAAGAAGCGGATGTTGGCGTGGCTGGTCGGTGCGTAGGGGTTGCGCGGGTGGACGATCAGTGACACCGAGGTCGCCTCGAAGGAACGCCCCGCGAGTTCCGGCCGCCGCTCGGTCGCGGCGAGGGGCAGGGAGTCGCCGCGCGAATGGCTGAAGTTCACGGCGGCCTTCTCGATCACGGGGCCGTCCGTCAGCACCCTGGGCCGGGCGCAACCGCCCCTCTCGTTCGTCAACTCGCGGGCGTCGAACGGGGTACCGTCGACCGCGACCAGAGCGTCGCAAATGCCGTCCTGCAGCCCACGGAAGTAGGTGGAGACCGCGCCGGCGTCGTTCCGCGCGTCCCCGGCCGCCGTGGTCTTCCCGGCGCTCGTGCCGGAAGCGGGACTCACGGTGACGGAATCTCCGCCAGGGCTTCGCCAACGGCCGTTGCAAAACCGGCAAGCGCGTCCTCGTCGTGCGCCAGCGACAGGAAGCCGACCTCGAACGCCGACGGGGCCAGCATGTAGCCGCGGTCGAGCAGCCCGCGGTGGAGGAGGCCGAAGACCTCGGCGGTGTTCGGGTGGAAGCGGTCGGCCCGGCGCGGCGGTTCGCCGTCGCCGTAGGCGAACCAGAAGATCGAGCCGCGGCGGACGAGCCGATAGGCGTGGCCGCTCGCTTCGAGGGCGGGGCCCAGCCGGCCTTCGAGCAGCGCGCCCAGGTCTTCCATTCGGGTCCATCCATCGCCGGCCGCGAGTTCGCGCAGGGTGGCGAGTCCGCCGGCGACGGCGAGCGGATTCCCGGACAGCGTGCCCGCCTGGTAAACCGGCCCCAGCGGGGAAAGCTGCTCCATCAGCCGCGCCGGACCGCCGTAGGCGCCGACCGGGAGTCCGCCGCCGATCACCTTGCCGAGCGTGACGAGATCGGGTTCGATGCCGAGCTGGGCGCCGACGGTGACTCCGGGGACGCGGAACCCGCTCAGCACCTCGTCGAAGATCAGGAGAGCGTCGTGCTCCGTGCACAGACGGCGCAGGAGTCGAAGGTACTCCGGCCGCTGGAGCAGCAGGCCGTTGTTTGCCGGCAGCGGCTCGATGATCGCGGCCGCGAGCTTCGGGCCGTGGCGCCGAAAGGCTCTCTCGAGCGCCTCGTCGTCGTCGAGCGGCAGGACGATCGTGTCGCGGGCTGTCGCCGCGGGGATGCCGGCGCTCGAGGCGATTCCGAAGGTGGCGAGACCGCTCCCGGCTTCGACCAGCAGTGCGTCAACGTGACCGTGGTAGCAGCCCTCGAATTTGAGCACCAGGTCGCGGCCAGTACAGCCGCGGGCGAGCCGGACCGCCGACTGCGTCGCCTCGGTGCCGGAGTTGACGAAGCGGATCTTCTCGATGACCGGCACGAGTTGCTTGATCGTCCGCGCCAGCTCGACCTCGCCCTCGTGAGGCGCGGCGAAGGAAGTGCCGCGGGCGGCCGCCTCGCGCACGGCCTCGACCACGGCCGGGTGGCTGTGTCCCAGCACCAGGGGTCCGAAGGAGCCGACGAAGTCGACGTAGCTCACGCCGTCGACCGAGCGCATGACCGCTCCCGCGGCCTCGGCGATGAAGGGCGGCGTGCCGCCGACCGCGCGGTAGGCGCGCACCGGGCTATTGACGCCGCCGACCAGGTGGCGCTGTGCCTCCGCCCAGAGGTCTTCGCTGCTTCGTCCGGCGCTCATTCAGTCTCCCTCGGGTCGCGATTGACTTTCGGCTGGGCGCCCGCTTCGTCGAGCCACAGGCGTTCGATGCCGGCGGCGGTCGGTTCCTGTGCGCACTTCACGTTGCCGGCTCCGGCGCTCCGGAGCGCCGCGGCTGTGGCGGCTCCGATCGCCCAGCAGCTTCCCGGCCAGTCCAGGCCGGACGCTGCGAAGGCGGAAACCGCCGATGGAGCGGTGAAGAGTACGCGGGCGTGGGCCGCTTGCCAACCTTGGGGCCAGTCGAGGTCGTCGTTCGGATGCACGGTGTAGGCCGCCCAGGCAGTGACCTGGCGGCCCGCCGCCTCGAGCGCTTCGACGAGCGTCGTACCGCCGCGAGCGGAATGCGGCACGAACAGCGGGCAATGGGGGTCGAGCACCCGGTCGGCGTAGCGAGCGAACTCCTGGCCGCCGAAGGCCCGCGCGGCCAGGTTCGGGGGCACGCCGGCCGCAAGCAGCGCGCGGGCGGTGCCTTCGCCCAGCGCGCACCACGGCAGCCGGCCCCAGACCAGCTCGCGGGCGGCGCGCTCCGCGACGACGCGCGCGGCGTTCGGGGAGGAGACGAGCAGCCAGGGCCATTGGCGGCGCGGGCGGTTGAGGTCGATGCGGTCGGCCGGCCAGGCGGTATCGAAGACCTCGACGGCGGTCGCCGGCAGAGCCGCGACCCGGACGGCCGGGTCAAGCCTCCTGGTCAGCCGGCGAATCGTCGTCGGCTCGGAGGTCACGATGAGGTCCGGCGTCTCCGGACTGGGTGCGCGGGTCTTCTGACCCGCAGAGAACAGCGCGCCGGCCGTCAGGCCGGCACCTAACTCCGCCAATCCCCGCTCGATCCGCTCAGTCAGGGCGTCGAGATCGACCGTGCCGTCCGCTGCTGAAGCCGCTGCGCCGACGGCACGCGGCGCCTCACCGACCGCGGCAGGTTCCCGCCAGTCGTCGGGCGCGATCAAGGCATGGACCTCGTGCAGCACCGGCCCTTCCGGGCCGGCGCCGCGCGCGTCCGCCCAGGCGCCGAACGGCCGCAGACAGCCGCCGCCGAGCCGACCCAGCAGGGAGCGCTCCGCGAAGGCGGCGGCGCGGCTCGGAGGGTGGTCGAGCGCCGCCATCGCCGCGTGTCCGTCGAGCCGGCCGCCGCGCAGCACCTGCACGGCCAGCGCGCCCTGTCCGGGAGCGCATGGCCAGGAGCGGAGATTCAATCGGAATCCGAGAATGTCCATCGCTCGCTCATCCAGCTCCCCGCTGCGCGCCAGCCGCAGGACGCCCGCCTCCGCCGCCAGCAGGGCGTCGATCGCACCGCTTTGAAGCCACTCGAGCCGGCGACCGACGGAGCCGCGGACCGCGCAGCAGACGAGGTCCGGCCGGATCGCCAGCGCGCCGGCCTGCCGGCGCGGGGACGAGGTGCCCAGGCGCGCGCCCGGGGGCAGCGGCGCGAACGCATCGGCGGCCGCTGCCACGCTCCGGCCGGCAGCGTCCTCGCCGGCGTCGAGCAGTGACGCGAGTTCCGGTGTCGCCTCGCTCGCTCTTCCCTCTCGGCCGGTCGTGAGGCCCGGCGCGAACAGCAGCAGATCGAACGGCCGCTCCCGCTCCGGCACCGCCGCTATCACCAGGTCGGGCTCGTCCTCGACCGGCAGGTCTTTCAGCGAGTGGACGACGAGGTCGACCGAGCCGTCGCGCAGGGCCGCGGTCAGCTCGCCTGTGAACACGCCCTTGGCCTGGGCGAAGCTGCCTCCGAGGCTGCGGTCGCCCTGGGAAGACATGGCTCGGACCGCCGTGTCCACGCCCAGTTCACCGAGCCGCCGGGCAACCAGGTCGGCCTGAATCCGCGCCAGTGGCGTCGCCCTGGTGCCGATGACGATCGGTGCCATCGAACGGGGATTCTACGGAGCTTCGGTTCGGCGCGCCGGCGCCGAGCCCTGGCATAGAGTCGATTCTCGGTCCCGCTGTCAGACGCCTGGCGCCGGTCGGGGCCCGGAACAGATAGGGAGGATTCGTCGTGTCGCCGATTTCGCTTCAAACCCGACTACGCCCCTTCTGCCTGCCCCTGGTCGCTGCCGCGGCCGTCCTGCTTGCCGGCTGCGCCGGCGAAGTACGGCCGACGGCGGCCGAGTTCACGGCGGCGGCGGAGGAGACGCTCATGGAGCACTACTACGACGGCAGCCGCGCGGCCTGGGTGCAGTCGACGTACATCAACGAAGACACGACCGCCCTGGCGGCGCGTGCCGGGGCGGAGGCGCTGACCCGCGCGATCGACTTCGCGCAGGAGGCGGCGACCTACGAGGCGGCGTCGGAGGCGAACGAGGTGGCGCGCAAGCTCAACCTGCTCCGCGGCGGACTGACCGTGGCCGCGCCGGCTGACGAGGCGAAGATCGAGGAACTGAGTCAGATCACGACCAGGATGGAAGCGGCCTACGGCACCGGCAGGCACTGCCCGAGCGGGCCGGAATCCTGCCGTTCACTCGACGATCTGGAGGACGTGATCGACAACAGCCGGGACGCCGGCGCGCTGCTCGACGCCTGGGAGGGCTGGCGGACGATCTCGCCGCCGATGAAGGCGGACTACCAGCGCTTCGTCGAGCTCTCGAACGAAGGCGCCCGGGGCCTCGGCTACGACGACACCGGCGCGATGTGGCGGTCGGGCTACGACATGCCGCCGGACGACTTCGCCGCGGAGACGGACCGTCTCTGGGAGCAGGTGAAGCCGCTCTACGACGACCTGCACTGCCACGTCCGCGCCGAACTCGCCGAGCAGTACGGTCCGGTCGTCGTCGATCCCGAGGGCGCCATCCCGGCGCACGTCCTGGGCAACATGTGGGCGCAATCGTGGTCCAACGTGTTCGACCTCGTCGCGCCGGAGGCCGCCGCTCCCGGCTACGACCTGACGGAGATTCTCCGCGAGCGCCAGACGTCGGAGCGGGAGATGGTGGAGATCGCCGAGGGCTTCTTCACCTCGCTCGGGATGGAGGAACTCCCCGAGACCTTCTGGCGGCGCTCCCAGTTCCTCCGGCCGCGAGACCGCGACGTCGTCTGTCACGCGAGCGCCTGGCATCTCGACCTGGACGAGGATGTCCGGATCAAGATGTGCATCCAGATCAACGCCGAGGACTTCTCGACGATCCACCACGAACTCGGCCACACGTACTACCAGCTCGGCTACCGGGAGCTGCCGCCCCTGTTCCGGGACAGCGCGAACGACGGGTTCCACGAGGCGCTGGGCGACACGATCTCCCTGTCCGTCACGCCGGGCTACCTCGTCGACATCGGTCTGCTCGACGAGGAGCCGCCGGCCGAGGCCGACCTCTCGCTCCTCATGCGGATGGCCCTGGACAAGGTCGCCTTCCTGCCCTTCGGTCTGCTCGTCGACCGCTGGCGCTGGGGCGTGTTCTCCGGCGAGACGCCGCCGGAGGAGTACAACGCGGCCTGGTGGCGCTTGCGCGAGCAGTACCAGGGAGTGACCGCTCCATCGGCGCGAACGGAGGAGGACTTCGACCCCGGCGCCAAGTACCATGTGCCGGGCAACACGCCGTACACCCGCTACTTCCTGGCGCACATCCTCCAGTTCCAGTTCCACCGCGACCTGTGCGCGGCGATCGGCTACGAAGGCCCGCTCCATCGCTGCTCCATCTACGGTGAGGAAGAGGCGGGGCGCCGCCTGCGCGAGATGATGGCGATGGGTTTGAGCCGGCCGTGGCCGGAGGCGCTCGAGGCCATGGGCGGCAGTTCGGAGATGGACGCCACGGCGATCCTCGATTACTTCGCCCCGCTCGCCGACTGGCTCAAGGAGCGGAACGCCGGCCGGTCCTGCGGCTGGAGCTAGCGGCTTGCTGATCGCCACCTGGAACATCAACGGCCTGGGAGCGCGCTTCGACTTCCTCGTCCATTGGCTCAAGGCGCGGCGGCCCGATGTGGTCGGCCTCCAGGAACTCAAGGCGACCGCCGACAGCGTCCCGATCCTGGCGCTCGAGGATCTCGGCTACCACGCCGCCGTATGCGGCCAGAAGGCGTGGAACGGCGTCGCCGTCCTCTCGCGCCACACCATCGAGGAGGTCCAGTCCGGCCTGCCGGGCGAGGAGGAGGCCGGCGCGCGCCTGCTACGGGTGAAGACCGCGGGCCTCGACTTCACGACCGTCTACTGCCCGAACGGCAAGGACATCGATCACCTGGACTATCCGCGCAAGCTGGCGTGGTTCGACTCGCTCCGGGACTACTTGGGCGGTTCACTCGGCGCGGACGAGTCCGCGGTTCTCTGCGGCGACTTCAACATTGCGCCGACGCGCCTCGACACCCACGACGAGGACCGCCTGGCCGGCGGCATCCACCACACGGAGGCGGAGCGCGAGCGGTTTCGCGCGCTGCTGGGCCTCGGCTTCGTCGACCTGTTCCGGGAACTCCATCCGGAGACGGTCAAGTTCTCGTGGTGGGACTATCGGTTCGGCGCCTTCCACCGCAACCTGGGCCTGAGGATCGACTTTCTGCTGGCGACAGAAACCGTCCGGGAGCGTGTGCAGGATGTCGAGACCGACCGCGACTACAGGAAGAAGAAGGAGGGGCTCATCGCCTCCGACCACGCGCCGGTCATGGCGAGCCTGAGGTCGTAGCCCGGTCAGGCCGCTTCGACCACCTCGCCGGCGGCCTGCGCACGCTCGACCCGGGAACTTTCGTCCGCTTCCACGCTGCGTCCGGCGAGCCAGAAGAAGACCGCGGCCACGGCGTATCCGGCCAGACCGACCAGGATGCCGAGCTGCAGCGCCCGGCCCGGGTCGGCGCCGCCGGCCTCGAAGAAGCCGCTCAGCCAGCCCATGAGGAAGGGCCCGAGGGCCAGGCCGACAAAGGTGACGGCCAGGATGTAGAAGGCGGCGGAGGTGCCCCGCATCCTGGGCAGCACGAGGTCGCTGGACATGGCGATGGCCGAGCCGATCCAGCTTGCCGAGACCGCGGCGAACGCGAAGTTGACGAAGTACGCGACGAGCGTGTTCTCGACCAGCAGGAAGGCGACGCCGCACGGGATGGAAGCCAGCGCGGCGAGCAGGCCGCACAAGGTTCTGGCCCGGGGGTTCTTCTGCTTCATCCGGTCGGAGACGACGCCGCCGCCCGCGACGCCGATCCAGCCGGCCGCCGCCATCGTGAGACCGAGGACGACGCCGGCTTCGGTGGCGCTGACCTCGTGGACCCGCCGGAAGAAGGTCGGTCCCCAGAAGCCGGCGCCGTAGGCGACGAAGCCCATCCAGCCGAAGCCGATCATCCCGTGGACCATGGACCGCGTGCCGTAGATCAGTTCGAAGGCGGGCCGGTCGCGGATTCTCAAACCCTGCACCCAGGAGAAGAAGGCGTAGGCCCCGATGCCGAGGGCGATCCACTGCACGGGGCTGCCGAGCGCCTGGATCAGCAGGAAGACGACGGCGGCGCAGCCCAGGGCGATCAGGAGGTTCCGGCCCACCGCTCGGCCGCCGCCCACCCGGTTCAGCGAGAGCAGGGTGAGCGGCGGCAGCACGGCGGCCGTCTCCTTCCCCAGTTCCCTGAAGGGCGCCGGATGATTCGCGGTGACGATGCCCTCCTGAAGGCCGCGAACCGGCTCGCGCAGCGTCCAGACCCAGACCGCCATCAGCAGCCCGGGCACGCCGACGGCGAAGAACGCGACCTGCCAGCCGACCAGCCCGAACGGAGCGCCGCCGTCGCTGTAGGCGGCGTTCCAGCGGTCGACAATCAGGCCGCCGATCGCGATGCCGACGCCGGAGCCGATGTAGACGCCGCTCGAATAGATGGCGGTCACCGTGGCTCGCAACCGGGGCGGGAAGTAGTCCCCCAGCATGGAGAAGGCGGCCGGACTGGCGCTCGATTCGCCGATGCCGACGCCGATCCGGTAGGCGGCCAGCGAAGCGAAGCCGCGGGCCGTTCCGGACAACGCGGTCATCAGGCTCCAGGCCGCGAGACCGATCGAGATCAGGCTCTTGCGGGTCCACATGTCGGCCATGCGGCCGAGCGGGATGCCAAAGATGGCGTAGAAGACGGCGAACGCGGTGCCGTAGAGGAAGCCGAGCTGAGCGTCGCCTATCCCCAGGTCGGCCCGGATGTCCTCCGCCAGGATGGAGATGATCTGACGGTCGATGAAGTTGAAGACGTAGACCAGGACGAGGACGCCCAGGACGTAGTTGGAGTAGCGGCGGCTCGGGGCCGGCGGGGCTGGGGTCTGGCGATCCTGGTCTGTTGACGTCATTCGGCTCCCGTGGTCATTCGTCTCCGTCCGCTCCCGGTTCCGCCATGGCGCCGGGAACCGTGCCCTTCGCTAGTTCCTGATCGATCATCAGCATACCGACGCCGTCGCCGCCCACGAGCCTCAGCCGGCCAAGCAGCGTGCGGGCTACGTTCTCCTCCTCGACCTGCTCGTTGATGAACCACTGGAGCATGATCGAGGCGGCGCGGTCGTGGACCTTCTCGGAGAGGTCGTAGAGTTCCTCGATCGCCTCGGTGACCCGTTGCTCGCTCTCGAGAATGGCGGCGACGGCGGCTTCCGGCGATTCCCACTCGGTCGGCTGGGCCGGAATCTCGGGGATCCGGACGAGTAGGTCGCGGTCGGCGAGGTGATCGATGATGCGGTGGGCGTGGCCGAGTTCGTCGGCCGACTGGCCGCGCAGCCAGGCGCCGAAGCCGGGCAAGTCGATTCGCTCGAGCCAGAGCGCCATGGACAGGTAGCGATGCGCGGCCTCGAACTCGAGGCCGAGGTGCGCGTTCAAACGGTCGTGGAGGGTCTGGTCCATCGTGTCCTCGTGTCGGGGATCTGGTGGCGATTGGAAGCGAACGCCGCCAGCATAGCGCCGCCAGATGGAGAACCGGTGAAGCGGCCCCGATCGTCCGCGCCCTTCTACGGCAGCAGTTCTTCGACGCCGGCGCGCTCTTTGAACAGCTCGTCAAGCGTCGCCTGCATCCGTCCCTGGCTGAACTCGTCGACGTCGAGGCCCTGGACGATCGAGTAGTCGCCGCCGCTGGTGGTCACCGGGAAGGAGTAGACGACGCCTTCGCGCGTCCCGTAGCTGCCGTCGGCCGGAATCGCCATGCTGACCCAGTCGCCGTCGGCCGTGCCCTGGACCCAGGTGCGGATGTGGTCGATCGCCGCGGCGGCGGCCGAGGCCGCGGACGAGGCGCCGCGCGCCTTGATGATCGCCGCGCCGCGCTGCTGAACGGTGGGGATGAACTCCTCGCGGGTCCAGGCTTCGTCGACGAGCGCGGGCGCCGTCCGTCCGTCGACCAGGGTGTGGTTGAGGTCCGGGTACTGGGTCGCCGAGTGGTTGCCCCAGATCGTCATGCGGCGCACCCGGGTCGTGTGGACGCCGGTCTTCTCCGCGAGCTGGCTGATCGCCCGGTTGTGGTCGAGCCGGGTCATCGCCGTGAACTGGCGCCGGTCGAGGCCCGGCGCGTTGCTGGCCGCGATCAGGGCGTTCGTGTTCGCCGGGTTGCCGACGACGACCACCCGCACGTCCCGGCTCGCGTGGGCGTCGAGGGCCTTGCCCTGGACGGAGAAGATCGCCGCGTTCGCCTGCAGCAGGTCCTTGCGTTCCATGCCCGGTCCGCGCGGCCGCGCGCCGACCAGCATGGCGATGTCCACGCCGTCGAACGCCTCGTCGGCGTCCGAACTCGTGACGACCTCGTGCAGCAGGGGGTACGCCGAGTCACGGAGTTCCATGACGACTCCCGACAGCGCATCCATCGCGGGCGGAATCTCCAGCAGGTGCAGGCTCACCGGCTGCTCCGGCCCCAGCATCTCGCCGGCGGCGATGCGGAAGATCAGGGAATAGCCGATCTGGCCGGCGGCTCCGGTGACGGCGACTCGAACGGGTGTTGGCATGGCTTGATTTCCTCCTCGATCCGGCGCGGGATCGTAACAGTCAGGTACTGCTGACCAGCCAGCGCGCTTCCGCGTTGAGCGTTCGTGCAAACCGGCCGCCTTCGGCCTGAAGGCGCTCTCACTCCTCGACGGTGTAGACGAGCAGGTCGGCCGGTACCGGAAGGTCCTCCGTGGGCCAGTCGAGCGAACGCTCCATCGCCGGCCGGCGATCAGCCTCGACGATGGCGAGCAGGTCCAGGTCACTCGCAAAGCCGGCGTCGCCTCGGGCGTACGAGCCGAAGTAGCCGAACCCAAGGAGTCCATCGCGGTGGGCGACCTCGGCGGCGCACCACTCCTCGAGGGCGCTGAGGACTACCTCAGCACTCGGCCAGCGCTTGATCGACGAAACTGAAGATGTGACGGGCATGGCTGAGCGCCAGTTCGCTCTGAATCGGACCGTAGTGCTCGAACGGAGCGCCTTCGGCGTGTCCGTTCGGGTAACGGGCGGGTACGTAGAAGTTGTCCAGGACCTTAGCGCTGTCTACGAGTTCCGCCGGTGCGGACGTGGGCAGATCGGCCAGGAGTCGAGCCACGACGTGGCCCCATGCCTCCTGGCCGAGCGCGAGGTGGAGCGCCTTGACGGCCTTCTCGGCCGCCTGGTGGGCCGCGAAGCAAGCCCATTCGTGCCGTCCGTTCTCCCTGTTCTCGGCGGCGGTCTCCAGGTCGCGCTGGGCCTGGCTCCACCAGTCCTGTGATCGCTGCGCCATCTGAGCTCCCTTCGATCAGTGTAGCGGCCGAAGCGCCAATAGACTCTCGCCCATGGCGGAGCGCGTTCTGGTCACCGGCGGAGCCGGTTTCATCGGCAGTCACACCTGCGTCGAGTTGCTTGCCGCCGGTTGGGACGTGACCGTCATCGATGATCTCTCGAACAGCTCGCCCGAGGCGCTGCGACGGGTCGAGGAACTGGCCGGGCGAGGGTTGGGCTTCGTCGAAGGGGACGTGCTCGACGAGGCGGCGCTCGAACAGGCGTTCGGCGAGGGCGGCTGCTCGGCTGTGATCCACTTCGCCGCGAAGAAGGCGGTGGGCGAGTCCTGCGCCGACCCGCTTGGCTACTACCGTACGAACGTGGCGGGCACCATCAGCCTGTTGAGGGCGATGCGCCGGCACGACGTACGCCGCCTTGTCTTCTCGTCGTCCGCGACGGTCTACGGCGACCCGAATCCGGGCGCCTGCCCGCTGGCCGAGAGCGCTCCGCTCAGGCCCTCCAATCCCTACGGCCAGACGAAGCTCTGCGTCGAGCGCATGCTGCGGGATCTTGCCGCGTCGGAAGAGGGCTGGCGGATCCTCTCTCTGCGCTACTTCAACCCCGCCGGCGCCCATCCGAGCGGCCGGATCGGCGAGGACCCGCGGGGCCTTCCGGAGAACTTGCTGCCGAGCGCGATGCAGGCCGCGGTAGGAACGTTGCCCGAGCTTCGTGTGTTCGGGACGGACTATCCGACCCGGGACGGCACGGCGGTCCGGGACTATCTCCACGTTGTCGACGTGGCGACCGGGCACCTGCGGGCCCTGGACCGTCTGCCGGAGGTCGAAGGCTGCACCGAGTACAACCTCGGTACTGGTCGGGGGGTCACGGTGTTCGAGGTGCTCGAGGCCGTGAGACGGGCAAGCGGCCGCGAGCTGTCTACCGTCTTCGAAGGTAGACGGCCGGGAGACGCGACAGCGGTGTGGGCGGATCCGTCGCTTGCCAAGCGGGACCTGGCGTGGAAAGCGGCGCGCGACCTCGACGACATCTGCGCCGACGCCTGGCGCTGGCAGAACGCGAACCCCGAGGGGTACGGAAGTTGAGCGGAGACGGCAGACCGGCCGCCGGGGGTCCCCCGCTCGAGGTGTTCGTCTACTACGACTTCGCTTCCAGCCTGAGCTACGTGGCGCACCGGGTGCTGGCCCGGATCGACGAGGCGCTCGCGGCGGAGCGCGTCGACCTGCGGTGGAAGGCGATCGACCTGACCGGCGTTGGGAACTTCCAGCGCGGCCGGCTTCTCGACCCGGCGCGGCGGCAGAGTCTGCTGAGGGTGGCTGCGGCGCTGGACGTCAACTTCGACCCACCCGCGCGTTGGCCCGACTCGCGCCTGGCCGGCGAGGTAGCGGTGGTCCTGGACGAGCGAATCGACCACGGACTCGACCCGGCGATCGAACGGGAGTGGCGGGAGGCCGCGTTCACGGCCTGCTACGAGCGCCATGTCGACGTCGAGGATGCGCTGCGGGACTTCGAGCGCCGTGTCCCCTTCCCGCTCGGTTCCGCCGACGTTCTTGCCGCCGGACGCCGGCTGGCCGAGGTCACGCGGAGCGCGGTGGCGGCCGGCGTCGAGGGCGTTCCGACCCTGATGCTCGATGTCTTCCCGCTGTGCGGCATCCACGACGAAGAGACGATGCTGGGGATGATCCGGCGCTACGCGCGGCGGCGCCGTCGGCTGGAGGCGGATGCCGCAGCCGGGGTCAATTGATGCGTCTCCTCGCTGTGGCCGCGACCGCGGCCGCGATCCTCGGTTGCGCGGTGGAGGAAGGCGCTTCGGAACCGCCGGCTGCGCCGTCGACGGACGTCGCGGCCGCGGGAGGTGTGCGGTTCGTCGACGTGACCGCTGAGACCGGCCTCGACTTCGTTCACGCGACGGCCTCCGCCGGGACCTTTCCGATGCCGGCGATCATGGGCGGCGGCGTGGCGGCGTTCGATGCGGACGGCGACGACCTGCTCGACCTCTACTTCCCGAACGCGGGCATCGAGACCGCCGGCGAGCCGGGGCGCAACCGCTTCTACCTGCAGCGACCGCGCGGTCGTTTCGTCGACGCGACCGCGGGTTCGGGTCTGGACAATCCTGGTTTCGGCATGGGCGCGGCGGTGGGAGACGTCGACAACGACGGCGACCTCGACCTGTACGTGACGAACCTCGGCGCCGACGTGTTCTACCGGAACGAGGGCGGCGGCCGGTTCGCGGACGTGACGGAGGAGTTCGGTGTCGCCACGTCCGGCTGGTCGACCTCGGCGGTGTTCTTCGACGCGGATCTCGACGGCTGGCTGGACCTCTACGTCGCCCGCTACGTCCAGTGGAACGAGGCGCGCGAGTGCCAGGTCCAGGGCGGGCGGGTCGACTACTGCGGCCCGCAGCAGTTCGAGGGCGAGGCGGACGTCTTCTACCGGAACGAGGGCGGCCGGCGCTTCGTCGACCGCAGCCGGGATGCGGGCGTTTCGCTGATCGAGGACGCCGGCCTGGGTGTCGTCGCCTCCGACCTCGACGAAGACGGGCTGCCCGACATCTACGTCGCCAACGACGCCGACCCGAACCAGCTCTGGATGAACCGTGGCGGCGGGGTGTTCGAGGACGACGCGGTGCTGCTCGGCGCGGCCTACAATCGGTTCGGTGTAGGCGAGGCGGGTATGGGCATAGCACTGGGTGACATCGACGGCGACCGGGACGTGGATCTGTTCCTGAGTCACTTGATCGAGGAGACGAACACGCTGTACGTGAACCTGGGTGGACCGCCGGGGGCGACCGACGGCTTCGAGGATCGGGCCGCCGAAGCCGGCCTGGCGGCGCCCAGCACGCCGTACACGGGTTTCGGAACCGCCTTCTTCGACGCCGACAACGACGGCGACCTGGATCTCGCGGTGGTCAACGGCGCGGTCAAGCAGCGCCCGGAGACGCTTTCTGACCGTGACGACTGGTTCTGGCGCGGCTACGCCGAGCCCAACATGCTGATGCTCGGCGACGGCGCCGGCGTCTTCGCCGATGCCAGCACCGCCTCGGGCGACTTCGGGACGGCACTCGACGTGAGCCGCGGCCTCGTGCCCTTCGACCTGGAGGGCGACGGCGATCTGGACCTCCTGGTCAGCAACCTGGAGGGTTCGGCGCGCGTCTATCTCAACGAGACGATCACGGGCCTGGGGGATGCGCGGCCGGGCGCTGCCGGCTGGGTCCGAGCCCGGGTCGTCGACCCGGACCTCCGCCGCACGGCCCTGGGGGCCTCGGTCGTCGCCTGGATCGCCGGCCAGCCGGTTCGCCGTCTCGTGATGCCGCTCGGCGGCTACCTGACCGGCGGCGACGCGCCGCTCCACATCGGCCTCGGGGACGCGACCACCGTCGAGCGCTTCGAGGTGACCTGGCCTGGCGGCACGGTGGAGACCTTTGACGGTGCCGCCAGCGGCAGCGAAGTGACTCTCCTCCGCGGAGAAGGCCGATGAGGAGCTGTGCCTCTGGGTGCGCGGGTCTTCTGACCCGCATCCGCGGCGGCGTCATCGCTGCAAGCCTCCTCTCCCTCGCCGCCGTCACCCAAGCCGCCCAACCACCGGCCCCCGACCTCACCGCGGTCGAACCCCGCGTACGCGCGGCGATCGAGAAAGAACTCGCCACCACGGTCCGCGAACCCGACTCGCCCTCCACCTGGGGCCGCCTCGCCATGACCCTCCACGCTCACCAGTTCGACGACGAGGCCGCGAGCGCCTACGCCGAGGCCTCACGGCTGGCGCCGGGCGACTTCCGCTGGATCTACCTGCGAGCGAACGTGGAAGAGGCGCGCGATCCGGCCGCGGCGGCGACGCTCTATCGCCAGGCCGTCGAGCTCGACCCCAACTACGCGCCGGCCCGCATCCGGCTTGCGTCCGCCCTGGAGAAGGTCGGCCTCGCCGCCGACGCGGACGACCACTACCGGGAGGCCGCCCGTCTCGAACCGGACAACGCCGTGGCGCATCTCGGCCTCGGCCGGCTCGCCCTGGCGCGCGGTGACGTCGATCAGGCCGCTCGGCACTTGGAACGCGCCTACGAGCTGAGCCCCGAGACCCAGGCGGTCGTCGCCATGCTGTCGCGCGTCCGGCACCGCGCGGGCGACCGCGACGGGGCGAGGCGGCTCGCCCAGGCCGCGCGGGACCTGCCGCCGCTGCTCCACCAGCGCGA
The DNA here is from genome assembly GCA_026707325.1 of Acidobacteriota bacterium. Classification (GTDB taxonomy): domain Bacteria; phylum Acidobacteriota; class Thermoanaerobaculia; order Multivoradales; family Multivoraceae; genus Multivorans. The sequence continues at coordinate 9,074 of JAPOXA010000006.1, read as the reverse complement.
CCCGCGCCGCGCCGAGGTCGACCTGCTGGCGGTGGACTCGGAGAGCTTCCTGCGCCGCAGCAAGACCTACCGGGAGACGGGGCAGTTGCAGGCTTCCCTCGGGGAGCTCCGGCGGCTGATCGAACTGGAACCCGCCAACGCCCAGGCGCACTTCGCCGCGGCCGGCGTTCAGGATCGGATGAACCGGCCGAGGGAGGCGGCCGCGGCCGCGCGACGCGCTCTCGAACTCGACCCCGATCTGGCGGGCGGGCGAGCGGTCCTGGCGGGCGCCCTGTTCAAGCTCGGACAGTTCGGGGAGGCGGCCGCCGAAGCCGAGCGGGTCCTTGCCGAAGATCCGGCCGACGTCCACATGCTGCTCGTTACGACCATGCTGGCGATGCGGGAGAACGACGTGGTCCGGGCTCTCGAGCGGCTCGACCGCGCGGCCGTGGCCGGCGTCTCGGACAGCCGGATGCGGGAACTGATGGTTCAGCTCCAGCTCGAACTGGCCGACGCCCTGGGCGGCGCGGGCCTCTACGACGACGCGGCGCGCCGGATCGAGCAGGTGATCGAGACGCTGGAGCGGGGCGGGGCGAGCGAAAGCGAATTGCGGCTTCACCAGCGCCGGCTTGCGCAGTATCGGGAAAGGGCGCGCGGATGAGCGCCGCGGGACACGGGACCGACACGCCGGTACGGGTACGCGTGGCGCCGTCGCCGACCGGCGACCCCCACGTCGGCACCGCCTACCAGGCGCTGGTCAACGTCGCCTTCGCGCGCAGCCGCGGCGGCGTTTTCGTGCTGCGGATCGAGGACACGGACCGCGCCCGCTCGAGCCGTGCGTCCGAGGCGGCGATCCTCGACGCTCTGCGCTGGCTGGGCCTGGACTGGGACGAGGGACCGTACCGCCAGAGCGAACGGCTGGACCTCTACCGCTCGGAGGTCGACCGCCTGCTCGCGGCGGGCAGCGCCTACCGTTGCTTCTGCACGCGGGAGCGGCTCGACGAGATGCGCCGGGAGAACCGCGCCGAGCAGCGCTTCCCGGGCTATGACCGCCGCTGCCGCAGTCTGTCGTCTGCCGAGTCCGAGCGCCGGGCGGCGGCCGGGGAGCCCCACACGGTGCGTCTGGCGATGCCGACCGAGGGCGAGTGCGTCATGCAGGACCTCCTGCGGGGCGAGATCCGTCGCGAGTGGGAGCTGGTCGACGACCAGGTGATCCTCAAGGCCGACGGCTACCCGACCTACCACCTGGCCTGCACCGTCGACGACCACGAGATGGGGATCAGCCACGTGATCCGCGGCGAGGAGTGGATCAACTCCCTGCCGAAGCACCTGCGGCTCTACGAGGCGCTCGGCCACGAGCCGCCCGTGTTCTGCCACCTCCCGCTCCTGCGCAACAACGACGCGAACCGGTCGAAGCTCTCGAAGCGCCGCAACCCGACCTCGATCACCTGGTTCCGGGACGCCGGCTTCCTGCCCGAGGCGCTGCTGAACTTCCTGGGGCTGTTGGTGTCGAGTCGCTCGGAAGGCGAGGAGAAGTTCGGTTTCGAGGAGCTCGTCGACAGCTTTCGATTCGAGGACATCTCGCTCGGAGGCCCCGTCTTCGACCTCGACAAGCTGCGCTGGCTCAACGCCCGCTACCTGCGCGAGGACTACGACGCCGACGGTCTGGCGGACCTCGTGCGAGAATGGTCGATGGGGCAGGAACGGCTTGCTGCGATCGCCGCCCTCGCCCAGCCGCGGCTGGAGACGCTCGGCGACTGGGGTCGGCTGACGAACTTCCTGTTCGTCGACGCGCCCGCCGTCGAGCGGGAGAAGCTGGCCGTCAAGGGTCTCGAAGAGGCCCAGATCGCCGAGGCGTTCCAGTTCATGCTTTGGACGCTGGAGCGCGAGCAGGAGTTCACCGCCGACGTCATCCAGGGCCACTTCCGGCGCCTGTCCGAAGCGCTCGGCATGAGTCTGCGGGACCTGACCCGCCCCTTCTACGTCGCCGTGTCGGGCGAGACGTCCTCGCTGCCGCTGTTTCAGTCGATGGAGGTCCTCGGTCCGGACCTGGTGCGCGCCCGCATCCGCCGCGGTATCGAGGCCTTGGGCGGCATCTCAGGCAAGCGGATGAAGAAGCTGCAGAAGCGGTTCGAGGCGTTCGGCAGGTAGCGCCTTACGCGTAGCCGCCTGCCGCCAACCTGTCGAGATGGGCATGGACGTGATCGGCCCTCCCCTCTCGCAGCAGCAGGCCCGCGGTAGCTCCACCGAAGCCCGGCAGCGGCTCCGCTCGGAACCAGGCGTAGGCCGCAAGCGGCGAGCCTGCCTCGGCTTCGACGCGGTTCAGGATCTTCAGCATCTGGCGGAGACGGGCCTGGGTCTTTCGGGCCCTGATGCGTGAGGCACGCGAGAGGGCGTCGCGCCCCAAGCCAAGTGTGCCAGCGATGTCTGCCCTCGTGGTGCGCAACTCAGCGGCGATGAGCGCTGGAGAGAGCACCTGGTTTTCGACGAGTTCCTGGAAGAGCATGACGGCACCCCACGGTTCGTGATGCAAGATGGCGCGCTTAGTGCTGCGTCTGGGTTTCTACCGGGGGAGTGCTTCGCGGGTGAGCTCGATCAGCTTGTGCCGACCGGCGGTCAGCTTTGTCCGCGCCCATTGATGCACATCGTCCTCGTGGGTGAAGAGGACGATCTGTGTCTCCTCGCCAAGCGCGAGCAACGTATCAAGGGTTCCTAGTTTCCGGCCGGCGTCGGCCGCAGCCAAGACGTCATCGAGGATGAGGGGGCACCTCTGACCCGGTTTCGTGAGGTGCTCTGCGAGCGCGAAGCGGAGAAGTAGGTAGACCTGCTCCTGCGTGCCGAGCGACAGGCCACTCGCACTCACCCAGCCGGCTTCGGGTGACTCGACCTCCAACTTCAGTGTGTCTGGATCGACTTTGCAGGCTTCGTACCTGCCTCTGGTCACGCGCGGAAGATGCTCTCGGATCGAGACCTGCAGTTTCGGGGCAAGTTCGCGGTAGACATGCTCTTCGGCATCCTTCAGGTGTTCGACCGCCTTCGCCAACGTAGCGTCGAAGCCCTCCAGTTCGCGGAGTCTCCGTTTCTTCGTTTCGAGTTCCTCCTCCAGTTCGGCGAGCGACGGCAGCGTCCGTCGCAACTCCTCGTGCTTGCCTTCCAGCTTCCGGACCTCACCCTCAAGCGCGCGGACCCGTTCCTGAAGCTCCGGCTCGTCCGCCTCGGTGCTTTCGTTGGACCGCCCCATCGGCCCGATGAGCGCACCTGACAGCTCGTCGGCTTCGTCCCGGCGCCGTTGAGCCTTGTCGCGAAGGTGGTTGATCCCTCGGGGACCAACAAACTCCCGGTACGCCGCATAGGCCTCAGCGCCCTCCTGGTCCGACCGCTGAGCCTGCGCTTGGTCCTTTAGCCAGTTGCCCAGTGTGCGCATCAGGTCCGTGGCAACTCGGATCGCGCATGCCGATTCGCTACCGAGGGCCTCCTCCGCGACCTCGCGGAGTTGCCGTTCGGCCGCGCCGGCGGTCTCGGCTTCCTCTACTCGCTGTTGCTCCGCTGTCTTGCGCATTTGCAGGAGTTGTTCCTTCCGAGCGTGCTGTTCAGCCGTGCCTTGCTTTCGATTGTCGAGATCCTGCTCTGCTTCCTGCAAGCGCTGACGACGGGCCTCGAGCTCACGCTCGGAAGCTCGTAGGGCAGCCTGACGTTGTTCCTGGGTCTTGAGAGTCTCGGGGCGTTCGGTAGTGAGGTCGTCAATCTCCTTCCGGTAGCCGTCGATCGTGGTTTCGAGCGCCTCCACCTGTGCCTGCCGGCGTGCCTGCTCAAGCTCGGCTTCCCGCTGCTGTGCTTCGTGCTCCCGCATCGACTCCTTCAACCGGCGATCCCGATCGGCCGAATCCTGGGTGCTTGTTCGACCGGCGAGGGCCTGTTCGGCCTCGTCCAAGGCATGACGGTCGACCTTGAGTTCCTCTTCCTTGACCTGTAACGCTGCCTGGCGCTGTTCCTGGGTCTTGAGGATCTCGTGACGCTGGGTTGATCGGTCTTCGATCTCCCTTCGGTGGCCGTCGATGGCGCTTTCGAGCGCTTCCACGTGCGCTTGACCGCGTGCCTTTTCGAGCTCGACCTGACGCCGCCGCTGTTCCGCTCCCCGTACTTCCTCCTGCAGATCAGGAACCCGGTCGACCTGGACACGGATCTGCTGATTGAGTTCGTTTAGCGTGTCCTGGCAATGCTGAAGCTGCGACTCGTACTGCGCATTTCGTCCCGTGATCTCAATCTGGTCTGCCTCCAGGGTTTTCCGCTCCGCCAGAAGCACGGCTTGACCCTCGGCTGGTCCGCCGGGCGCCGTGTATTGCGCGGCCTTCCAAGCGAAGAACGCCCAGACGAAGACTGCAATGGCGCCGACGCCCGCGATAGGAGTGCCGATCGCCAATGACCCGGAAGTCGCCAGACCAACGCCGGCAAGAAGGGTGAGGAGCGCGAGGACGCCGAGCGCGGGCCTCGATCGCTGGGGTGATGAGCTTTCCTTGCGCAGTGAGGCCGCACCGGACAGTTGAGCCGCGATCTCGTCGAGCCGATGTTGATTGCGTTCGAGTTGCTTGCCGGCTCGGTCCATCTGCGCCAATAGTCCATCTGCCTCGGCACTTGTCTCGGACTGCTTCTGACGGAGCCTCGTCGCCTCGGCTTCGGCCTGTTCGTGGAGGCCACGCTGGTTCGCCAGCTCCTGCTTGATCTCCGTGACCCGTTCCTCAACTTCCTGAAGAGACCTGCGTTCCGCGTCGAGCTTCACGCCGGCTGCTCTCAAGGCTGACTTCGACTCCCTTAACCGAGTGTGGATGCGCTCCAGGTCACCAGCGCTGCGGGCATGCTCCGCTTCGGCCTTCTGCTGCGCCTGTTGGGCTTCCTCGACCCGCTGGCGCTGGCGGTCCACTGCCTGCCGGTCCTCGACCAGCCGCGCTTGCTGTTCGGCGTCGGCTCGCTCCTGTTCTCTGCGCTGGTTCGCAAGGTCCTGCTCTAGCCTCCTGGCTCGTTCCTCCACTTCCTGAAGAGACCTGCGTTCCGCGTCAAGGTCCACGACACTTGCCGTCAGGGCTGACTTCCGTTCCCCCAAACGGGTGTCGATTCGTTCCAGCTCTCCAGCACTCCGGGCGTGCTCCACTTCCGCCTGCTGTCGAGCCCGCAGCCCCTCCTCAACTCGTTGTCGCCGTCGTGCCACGGTCTGCTGGTCTTCGGCGAGCAGCGCGTTCCGTTCGTCACGCTCTCGCTCGATCTCGATCAGATCGCGCTCGATTTCCCGCAGCTTCTTTCCCGACTGCAACTCCGGATCCGGTCGATCGCGGAAGCGCGCCATAGCTTCTCCGACTCGGATCTGAAGTTCGTTCGTAGCGGCCGTCGCCGTAGGCGGTCCATCCGGGAAGCCCTTGCCCATGCGCTCGGCCTTCTCCAGACGGTCTTCGGCGTTGGTCGCCCGCAGTTTGGCGAGCACGATGCGAGCCTTGAGCAGGTCCCGCTGATGCTCCTGCAGGCATCGGGAGAAGTTCTCGTACTCCATCCGCTGCCTTCTTGCGTCCTCGATGGCGTGACCCAGTTCGGCGATCCTGTCGCTTGCCACGCGTCGCGGCCGGGTGGGAGCTCGGTCACTGCCGATCTCTTCGTTTCGGAACTTCTCGATCGCGCCGATCGCCGTGTTCGGCGTGAACCTCGAACCCGCCGTCGCTGCTTCCTGAAGCGCTTGCTGGAGACCTTCCGCTTCTTGGGCGACGCGAAGAACCTGGGTTTGGCGAATGCACGCCGTCCTGAGGAAGTTCTCGCGAGTCAGGCCTAGCCACTTGGCACCGTCCGGGGCACCGTCGTAAGCGATCTCGCTGCTGTAGTCCCTGTCGGGCAGGACCGCGTCACGCACCTCTGCCACCCGGTGCTCCAGATCCTGCACCAGTTCAATACGCCGTTCCTTCGCGTCCTCGAGCGCGATCTGTACGCCGACCTCGAATCCGCGGTCGCCCTGCCACGGCCGGTGCCGCTCGCGGAACTCCTGGTCCTCCACCGACATCCTGCCTTTTCCGCGGCGCATTCCGCAAAGGCCGGCGTAGATTGCTGCGTGCCACGTGGACTTGCCGGCCTCGTTCCGGCCGAAGATCACATTCAGCCCTGGGGCCAGCTCCAGCACCTCCCGGACTAAAGGGCCGAAGGAGAACGCGTTGATCTTCTCGAAGTACATGGTTAGAGCGCTCCGCCCAAGTCCGTTCGCCCATCGAGCGCGCGGAGCCCGACCTGAATCACCTGGCTTTGCTCGGCTGGCGAGAGTTCCGGGTCGGCCCTCACGTTGCGAACGAAGCGCTTCACGACGAGTTCCGATTGGGCGAGCGCATCGAGATCGTAGGCGTGGCGGATCGTCGGACTCTGCACGAGGACAGCCTCGACACAGGCGTCAGTAGCCTCTCGAATCTGCTGACGGGAAGGAATAGAGACCTCGCGGTCCACCTCGCCCTTCACGAGAAGCCGAACGATTCCGCCCAGGCCGTTGGTCCTCTCGGCCACCCGATCGAGAATGTCGGTGCTCGACGTGCAGCCGGTGACGTCGATTTCTAGGTCACGCACAGCTGTTCGCGCCACCACGATGCGTTCCACGTTGACCGCTCCATCGCCCCCGACGTCCGCAACGATGACACCGCGTTTGCCTTCTTCGCCGAACGAGAGGCACTCGGGGTTGCCTGGATACGAATGGCGATCTCGGTCCCTGGGCTTGTGGTAGTGACCGAGGAAGGCGTAGTGGAGCCCAGAGCGTTCGATCTCTGCCGCGTCGAATGGTGCGTGCAGGGCCTTGCCCTCGCCCTGTTCGTCGAACCAGCCGCGTTCGGCCCCGTGGAAGAGCGCAAGGTGAACGCCGTCACCGGCAGTGCGGAAGTTCGAGAGAAGATTGGCCGTTCCGGCTGGCTTGTTGTGGGCGGCACCCCAGAGCGTCAGGCCACTCCTGAGCGTGACACGGGTCATTCGTGGTTCACGGAACACGTGCACGTTCGAGCTCCAGTTTGTCGAGGCGTAGCATTGTCCGGCCGCGTAGTAGTCGTGGTTGCCCGGGGCGACAAAGAACTGAAGAGGAGCTATCGCTGCGAAGCTCTCTCGGAGGAAGCTCGCCGTATCGGGCGTGACGTACTCCGCTTCGTAGAGGTCGCCACCGCAGAAGATAGCGTCGGCTCGTTCATCACGTGCGAGTTGAAGGATGTCGCGGAGCGTCGCGCGCAGGGACTCCCGGCGGTTCTTCGCGACGTCCCCAGAGGCTTCACACCAGGCGAAGCGGCTGTCGAGATGCAGGTCTGCGAAGTGGACGATTCTCATGCCAGTGTCATTCCCTCAGAGTGCTTACGGGTGTGCTTGCGGCGGAATGTAACGCGCCGGGCCTCAGTCGCGAAACCTGATACCGGAACGCTGCGCTTCGGATGGGGCGGTTCCAGTTTCCGGCGACAGAACGGACGGTTGCTTACTCGACCGGAATCACCCGAGCAGAGACTGAAACAACCCACGACGCATCTTCGAACGCCCGCCTCGCGTCGGCTTCCGTATAGCGCTCGGTAGGGATCAGGCCCGGTTCCCCGTAGAAGGACGGCTCCCTTTCGGCGTGCAACCAGGAAGAGATGGCGGCGATTCGGTCGAGGTCGTCCGAGTCGAGATCGGGGAAGCGATCGGCCAGTTCTCGAAACAGGCCGCCCACGTCGTGCCAGTGGGGCGGCTCCACGCCTGCCTGCCGGAGCATTCCCTTGAGCGCGAGTTCGACGAGTTCCTGTGCTTCCCGGATGACGTCGGAGTACGCCTCTTCGGCCACGAAGACAGCCAAGGCGCGGAGGCGCACTCTCGCCTTGGCCAGGTAGCTTCTCGCCAGAGCGCCGTTCGTCGTCATTGCGGGAACAGGTCGAAGACGTCGCCGGGCTTGTAGTCGGGCTTGAGGTCCCAGTACCACTCGTCGCCCTTCCAGACCCGCTTCGAGCCCAGTTCGCGGAGGCGGTCGCGCAGGCGATCGAGGGTGTCGGCCAGGCAGCGGTCGGGGTCGTGGAGGATGCGCGCGTCCTCGGTCATGTCGAGCAGGAGCGGGGTTCCGAGGCGCAATTCCCGGGGCGTCTTGAAGATCGGCGCCAAACGGGTGTGGATTCCGAGGTCGGCGGCCGTTTCGAACAGTGGTCGCAGCCGGTCCTCCATGGCGCGGAACTCCTCGACGCGAGCGATGCGGCCATCCGGCAGGTCGTTCGCCACGAGGAGGAGGTCGATGTCGGAGTCGGCCCTGGGCGTGGCGCGGCCGACCGATCCGTAAACGGCGAGGGCGGCGAGTCGGCTCCCGTAGTGCGCCTTGCAGGCCTTCAGGACAGTGTCGAGGAGGTTGTCGTACTGGCTCACCAGTCGCGCGGTCGTGCGGCTCTGTTCAGAGGATCGGCGGACAGCCATGCTTCCTTGATTGTAGGACGGGCCGGGCTTCGCTGGCGTCCTGAGCCGCAGGCAGCAGGGCGCGAGGAGTCAGCCTCGCTTCGCCGCCTTCTGCGCCCGCTCGATCTTCGCCCACGTATCTCGCAGCGTCACCGTCCGGTTGAACACCGGCGCGCCGGGACGGCTGTCCAGGTCGGCGCAGAAGTAGCCGAGCCGCTCGAACTGGACCCGGTCGCCCGGCGCGGCTTCGGCCAGACCCGGTTCCAGCCGGCAGTCGTTCAGCACCTCGAGCGAGCCGGGGTTCAGGTGATCCTCGATCTCACCGGGCGCCCCGGCCGGGTTCGGGTGGTTGAAGAGGCGGTCGTAGAGGCGGACCTCGGCCGGGATCGCGTGCGCTGCTGAGACCCAGTGCAGGGTCGCTTTGACCTTGCGGCCGTCCGGCGCGTCGCCGCCGCGCGTGGCCGGATCGTAGGTGCAGCGGAGCTCGACGACGTTGCCTTCCTCGTCCTCGACCACGTCGTTGCAAGTGACGAAGTAGGCGTAGCGGAGCCGCACTTCCCGGCCCGGCGCTAGCCGGAAGAACTTCCGCGGCGGGTCACGCCGGAAATCGTCGCGCTCGATGTAGAGGACCCTGGAGAACGGCACCTTGCGGGTGCCGGCCGAGGCGTCCTCCGGGTTGTTGATCGCCTCGAGTT
>JAPOXA010000175.1 GCA_026707325.1 Acidobacteriota bacterium | reverse complement strand
AAAGCATCTAAGCGGGAAGCCAGCCTCGAGATGAGGTATCCCTGAAGACCCCTGGCAGATTACCAGGTTGATAGGCGGGGCGTGTAAGCGCTGTGAGGCGTTTAGCTAACCCGTACTAATCGGTCGTTCGGCTTGACCATCTTTCAAGATTGCTGCACTCGGGACTTGGGCGCTTAGGTTGGTCGTGGCGGTGAGCCGCGACGGAGGCCCTTCAGGGATTCGATTCGGTTGCCGGCGCTACCGGTCAGGTGGCGCTTGGTCGATCCGGCGATTTCCGGTGACTGTAGCGCGGGGGAAACACCCGTTCCCATTCCGAACACGGCAGTTAAGCTCCGCAGCGCCGATGGTACTGCACCGGCGACGGTGTGGGAGAGTAGGTCGTCGCCGGGATCCTTTCAGGCCCTCGGTGGGTTGTTCCCGCCGAGGGCCTTTTTCTTTGGGCCGGCAGGCGGTCGCTAGGGGTAGTAGCCGCTCATTGTCTTCACCTGGGCGCCGGGGTGGTGAACCTCCACCTCGATGCGGCGGAAGCCGTCATCGGTTCGGCTGTTGCTGGATTGGTAGGCGAGCATGTACTGCGAGCGCAGCTCGCGCTGGACGTTGGCGTAGATCTCGTCGAGCAGTTCCGGGTCGCGAACGAAGTAACTTTGGCCGCCGGTTTGCCCGCTGAGCCTGTCCAGCCGGCGCCTCGCACCGGCCTCGTCGATGCCGAGGCCGATGGCGTACACCGTGACACCGGCACGGCGGGCGTACTCGAGAGTCTCCTCGAAAGAGAAGCGCGAGACTTCGTCCTTTCCGTCCGTCAGGAGCAGGATCGCGCGCTGGCCGGTAACGCCCGCGAGGTGATAGAGGCTGAAGATCAGGCTGTCGTAGAGGGCGGTCTGTCCCTCCGCGGTCAGGCCGGCGAGTCCGCTGCCGAGTTCCCGCAGGTCGTTGGTCAGGCGAACAGCCAGTTGAGGAAACCGGTTGAAGGTGATGACGGCGGCCCGGTCTCGCGGACTCACGGCCTGCTCGAAGAACCTCAGCGCCGCGCGCCGCGTGATGTCGAGGGAGGCGCGCATGGAAGCGGAGTTGTCGATCAGGACGCCGACGTGGATGGGGAGGTCGACGACCCGCTCGAATCGGCTCACGCGCTGCTCGCGACCGTCCTCGAGGACGTTGAAGTCGGCGAGCTCCAGATTCTCCAGTGGCCGCCCGCGACGATCCGTGACCGACACGAACAGTTCCACGAACTGGACATCGACGCGTTCGATGTCGCCGGGCGAGTTGATGAAGACGAGATCTTCCGCCGTGTTGCCATCGGGAAGATGGGCCACAGCGCGTATGTACGACACCCCGGCGGACGGTGGAAGCTGGATCGGCTGGATGAACGGCTTCTGGTAGAGCGTCGAGGACAGGTTCTCGTTCACGTAGAACTCGAGCCGATCCAGCGTCGTTCCTTCCGGAACTTCGACCTCTGCCCGCGCACGAAGGCTGGAGACATAGCTCCCGCCGCGCCGGGGCTCGATCAGCCGGACCGTGAAGCTATGGTCGCCGGCGTTGATCGCCATCTCGTCCCAGGCCAGCACGTCACCGTTCTCGCCGACGCCTTCGACCCGCAGGGTACGGGGCCGGGGAAAATCGCCGAGGTCGAGTTCAACGCTGAAGGGCGCATGCGCTTTCCTGAGCACTGCCGTTTCGTCGAGCAAGAAGGAGACGGCCACTACTCCTTCGCCCTCGACAACCGCGTCGAAGCGAACGAGGCCGGAGAGGATCTCGCCCGCGGGCTTCAGCAACCGGATGTCGACGGACTCGGTACCCACGCTTCGGGCCGCCTCGGCGAGCAACCGTTCGCCCTCGGGTTCGGCCCCGGGCAGCGGCGCCAGGTCGGAGAGTCTGGGGACGCTGACGTCCTGCTCGCCGCGGAAGAACTGACCGCCGTTGACGTCCTCGATCCGCAGGATCATTCGGTAGTCGCCGGGCCGCAGATAGCGCTGAAAGGGCAGGAGCAGGGGCCCGCCCGCCGCGTCCTGTTCACCGGCGGGGGCGGGGAAACCGAACTTGTAGCGGAACGACTCGAACAGTTCGCGGTCCCTGATGACCTCGCCAACCAGGACGAAGTCGCGGGACCTGTAGCCGGCGAACTCGCCGACGGAAACCGCGGCCGGATCGATGCGGACCTGTCCCTCGACGACCGTACGGCTCTGAAACCGGCCGAGGAAGTCGTAGGCGGTGTCGGCAGTGAAGAGGGACGCGCCGGGTGGCAGGTCGGTGCTGGCCGCCGCGAAGGCGGCCACCCACTCTTCGTTTCGAGGTCTCGGCTTCGCCAGCACGCGCGCGAGTTGGCTCCCGTACTCGCGTCCCAGGCTGCGCATCTGGTCGATGACGTCCTCGAGCAGGTGGCCGTTGATGCATGCTTTCGCACCTTCGACCACGCCCCGGATGTCGCCTCGTCCCGGCGCCCAGACCCGAGCTTCTCCGAGGCCTCTTGCGCGGACGAAGAGCAGCAGGAAGTTGAACCGGACCCGGTCGCTTCCCTGGTAAACCCAGACTTCGGCCGGGATGCGTGTCGTGGTGCACCGGACCTGGACGATGCGGTGCGGCTCGCCATGAATCAGCAAGACCTGGGAGCGCGCGTCCTTGAGGCCCCCATAGTTGCTGCGGGCGTAGGCTGCCCGCTCCTCCCAGCGTTCGCGCATCTCGTTGCGCCCGGTCTTGGGCACCGGATCACGGACCTGCCAGAACTTCCGAATGAAGGCCTCCCGCTGGTACTCCCGCGTGAGCTGGAAGAAGAGATCGCGTTCCTCGGCCGTCATGAGGACCGAAACCTCAGCCAGCCAGTCGGCGTGGCGCTTGCTCAGCCGGTCGGCAGCCGGTGGAGACGAGGCTGCGGGTTCGCCGTCCGCTTCCGTCCCGCCTTCCTGCGCGCCGGCAGCGGTGGGGCTCCACAGGCTGGAGAGTCCCGCCAGCATCGCCACCGCGGCAAAGCCGGCCCGGCAGCTCGGAGGCCATGCTGCCGCGGATCGGCTCACGGTCACGGAGCGTACCAGTCGGTGTGGCGATGAAGGTGGGAGCCGAGCCGGGCGCAGTCGGCCGTCCGGTTGCTATACTCGCGAGCCCTGTTTCACTGGACAGGCGCCGAACGTCGGCGCCGCACTTCGTTGTCGATTCCCAGCATCGCGGAGGGATTCCCGCCCATGTCGAAGAAGCTCGTTTCCGGCCGTTCCATGTCTCTTCTCATCCTGGTCCTGGCGATGGCCTTCCTGGTGGCGCCCATTGCCGCCCAGTTGCCGCCCGACGCGGTCGACCTGGCCAAGGTGAAGATCCCGGAGGCTCTCACGTCGACAGACCTCTGTCCGGTCAAGTTCGTGCCGTCCGCGGCCGAGGGCGAGACCTGGACGCATAGCGGTGTCGAGTACCGGGGCAGCGAGCCCGGCGTTGCGGCGACCTTCGCCGGCGATCCCGACACGTACGCCGCCAGGGCTGCCGAGGAGCGCTACGTGGAGAACTTCATGCTCGCGATGAGCACGATCTGGTGCCCGATCACCGACGAGGTGACGCCCGGCGGCCGGAAGCAGGTAGACGGCCTGGGCTACACGTGGGAGAGCTGCTGCTCCTTCTGCGACGAAGAGATGTCGCCTGAGAACTTCGACGAGGCGCTCGAACGTCTTCGTGAGCGGGCCGTCGAGTCGTTCGAGTTGACAGGCGGCATCTACACCGAGGGTGCGAGCAGCCCGGTCGAAGGTGCGATCAGGGACGACATCTAGGCTCCCTTGCCCCGCATAACGCGTGTCTACACGCGGACCGGCGATGATGGAACGACCGGTCTGGGCGTTCGCGTCCGGGTTCGCAAGGACGACGCTCGCGTCGAAGCCTACGGCGCGGTCGACGAGTTGAACTCGGCGTTGGGTGTGGCGGTGGCTGCCGACCCCTCGCCTCCGGTTGCCGACAGCCTCCGCCGGGTTCAGCAGGAGCTGTTCCATCTCGGTTCGGACCTGTGCGTTCCGCCGGACGACGGGGCGCCTCCCGTGCCGCGCATCGAGGAGCGCCACGTCGAGGCTCTGGAGGAGACGATCGACCGGTTGCAGGAAGAACTCGAGCCGCTCGCGAACTTCGTGCTGCCCGGTGGTTGCGCCGCGGCTGCCGCGTTGCATCTGGCCAGGACCATCTGCCGTCGGGCGGAGCGGCGGCTGGTGACGCTCGCGGCCGCCGAGCCGGTCGGCGCGCCGGCCCTGACGTACGTCAACCGGCTGTCCGACGCACTCTTCGTCATGGCTCGCTACGAGAACCAGGTTCGCGGCGAGTCGGACGTGCTCTGGGACTCCAGGGCGTAGTGCCGCCAGGAAAGGGCGTCCCGTGCCTTAGAATGGACGCGGAATGCGCCTGCCCATCCGCCTTCTCGACGTGGCGGTCATCGGCCTGGTTTTCCCGGTGGCCTCCGTTCTCGGCTTCCTGGCCGGCCAGACGGTCGGAGACTGGTTCGACGCGCCGAAGACCGGAGCGATGATCGGCTTCCTGTTCGGCGTCGCGGCGGGCTTCTACAACGCCTATAAGACAATCCGGCGAGTCAGCGCGGACGAGGAGGAAGATGGCTTCGGCGGCTCGTGAAGTAGCCCGTCTGCTCGGCTTCCGGGGGCCCTCGGGAACGGCCGATCAGTTGGCCGCGATGTCGAAGCGGGTTCTTCGCTGGTCGCTGCTGCTGACGGCCCTGGGAGGTGCGACGGCGCTCGCCTGGAGCCCGGGCGCTGCCGTTGCCTTGACAGCCGCAGGGCTCGTCAGTAGTTTCAGCTTCCGCGGCCTGGAGACGCAGGTTCGCGCGTTGGAGCCGAACGTCGACGGGCGTGCTGGCGCCAGGAACACTCTGGTCACCGTTCTCCGCTATTCGTTGTTGAGCGCTTTCATCGTTGCGGCCCTGCTTGTGGGGTCAAGGGAGTTCATCGCGCTGATCCTGGGATTCTCGGTCGTGCCCTTGGCACTGGTGGTTTCGGAACTGGCACATCGTGTCGGTTCGGCTCGCTAGTCCACGGATCAGCCTGGTTCCGACCTGCCCCCCGACCGACTCCGCGTAGCCGTACACACGCCCGGCTCCTCCGTTCGAGCAACGGTCACCATCCCTCCACGTCCGAAGTCCCCCACCTGTCATGGCTGCCGGCGAACACTCCATCTTCTACGAGCCCGTGAACGCGGCCTGGAAGTTCGGCGTGGGTCTGGCGGGCGCCGAGGAGAGCCTCCCCCACGAAGTGCCGGACCACGTGGTCATGGCGCTGTTCGTCTTCGGTGTCGTGACGACGCTCGGCGTGGTCGTGTCGAGGGGGCTGAATCGGGACGATCCGGGCAAGGTGCAACAGCTCGTCGAGATTGTCCTCGACTGGATGCGAAACCTCCTCGAGGAGACGATCGGCGAGGGCGGCTCGCGACATCTGCCCCTGATCGCCTCGTTCGCGTTCTTCATCTTCATCAGCAATCTGTCGGGGTCCATCTTCTTCCTGCAGCCCCCGACCCAGAACGTCAACGTCACCTTCGCCCTCTCGATTACGGCATGGGTGCTGTACCACCTGTTCGGCCTGCGCCGGAACGGCCTGCGCTACTTCGGGCACTTCGTTGGCCCGGTCCTCTGGCTTGCCCCGCTGTTCATTCCGATCGAGATCATCAGCCACGCAGCTCGCGTGCTCTCGCTCGGCATGCGGCTGTTCGGGAACGTTTTCGGCGAACACCTCGCCGTGGCCGCCATCTTCGGTCTGGTTCCCCTTGCGCTGCCGTTGCCGATCATGGCGCTCGGCCTCCTGGCGGCGACCCTGCAGACCTTCATCTTCATCATGTTGACCACCGTTTACATCGCCGAGGCTGAGGCGTCGGCACACTGAAAGGGACTCTCAGGAAATGAAGAAGTCAAAGCTCGTCCTTCTCGTGGCCCTGCTGCTCACTCTGTTTGCCGCTCCGGCCCTGGCTCAGGACGGCGAAGAAGGCGGCGGCGACGGCGCCAATCTCGGCCTGCTGGGCGCCGCCGTGGGCATCGGTATCGCCGCGGCCGGCGGCGCGATCGGTCAGGGCCGCGCGACCGGTGAGGCCTGCGCGGGACTGGCGCGGAATCCGGGCGCGGGCGGCCGTATCCAGATCATGCTGCTGATCGGCCTGGCGTTCATGGAGTCGGTCGTCATCTACGCCTTGGTCATCGCGCTCCGCGGCGGCGGGTTCTTCTAGGACGACCCCTTCAGCCGCACGAGCGCGGCGCCGGCGCGCAGGGAAGCGGCTGCCCACTGGGTGCGCCGGCGCCCTCGCCGGCTGCCGCCGCAGGCGGCCAGAGAGCCGTACCGGCCGCAAGACCGGCTCCGCTTTGGCGGCCGGATCCAAGCAAGGTTGGCTACGCCCGTTCTGGCGCGCGCCGGCCATATTGGCGTTTCGCGGAGCTTCTGTGTGAGCGTCCGCGCTCGCCCTCGGTGGCGGCGTCGGGCCGGAAACGATGCTCTGACAACAAGATGACGGTTTGACCGTCGCTCCTTTGGGACTTGGCACCGAATG
This sequence comes from Acidobacteriota bacterium, assembly GCA_026707325.1. Taxonomy (GTDB): domain Bacteria; phylum Acidobacteriota; class Thermoanaerobaculia; order Multivoradales; family Multivoraceae; genus Multivorans. The sequence continues at coordinate 26,905 of JAPOXA010000175.1, read as the reverse complement.
TGCTGACCCCTTCCCACACAAGGCGTCGCGGCCCTTTTCCGCGGCGGGGGAGGCAAACCACATGAGCGCCATAGCCGATCACAACGGCGGCTGGAACTTCGAGGCCGAGGTGCTGCCCTTCATGGACAGTCTCTACAGCACGGCCTACCGGATGTCCCGCAACCGCCAGGACGCCGAGGATCTCCTGCAGGAGACCTACCTGCGGGCGTACAAGTACTACGACAAGTTCCAGGAAGGGACGAACTTCAAGGCCTGGTTGTTCAAGATCCTCAAGAACACGTTCATCAACCGCTACCGGAAGCGCCAGCGCCAGCCGCTCAGGAACTCCTTCGACGAGATCGAGGGCTCCTTCGAGTCGAAGCTCCTCGAGTCGCCGCTGACCGCGCGCGGCGCGACCCCGGAGGAAGAGCTGATGGTGGACGCGCTCGATCAGGATGTGCAGCAGGCGCTGGAGGCGCTTCCCAAGGACTATCGGACGGCCGTGGAAATGGCCGATCTGCAGGGGCTGTCCTACCGGGAGATCTCGGATCAGCTCGGCATTCCCCTGGGCACCGTCATGAGCCGGCTCTACCGCGGCAGGCGCAAGCTGGAGGCCGTCCTCCTCCAGTACGCCCGGGAGCACGGTTACATCCGATCTCGAGAGCCCAGAAAGATGCGGTCGAGGCAGCAGGACGCGGCCTGAGCATGGCAGAATAGGACTTCCGGGCTCGGCCCGGAGGTGCCTAACTCGTGCGTACTGAACAACTTGGGCGTTGGGCCGCAGGTCTTTCGAGCGCCGCTCTGGCGATCTTTCTGGGCTGGCTCGCGATCCGCCCGGTGCCAACGCCCATCGAAGTGAGCGCCGCAGCGTCAGGCAGCGTCGCCGGGGACGACGACGCCTTCGCGCTCGACCCGGAAGCACTGGACAGAGTGCCCTTCCCGCTGGAGCACGTGATCCGGCGAGGCGACACTCTGGACGAGGTCCTGCGCCGAGCCGGCGTTCCGGCGACGGAACTCCGTCAGGCCAGCACGGTGGTCAGCGAGGTCCTGGACCCCCGCAAGCTGCGCGCCCGCGACTCCTTCTACTCGATGGTCCACCGCGACGAAGGACTCGTCGGCATCAGGCTGCCACGCCGGGGCCAGGGCGTCGTCGTGGCCGACCGGAATCACGGCGCCTGGACGAGTCGGTACCGTCCCTATCGACGCAGTCACATCCGGCGGCTGGTCCGGGGCGAGCTGCGTGGAGCCCTGGAGAGCTCGATTCGCCTCGCCGGCGGGCCCGCGAATCTGGCCGAGAGCATGGCGAGGGTGTTGCAGTGGGACCTCGACTTCAATCGAGACCTGCGGGTCGGCGACCGCTTCGAGATCGTCTTCGACGAACTCCTCCTGGACGGCCAGCTCCAGGGCGTGGATCAGGTCCATGCGCTTCGGTACCGGAACCGGGACCGTTGGCTAGAGGCCTACGGCTTTTCGGACGACGAACCGGCGGACGCCGGTTCGAACCGCTACTACGATGGCGACGGTCAACCGCTGCAGCGGCAGTTCCTCCGTTCGCCTCTGTCGTACTCGAGAGTCACGTCCCGGTTCTCGTTGAGTCGGTTCCACCCGGTCCTGAAGCGTCGCATGCCCCACTACGGCGTGGACTACGGCGCGCCGGTCGGAACCCCGGTGCGGGCGACCGCGGACGGAACGGTCGTCTCGGCTGGCACGCGCGGAGGGGCCGGTCGGACGGTCCGGTTGCGCCACGCCAACGGCTACTTGACGGCCTATCTGCACCTTTCCGGCTACGCGCAGGGCGTTCGCGCGGGAGCGCGGGTGGATCAAGGTCAGGTCATCGGATACGTCGGCTCCACCGGTCTTTCAACCGGGCCGCATCTCGACTATCGAGTGCAGAGCAACGGCCGCTGGATCAACCCTGCGACTTTGGTGAGCGAACCCGTACCGCCGCTGCCCGACGGCTTGCTGCCCGCTTTCTTCGACCGCCGGGATGCCCTACGCCACGAACTCAGTGGCGGGTCCGACCGCGCCCTGCGCGCGGGTCCGTAGCGCGCGGCCTTCGGCCGGCGCGTGGCAGTGAAGCGCCCGGTGAAGCACCCGCCTGCCGGGGCCAGGGAAGCGGCGCCCAGCGGCCGCTCGCGCTTTCTTGGTGGATGGGAGGTCGGCGCTCGCTTCGGTCGGCTGCGCTGCGGTGGGTCGTCGGTTGAGGTGGCGATCTCGGGAGACGCTTGCCTCCAGCCCGCAGGGCGCCCCTTCCCTGGCCCCGGCAGGCTGGAGGCCGTCGTTGCCTAGGGAGCGGCCTCTAGGCGCCACCGCCGACGCGAGCGGAGACGTTGTCAGAGGGACTTGGCGCTCTTCGGCCCTACTCGAGCGAGCGGGCGCGATCGCGAAGCATCGAGTAGGCCTCGGAGCGCGAGAGGCTGCTGCCGATCTGGAGGGTGTGCGAACTGCTCCAGTCCCCAGCCGAATCGGTGTCTGTCTCGACGTAGGTCAGCGTGCTCGCGTTCTCCCAGACGACGATCGCTCCGGTACCGTTGGGCGAGACCAGGATCGTCGGCTCGCCGTCGCCGATCGTGGGCGCGATCCGCTCCGACTTGACCTGCAACCGGGCAAGGTGCTGGACGTAGTCGTTGCCGACTTCCTGGGCAGCGGCGAGAAGCACATGACCGTCACTGCCCGCGGCGCCTTCAAGGAGATCGCCTTCCTGGGCTTTGGCGCCCACGAGGACGATGTGGACTCTGGCGGCACTCGAGACGCTCGTCAGACCGCCTTCGGCGCAAAGGGTGGCGGCACGCTGGACGAGGACGTCTTTGACGTCCGCCGCGAGTGGGCTGAGGACCCGGCTGCGGATTCGGCGCCCGACGAGGACGATGTGAACCCGTGCGGCCTCCGCCACACTTGTGAGCGCGTTCGCGTCGTCGTTGTCGAGTTGTTCGCAGAGATTGGACGATTCGAGATGGTCTGCAAGGTTGTCGGCGAGTTCGGAAAGCTCCGTCGCCGGAGTGGAGAGTTCCAACTGGACAAGCGCTCCGGTGGCGCTGTCGGCGAAACCGATGACCACAGCGTTCGGCTCGCTGCCAGCGTCGACTGTGGGAGCGGAGAGCAGCTTCGCTGCCACGTCGCCGCTAAACGGGTCGTCAGCCAACGCCTGCGACACATAGTCGTTCAGCCGGTGAACGCGACGCCACGTCGACGCGAGTGCGCCGTCAATCACAACGACCGGCGCGTACATCACCTTCTCACCGTCCGTCGTGTCTTCCGACCACACGACGTGGAGAAGGGTCCGCATGCTCGACTCACCGGCAGTTGCTTCTGCCAGTTCAAAGCGGTCGTGGGTGACGGCGAGGCGTGGCGCTGACTTCTCGCTGTAGATGTTCCCGGAGACCTCGATCGTCTCGGACCACTCGCTGCCGTCGAAGGACGCGAGGTTGATCCGGGTCAACGTCGAGGCGTTGCTGCTGGACCAAACGACGTACAACCTCTCGGTGGCGCCATCGAAGAACAACGACGGCGTCCGGTCACTGTCGTCCGATTCACTACCGGGCACCAGGTAGTTTTCGACTGTCCCGGAGCCGCGCCGAGCCTCCAGCCGGAGAACCGCGGCACTGGCGGACGTCTCGCTACCGTCCGGGAAAAGGTCGCCGTAGGTTCCGGTGGCCACTTGGTAGACGTCGCCGCTCGTTCCCAGCACCGGCGCACTGTCAACGGCGTAGATGGCGCTGCTGCCGAGCAGCAAGGTCACCGCACCGAGGACGGCCGCCCGGACGGGCTGGACTTCGTTCAGGAACCTGGTGAGTACGCCGTTCATCACGCCCTCAGGTTCACCACTTGACGGAAATCGACAGACATCAGCAGGTCGGTCAGACCGGCCTGATGCGGATAGAACCGCTGTTCCAGTTCCCCGAAGTAGTGGCGTGCCGCCTCCTTGTCCGCTTCGAGCAGCGCCACATGGCCAAGGAGATAGAGCGAGTTCTTGATCGTCGCCGAATCGTCGTAGCGCTTGGCCAGTTCGAGGGCGCGCTGGCCGTGCCGTCGCGCGTAGGTCGGTCGTTTCAACTCCAGGTGGGCGAAGCACAGGTCAAGATGCGGCAACATGCTGTACTGCACGGCACCCTCGCGCCGGAACGTGCGGATGCTCCGGTAGATCAGGCGAAGGCCCTCCCGCATTCTGGTGCGCCGCATTCCTCGACTTCCGGCTGCACTGACCACTAGGCAGTAGCCCAGGTTCGTTTCGGCGGCCACCTTCCAGGTGGAGGGTGCGTCCTTTGCGTGGCGGAGCGCCGTCCGATAGCACGCCGCAGCTTCAGTTTCCCTACCCTCGGCAACGAGGAGATTCCCGAGAAGGTTCTGCGCCAGACTCGGGAGTCCGCCCCGCTCGACATACTCCGCGCGATCACGGAACAGCCGGGCATAGAAGAGCGCCTTCTTGATCTGGCCTTCCAACTCGTGTGCGCGGGCCAGCGTGTAGGCGGCCAGACAGCAGTTGTGGTCAACCGGACTGCCTAGGAGGATCTTCCGGAGTTCCGGCATCACCTCCGCGCCGTTGCCGAGTTCCGTCTCCGCAGCACCCCAGCCGCAGAGGGCTTCGTCGGCGAGGTCGGTCTCTCCGGCGGCGGTCGCCGCGTCGACCGCCTGCTGGTAGACGGTGGCCGCTTCCCGATATGAACCCTTGGCGACGAGGTCACGAGCGCGATCCCTCAGCGTCTCGAAGTCCTCGGTCGTAGCCACACACCCCTCCGGCTCTGGCACGGTAACGCGCTCGGGGATGAACGCCGGCTCAGGCGACGAGCGGAAGGGAACAACGGTGGCAGTCATGAGCTACACGGACTCGATCAAGGAGCCGAGTTTACACGAAGTAGCTCGGGGGCGGGGCGGTTCGTCCGTTCGCGACCGCCCGCCCCCAAGCGCTCACCTCGCGCCGTCGCTAGCCGACGATCACGATGTGATGCCGCAAGGCGGTGATCAGCGCGACTGCCAAGTCGATCGCGGTCTGCATCTCCGTCTCCTTTCCGGGAACAAATCCCTTTGGGTGGAGGCGACCGCCCTGTGGAGGCGACCGCCCTGTGGAGGCGACCGCCCTGTGGAGGCGTCAGCCTAGCGGCTGTTTCGGTTCTGTCAAATTGCTGCTGTCGCCGAATGCCGGTGCGCCGTCCTCCGTGTTAGCCTTCGAGCGCTTCAGGGAAGGCGACTTGCGATGGACTCACCGGCGACGAAGACCGACGACAGGGAACGGCTTGTTCGACTGGCGCAGGGGGTCCCGGAGGCTGAGGTTCCGGCGGCTGTGCGCTATCTGGAGTACTTGACCGACCGAGCGGACTCCTACGCCCGATTCCTGTTGAGCGCGCCCGAGACGGACCGGCGGTTGAGCGAGAAGTGTGAGCGTGGTCTGGAAGAAGCCTGGGCCGATGTCGAGGCTGGTCGAGTGCATGGCTCCGAGGAAGTCAAGAGGGAACTCGGCCTCTGAGCGGCCGGAGCGTCTCGTACACCACTCGCGCGGTTCGTGATCTGAAGCGGCTTGACCCGGCGGCGCAACGTCGGGTCGTCGACGGAATCGACCGGCACGCCCTGACGGGCGCAGGCGATGTCAAGCGGCTCAGAGGGACGCGTCGTGGCAGCTGGCGGCTGAGGGTCGGAGACTGGCGTGTCTTGTTCACCTACGACTCTGCGGAGAAGGCTGTTGTGATCATGCGCGTCGAGCACCGAAGCGCCGTGTATCGGCACCGGTGAGACGGTCGCCGGAGTGCGTGCCGGGGAGCACCAAGCGGCCCAAGGGCGGAACGACTCGTCGCGCAAGCCGCCCGCCCCCAAGCGCTCACGTCGTGTCGGCGCTAGCCGAAGACGACGATGTGATGGCGCGCGGCAGTGACCAGTGCGACTAGCACATCGATCGCGGTCTGCATCTCCATCTCCTTTCCGGGAACAAGTCCCTTGGGTGGAGGCGACCGCCCTGTGGAGGCGACCGCCCTGTGGAGGCGACCGCCCTGTGGAGGCGTCAGCCTAGCGGCTGTTTCGGTTCTGTCAAGTTCGCCCGCTTGCGCGAGCACCGGAGAGGCGAGTCGACCGGACTACAATCCGCCTCCGTGATTCGGTCGTTCGCCGATCAAGCCACGGAGGACATCTTCGACGGTGCCGCGACGCGAGCGGCGCGGCAACGGTGTCCTCCCCGGCTGTGGCGCGTGGTCCATAGAATCTGCTTCGTCTGGGAGCCAGGCTATGCCGACGACGTCGAAATCACGGACTATCACTGACGGCGCTGCGCCCGCACGGGTTGGTGGCACTTGGCCGGCGCGGCGGCTGCCGCGGTTCAAGCCGCCGACTCATCCGGGAGAAGTGCTGCTTGAGGAGTTCCTGAAGCCGCTGAGCATCTCGCAGGCGGCGTTTGCTCGGCGGCTGGGTGTGTCCTATCCGCGGCTCCGTGGACTCATCCATGCCAGGAGCATGGTGACAGGGGAGATGGCACTGCGGTTGGCTCGAGTTACGGGGATGACGGCGGAGTTTTGGCTGGGCCTCCAGCAGGACTGGGATCTCTGGCACGCTGCACGGTCCCGGAAAGCGGAAGCCATCGAGTCACTTGAGCCGCTGCCAGCCTCGTCTCCGTCGTAGTCGGAGGCGCCTCACGGTCAAGCGCCGTGCCGACGCGCGAGGGTGCCTACACGTCCAGGCCGACCTGGCGCATCAGATCGAGGGCGTTGCTCCTGGTGACGGTGCCCTCGCGAAGCTGGTAGTCGAAGTGGATCCTGCCGTCCTCCAGCTTGTCCTGGAAGTGGACGTTGCGGAGCCGCGACTCGGCCGGATCCTCGGCGATGCCGGCCAGGGCCAGATCGTGGGTGGTCACGAGACCGATCGAGCCGCGGTCGAGCAGGCCGCGAACCAGGGCCTCGGCGCCGACTCTGCGGTCGTGGGAGTTCGTGCCGTGGAGGATCTCGTCCAGCAGGAACAGCACCGGCGTCGGCTGTTCGGTCAGGTCGAGCACGGACTTGAGCTTCGTGATCTCGGCGTAGAACCTGGACTGGCCCTCGGCGAGCGAGTCGTGGAGCTGGATCGAGGAGCCGATGGCGAGCGGCGTCAGCCGCAGCGCGCGTGCTCGCACCGGCGCGCCGGCCTGCGCCAGCGCCACGTTCGTGCCGACGGTCCTGAGCAGCGTGCTCTTGCCGGACATGTTCGAGCCGCTGACGATCAGGCACTGGACCGACGTCGTGCCAGCCGTCTCGGCTTGTTGGTCGTCCTGACCGGCTTCAAGGATCGGCCCGGCCAGGAACACGTCGTTTGCCACGCACTCCTCGGCCGGCAGCAGTGGATGCCCGAGCTCCCTGCCGTCGAGCAGCGGACGCCCGTTCCCCGACGGCTCGACCAGCGTGGGGAAGGTCCGGTCCGGGTTCTCGAACGCATGGGAGGCGAGGCTGGCCAAGGCTTCGACCTCGGCCAGTGCCCGCAGCCAGACGGTGACCCGGTCTCCGTGCCGGCGACGCCAGGAGTCGATGGCGTAGGCGAGCTGAGGCGTCCACAACAGCAACAGCCCGAAGGGGGCGAACACGGCGTTGCGCATCGAGTCGAGCAGGTCGACAAGGCGCTGCAGTTGCCTGGCGCTCCGTGAGGCGGTGACGCCGTCGTCGCTTCGTAGCCGCCTGTCCAGTTCGACCAGGCGCGTGCTCTCGAACGGTTCGCGCTCGATGACTTCCAGCAGCGATGCAACCAGGTTCAAGTCGCGGCTTGCCCGCCTGACGCCGGCCGTGGCCGCCCGGAAACGCTGACGCCAGGCGAGGCTCCACAGGATCTGCAGCACGGCCAGGCCAAGGAAGGGCGATGGCCCCCAACTCCAGGCCAACCAGCCCGTGACCGCGAGGAGATTGGCGGCGGCGACGACGACCAGCAGGGCGCGCACGAGGAGCTCCCGGCCGCCGTCGCCGGGAAGCGCGGCCCGCCCGTCGCCCTCCGCCCAGGCGCCTTCCGCCCAGGACACCAGCGCCTCGGGATCGAGGTCGGTGCGCGCGATTCGACCGGTCGCGGCGAGACGCTCGCGGAAGTCCAGGCCGGGCGCCAGCTCGCGGACGGCCTCCTGCCGCCGCCGCAGGGCATCGGGCGGCGCGGGCTGGAGCAACCACGACGCCAGAAGTTCCTCTCCGCCGCGAGTCCGGGCCCGGCTCAATAGCCGGAACAGCGAGTCGGGGCCGAAGAGGTCGAGGTCCGCGGCGTACACGTGCCCGGCGTGATCGTCCGCAAAGCGTGTTCCGGGCCGTCCGCCGGCGCGCCAGTCGCCGTCGAGGCGGTCGAGCATGAATCGGTAGAAGGCTCGTTCCCGTTTCAGCCGTTCGGCCCGCTGCAGCACACGCTCGTGGAGAACGACGAGGACGAGAAAGAGCAGGGCCGGGACTGCCGCCCAGAGCAGGGGGAAGAGCCTCGCCTGGACCGACAGCCAGGCCAGGACCGCCAGGAGCAGCACGGCGGCCAGCCGCGACCAGGAGACTGTCCGCTCGATTCGCCGCGCTCGCTGCAGTTCCCCGTCGCGCTGCGCCGCGCGGCGTTCGCAGATCGAACGCGGGTCCTTCACCGTTCCGCCCGCGCTCAGGTCAGCGCCGGGTAGACGATCGACTTGAGCTGACCCCGGAAGTTGAAGGTGCCCGACATCCAGAACTGGACCATGAAGATGACGATCAGGTCCTCCTTCGGGTCGATCCAGAAGGCGGTGCTCGCGGCGCCGCCCCAGCCGTACTCACCGACCGAGCCGATCGCCTGAGCGACCGCGAGGTCGAGGGTGACCGAGACGCCGAGACCGAAGCCGACCCCTTCGTAGGTCGTCTCGCTGAAAGTGCCGACCGCCAGGTCGGTCAGATCGCTGCCGCTCGGAAGGTGGTTCATCGTCATGAGCTCCACCGTCTTGCGGCCGAGGATGCGCGTGTTCTCCAGCGTGCCGCCGCCCAACATCATCTGGCAGAAGCGGTAGTAGTCGTGCATCGTCGATACGAGTCCGCCGCCACCCGAGAAGAAGCTGACGTCGCCGGTGTAGTGGCTGGTGAGGGGATCGTCGAGCAGGACCAGCTGCTTGTTCCGGTCGCGCCGGTAGTTGGCGGCGAAGCGGTCGACCTTGGACGCCGGCACCGTGAAGCCGGTGTCGACCATGCCCAGGGGCCCGGTGATGTGCTCCTGCAGGTACTCGTCGAACGGCTGGCCGGAGAAGACTTCGACCAGGTAGGCGAGCACGTCGGTGGCGACCGAGTAGTTCCAGGCGTCGCCGGGCGAGAACTCGAGCGGTAGGCCCGCGAGCTGCTCGATCATCTGCCGCAGGCTGCCGCCGGCCGGCGGGCCGCCTATGGCGAGCTCCCGGTACGCGGCATCGACGTTGGTGCGCTCCATGAAGCCGTAGGTCAGCCCCGACTGGTGCGTGAACAAGTCGCGGATCGTCATCGGGCGATCAACCGGTCGGGTGAGGAAGTTCGGGTGGTTCCCGCTCTCGAAGACCCTCAGATCGCGCCATTCGGGGATGAACTTCCGGACCGGGTCGTCGAGCTGGAAGTGGCCCTGTTCGTAGAGCTGCATCAGGGCGACCGAGGTGATCGGCTTGGTCATCGAGTAGATGCGGAAGATCGTGTCCGTCCGCATGGCGCGGCCGCGCTCGCGGTCCATCAGACCCTGCGCCGAGAGGTAGGCCGGTTTACCGCCGCGCGCGACGAGGGTGAGGCAGCCCGCGATCTTCTCGGGCTCCAGGTAGCGACGCCGCAGATGATCGTCGATGCGGGCCAACTGCGCGGCGTTCAGGCCGACCTCCTCGGGGCGCGCGAGGTCGAGTTCGGGGGGTGCTGAAACGAGAACGGGCCGAGCCGCCATGGAGAGTCCTCCGCTTTGCTGGTCGTGCGAGTACGTACGGCGCGGCGATCTTTGCAGATGGCGAAACGGGCGCGGCGCATACAATCGCGCAGCCGTGGCCCAAGCCCAACTCCAGGAGCCCCTGGCATCGACCTGTCTTGAAATCAGCGGTGTCACGCTCTCGTTCGGTGGCGTACACGCTCTGGACGATGTCGCCCTGGACGTGCGCCACGGCGAGGTGTTCGCCATCATCGGGCCGAACGGCGCCGGCAAGACGTCCCTACTCAACTCGATCAGCGGCCTGTACCGGCCCCAGCAGGGCTCGATCACCTACACGCCGGCACCGGAGGCGACGCCGGTCTCGCTTGTCGGCCGCGCGCCCCACAAGGTGGCCCAGGTCGGCATCGCCAGATCGTTCCAGAACATCGAACTCTTCCGCGGCATGACGGTGCTCGAGAACCTGATGCTGGGACGGCACATCCACATGCGCGGCAACGTTCTCAGTTGTGGCGTTTACTGGGGTCGGCAGCGCCGTGAGGAGATCCGGCATCGGGCCGCGGTGGAGGACGTGATCGACTTCCTGGAGATCGAGAACCTGCGCCATCAGGCGGTCGGCACCCTCGCCTACGGTCTGCAGAAGCGGGTGGAGCTCGCCCGCGCGCTGGCGCTCGACCCGAAGCTCCTCCTCCTCGATGAACCGATGGCGGGGATGAACGTGGAGGAGAAGGAGGACATGGCCCGCTTCGTCCTCGACGTGAACGAGGAACGGGGCGTGACGACGGTGCTGATCGAGCACGACATGGGAGTCGTCATGGACCTCTCGGACCGGGTGGCGGTGCTCGACTTCGGTCGCTCGATCGCCTGCGGCACGCCGGACGAAGTGGGCGCCGATCCGGCCGTCATTCACGCCTATCTGGGAGACGCCGAATGACCGCGCTGGCGGAACTGTCGCGAGACGCGGACACGCTCCCCAAGCTGCTGCTCCGGAATGCCCGGGAGCGCGGCGGCGAGGCGGCGCTCCGGGAGAAGGAGTTCGGCATCTGGCAGAGCTTCACCTGGGCGCAGTACGCCGAGCGCGTCGGGAACTTCGCCCGCGGCCTGGTTGAACTCGGACTCAAGCGGGACGACATCGTCGCCGTGCTGGGGGACAACCGTCCCGAGTGGCTGATCGCCCAGCTCGCGTCCCAGGCGGTCGGCGCCCGCTCGCTGGGCGTCTACCAGGACTCGGTGGCGAGCGAAGTGCAGTACCTCGTCGAGTTCGCGGGCGCCCGCTTCGTCATCGCCGAGGACCAGGAGCAGGTCGACAAGCTGCTGGAGGTCTGGGACGAGTTGAGCGGCGCCGCGAACGAGAACGGGCAGGGCATCGCGAACGTCATCTACTACGACCCCCGCGGACTCGGCGCCTACCCGCACGACTTCCTGCTCGGCTTCTCCGAGGTGGAGAAGATCGGGCGGTCCGCCACGAGCAGCACGGAGGACGACTTCGATCGCTGGGTCGAAGGGACGACCGCCGACGACGTGGCCCTGCTGTCGACCACCTCCGGGACCACGGGCAAGCCGAAGCTGGCGATGCTCTCGCATCGCAACCTGCTGACGATGGCCCACAGCTTTCAGAGCATCGATCCGATGCGGAGCGACGACGAGTTCGTCTCCTTCCTGCCCCTTGCGTGGATCGGCGAGCAGATGATCGGCGCCGCCTGCGGCATGCTGGTCGGCTTCACCATGAACTTCCCGGAGGAGCCGGAGACGGTGCAGCACGACATCCGCGAGATCGGACCGCACATGATGTTCTCGCCTCCCCGCATCTGGGAGAACATGGTGTCCGACGTCCAGGTACGGATCGAGGATTCCTCCTGGCTCAAGCGGAAGGTCTACAACTGGGCGCTGGGCGTCGGCTACCGGTCCGCCGACACTCTGCTCGAACACGGCCGTCTGCCCCGGTTTCTGGCGCTGCAGCGCTGGATCGCCAACGCCGTCTGCTTCTTCTGGCTGCGCGACAAGCTCGGCGTGCGGCGCATCCGGCGGGCCTACACGGGCGGCGCCGCGCTCGGCCCCGACATCTTCCGCTTCTTCCACGCCATCGGCGTGAACCTGAAGCAGATTTACGGCCAGACCGAGGTCTCCGGCATCTCGGTGGCGCACCGCGACGACGACATCAAGTTCCAGACGGTCGGTACGCCGGTGCCCGGCGCCGAGGTCAGGATCGGCGAGGGCGGCGAGATCCTGACCAGGAGCCCGTCCGTCTTCCTCGGCTACTACAAGAACGACGAAGCAACCGAGGAAGCGCTTCGCGAAGGCTGGCTCTACTCCGGCGACGCCGGCTACATGGACGACGACGGGCACCTGATCGTCATCGACCGCAAGAAGGACGTGATGGAGCTGCACGACGGCACGCGGTTCTCGCCGCAGTTCATCGAGAACAAGCTGAAGTTCAGCCCCTACGTGAAGGAAGCGGTCGTGTTCGGCGGCGGCGAGTACCCGTTCGTCACGTCGCTGATCACGATCGACTTCGCGAACGCGGGCAAGTGGGCCGAGCGCCGGCAGATCCCCTACACGACCTTCACCGACCTCGCGCAGAAGCCGGAGATCTACGAACTCGTGCTGGAACACACGGCCGGCATCAACGGCGATCTGCCGGAGTCGGCCCGCATCCAGCGGCTGCTGCTGCTGCACAAGGAGCTCGACGCGGACGACGAGGAGCTGACCCGTACGAGGAAGGTGCGGCGCCGGTTCATCGCCGATCGCTACCGCCTGCTCGTCAACGCGCTCTACGGCGGCGACGAGGCGGTCGAGATCGAGAACGAGATCACCTACCAGGACGGTTCGACCGCGGTCCTTCAGACCCGGCTGCGCATCGCCGCGCCCGTCACCGCCTGAGGAGCGGACGATGAACTCCGACGTCTTCCTTCAGCTCACCGTCTCGGGCCTCTCGAACGGCATGGTCTACGCGCTGGTGGCGGTCGGCTTCGTCGTCATCTTCAAGGCGAGCGACGTGATCAACTTCGCGCAGGGCGAGTTCCTGCTCTTCGGCGCCTACCTCGCCTTCGCCTTCATCGGCCAGTTCGGCTTCCCCTGGAGTGTGGGCGTGCTGGCTACGCTGCTCGGTGCGGCCATGATCGGCCTGATCGTGGAACGCCTGGTCCTGCGGCCCCTGATCGGCGAGCCGGTGATCTCGATGATCATGGTCACGATCGGTCTCTCCAGCCTGCTCCGCGCCGTGGTCAACGGCATCTGGGGAGCGCGGCCCAAGGCCTTCCCCAATTTCATCCCGTCGGGGGAAGTCGAGTTCCTGGGTGCGGTCGTCGGCATCGACCGGCTGCTCGTCATCGCCATCGCGGCGATCCTGCTGACGATCCTGACGCTCTTCTTCCGTCACACGCGGGACGGCATCGCGATGCGCGCCATCGCCGACGACCAGCAGGCGGCGCTGTCGATGGGCATCAGCATCAAGCGGGTGCTCGCGGTGGCCTGGGCGATGGCGGCGATCACGGCGGCGGTCGCCGGGATTATCCTGGCGAACACGGTCGGCGTCAGCCACGACATCATCTTCATCGGACTGCGGGTTTTCCCCGTGGTCATCCTCGGCGGTCTCGACTCGGTGCCCGGCGCGATCGTCGGCGGCGGCGTGATCGGGCTGCTCGAGTCGTACACGGCCGGCTACACGACCTCCGGGCTCGAACTCGTCGTGCCCTACATCGTGCTGATCCTCGTCTTGATGATCCGGCCCTACGGCCTGTTCGGCAAGGAGATCATCGAACGCGTCTAGCGCTACGCGCGAGGCCGCCTCAGACTCTGTCCACCATGGAATCCGGGATCTTCTTCAGCGACTACCGCTCCGACATGGCGCTGCGGCGCATGCCGTTGCAGAAGGTGCGCACCGGGTTGCTCCTGGTCGGCCTCGTCGTGTTCCCGCTCCTGGCCAACCCGTACTGGCTCAACCTGGCCAACCAGATCGCGATCGCCACGATCGGAGCGATCGGCCTCAACATCCTGGTCGGCTACACCGGCCAGATCTCCCTCGGTCAGGGCGCCTTCATGGCGGTCGGCGCCTATGGATCGGGCCTGCTGACTGTCCGGCTCGACGTCCCCTTCTACCTGAGCATTCCGGCCGCGGCCGTCATCACCGCGGTCGCCGGTCTGGTGGTCGGTCTGCCTTCCCTGCGGCTCAAGGGCCTCTACCTGGCCGTCGCGACGCTGGCGGCCCAGCAGATCGTCGAGTTCGTCGTCACGCACTGGGACGGCCTCACCGGCGGTACGGAAGCGCTCGTCGTGCCGGCGCCCGAGCTCTTCGGCGCCCGAATGAACACCGACGGCCGGTTCTACTGGATCCTGGTGGTCGTGGCGCTTGCGGTCGCGCTGTTCGCCGCGAACCTGTTCCGCTCACGAGTTGGGCGGGCCTGGGTGGCGATCCGGGACCAGGACATCGCGGCCTCGGCGATCGGCGTCAACGTGTTCGGCTACAAGCTGCTCGCCTTCGCCACCTCGTCCTTCCTGGTCGGCCTCTCCGGCGCCCTGCTCGCCCACTACCGGTCGATCGTCACCTGGGAGCGGTTCACGATCGAAGTCTCGATCTCCTACCTGGCGATGATCATCATCGGCGGCCTGGGGACGATCTCCGGTTCGTTCTTCGGGGCGACCCTCATCGTCCTCCTGCCGGCGATGATCAACACGCTGGGGCGCTCGCTGCAGGACACGGCGCCGTGGGCGGCCACGGTCCTGCCGTACGTGCAGCAGGGCGTCTTCGGACTCGTGATCATCCTCTTCCTGGTTCTCGAACCGGAAGGGCTCGCCAAACTCTGGCGCAACGTGAAGGACTACTTCCGCGTCTGGCCGTTCTCCTACTGAGGGCCGGCTCGGGGATATGATCCGCCGGCTACCGACCGGCGATCCCCGGGTGCCCGGCGCCCGTCCTCAGGAGACCTCACCATGAAGCGTTTCGCCCTTCCTGCCGTTCTGGCTTTGTTCCTTCTCGCGGGCTGCGGCGGCGGCGATCAGGTCTCCGAAGCGGACGCGCCAATCACGATCGGGGCGATCTTCGACCTGACCGGCGCGACTTCGGACGTCGGCACAATGTACTCCGAAGCGATCCGCGACTACTACGCCCGGCTGAATGATCTCGGCGGCATCGCCGGCCGTCAGGTCGAACTGCTGTGGAACGACTACGGCTACGACGTCGCGAAGGCCGAGCAGCTCTACTCCGAGTACGTCCAGGCCGGATCGGTCATGTTCATGGGCTGGGGCACGGGCGACACCGAGGCCCTGCGGGGCCGGATCGCGGCCGACCGCATTCCCTTCGTCTCCGCGTCGTTCTCGCACGTGTTGGGAGATCCGGCCGAGGCGCCCTTCAACTTCCTGGTCGGCACCACCTACAGCGACCAGCTCTTCATCCTGCTCGACTACCTGATCGAAGACGCGGAGGCTGCGGGGGCCGAGAAGCCCAACGTCGCGCTGATGCACCATCCGAGTCCGTTCGGTCTCTCCCCGTGGCGCCAGGGAGGCGAGGAGTACGCGATACAACGCGGCATCGAGATGGCGCCGCACGAGATGGCGCGGGGCAACACGGATTTCAGCGCCACGCTGACCCGGATCGCCGAATCCGGCGCCAACACGGTCGTGTTCCAGAACACGTCGGGGCCGGCTTCCCTTGCCCTCAAGAACGCGCGGGACCTCGGTCTGGACCTGCGCTTCGCCTGCCTGAACTACTGCAGCAACGAGGTGCTCGTTGATCTCGCGGGTGAGGCCGCGGAGGGTGTCCTGGCTTCGATCATCTACTCGCCGCCGGGCGAGGGAGTCGACGGCCTGAACGACGCGGCCGAGTACCTCGCGTCGAAGGGCGGGTCGATCGACGAGGAGGGCCTGCTCTACGGCCAGGGCTGGGCGGTCGCCAGCCTGGTGACCGAGGCGATCGAACGCGCGGCCGCGGCGGGCGAAGTGACCGGCGATTCCATCTTCGCCGCCTTCGAGACCTTCGACGGCTGGGACACGGGAGGCGTGACGGCGCCGGTCACCTTCACGGCCACCGACCATCGCGGCATCAAGGGCATGAGGATCTTCGAGATCAGGGAAGGCAGCTTCCAGCCCGTGACCGAGATGCGGATGGCCTCCAGCCTGGAGGCGGCCGAGTAGGGCAGGCATCGACGCCATGCTCTCCCTGAACAACGTCGAGGTCATCTACAACGACGTCATCCTCGTGCTCAAGGGGCTCTCGCTCAAGGTGGAGCAGGGCCAGATCGCGGCGCTGCTGGGCACGAACGGCGCCGGCAAGTCGACCACGCTCAAGGCGATATCGGGACTGCTTCATCCCGAGGACGGCGAAGTCACGGACGGCAACGTCGAGTTCGAGGGCGCGCAGATCGACAAGCTGCCCGCCGAGGACATCGTGCGCCGGGGCATCTTCCAGGTCATGGAGGGGCGCCGGGTCTTCGAGCACCTGACGCCGCAGGAGAACCTGCTGGCGGGCGCCTACACGGCGCGGGACAAGGGCGGCACCGACGAAGCGCTGGACCGCGTCTACGGCTACTTCCCGCGTCTCAAGGAACGGGGCGGCTCGATGGCCGGCTTCCTCTCCGGCGGCGAGCAGCAGATGCTGGCCATCGGCCGGGCCATGATGGCGCAGCCGAAGCTGATGCTGCTCGACGAGCCGTCCCTCGGCCTGGCGCCGCTCCTCGTCCAGGAGATCTTCGAGATCATCCAGCGCATCAACCGCGACGAGGGCACGACGATCCTGCTGGTCGAGCAGAACGCCAGCCGCGCGCTGGAGATCGCGCACTACGGCTACATCATGGAGGGAGGCCGCGTCGTCCTGGAGGGGACTCCCGCGGAGTTGCAGGACAACGCCGACGTCAAGGAGTTCTACCTCGGCCTGACCCAGGTCGGCCAGCGCAAGAGCTACCGCGACGTCAAGCACTACCGGCGCCGCAAGCGCTGGCTGTCCTGACCCACTGGGTGCGCGGGTCTTCTGACCCGCTGCCGCCGTAGGCGGCCTGGAGTGCGCGCCGGCCGCGAGGCCGGCTCCGCTTTGGCGGCTCAGTCCCCCTCGATCGCCTCTTCGATCTCCCGCAGCCTCTCGCGGAGTTCCTTGCGGGCCTCGGCCGCGAACGGGTTCTCGCGGGCGATCGTCAGAAACAGATCGTCCGAGTCGTCGCGGAGGTTCTCCTCGATCTTCATCATGTGCCGGTAGGCGACCGTGCCGAGGGCCGGGTCCGGGACGTGAATCTCCCGGAGAGCCTTGGCCATCCAGTGGGTCAGGCCCTGGATGTAGGCCATCTCGGAGTCGTGTTTCTCGGCTGACATCTCGATGACCTGGAGCTCCAGGTCCGACTCCAGGAAGGTTCTCACCGCCTCTACCCGGTCGCTGTCGACCGGGCGCTCGGGAAGGCAGAGCACCACCTTCAGGCCGCGGATCCCGCCGCGGCCGCTCTGGGGGCCGAACATCGGGTGGGTGCCGATGTACTGGACCTGCCGGGGCAGGCGCTGCTCGAGGATCCGGAGCGGTTTCACCTTGACCGAGGCGACGTCGACGACCAGCGCGTCCGCTGCCAAGCGCGGGGCCAGGTCGACGACCAGCCCGTCCAGATCCTGGACGGGTACCGCCGGGATCACGATGTCGCAGCCGGCACAGCCTTCGAGGTCGGTCCAGCGCGCACCGAGCGCGGCGGCCCGTTCGCTCAGGTCGCGGCGGTCCCAGACCTGCACGTCGAAGCGGGAGCCCAGGTGCCGGACCAGGAAGCGGCCGAAGCTGCCGAGACCGACGATGCCGATCGTCCTTGCCCAGCAGCCCTGCACCGGGCGCAGCCTAGCACCGGCGCCGGCTCGCCGGCCGCGGCGGTTGCCCTACAATCGCGGCCCTGCAAGGAGGGGAGCCAGGATGAGAAGAAGAACAGGCGCCGTACTGGGTGCCGTCGTGGCCGCGGCGGTGAGCTATGGTTCACCGCCCGTGACCGACGCCCAGGAGGACCGCGCCAGCCGGGAGCACGTACTCCGCCTGCTGCGGGAGGTGCCGCTGATCGACGGTCACAACGACGTCCCGTGGCAATACCGGACGCGGGTCTCGAACCACCTCGACCGGATCGACTTCCGCGACACGTCGGCGATCGATCCCCCGATGCACACCGACCTGCGGCGCCTGCGGCAGGGGGGAGTGGGCGCCCAGTTCTGGTCGGTCTACATCCCGACCTCCTACACCGGCGCCGGAGCGGCCCGGGTCGTGTTCGAGCAGGTCGACCTGACCAGGCGACTGATCGAGCGGTATCCGGACGACCTGCAACTGGCCCTCAGCGCGGACGACATCGAGCGCGTCCACGCCGAAGGCAGGATCGCGTCCCTGCTGGGCGCCGAGGGCGGGCATTCGATCGAGTCGTCCCTCGGGGTTCTGCGGCAGCTCTACGAGGTCGGCGTTCGCTACATGACCCTGACCCACAACAGCAACGTCGCCTGGGCCGACTCGGCGACAGACCAGCCGGCGCACGGAGGGCTGACCGCGTTCGGCCGGCGGGTGATCCGGGAGATGAACCGGCTCGGCATGTTGGCGGACCTCTCCCACGTTTCGCCGCAGACGATGCACCAGGTGCTGGACGAGTCCGAAGCGCCGGTCATCTTCTCGCACTCCTCGGCGTTCGCGGTCACCGCCAGCCCACGCAACGTGCCCGACGACGTCCTGCGCCGGCTGGCCGAGAACGGCGGCGTGATCATGGTCACTTTCGTCCCGTCCTTCGTCAACGAGAACGTGCGGGAGTCCTTCCAGCGCCTGGACGCCGAACGCCGGCGACTGATGGCCGCAGGAACCGCGCCGGAGGAGATCCGCGGCCGGCTGATGGCCTGGCGAAGCGAGAACCCGGTTGCCCAGGCAGTCCTCAGCGACGTGGCCGACCACATCGACCACATCCGGGCCTTGATCGGCACCGCGCATCTGGGCATCGGCTCCGACTACGACGGCATCCCCACCGTGCCGGTCGGCCTGGAGGACGCCTCGAGGTTCCCCGATCTGTTCGTGGAACTCGTTCGGCGCGGCTACAGCGACGACGAACTGAAGGACATCGCGGGCCGCAGTTTTCTGCGCGCCATGCGCGCGGCGGAGGCCACGGCCCGACGCCTGCAGGCCACGGAGCCTCCGGCCGACGACCTGATCGAAGAACTGGACGGCGGTGAGAATGACTGATCAGGCGACATCCCCGGTGGCGGCCCGGCACGCCTCGACCGTCCTCCTGTTGCGGGACAGCGACCGCGGGGTCGAGGTGTTCATGGAGCGCCGCCACATCCAGTCCGACTTCGTCGGTGGCGCCTACGTCTTTCCGGGTGGCCGCGTCGCCCCCGAAGACCGGGTCGACGAGGCGCTCTGCCACGGTCTCACCGACCGCGAGGCGAGCGCCCGGCTCGCGCTCGAAGAGGGCGGCCTGACCTTCTACGTCGCCGCGATCCGCGAGTGCTTCGAGGAGGCTGGCGTGTTGCTGGCCTATGACCGGGACGGCCGGATCCTCGACTTCTCGGACCGGGCTGTCGAGGAGCACTTCGAACGCCTGCGAGGCGAGTTGAACGCCGGCAGGCAGTCCCTGCTCGACATCGCCGCCGCCGAGAGCCTGACGCTCGCTACCGACCGGATCAGCTACTGGGCGCACTGGATCACCCCGGAGGGACAACCGAGACGCTACGACACCCGCTTCTTCGTCACGCGGGCGCCGGGGAACCAGACCGCCGGCCACGACGACCATGAGCTGACGAGCTCCGCCTGGGTGACAGCAGAGGAAGCGCTCGAACACGGGCGCCGCAAGGAGTGGATGATCATCTTCCCCACCATCCGCAATCTGCAGAAGCTGGCCGCGTTCAGGACGGCGGACGAAGCGATCGCGGCCGTCGACGCGCAGGACGAGTTCCCCGTCATGCAGCCCCGCGTGCTGCTGGGCCGGACCCCGGACGAACGAGCGCGTGCCGTCCTGCCCGGCGACGAGGGCTACGAACAAGCCGCGATTCGCCCTTCGGCGACGAACGTCAAGGACTGGCAGCGGGCCTTCAGCCGCTAGGGCGCCCGACGTTGGACACTCTCCGGAAGGGCACGCCGGTGCGTCTCTCCGACCGCGTGCTGCGGGTCACGCAGGACAACCCGGGCATGTTCACCGGTCCGGGCACGAACACCTGGGTCGTCGGCGGCGACGCCGGCCCGGCGTTCGTGCTCGACCCGGGGGAAGAGGACGATGCTCACTTCGAGGCCGTGCTCGCCGCCGTCGGCGGCCGCGAAGTCGCGGCGGTGCTGATCAGCCACACGCACCGGGACCACTGGCCCCTCGCGCCGCGTCTCGCCGAGCACGCGGGCTGCCAGATCCTCGCCTTCAGCGAACAGCCGCCCTTCACAGCCGGACGCCGCCTGGAGGACAACGAGCGCCTGTCCGCTGACGGCGCCACCCTGATGGCGCTCCACACGCCGGGCCACGCCAGCGACCACCTCTGTCTCCTGCTCGAAGAGGAGCGGGCCGTGTTCACGGCCGACCTGGTGATGGGCTGGTCAACCTCGATCATCGCCCCGCCCGACGGCAACCTGAACCAGTACATGGCCTCTCTCGAACGCCTCCTCCAACTCGGCCAGGACGGCGGCATCGACGTTCTCCACCCGGGCCACGGTGAGTCGATCAAACCCCCGCTCGACCGGATCCGCGAAATCCGCAGCCACCGCCAGCAGCGCACCGATCAGGCCGTCGAAGCCATCGCCGCCGGTGTCGCCACCATCCCCGAGATGGTCGAACGCATCTACGCCGACGTCGATCCCAAGCTCCACGGCCCCGCCGCCTTCTCGCTTCGGGCGCATCTCGACGCGTTGGTCGAAGAGGGCAAGGTTGTCGAGGACCAACCCGGCCGGTACGAGCCGGCGGTCTGACAGAAGCCGCCGGCCTGCGGCCGGCGGCTGTTTCTTTCTGGCTTCGCCGCTTCGCGTCTGCGCCAGAGGCGGGTCAGAAGTCCCGCCACGCCGCCACCGTGACGCTGCCGCCGGCGCATCGTCGCGCGTCAGCGGCGCCAGGGCGCGCGAATCGGCCGCCCGGCCCGGTACGCGGCCAGCCGTTCCCGGGCATTCGGCAGCGCTTCCGTGGCGCCGGCGCGTTCCAGGTTCTCGATGAGCCGTTGCTGCCAGGCGACAGCCTGTTCGAAGTCGCCGGTCGCGGCGTAGGCGAGGGCGACGACGGCGCCGTGGGCCGGGGTCTGGGCGCGCTGGAACAGGTTCGTGGCCAGGTTCAGGGCCATCGCGCCATCCCGGACGGAGTCGTCCTCGGAGGCGGCCAGGACTTCGGCGAGGAGCACGGCGAAGAAGCCGCTGCCGCCCTGGTCCGGAAGTTCGAGAGTCTGTTCCAGCATCAGGCGGACCCGGGCGTCTTCGCCGGCGAGCAGCAGGGCGGTGACCTCGGCCGCGCGGGCCCTGCTGTCACTGGGATCGAGTTCGAGCGCGCGGCGCGCGGCGAGCGCTGCCTCGGTGAACTGGCCCAGCCGGCCGAGGGCCGTGCCCAGGTTGAAGTACGCCTCCTTCAGCGTCGGATTGGCCGCGATCGCCCGCTGGTAGTGGGGGATCGCTTCCTCGTAGCGTTCCTGCTGCGTGCGGATGTTGCCGAGTCCGAAGTGGGCCTGGCTCAACAGGGGCGGTTCGGCGCCCGCTTCGACCAGTTGCTCGAAGCGGCGCGCCGCCGAGGCCGGCCGGCCGAGCTCCTGCTCGATTCGGCCCAGCAGCAGGACGATCTCACGATCGAATCCGAAGTCCGCCAGCAGCGACTCGAACTCCCTGAGTGCGAGCTCCCGGCGGCCGCCAAGGCGGTAGTTGCCTGCCCGGTGAAAGCGGAGATTGCGATCGTCCGGGGCCAGTTCGAGCGCGCGGGTCAAAGCCTCCGCGGCTTCCAGGTGGTCGCCCGTCTCGCCGAGACTCCTGGCCAGCTCCACCCATGCCGGCCCGAACGAGGGCTCGATCTCGACCGCGCGTCGGAGCCGCTCGGCCGCGGCCTGGTAGCGCCCCTCGTTGTTGTAGAGCAGCCCCGTCTGGAACAGGAGCCCGACATCGTTGGGGCTCAGGTTCAGGGCCTCCTGGTACCACATGGCGGCTTCCGCCCGGCGGCCCATGCCCTCCAGCGCCGCCCCCAGCGATCTCTTCGCCGCCGCGCTCTCGGGATAGTCGCGGACCGCTTCGCGGAACCTCTCCTCGGCGGTCTCGAAGGCATTCGCTGCCAGCGCGACGCGGCCGAGCAGCAACACTGCCCCGATTCCGGTCGCCGACTCCTTGATCTCCGCGGCGATCGGGTCGGCGAAAGCCACCGGGGCCTCGCCCCGGAGTTCCATCGCGGCGCGCATCGCCGGGTCGTCGCCGAGCGCGCGGTGGGCAAGGGCGATGTGGTAATGGAGCGAGTCCGCCCGAGGCTGCTCCCGCAGCGCCGTCTGGAAGTGCTGGAGCGCGGTTGTCGGGTCCTCCGTCTCGAAGGCGACGCGGCCGAGACCGAAATGAGCCGCGGCCGCGGATCCCGGAAGCGCGAGGGCCCGCTGGTAGTGGCCGCGAGCCTCTTCGTACCGTCCGAGCTCCAGGTGCACGCGGCCAAGGCGGATCGCGGTCGCCGGGTCGTCGGGACGCAGCGTCGTGGCCAGGTCGTAGGCCTCGACCGCTTCCTCGAGCTCGCCCAGGTGCTCCGCGGCGCTGCCGAGGAGATAGCGCCAGCGGAAGTTCCGGGGCTGCAGCGCCGCAGCGTTGGTGAGGCAGGCTCTTGCGGCCGGCAGCAGGTCGTAGACCAGATAGAGCTGGCCCGCGTCGCCGAACAGCAGCCCCAGTTGCTCGGCGTCGGCGTCCGTCCCCGCCCCGCGCGCGAGGGCCTCTTCGAGCAGCCCGCGTTGCTGGTCGATCTGGTCGCGGACCGCTTCGTCGACTCCGCGCAGGTCGACTTCGGGCACCGGGACCAGCGTGGGCGCTGCCGCGTTCTGCGCGTGGAGGCCGGCGGCAGCCAGCGGCGCGAGCAGCGCGAGGAGGAGGACGGGCCGTCCGAGGGGGCCCGGCTTCATGTGGCGCGGAGCGAAAGCAGCGCGCCCGTCAGTCGGCGCTGGCCGGAATTGTGCGCTCATCGTGCGTCGTCTTCCTGTTCGCCGCGCCGCTCCCCGCTGCCGCGAACCAGGGAAGTGTAGGCCCTGGGCGGGGGCGCCGGCCACTCCTCGATCGTCCCGTCCGTCCACTGGACTTCGATGCGGTCGACCCCTGGGCTTGCAGCCGGGACCGTCACCCGGGGATCTCCCCAGGAGGCGTAGCTGCCGCCGCCCCCGGCAAGCCGGACGAGCGGCGGCGCTCCCGCGCGGTGCACGCGCACGGTGACCCCCGAAGCCGGTCGGCGGCCGCGTGCGGCGCCGAGCACCGGCGCCACCCCGATCCAGTCGCCTTCCGTGCGGGTCCGGTTGAGCAGCAGCCGGGCGGGGCCGTTGTTGTTCGTGATGACAAGATCCGTGTCGCCGTCGTTGTCCACGTCGCCGGCGGCCAGACCGCGACTGACGAACGGAGTCTCGCCGTCGAGCAGCCCGGCGGCGGCCGGTTCGAAGCGGCGCCCGCCCGCGCCGTCGTCCACGTTCAGGAAGGCGTGGTTCGGTTGATCGAGGGGGAAGGGATCGTCTTCCGTGCGCGGCCTTCCGGCGGCGAACGTGACGGCGCCGTTGACCGCCGCGAGGTCGAGCCAGCCGTCGTTGTCGAGGTCGACGAAGGCGGTGCCGAAGGCGGTGGCGTCCCAGCTCGGCCGGCCGAGGCCGGTTGCGTTCGTGCGGTCCCGGAACTGGGCCGCCCCCGGTTTCGAGTCGTTCCGGTAGAGCGTGTTCGTCTCGCGGTGGAAGTGGGTCAGGAACAGATCGGGGTCGCCGTCTCCGTCGTAGTCGCCGGCCGTGACGCCCATGCTGGCCTCGGCCTCGCCGTCCGCGTTGAGAGCAGCGCCGCTGACCAGCCCGTCCTCGACCAGTTCGCCGTTGCCGCCGTTGAGCCAGAGGTGGTTCGGCATCAGGTCGTTCGCGACGTAGAAGTCGAGCCTGCGGTCGCCGTCCAGGTCGGCCGCGAGGACGCCCAGCCCGTTGCCGGGCCGCGCCGCGGCCAGGCCGGCCGCGACCGTCGCGTCCTCGAAACGTCCGGAGCCGTCGTTCACCAGCAGAGCGTCGGGCGCCGGCTGGTAGGCGCTCGGCAGACAGTAATCCACCTCTCCCCGCTCTGTAAGGCATGTCTTGTGCGTGGCCAGGGAGAAGTTGAGGTAGTTCACGACGAACAGGTCGAGATCGAGGTCGCCGTCGTAGTCGGCGGCCGCCGCGGCGACGCTCCAGCGCGGATCGCCCGTTCCGCTTGCTTCGGTCCGGTCGCTGAACGTGCCATCGCCCTCGTTGCGCCAGAGCTGGTTGGCGCCCAGGTTCAGCACGTAGAGGTCCACCCAGCCATCGTTGTCGAGATCCGCCGCGACGACTCCCATGCCGTAGCCGGCGGCCGCGATGCCGCTCTCCTCGGTGACGTCGACGAAGCGGACCGTGGCGCCGTCGTCGCGGGGCTCCAGGTCGTTGCGGTACAGGCGATCCCGCGGCGGCCAGTCGCCCGTCCACGCCGTTGTCGCGGACGTCCGGTCTCCTTCGTTGCCGAGCAGGTTGCCCTGGACCAGGTAGAGGTCGAGGTCGCCGTCGTTGTCGTAGTCGAAGAGCGCCGCGCCGGCGCCGACCACCTCGGGGTAGTAGAGGTGCCCGCTCATGCCGTTCCAGTGCCGGAAGTCGAGGCCGGCGCTCCGGGTGGCGTCGGTGAAGAGGGCCTCGTTCTCTCCTGCCCGCGCCGGGCCGGACAGGACCGCTGACGCTACGGACACGGCGATGCCGGCGGCGCGGGCTCTCATCCGTCACCGCCGAGGCGGAAGGAGGGCGTCTCGACGCGCTCGAGAAGCTCCGCGCGCTCGGAGACCCGGTACGTCGCCCGCGGCTCCACGTCTTCGAAGACCTGGACCGTGCCACTGCCCGCCCACCGCACGCGAATCTCGTCGACCCGCGCGGCGTCTCCGAGACCCACCTCGAGCTGCATGCTGTTTCCGCCGAAGGAGCCCCCGGAGCCGACCAGACGATGGATCGTCCGCTCGCCGCCGGGACCGTCGACGGACAGGGCGACCCGCGAGCCGACACCGAAGCGGTTGGCGCCCGAGCCGGCGGGGCCGGCGCCAGCGAAGCGCAGGGTGATCCAGGCGTTCTCGCTGCCCGGGTTCTCGAACAGGGCGTTGCCAAACGTGTCGGTCGGGTAGAAGCCGCCGAGCTGGTGGAGCAGGTCCATGTCCCCGTCATGGTCCAGGTCGCCGAAGGCGACGCCGTGACCTTTCTGGAGGTGGCCGAAGCCGCCCGCGAAGGTGACTTCCTCGAAGCGCCGGCCGTTGTAGCGATACATGACGTTCGGCATCAGGCTGGCGAGATCCGGTTCGCCCGTGCCGAGGTAGAAATCGAGCCAGCCGTCGTTGTCCAGGTCGCCGTAGTTGGCGCCCATCGGCAGGGCCGGCCGGCGGATGCCCAACGCTCGGGACACCTCGGTCATTCGCAACCTGCCGCCGCAGCCGGGCGCCGGCCCGCAGTCGTTGCGGTAGAGGAGGGGCTGGCCCGTTCCGGGGTCCGAACCCATGTAGGAGACCACAACCTCGGTGGCCTGATTGCGATAGTCGCCGACGTAGATGTCCAGGTCGCCGTCGTTGTCGTAGTCGAAGAACCAGGTGGCGAAGCTCTCCCGCTCCGGCTCGGTAACCCCTGCCCGGATGGCATCGTCCTGGAAGACGCCGCCGTCGTTCACGTAGAGCCGGTTGGCGCCGAAGTTGGAGACGTAGAGGTCGAGGTCGCCGTCGTTGTCCACGTCGCCCCAGGCGACGCCCTTCGCGTAGCGCAGGTTGCTGACGCCGGCTTCGGCCGCGACGTCCTCGAACGTGCCGTCGCCCCGGTTGCGGAACAGTTGCGAGGGGTACTCGTGGGCCTCGCTCGCTTCGTTGCCGACGTAGAGGTCGAGGTCGCCGTCGCCGTCGTAGTCACCCCAGGCGGCGGCCTGGGTCGGATAGGCGGGTGCGGCCAGGCCGGCCGCCTCGGTGGCATCGACGAAGCGGCCGGCGTCGCCGCCGAGTTCGTTGCGCAGGAGCGAGTTGCGGATGCGCCCCTCCTCCAGCAGCCAGGCACCGCGCAGGACGAAAAGGTCGAGGCGGCCGTCACCGTCGTAGTCGGCGTGGATCAGGTTCAGCCCACCGAGCTGACCACTGAGCCCCCAGGCTTCGCCTGTGTTCTCGAAGCCGCCGCGGCCGTCGCCCCGGAATGCCTGGAGCGGCCCGCACGGATCCCATGTGGACGTGATCAGGTCGAGAATGCCGTCGCCGTCGAAGTCGTCCGCGACCGCGCCACCCGCAAGATCGAGAGCATCGACGCCGAGTTCCGGTCCACGGTTGCGCCAACGCTCGCCCGGAAACGACGCGGACGTGAACACGTCCTCGCTGATCCGGAACTCGGCGGGCACGCCATCCGGGAAGTCGCCCGTCAACCGGCGCGCCACGTTGAGCAGCCACCTCGCCCGCTGTCTCCATGGCCCGGTCGGGCGGCCTTCCTCCAGCATGTCGAGGAACAGGTCGCCCGCCGCGCGGGCGTGTTCGGGACGGCTGTGGACCGCGGCGGAAGCAAGCGGGAGGATGCAACTGTCGGCCGAGCGGCCCGGCGCCGCGCCGGCATGATGGACGCAGTTCAGATCCTCCGCCCGCTGGAGGTGGGCCAGAGCCAGGTTCCACTCGGGAATGGTCGGCCGGACATCGGGCGAGGCAGCCAGGGCCTCGGTAGCCGCCGAAAGGTGCGTGATCGCCCCGGCCGTGTCGCCCAGCCGAAGCAGTTCACCGCCGAGTTGCGCCTGGATCTCGGGGCTGCCCGGGTCGGAAGACAGGCTCGCGCGAAGCTCGTCCGCGAATCTCGTGCCGAAGTAGGCGTTCGAGCCGTCCCGTAGCCGGCTGCAGGACTCCGCGAAGTCGTTGGAGGCCGCAGCGGCCAGGGGAGCTGCGAGCAGGACCAGACTGGCGAGCCCGCGGGCCGGCATGGCGGGAGACTACTACGCCACGGTCGCACACTGGGACTCCCCACCATTCTGCAAGTGGCGTAATCGCCGGCGGTCGTCGCTGTG
>JAPOXA010000176.1 GCA_026707325.1 Acidobacteriota bacterium | reverse complement strand
ACGGCGCCGCAGTACCAGCCGGTCATCGGCTACGCGCAGCCGGGCACCCGGAGCATGGACGGCAAGGTCGCCGGTCCGGTCGCAGCGGTCGACCTCAGCGGCGTCGAAACACGGGACGACCTGGAAGCCCTGGGGGCACGCGTCGAGACGTCGATCCTGCTCATCTCGCCCGAACGGGAACTGGTACCGAACTTCTCGCCGCAAGCAGTCCGGCTCTCCGACGAGGAACTCAGCGGCATGGCCCGCCTCGAGATCGACCCACGGAACAACCCCACCCAGTCGACGGACGACGACGAGGCCGAGTCCGAGCTGACGCGCCACGACATCGAGACGTTCCTGGAGCAGCAGGGCGTCGCCGTCCTGGTCGAAATCGGTTCCACCAACGTCGGCCCGATGGACAAGGGGATCGTCCATGTCTCGGGCGACGGCCCCCTGCCGCTGGACGAACCTGTGCCGATGCCGCGGGTCGTCGTCGCGGCCGAGCACTACAACCGGATGATGCGGCTGCTCGCCGCCGGAACGCCGGTCGAGATGGAGATCGAAGTCCGCAACGTCCTAAGCGCCGACGATCCCCTCGACTACAACGTGATCGCCGAACTCGCCGGAAGCGATCTCGCCCACGAGGTCGTCATGATCGGCGGCCACCTGGACGCGGAACCAGCCGGCACCGGCGCCACCGACAACGCGGCCGGCTCCGCGATCGTGATGGAGGCGATGCGGCTCCTCCGTGCGGCCGGCCTCGAACCCCGGCGCACGATCCGGGCCGCGCTCTGGGGCGCCGAGGAGAGCGGCCTGCTCGGCTCCCGGGCCTACGTCCGCGAGCACTTCGGCGACCCGGAGGAGACCGACAAGCCGGCCGCCCACGCGAATCTCTCGGTCTACTTCAACGTCGACTGGTACGGCCGCTTCCGCGGCATGTACCTGCAGGGCAACGACGCGTCTCGGCCGATCTTCGAGGCCTGGATGGAGCCCTTCCACGACGTGGGCATGTCCTGGATCGTGCCCGGCAACACCGGCGGCACGGACCACATGGCCTTTCTCGAAGCGGGGCTGCAGGGCTACCAGTTCATCCAGGACGACCTCGAGTTCTTCAACGCGACGTTCCACACGAACATGGACGTCTACGACCGCCTGATTGCCGACGACCTGAGACAGGCATCCGTCATCCTGGCCAGCTTCGCCTACCATGCGGCGATGCGCGACGAGCTCTTTCCGCGCGCCGACGGCCTCAGCAACGGGCGTCGTTGGCACAAGTAACCACTTGGTCGATCGGGCAACGGGAGTACGCGATGGAGTACCGCACCCTGGGACGGACCGGAGTCAAGGTCGCGCCCCTCTGCTTCGGCAGCGACAACTTCGCTGATCCGACGCCGGAACCGGAATGCGTACGCATGCTGCAGACGGCGATGGACGCCGGCATCAACCTGATCGACACCGGGGAGGTCTACGCCGAGGGTGAGGGCGAGCGGATCATCGGCCGGGCGCTCAAGGCGAACGGCCGCCGCCAGGAGCTGCTGATCGCAACGAAGGTCGACCACGGGCGCAGGGTCGTCGGCCAGAGCGTCGTCGACTACACCGGCAGCATCGGCCCCAACGAGTATGGCCACTCGCGGATCAACCTGATCCGCGCCTGCGAGGGTTCGCTCCGGCGGTTGCAGACGGACTACATCGACCTCTATCAGCTACATCGTCCCTCGCCCGAGATGCCGTTCGACGAGACCCTGAGGGCGCTGGACGACCTGGTCCGGGCCGGGAAGATCCGTTACATCGGCTGCTCGACTCACCCGGCCTGGATGGTCGCCGAGGCGGTCATGACGAGCGAGCTGAAGGGCTACGTCCGCTTTGCCAGCGAGCAGCCGCCCTACAACCTGCTGGACCGCCGGATCGAGAACGAACTGATCCCGATGTGCGAGCGCCTCGGTCTCGGCGTCATCACCTGGGCGCCGATGGCGATGGGCGTGCTCGCAGGCCGTTACCTCAGCGACTCCGACTATCCCGAGGGCTCGCGTGCCGCGCTCCGCGGCGGCTTCTACGCCGACCGCGTCACGCGAGCCGGCATCGACGTCGGCCGCAAGTTCGCCGGGGTCGCGGCCGACTCCGGCCTCACTCCGGCCCAGTTCGCGATCCTCTGGACCAAGGATCAGCCCGGCATCACCGCGCCGCTGATCGGCCCGCGCACCCTCAGGCACCTGGAGGACCTGCTGCCCGTGCTCGACATGAGCTTGACCGACGAACAACGGGCCGCCTGCGACGCACTCGTGCCGCCGGGAAGCGTCGTCGCCGACTTCCACAACACGGCGGGCTGGATGAAGATGAAGGTCATCCCGCCCGGCGGGAGCGCCTGAAGATGCGTGTCTCCAACGTGATCCACGCCGTCGACACCCACGTCGGCGGCGAGCCCGGGCGGGTCATCGTCGGCGGCGTTCTCGACGTCCCCGGGGCGACGATGTTCGAGAAGATGCGCTACCTCGAGACGGAGGCCGACGAGCTGAGGCTGCGGATGCTGCGCGAGCCCCGCGGCTATCCGGCTGCGAACTGCAACCTGATCCTGCCGGCGACCCACCCCGACGCGGTTGCCGGCTACGTGATCATGGAGCAGGTCGAGTACCCGGGTATGTCGGGCACGAACACGATCGCCGTCGTCACGGTGCTGATCGAGACCGGGATGGTTCCGCACACGGAGCCAGTCACCGAACTCACCCTGGAATCGCCCGCCGGCCTGATCCGGGTGCGCGCCGACGTCGAGCGGGGCAAGGTGAAACGGGTGGAGTTCGAGAACGTGCCCGCATTCGCGGTCCATCTCGACGCCGAGCTCGAGGTTCCGGAACTCGGCAAGGTCACCGTCGACGTGACGTACGGCGGCATGTTCTACGTCA
>JAPOXA010000159.1 GCA_026707325.1 Acidobacteriota bacterium | reverse complement strand
AGTGCGCCGTTGGTGCTCCTGGCTGCCCGCCGACTCCTCGAAACTCCGATCAGCGTCGCGGAAGCGCCCGCCGCGGCGCCGGCCGCGGAAGCCGCCGGTCCAGCGGAAAACGGCAAGCCGTTTCCCGCCGGACCTTGGAAAACCGGCGAACCGGTTTCCCACAGCTACCGCAGCCTCGGCGGCTACGGCGGATCGGTACAAGACGGTGACCGGAATCAACACCGGAAAGGTACAGGTGCGCCGGCGTCCCCGCCGGCTGCCGCCGGAGGCGGCTTCGACTCGCGCCGGCCGTCAGGCCGGCTCCTCTAGCACTCCAGACAGAACCCCACCCCCGCGGTAACCGCCCGCGACTTGTTGCCGAACCACGGTGGAATGACCGCCGCGAAGCCCCCTGCCGGGCCTCCGGCGGCGACGATCAGCAGATCGTCCGGCGACTGGAGCGCCGCGTAGTCCTGTTTCCGGTTCGCGTCGTTGACCACCGAAGCCTTGCCGACTCGTTCCCAGTCGCCGCGGCGCACTCGCGCCTGACGGTGCAGATAGGTCCGGATGTCGGCTTTGCTCCAGCCGGCGCCGGCGAGCCGTTCCCGTAACTGTGGCGGCAGGACGAGGCAGTGGTTGCCGGCCCAGATCGAGTAGTGCAGCAGATTCGCCCGCATCTCGGCCGCGATCGTGTCGAGGATCGCTTTCGGCTCCGTCGTCCACTCGTTCATGATCTGGCGCGGCGAACCGGCGGCGAAGACGGTCACCGTTGACGCGCCGTTCGGCGCCCCTCGTTCGGCTCCCAGCGACGGCCAGGGCGAGGCCTCCTCGTCTTCGGCGAGGCAGTAGCCGAGTTTGCCGGGGTGTCCCAGGGTGGAGCGGTCGAGTTCTCCCGGCCGTACGCCGAGCAGGTTGCGGAGGATGAGCCGTACCGCGCGGCCGATCGCCAGCGAGGCCCGGTCGGCGCCGCCGAGCGCGTTGAACGTCCCGGTCATGCCGAGTTCCCGGCGGATCGGCCCGTTGACCACGATCAACACCGCGCAGCCGCCGGTACTTGACGTGGCGCCGTGCAGCAGGAACGCCGGGTCGCACATCGCCTCGACCGCGGCGGCGACGACCGCAAAGTCGCGCGGTCGGCAGCCGGCCATCACCGCGTTGATCGCCGCCTTCTGGGCCGTGATCGCGCGTCCTCGGACCGTCTCGACGCCGAGAACCTGGCCCGGCTCCATGACCGCTGCGTCGAGCGCCGCGGCCACCCGTTCCGGCGTCGGCGGCACGATCGGCAGCCCGTCCGTCCAGCCGCGGGCCTCGAACAGGTCACGGACGCCGTCGTCGTCGGCAGCGGTGTGGACCGAGGCGAGGGCAGCGGGTGGCGGTTCGGCGGCGGATCGTTCGTCGTTCATGGCGACCGGGAATCAGCCTATCGGGGCTTGGGCCCTTCGAGGGCCAGTTGGGGGGTACGATCAGACGTTCCGATCAAGGAGGGCGATGACATGTCCGTAAGGCGCAGAGAGCGGATTCCGAATACACGAGGGCGGAGAAGCCGGTGGTTCGCCGCCGCAATCGCGATGATGCTGGCGTTCGCCGCCTGCGCCGGGCCTGTCGCGGACACGGAGGCTGCCGGCGCGGTCGAGCCGGCGAATCCCGACCTGGAGAATCTGGGCCCGCGGGATCAGGTGCTGTTCTGGACACCGGAGCAGCAGATCGCGGGTTACCGGAACGCGGACCTCGTCGGCGCCGCCCGCTGGTCCGAGGCCTCCGACGATCCGTACCCGCTGGCGCCGGCGCCGCGGGACCTGTCGTCGGTGACCTACGAGGTCGAGGGCGAGACGTTCACGGTCGAGGATTACATCCGCGACCGGCGGATCGCCGGCCTGCTCGTGGTCAAGGACGACGAGGTCCTCTTCGAGCGCTACGGCCTCGGCAACGACGAGAACTCGCGTTGGATCTCCTTCTCGATCGCCAAGTCCGTTGTCTCCATGCTCTACGGCGCCGCCATCGCGGACGGCTACATCGGCAGCGTCGACGACCCGGTCACGAAGTACCTGCCGCTGCTCGCGGGCGGCGGCTACGACGACGTCTCGATCAGGGACGTGCTGCAGATGGCTTCAGGGGTCGACTGGAACGAGGACTACGCGGACCCCGAGTCCGACGTGGCGACGCTACCGGGGCCGATCGTCGAGCAAACGCGGTACATGGCGGCGCTCGAGCCGCTCCATCCTCCGGGCGAGGTCTTCAACTACAACACCGGCGAGACGAACATGGCGGGCGCCGTGCTGCGGGCGGCGATCGGCAACAACCTCTCGACCTACCTGGAGCACAGGATCTGGGGTCCGTTCGGCATGGAGGCCGACGCGAACTGGCTGCTCCACGAGGAGGGCGGCGGCGAACTGGGGGGCTGCTGCATCAACGCGACGCTGCGCGACTACGCCCGGGTCGGGATCTTCGCGATGAACGGCGGCGTCCTGCGCGACGGCACGCGGGTGCTGCCCGAAGGCTGGATGGAGGAGTCCACCACCCCCAGCAGCGGCTACGACGGCTACGGCTACCTCTGGTGGTTGGCCGAGGACGGCATCTTCGCCGGCATCGGCATCTTCGGCCAGTACCTGTGGATAGACCCGTCTTCCAACATCGTGATCGTGACCCACAGCGCCTGGCCCTACGCGACCAACCCGGAGTACAGCCGCCACCGCGCGGCCCTGGTGGCGGCGCTCGCCGACGCCGTTCGGTAGCGGCGCGTCGGCGGTAGGCTTTGCCGTAGGCCGTTGCCGCCGGGCACCCTGCTGTCGTCTCGCAAGAGCGCTATACTCGCTTCGCTGCGGCCGAGATTCGCGCCGGCTGTTTCCGCGTGACCCGGACGGTCACACCGCACTAGTGGACTGTACCGGCCCGTTGTAGACTGGTATGCTTCGGTTCATGGCGGATGCAATCGTTTGTCTGAGTCGGAGCAGAAGGCGCTTGAACGGCGGGCGCGGTCGCGGACCATC
>JAPOXA010000065.1 GCA_026707325.1 Acidobacteriota bacterium | reverse complement strand
CTGGCCCGCTACGGCCCCGCGACTACCCCCGCGTAGGTTGGACTAGACACCCCCTCGTTCTGGGGCCGTAGCGCCCGTCGTAGCGGGTCATTTCCCCTTTCTTGCTGGGTCGAGGACGTCCGGCCCCTTTGCTCGCGGCGTTTACCGCAGGCCGCGGCGGTCGCAAAGCATGCGCTCTCACGCCGAAACCGCCCCGATCATCTAGACCGATCGCATCAACTGACCGGCCTGGACATTCGCGGACGCTTTCGCCCGGAAACCCTTGCCCCCCTACTAACTGGACATTCGCGGACGCTTCCGCCCGGAAACCCTTGCCCCGCCTACAACTCCGAACCCTTCCCCCCTACTAACTGGACATTCGCGGACGCACAGCCCCGAACTGGACATTCGCGGACGCTTTCGCCACCCCCGACCTGGACATTCGCGGACGCCGACCTGGACATTCGCGGACGCTTCCGCCCGGAAACCCTTGCCCCGCCTGTAACTCCGAACCCTTCCCCCCTCTGGATCCCCCTTCCGGATCCGGATCCCGGCAGCACGGCTGACGCCGCGCGGCTTTTCACGGTTTCGGTTCAGTCGGTCTCCCGGAAGACGGATCCGGAAGCCAGCTAACCAAGGCGGCGGTCAGTCCAGATCGCGGCGTTCGGGCACGAAGATCCTCGGATCCTCCGGGTCGCGCTTCAAGGCGATCGCTCCCAGGGCCTCCAGAGCTTCGAAGGCTTGATCCGCGTCTGCCTGCCGCGTTCTCAGAGTGCTCCGGTTCGAGGGATCGTCTCCGAAGATCAGACGCCGCCGCTCGGCCTTTCCGAATCCGGGCCACGTCGGCGGTACGCCGCGGCGGCCGAGACGATCCCACTCCGCCACCAGTCCGAGGTACAGGCGATAGGCCGGCGCCGATCGCAGTCCGAGGCGCCGCAGCGTCTCGCGGTTGAACCTCGCTCCGGCGCCGCCGCCCTTGACCGGTGGCAACTGCACCTGCAGGAGCACCGGGTCGTTCAGCGTCGCGGCCACTCCCGGACGGCGCCGGAACAGCACCGGCGCCCATTCCGTCCGGCCCTCGGAATCGGCGAACCAGCCCAGGCCGTTGATCGCCGCGCAGGCGTCCCGCAGTCGCGGCAACTGCTTCCCGCGATTCCATCCGTCCGGCCACAGTGCCTTCACCAGGTCGCGGACCTCGAGCTCGACGTCCACGAGGCGACCCCGCCGCGCCGCCGACGGCGCCATCGCCAGAGCCTCCACCCAGAGACGCAGCGCCAACGGCGCTCCGCGGCCGGCTTCCATGCTGCTGCCTCCCAGCCGATCGAAGACCTGCAACCACGGCGCCGGACTGACGCCGGGCCTCCGGTCCGCGGCGGCTTGCAGCGTCGGCAGAATTCTCTGGCGTTCTTCAAGCGACGGGTCCGGCAACACTTCCGGCAGCCTGTTCCGATCCTCCGGCGTCTCGATGACGCGCACCCGCGGCGTCGAAGGCAGCATTCCCTCGCCGCGCTGGTCCGCGCCCAGGCTCTCGCGGGCGGCGGCGAGCAGCGACAGCGGTTCAGCGTCACTGCCGACCGTCGTGGACGGCAGCCGTGACGCAAGCCGGAAGACATGGTCGGTGATCGCCCGCGGCGCGCGATCTGCGTCCTCGTTCACGGCCAGGTACTCCAGCACCTCGCGCAGCTCGACACCTTCGGGGATGCCCGCCGCGTCTTCGGCCAGCAGGTCGTCCATCACCACGCGATGGTGCGCGAGCATCGTCACCGCCTCGATCGGATGCTTCCGGGCCCAGGCCGCAGCGCTTCGATTACGCGCCGCCGCGGATCTCGTCGCTGGCTTCGAAGCGCCGCTCCGCTCGCTCGTTTCGCCCCGATCGGCGTCCGGAGCCTTCGTTTCCCCGGGGGTCGCGGGCAGATTAGGCCCTTTCACGAGCCTGAATTCGACGCCGACGGCCTCCAGAACCTCGCGCGCCAGCGTCGCGGCGCGTTCGTTCGGAGCCGTCACGCGGCCGTCCTCGCCGATCCAACGGAGCAACGCCCTGGCCGTGTCGCCCATGAGCTCACCGGTCTCGACAGCCGCGTTCACCCGCTTCGCAATCTCCGCCTTTGTCATCATGCCCGCCCCCCTGCGATCATCAGCGTCTTGCAATTTTCCGCCTGACGCTCTTATGATAACCAGTTAGCTTCACCTTCCCCCAACACACAGGAGGACCGTGCTCGATGAACAAGGCCATAACAGCCTTTATCCATGCCTCCGGGGAAGAAAAGACGGCCTGATTCGTCTCTGTTTATCTCAGAGGGTTTGCGAGATGGGGAGTCCTGTCCTCCGGGGGCGATTGGTGGTGACGGTATGGACGATCTAGACGATGTGACCGGAAGCGGCGGGCTGAATCCGGCGGCCGCCGCGGCGGCCAAGGCGCGAGCGCGCCGGCGCAAGAGCCGGTCGCGCTCGATGGAGGGTCGTAGCCTAGCGGCCTCGATGCCGGCGTGATCGGCGTGTCGTAGAGGGGACCAGGCGCCGCACCAGGCGCAACGGCCGTCCGGCTCCCACCAGGAGACCGAGTGGGAGCCTGGGCCGCTGAGGGCGGGACAGTTGTTGGCGCGGGTCACGCGCGGCCGGCCGGCCGCGGTCCGGGGCGGAGGGTGACGAGGCGCTCCAGGGCCTCGACAAACTCGGGCTCCGGCAGGCGCTTGAGGGAGTGCAGTCCAGCGCGGACAAGTGCGCTTCGGGTGGTGGAAATGCCGGCACCGATGGCGCGCTGAAGAAGAAGGTCGAAGAGGGCGTGGTCTTCTGAGGGAAACGAGAACGATGCCCGGACAACGGTACGGGGGGCGGAGGTGGCGTTCTGTAGATGGCGGTCGGCCGCCGCGAAGCGCCGCGCGACGGCCGCGGTCTCCTCTGCGAGGCTGCGCTCGAGGTTTGCGGCCAGGGGATCGGTTTTGGTCATGGTGAGGCTCCGTTGAGGACGAGGAGAAGTTCCTCGGTAAGGGCGGTGATCTCGCCGGCCGCTTGGCCGGCGCGAGGCAGGTCGGCGACGGTCACGCCCGTCGCCGCGGCGTGGCGGAAAGCTTCGCGCTCGCCGATCTGGGCGCGCAATACGGGGATGCCGTACTGCGCGAGTAGGTCCGGGGTGTGAGCTGCGAGGCGGGTGCGGGCCTTGTAGCGATTGACGACCAGGCGCGCTTTGAGGCGATCGTTGACAACGCTTACGTCCGTGAGGACCTGGCTGATGGCAACGCCAGCCCAGAGGTCCGGGGGAGAGGGGACCACGGGCACGACAGCCAGCTCAGCGACCAGGAGGGCGCTCCGGGTCAGGTTGGACTCCGCGCTGGGAGGACAGTCGACGACGATGAAGTCGTAGGGGTTCAGGTGCTTCATCAGCTCGCGATGAAGCTTCTCGCCGGCGTGGCTGAGGCCGGCCAGGGCTGCCGGGAAGGGTCGGTCTTCGGGAGCGGCCGCGGCCCAGCGCGTGGCAGTCGCCTGGGGATCGGCGTCGGCCACGAGGACGCCGGCGCCGGCGCGGGCAAGTTCGCTGGCCACGTGCATGGCCAGCGTCGTCTTGCCGGGTCCGCCTTTTTGGTTGACGAAGGCGATCAGCGTGGCCGGTTGAGACCGGTCGGGGGCTTGGCTCATGGGATCTCCACGTCGGCCAGGCTGGCCAGGAGGGCGGCCTGGGTAGCGGCTTCGTCCGCCAGGACGGCGGCGTGAGTCTCTGCGTCGCGCTCGAGCTCGACCGCTTCGCGCACGATGCGGCGGAGCTCGCGTGGCTCGATGGCTTCGGCCTGGGTGGTCGCGGCGCCGTCGAAGCTGCGCCGGTCGGTCCGCTTGGGCGGGGCGGTAGGGAGATGCAGCCGTTCAATCTGCTCATCCGTGACGGCGATCCGGCGTAGTTCGAAGTGGGCCGGATCGCCGTGAAGGACGGCGACGAACGCCGCCAGGTCCTCGCTGAGGCTCATGTGGACGTGCTCGCCGCTGGGATCCCGGTCGCCGACGTGGAGCGCGAGGGTAGGAACCTCGCGGTCCGCTATTTCGCGCGCCTGGTCGTGCTTGAACGTGAGGGAATCGAAGCCGCCGGAGCTCAAGACGGGGATTCCGTACTCCTCGACGGCCGCGGCCAACTGTGGGGCCATGCCGGCCGCCTCGCACCAAAGCACGACGTGGCGGTCCTGGTCGCGCTGCCGGTCGAAGCGCAGGGCGCGGGCGTTGCCTCGGACGGCGTCCAGAAACTCGTCGCCGGACTGCCAGGACTGGCGTTGCAGGACGGTCGATCCGTCGTCGCGGCTCTGGTTCATGGCGATCCAGCCGGCGCGCCTCGCCCTGTTCAGCGCTTCGCACAAGCGCTTGTAGGCGCGCTCGGTCTTTTCGTAGTCGAAGCGGGTGACCAGGAGGTAGAACAACTGCCGCAGGGTGATAGCGCCGACCTCCGGGGCTACGTCGTCGATGATGGCCTCGGCCTGGTCGAGGAGCTCGACGGTGGCCGCTCGCGGCCGCCAGTCGTGCAGGAAGCCTCGGGGCCTCGCGCTCACGCGAGACGCCTCTGCTGGCCAGGGCGGCCGTCCTCGATGCGCCGCCGCAGCGTCCGGTAGCGCCGCTCGGCGCGAGCCAGCTTCTGGCGGCCGGCCGCATCGTCGATGGGTGTGGCGGCGTCAGCCGCGTCCAGGGCCGCGCTGGCGCGCTTCCAGAGTGCCGGCCGGTTAGCGGCCGGCTCACCGCGTTCGAGGCGGCCCAGGGCGATGTTGGCGCTGCGTAGGGTCATTGAGGCCACTGCTGCGAGGCCGGCAGCGAGAGTTCGCTGGCGGCGGGGGACGAGGGGTGGAGGGTGCCGTAGATCGGGTGTTGGACGAGGACAGGCGCCGGCTGCATGGACCAGAGGCTGTTGTCGATACGGCGGAGCTCCTCTAGGCCGCGAGTGGCGCAGTGACGGCAGAGCGGGGAGCCGATGGGCTTGCCTGCGGGCTGGGCTGTGGGAGCGAGCAAGTAGAAAGCCGCGTCGTCGTTGCAGTTGTTGGCGGGCGGAAGGCCCGCGCAGCGGGTTCCCGGGTAAATGGCGCGGAGCTTCCCAGGGGGGCAGTACATGGATTGATGCAGACGGTATGAATCGTCAGGACGGAAAGGGCCGTTCACTCCCGCGGCGCGGCGTTTAGCGCCGCCAGCTTCTGGCGGGCGGTTGCGAGCTCGTTCTCGACCTGCCACTTGCGGCTGACCGCCGCCTGGCGGGCCAGGTCTAGCCTGAGGGAGACGCCCTGCGATGTGGTGTCTCCACCGTTGAGCCCATAAGGCTGGTCAACGCGCTGTTGATCGTGCTGAATCGCTTCGATGGCGCGTTCCTTGTCCATCTGGGCCAGGGTGACGGCGTCACCAGCCCAGCGCTTCTCCCACTGGTCGGTGTGAGCCTCCTGGAGGGCGTGGTGGACCGCGATGAGCTCGTCGTAGAGGGCTTCGACCTCGGCGAGCGTCGTCTGGGTCTCGGCGCGCATAGCGTCGTCGGCGGGGAGGGGCGGTCCGGGCTCGGGCATGAAGGCTTGCCAAGCCTGGTCAAGGCTGCCGAGTGTGGGTTCGAGGACGGCTCGGACGTCGTTCTCGATCATTTCGGGGTTGCGGGTGTTGAGGTAGACGACGCCGGCGACGCTTACACCGAGCCAGAGGGCGACCAGGATGGCGAGGCGCTTGAGCAAGGTGAACATTTCGGTGTTCCTCGGTGATGAGTATGGACGGTGTAGATCGTCGATACGGATTATGCCGGAGGGTGGTCGGGAGGTCAAGAGCGAAGGCCGGCGACGGCCGAAGCCGCCGCCGGCGTTGAGACGCCCCTAGGCGTCGTCCTCCGCGGGCTGCTCCTGCAGCTCGTGGATGCGGGTGTGAACCCGGTCGGCCACCTTGGCGAGGACCAGGAGGTCGTCGCGGCCGAAGCTCCGGGAGCTCTGCCACTTGCCGTCCTCGGCGGAGCGGAAGAGCTTGCCGAAGGTGACGTTGTAGCGGACGGCGCCGTCGTCCCCGGCCTGGTTCCGCCAGATGGCGGCCTTGACGGTTCCGATGCGGACTTCCTCGATGGGCGCGTTGTTGGTGGACATGTTTCTGATTCCTCCTTGGGTTAGTGGGTCTGTGGCTTTCGCCGCTCACCCCCATATGGCGGCGAGCAACAGGCCCGCCCCAACAGGAGGATGCGGCAGAGGCGCCGTCGCGCCGCGGTGAAGCCGGCACGAGGCAAGGGGGTGACAGACGGCCCATCGGGCCGACGCGAAGCGGTTCTGGCGGCTCCTTGCGCCGGCCCGCGGGGCGACGGCGTCGGCGGCGCGCGTTGTTGTCCGCCTTCGCGGCCAGAGAGTAGAGGTCCGCACCGGCAAGGCGACTTCGGCGATTTGGGGCCTGGTGGCCACGTAGGGCCAGGGGAAGGCGGGGTCGGAGTGGAGACGGCCAGGGGCCGGTCAAGTGGCAGGGCTACGGGGAGCGCTCCCGAAGGTGCGGCCGTACAGTGGTCGTCCGGGACACTCGCTTCCACGGGGAGCGGCCCCGAGGAGGGGCCGCGAGTCATCCGGCGGCGGCTTTGGCCGCGGGCCGCTTCCGCTTCACCGCTCGCGAGGCTTTCGGTCTGGGCGGGACGGCCGTTGGCCGCGAGGCGATGGGCTCGATGTTCCAGGACTCGTCGTCCGGGTTCCAGCCTCGCAGGGCGATGCACTCCTCGACGTAGCGGCGGCCCTGGACGCGCGTCATGTGGAGCACGAGGGAGATGCCGTCCACGACGCTCCGGCAGACAACCTCCCAGGGGAGTTCGCCGGCCTGCATGGCGCAGCTGGCCAGGCGTGAGAGCGCGGCGCGGGCGTTGTTCGCGTGAACGGTGGTCAGGGAGCCGCCGTGGCCCGTGTTGAGGGCCTGGAGGAGGTCGGCGGCTTCCTGACCACGAACTTCTCCGACCACGATGTGATCGGGTCGGTGGCGGAGGGAGTGCTTGACCAGGTCCCTGATGGTCAGGGAGCCCGCGCCCAGCTCGCGGGCTTCGAAGCGGACGGTGTTCGCCTGCTCGATGCGGAGCTCAAGGGTGTCCTCGATCGAGACGATCCGCTCATGCTCGGGAAGGAGCTCGATGAGCGCGTTGAGGAGCGTGGTCTTGCCGCTGCCCGTGCCTCCGCTGACAAGGATGTTCTGACGGTTGCGGAGGGCGTCCTTGGCGGCATCAAGAATGGCCGGGGTGAGGCTTCCGTTCTCGACCAGGTCCTGCACCGAGAAGGACCGGTTGCCGAAGCGCCGGATGGTGATCGCCACGTGGGGCGCGGCGGGGGGCGTCGTGATGGCGACCCTGGAGCCGTCCGCGAGGCGGGCGTCCAGGGCCGGGTCGGTCTTGGGATCGAGGCCCAGGGGTCGCGCGATGCTGATGGCGGCGCGGCGGAGCGCGCCCTCATTGAGGGCGGGCGCCTCGACCGGTTGGAGGCCTTTGCCGGCGCGCTCAGTCCAGACGTTGTAGGGACCGTTGATCATGATCTCGGTCACTTCCGGATCTTCGAGTAGGTCTTCGAGACCGGGGAGGAAGGTCTTGAGGGTGGCGAGGCTGTCGGTCATGGCGTGTTGGTGCAGACGGTATGTATCGTCACGACGGAATCTCAGATCTCGCCGGCGTCGCGCTGCCGCCAGTAGGAGCGATCGTGGGGAAGGTAATGGGGCTTCAGGTAGAGGCGGGTGGCCGGCAGGGACTTCGAGCCGTCGTAGGGCAAGGCGATCGCCTGGTAGTTCTGGAGGAGGGTGAAGGTGCGCGGGTGGAACATGGGTTCGCGCTGCTCGCGGTAGGTCTTACTGGCGCCCAGGCTGCCGCCCTGGCCGCCGCCCGGGCGGGCGGCCACGAGGGAGAAGCCGGGCTTGCTCGACTCCGAGAAGGAGTAGGAGGGGGAGAGTCGTGCGACCTTGCCGCACATGTTGGAGGCGAGGTCGGCGCTGCTGTCGTCGCTGAGGGTGAGGAAGATGCGGGTTCGAAGGGTCTGGAGAAGGGTGCGCCAGGCGTCGTTGCCGGCGAGGACGGAGCGTAGGGAGGCGATGGACTGCGTGGCGACGATGGGAATGCACTTGCACTGACGGGTGAGGGCGAAGGACTTCTCGTCGCCTGAGGGATCGTCCTCGCCGACGGTGGCGAAGCTCTGGTACTCGTCGCAAAGGAAGACGGCCGGCCGGAAGTAGCGATCGGGATTGCGCTTCATCTGGGCCGGCCTCCTCAAGAGGGTTTGTAGCCAGGCGTTCTTGAGGAGGACGCCGATCGCTCGCGCGAGGGCGGGATTGGCGCCCGCGGGCATGTTGAGGGCGACCACCTTGCCGCCTTCAATGAGGTCGACCAGGGGCGGGAGCGGAGCGAGCGTTCCGCCGGCGACGCGGCCGTCCG
The DNA here is from genome assembly GCA_026707325.1 of Acidobacteriota bacterium. Taxonomy (GTDB): domain Bacteria; phylum Acidobacteriota; class Thermoanaerobaculia; order Multivoradales; family Multivoraceae; genus Multivorans. The sequence goes on along the minus strand of JAPOXA010000065.1, from coordinate 26,097 downwards.
TTTCGGTGGCCAGTTCGTCGCGATGGGCGTCAGGAGGCTCCGTTCCGGGGCCTGTTTGCTCCATCTCCCCGGGGGTCATGGGCAGATTAGGGCTGTTCGCGGCCGGCGAAGGCGGCGAGAAGAGCCGGGCAACGTCCGGGAGGTCGAAGATTGAGAGGAAGACGGAGATGGCTTCGACGATCGCGGTGCGGAGCTTCGGGGTGAGCTCCATCCAGTCATTGCGGTACCAGCGCTCGACGGCCTCCAGGCGGGCGAGCCGATCGTCAGGAGGTGGTGGGCGGCTGGCGACGGGTTCCCAGGCGACGCCGAGCTCGTCAAGGCGTGTCCTGGTGTCAGGACTGTCGGGGCCTGTGAGCTGGCCGTCGCGGCTCAGGTTGAAGGGAAGCTCTTCGAGTTTGGGATGGCGGGCATGTTCGGCGGGGATCCGGATCCGTTGCTGGGGAGCCGATGGCGCGCAGAGCGCGCGCGCGACTGTGATCTTCTGCTCGAACGCTTCGGGGTCGATGGTGAGGCGGTAGACGTCGCGGAGCGTCACCCAGGGGTCCGGGAAGACGCGGTGGAGTTCGATGATCCAGCGGACCAGGTTGGTGGAGGCCTGCTGCCAGAAGGGCTCCTTTCCGCGGCCGAAGAGCTGGTTGAGGAGAGTCGCGATGGAGTAGGCGAGGCTGTAGCTGTCCATGTCGGAGTCGAGGGGGTTCCACTGCCAGCGTCCGCCCAGGGCGATCTCGACGTAGTCGTCCTCGCGGCCGTTGTCCGCGAGGAGCTGGCGGATGTCGTGGCAGAAGTCGCCCTTGACCTCGAGGACGAGGCCCGCGGCGCGTCGTTGGGGATCCTGGGCCCGCCAGGAGAAGAGCTGCTCGGCGAAGGGCCGCATCGCCCCGGAGGTCTTGCCGGTGCCGACGGCGCCGAAGACGGCGAGGCCGGTGTAGAGGCCACGCTCGGGAATGGTGAGCCATTGGGGCCGGCTTGCCTCCCTGGCGTCGATCGGGTGATGGAGTTCACCGAGGACGAGCGAGGGCGCGTCGTCGTCGGTGGAGGCGGGCCAAGCAGGGAGAACGCCGCGGCCGCGCTTTACGGACTCGGCTCGGTTCCCGAGCCAGACGCGGGCCGCACCGGAGAGGAGGAGGACGCCTCCGAAGGCGACGACGCCGGGTGCGGCGACGTGCCAGGCCCGGATGAGGGCATGGACCGCGGGATCGTGGTACGCGATGAAGTCAAGAACGGGATCGTCGCCGATCGCGGGGAAGGGCCGGACGTGGCCGGCCCACCGGAGGGCTCCGAAGCCGACCGAGAGGGCGGCGAGTAAGCGGAGCGTCAGGATGCCGCGGAGCGCCCGGAGAAGCCGGCCCAGGCGGCGGTGAACACCGGCGCCGGCGACGCGGCCGCCGCGATCGAGAGCGCGTCGGACCGCGGCGGGGACCAGGTCGGCGGCGACCACGAGCGCAGTAGCGAGCGTGGCCCACCAGGCCGCGCGGACGAGGGCGAAGTCGGCGGCGGTCCGTAGGGCGAGGGAGTCGAGCCAGGCGACGGTGCCGGGGCTTGGCCAGGCAGCGAAGCGGAGCGTCAACACGAGGACGCCGGCGCCTACGGCGGCCGGCCAGAGTAGGCGGCCGATAAGGCGCGCGGCCGCCGGCGAGGGCGTGTCGTTGGCGGTGGTCATGGAGTCCGGTCTGAGCCTTCCCGCAGGGATCAATCTGGACGTGAGCGACCCTCCCGCGGCCCGGAGGACGGGCCGAAAACGGGAGAGCCTTTCGTGCCGCACCAGGCGGCCGAAAGGCGGGGTCGCTCACGTCCCGACCCGACCGCCTGGTGCGGTCGGGTCGCTGCGCCCGAGAGGGCGCATTCCGGGGAGGGAGCCCGAGAAACGCTAAGCGTTACGAGGACAATTCCGGCAGCGTCCTCGAAAGAGGACAACCAAAAAAGACGCGCCCCAAGAATCAAAAATAGGGGGTGCTGTCCTTTTTTGGTCCTGGAGCGGATCCCCGTGCAGCGCGGAGTCATGCGAGAGCCTGGGGCGCGAGGCCGCGAGCGTGGTGCGACGAGTAGGCGTCGATGCGTGCGCGAGGACTGTCGACGGCGTCTTCAAGATCCGCTCGCTTGCGAAGAGAGATGACGAGACGCCGGCAGGGATTCAGACCGCCCCAGCGCTCCAAGGATCGCGGGTCGCCGGTGGCGAGCGCGACGTCGAGATCGGCGTCGGCGGCAGCCAAGGTCTGCCGCTCGTCCTCGGTGAGCGGCTGGGCTGGCGAGCGGGCGTTCGCCCAGGCCGCGACCTTCCGGGAGAGCTGGTGCTGGGCCGCGATAGTCCGCGCGACGACGGCAACGCGGACCTCGGTTCGAGCGGCCCGGAGCTGGTCCCAGAGAGCATGATGCTCGGCAGCCCAGCGCTGTAGTTCGCGGTCGGTATTCCGGCCGGGGTCGACGTAAACGAACGTCGCCGACGTTTCGTCGGCGGCGATCGGGAGCTTCAGCGCGAAGTAGCGGCGGGTGCGCTTGGTCGGGCCGCCGTAGAGGCGGCTCGGGAGCTGGTCGCGGCGGATGCCGCGGCCGGTGAAGTGAGCGACCTTCTCGGGCTCCGTGGCGAGCCAGGGGAGGTCGGGATGCCGGACGACGTGGTCGAAGGAGAGGAGACGACGGAAGAGAACTACGTCCTCGGCCGCCCGGCGATGCCGGACGTTCTCGATGCCCAGGGCGTGGTAGAGGCCGCGGCCATGCACGTGGGTGTACTGGAGCCTCGTGTCGATCTCGGGAAGCGGATGCTCCCTGGCGATGCCGGCGTCGACAAGCCGGCGTACGAAGGCGTGAGTCGTCTCGGTAGAGCAGGCGTGATGCTCTGTGAATTGCGTCCTCGTAAAGACGCCGGAGTGGAGGCAGACGAGGGTGAGCCAGGCTGCCTCCCAGTCGCGGAAGCCGAGTTCCCGGAGCGCGGCGTTGCGTCCGTCCAGGTGGGGGATGTCCGGGGCCTTGAGGGCCACGGTCAGAAGTCGGTGACCTGGTCGGCCTGGACGTAGGTGACGAGGATGCCCATGGGGTTGACGGGGAGGAGGTTCGCGGGCACTTGTTCCAGGAACATGAACTGCATGGAGACGCTCCAGCGCTCGCGGGCGACCTCCCGGCCGTTCTCGAGCACGAGGACCTCGAAGTTGGCCGAGGCGATGTGCGGCGCCTCCGGTTGCGGTTGAATGGAGAGGGAGACCCGCTCGACCTGGCGCTCCTGTTCCGCTAGGCCGGCCGCCACGGCGGCGACGGCCTCGCCGTCGCGCCGGAAGGCTTCGTCGGCCAGGGCGGTGACGAGGAAGTTGAGGGACCGGGCCCAGGCCCTCTGGGCGGTTGCGGTACGGCGCGAGTAGTGGTCGCTGACGAAGGCGGCGAGGAAGTACTTGGTGGTCGGGTCGAGCGGGTCGGCCTGGGCCTCCAGCGCGTCGTAGGCGAGTGCCTCGGCTCGGCCGACGTCGTCCACGCGGATGACGATCGGCTTGGGGAGTTCGACGCTTGAGAGGCGGACGACGGCGACGAGCAGGAGCAGGAGGACTCCGCCGAGGGCGTAAGTGGCGAGTCGGAAGTGTCGGTTGGATACGACGAGCTCGCCCCATACGTCGGCGAACTCCTTGCCGGGGTCGGGCTTCGATTTGCTCATACCGGCATTCCTCCCTTGAGCGGCGCCGCGGCGACGCGGGCGGGGGCGGCGACGATGCGGGAGGCCATGAAGGCTCCGCCGAAGAAGCCGCCGCCGTCGCTTCCGCCTCCGACGATCATTCCGGCGATGTCGCCGATCTTCATGATGGAGACAATGGCGCAGACGATCACGCCGAACACGGGAACGACCCAGACGCCGGTGGCGGCGGTCATCGAGTTGATCTCGAAGGTCTCGGCCTCGAGAGCGCGTGCGAAGCCGAGGATGATCCGGGTCCAGAGGCTGACCATGGCGGCCGCGATTGCCCCGTAGAGGCTGTACTGGAGCATGGCCTTGAACCAGCCCCAGAAGAGGAAGTCCATCTTCGGGACGATCATGAAGGGGATGAAGAGCGGGCCGAGGGTGACGAGGACGGCGATCGCGGCCTGGGCGAAGAGAATCTGGGCCATGGCGAGCGCGAGGACGACGATCATTCCGAGGACGAAGCTGCCCAGGATGGCGGTCAGGAGGGCGAGGTGGGCGATTTGCTTGCCGCCGGTGCGGAAGGCGGTCCAGAGGTTGACGGAACCGGCTTCCTCGCCGACGAGCCTCATGTGGTCCTCGGCCAGCTCCATGACCGTGGCGACGCCCTGGGCGAGGACATCGGCGCCGAAGAGCCGCATGAGCGCGTTGCCCTGCCCCGTGATGAGTTCGGGAAAGCTGACGCCCAGGCCGACGATGTTGGTGTCGTAGCCGCGCACGAGGGCGAGGGGGATGGCGAGGACGAAGATGAACTTGATGAGTTCCCATGCCTGGAAGGTGCCGCTCAGGGCGACGCGGGCGCCGGTCCAGACGATGAGGATGAGGGCGATGTTCCGGGCGAGGTCGTTGCCCCATCCGAGGATGGTGCTCTGGGCGCCGGCGGAGAGGACGATGTTGATGGCGTTGTCGAGGAATTGGGGCAGGTTGCCGATGCTGTTGTCGTTGACCGTCGGTATGCCAGCGTTGGGCGGCGGCTGAGCGCCGGCCGGGAGGGCGGTCAGCAGCAGGCTGCCGGCGACCGCGAGGAGGAGCGGTAGGCGACCGCCGCGTCGCCCTCCCTGCCGCGCTTTCTCGGCTCCGGATCCGGATCCTGCGCAGGACTTACGCCCCGAGGCGCAAGTCGCCCGGAATGGCCCTGTAGCGCGCGCAAGGGCCGTCCGGCGTGGGTGGACCCTCCCAGAGACGCGGCGCGAGCAGCCAGGGTATGCCTCGCAAGGCGTGCAGGCGGTTCTGGAGGCTGGGAGCATCGGAGTCGGCTAGTTGAAGAGGAAGGCTTGGCGCCAGGCGTTGCGCTGGCCCCGGACGCGGTTCTGGGCGCGATCGGCGCGGCGGGCCTCAGCGCGCTCGGCCGTGACCTCGGCTTCGAGCTGCTCGCGATGCTCTTCTTCGAGCTTCCACGTCTCCAGCATGTTGCGCGCGGCGTGGTGAGCGGTGAGCTGGGCGACGGCGATGTCCACCTCGATGTCGTTCAGCTTCATGGCGTGGGCCTCCTGGGCGAGGGCCGTGTCCGCGAGTTCGGTCTGCTGGCGGCTGCGCTCGACGGACGCGGACGTTTTGCCGAGGAGTTCGATGAGGGCCTCGGCGCTGTCGAGGACGAAGTAGTCGGTGGCGAGCTGGCGTTCCGCCCGCTCTCGCCTCTCGAGCCAGTTGTCGGAAGCGGTCGGCACGTCGCGGTAGGCGCGGGCGTAGCGCTGGCGGGAGACGGTGTCGGCCGCGGCCAGGGCCTGCCGGGAGTGGGTGAGCAGGGAGTTGCCGCCGTCGTCCTGCATGTCGGCCATGGCGTTGGCCAGAGCGAGCGGCTCACCGGTGAAGTCGCCCGCCCAGGAGAGGCCCGACGAGTCCTGGAGCAGGCTCATCGGATCGCTGCTGAGGTCCTCGAAGGCTTGGGTCAGCGCGCCGATCTTGCCCATGGCGTCGTCGAGTTGTTGGTCGATCTGGTCCTTCAGCTCGACCACGGCGGCCGCCTGCTCGATGGCGACGAGGGCGTTCTCCGCGACGTTGAGGATCTGGGTGAGCTCGGTGGCGCCGCCCATGTTGAGGAAGGCGGCGGCGGGAAGGGCGGCGAGCAGGCAGCCGAGAGCGAGAATCGCGATGCGGCCGCGGGTGGTCTTCGGGATCATGGTGTGTCTCCTGTGGTCGGGTGTGGGAGGAGGAGGTCTGTGGTGAACCAGACGCGCAGGCGGTGTCCGGCGCGGATGGTGATGGTGGGCAGTCGGTTGAGGAATCGGTCCATGATCTGCATGCCGGTCTGGGCGTAGCTCTGGGCGGCCCCGAGCCGGTACTGGTTCTCGACGCCGTCGTAGGGGTTGGCGCCGGCCTGGGCGAGGCCGGAGAGGAGGCCGACGCCGCCGGCGGCGAGGAAGGTGCTGAGGTAGTGGCGGTCGACCTGGTCCTTGAGGGCCCCCTCTCCGAGCTGGTTTAGGCCCTGGAAGCGGAGCGCGGCCCAGCGGCCGTCCGGGAAGACGAGGCGGTGGAAGCCCACGGCGAGTCGGCTCTGGTTCTGGTCGCGGACGGCCTGGACGGTGCCGATGAAGCGGCTGCCTCGGGGGATCAGCACGGTCTGCCGGTCGGCGCTGTAGAAGGGGACGGCGACCACGGCCGCGACGGGGCTCGGGAAGTCTCCGGAGAGTTGGGTGACGAGGACGGCCTCGACGAAGGAGCCTTCGTGGATGCGGTGAAAGCCGGGCGGATCGTCGGGTACGGCGACGCGCTCCGGACGGTCGTAAGCGGGCTCGTTGTTGGAGTCGGGGAGGGGCACGTCAAGGGTGCCTCCTGGCGGCGGTCCGGGAAGGGCCGCCGCGGCCGTGGGCGTTCCGCCCGCGGTCGGCTGTTGGGCCGCGGCGGCCCCGAGGGCCTGGTAGAGGTCGGCGAGGTGCTCGTAAGGGGACGATGCGGAGTCCTGCGCCTCGCTGCCGAGCGGCTCGTCCTCGCCGCGCACTGAGTGCGCGATTGGAGGGGCGATCAGGGAGGTGTGTTGTCGCCTGATGGCTTCGAGGTGGAGTTCGAGCCGTAGTTCCGTCTCCTGGGGCGAGAAGACGTCGGGATCCCAGGGGTCGGGGTTGGGGTCCTCCTCGTCCGGCGTCGTCCCGGCTAGCCGTTGGAGGATGGCTTCACCGGGAGGTGGCGAGGGCGCCAGGTTGAGGTTGGCCTGGCGAACGGTCTCGCGCTGAGCGTCGGCTTCTGCCTCGGCGAGTTCGAAGGCGGCCTGCCGCCGCTGGTTCTCGACCTCGCTGCCGAGGCGGTCGGCCATTTCGGGGTCGGCCGGGGTCTGCTCGTCCGGATCGGCCTCGCCGATCTCCTCCTCGGAGCCGGCTCCGCCGATGGTGGCGGCGACGATCACGACGACGAGGACGACGGCGAGGATCGCGACCACGCGGTTCATCATGTTCGCCGGCAGCGCCCCTGCCGGCTTGGCGACGAGCTGCTTCCAGTCGGGCACTACTGGAGCGGTTCCGGTTCGTCGAAGGTCCAGCCGGCGCGGTGCTTGCCGATCTGGAGCCAGCCCTGGCCGACCACGCGGCGGACGACGTAGAGGCCGTCCTCGGTGAGGTCGTAGGGGATGAGGGACGGCTGGCCGTCCTTGTTCTCGTAGAGGGCGGGCGACTCCTGCGCGAGGCTTCGGAGGTAGGTGAACTGTCCGTCGTGCCACATGCCCTCGACGAGGAAGGGCCAGCTCTTCGCCTTGTCGTGGAGCCGGTAGGGGAAGCGGACGCGGGTGGGGTAGTCGGCGCGGAAGCCGTTGACCCGGTCGTCGGCGTCGGCCTGGGCGGCCGCGATCTCCTGATCCGCGTTCCGCCGCTGTGCGGCGGCGTCCTTCGCGGCCTGCTGGGCCATCGCCTGGTAGGAGGCGACCTGGTCGGCCGCCACGAAGGCCGGCCGGTGGGCTTCGCCGGCCGCCGCCGCGGCCGCCGCCTCAAGGTCGTGGTCGAGGCGGACGATCAGGTGCGGAGGCGTCTCGGAGGATTCGGAGACGAGGAAGGGGTAGATCCGGCCGGATTCGCAGACCAGGGCGACGTTGGTCGAAGCACCTTCCTCGGTGGGCTTGAGGAAGGCGACGTTCGCGCTTCCGGTGAGGTGCCAGTAGTCGAGGTCTCCGACGACGAAGTCGAGGATGTTTTCGTTCGGCGGCAGCGTGATCACGGTGGTGTGGCGCACGCGGGTGCTGAGCCTCCAGACCTGGTCGTCCGAGGGGTCGATGCGCAGGATGTGGGCGTCCTGGGCGAGCAGAGGAAGCGCGCAGAGGACGGCGGCGGCCGTCGCGATGGTGGGCGGGATGTGCAAGGTGGGTTACCTCCGTTGGTTTGCCAGGACCTCAAGAGCGGAGGCGAGGCCGTGTTCGGCCACCGCTTGCGCTCGGCGCTCGCCGTCAACCGGCGAGCTGGTGTAGAGCCAGTAGGACTCGGGATCGACCTCGAGGCGGACGACGCCGGCCTCCTGGGCGCGGCGCAGATACATCTCGCGCTTGGGCAGGAGGCGCCGGATGGTCTGCATTTCCGTGTCGTTGAGCCGGAAGGTCGCCTGGACGCCGTCCGGCAGGTCGGGGTTGGCGAGGAAGAGCTTGGTGGGGAGGGATTCCAGCAGCGCCTGGGCTCCCTCGGTGTCGGTGAGGTCGACGGCGCTCTGGGTCGCGAGCACGAGGGCGGCGTTGCGCTTGCGCCAGGTCTTGGCGGCCTCGGCGAGGTAGGTGAGGACGGCGCGGTCGTTGAGGTAGCGCCATGCCTCGTCGACCACCATGAGCTTCACGCGGGCCGCCTCGGCCGGATCGTCCAGGGCGAGCCGTAGCCGCTCGAGGAGGAAGAACAGGGCGGCCTCGCAGAGGTCGTCGTGCTCTGCGGCTCCGGCCAGGTCGATGACCTGCCAGTCGGCGAGCTCCAGGGTGTCCTCTCCGGCGCCGTCGAAGAACTTGGCCCAGGCGCCCTCGCCGTGCCAGCGGCTCATGGCCGGCCACATGGCGGCGGGCAGGGTGCGCACGAGCGCGGAGAGGGTGCGGTCCTCGGCCAGGCTCCGGTAGAGGTCCTCGACGCGCTCTCTGAGCTCGGTGGTGTCCTCGCCCCGGAGCGTGTAGCCGCCGATGCGGAGCAGTCGGGCGATCCAGCCGGTGAGGAAGCTGAAGGTCCTCTCGCCGGCGGGGAGGCTGAAGGGCTTGAGCGCGATCTCGTCGCCTTCGGCGTCGGGGTTGAGCTCCAGGTAGCCGCCTCCGATGAACTCGGTGAGCCACTTGTAGGAGCCGCCCAGGTCGAGCACGAGGACGCGGGGCGCGTAGTGCTGGGCCTGGACCAGCAGGAAGTTCAGAGCGAAGGACTTGCCGGCGCCGGTCGCGCCCAGGATCAGGGTGTGGCCGACGTCGGCGCCGCCGAAGAGGTCGTAGTGGTAGGGGGTTTTCCACGGCGTCTCGAAGGTGGCCATGGCGGGCCGTGACAGGTGCTTGCACTCGGCCTGGCCGGGCGGCGGCCCGAACAGGGGGGCCATGCAGGCGGCGACGCCGGCGGAGGAGAAGACGGTGCGGACCTGGCGCTTGCGCGGTTGCCCGGGCATGCGGCTCCACCAGGCGGGAAGTTGTCCGAAGCCCTCGCGGATGAGCTTGGCGTCGGCCGCTCCGAAGATGCGGAAGAGCTCCGCGTCCAGGGCCTCGATCCTGGCCAGGTCGTCGCCGTGGAGCGCGATCGTGAGCGAGATGTCGCCGTAGGCGACGCCCTCCGTCTCGAGTTCGACGAGCGCGTGAGAGATGCGGGCGGATTCGGCGTCGGCCGCCGAATCGACCATGGCCGCGGCGGTGCCTTGCGCGTCCTGCATGTGGGCGACCATGGAGTAGCGCTTGCTGAAGTAGTGGCGCTGAACGCTCCGGATCTTCCGGCGCGAGGAGGCGAGCGGCTGCGGCCGCCACTCGAGGGATACGGTCAGCAGGGCGTCGAGGCGGTAGAGCTCCTGCAGCAGGTTCGCTCGGGCCTGGACCGGAGGAGAGGTCAGGTTGTAGAGGATCAGAGGCTGGCCGTCCAGGCGCAGGAAGCGCCGCTCGGCCTCGAGTTCCGAGAGGGCCAGCCTCCAGTTGAGCGCGCTCGGTATGTGGTCGCCATTCCAGGGCTGTCCCGGCCGGTTGACGAGTTCAGAGAGCGCGGCGGTGGCCTCCTCCGCCGGCAGGACGCGCAGCGGGGTCACGTCGGAGGCGAGGGCGGCGGAGGCGTCGACGAGCTGGCGGAAGCGCTCGGCGGCGTCGGTGACGTGGCGGAGCAGGAAGGCGCATTCGTCCGGCTTCATGCGGCTCTTGATCCAGTCCTGGGCGGCCGCCAGGACGCCGGCGTTGCCGGTCCGCGCCTTGGCCTTGAGTTCGGCGTCGTGGGACCAGACGACGTAGGCGCGCAGCTCCTGGACGCGCCGCTCGAGGAAGCTGCGGCGCTTCTCCTGGGAGATGGCCGCGAGGCCGTCCAGCCCGTCGATGGCCGCGAGCCGGCCGGGCCGTCTCAAAAGGTAGAAGTAGAGCCGGGTGTGGGGATCGAGGCTGGAGAGGAGGCGGAGCCACCGGCCGAGGACCTCGTCCATCTGCTGCGGGGTGCGGCCGTCGACGACGGCCTGGGAGAGCTCCGCGACGGCGAGGAGTTCGCCGCCGCGGGTCAGGCAGAAGGGGTGGTCTTCGAGCCAGCCCCAATAGGGGAGCTCTTCGGCCAGGCTGCCGGCGGCCTCGTGGTCGGTGCGCTCCGCCTCGAGGTTCATTGGTTAGAATCACGTACGAGATGGCCGAGCCCGCGAGAGAGCCGGACTACGCAACGAAGGCGGACGTCGACGTGCTGCGCGCGGAGATGAAGGCCGAAAACGCGGCGGTGCGGGCGGGCCAGGCGGAGTTGGAGTCGCGGCTTACGGAGCGGATGGCGTCGCTTGAGGTCCGCACGATGCGGACGCTGTACGCGGTCGCCGCCGCCATGCTCGCCGGCCAAGTGGCGGCGGTGCTGACTCTGGTCCGGCTCCTCGGCTGAGCGCAGCCGGCTGTAGGCCGGCGTCCTCACTCGATCAGGTGCAGGTGCCACTTGGCCTCCTTGCCGGCGTCGTAGCGTGTTCGGCTGGTGCCGGCCTTGGCGATGATCGAGAGCATGTTGGGATCGCGTTTCCAGGCGAGGAAGCCGGCCACGTAGAGGACGGCGAAGAGCAGCGCTCCGGTGATGATCGAGTTGAGGCCGTTCCATACGGCGCCGCCGAAGGTGGCGGAGAGGAGGAACCACCGGCGCTCCACGCCCAGAATCTTCATGGGGCGCGAGAGCGCCGGGTGGCCGTACCAAGGGGTTTCTCCGCGCAAGGGGACCTACAGCCCGGCGATGCCGACGGCGACGAGGTCGGCGGTCAGGCCGCCGAGCCCCTCGTGGAGGTGGGTCAGGCCGGTCGAGAGGCCAGCCATGGAGAGAGCCGCGCTGTAGCGTCGCGGGCGCGGGTAGTGGAAGGCGGCCATCAGCACGCTGGTGGCCAGCGCCATGAAGGCCGGGGGCGGGAAGAGGGCGACTACGTCGAGCACTGGACCTCCTCCTCAGAACAGCCAGCCGAGGAAGTTGGCGGCTCCCATCGTCATGCCGAGGCCGAAGATGATCCCGGCCAGGAGCTTCTTGGAGCCGCCCTCGCCGAAGGCGAACATGAGGCCGCCGATGACCAGGGCCACGAGGCTCAAGCCTCGGGCGATCGGGCCGGTGAAGGCGGTCTGGAGCCGGTTGACGGCCCTCGTCCACGGGCTGGTTTGGGCCATGAGCATGGCCGGTGCGAGGAAGAGGAACGCGAACGTCGTGAGCCGAATGGTGAGGCTCTGGAGTCGGGAGAAGGGCGGAGCCTGGGGCTTCGCGTCCATGGTTTCGGGATGCATGCGGGTGTCCTCCTTGTGGGGAGTTGGTGGGGTCACTCGACGAACTCGCCCTGCTCTTGATCGGCGAGGCGGCGCGTCAAGTCCGGATCGCCCTCTCCACGGCGGAGAGAGCGTTCGACCAGGTCGACCTTCCTGCCCACGTCGTGGAGGCCCAGACGGCGCATCGCGGCGGCCAGGGCGACCATGAAGGTCGCGGCGGCGAGGAAGGTGTGAACGGTGATGGGGAGCCAGTACTCCTGCACGATGAAGCGTCCATGGGGCGCGAGGAAGTCGAGCCGGGACATGGCGTAGAAGGCGAGGATCGCCCCCAGGGTGAGGGTCACGCCGAAGCTGATGCGCCAGGTGTGCATTCAGGGGTCCGGCTCGCGCAGGGTCTGTAGGCGGTCTTCGAGGCGCTCGTCGAGCTTGCGGAGGGTCTGCTTGCGCTCTTCGATCTGTTCGTCGATGCGGCGCTGGATCAGGACGTTCTCAACCAGCCCGGCGTCGGCTGCGAGGAGAGCGCCGGCGACGCCGGCGAGTGTGGCGACGAGAAGAACGATCCAGAGATGCCTCCAAAGGAGGCGCTTGGCGTGGTCCGCGTACGCGGCGGTCCGCTGTTCGATCGCCTTCATCTCGGCGAGCACTTCGCGGTTCTCCCGCATCTGGTCTACGGTGCTGGTCATCAGTCGAGGACGTTCCAGATGGACCACGCGGCGACGATCAGCCCGATGACGATGGCGAGGATGGGGAAGAGCCAGAGGCGGGCGACGCCGGACTCCGGCGGCGGCTCCGGGGTCCAGGTCCGGGGTAGGGCCGGCAGCTGGCGCGCGACAGCCAGATCGCGCTCGAGGCGTCGTCGCTCCCGATGCTCGTGGACCGCGACGGAGAGAGCGACGATCAGGCCCACGGCGGCCGCGCCGTAGACGCTCCAGGCGACGACGGAGTCCTGGAGAAGCTTGGTGAGCGGGATCGCGGGGTAGCCCATGTCAGTCCTCGTTCACAGGTCGAGCAGTCCGTCTTCGATGCCGCCGCGGCGCCCGCCTCCGCCGGCGCCGCCGTTGGACGAGGAGAGGCTGCTCAAGGTGCTTGCCAGGTGGCGGGCGGCCTTTGCGCCCGCGGGGAAGAGGGCGAAGCCGGCCGCTGCTTTCGCGGCGATCGAGGCGCGGGAGTAGTTCTCGGTGGTGATCTCGATGTTGACCCGAGCCTCAGTCGGGCCGTCCGGCAGCCGGGCGACCTCGATCTGCGCGTCTGGCCAGAGGATCGCTCCCTTGTCGTCAAGGGGCAGTTGTAGTCGCTCGGCGATCTCCTCGCGCAGGGCGTCGGCCGCATCGCGGCCGCGCGCGGCGCGGACGGCCTCCGTGCGTTTCATCATCTCGCTGCGCATCTCGGCGTCAAGCCGGAGACGGCGCACGTGTAGGCCGCGCTCGGCCAGGCGCTGACGGGTCTCCCCGATGGCCCGGTAGAGGGCTAGATCGTGCTTCAAGTCGGCGCTCTTGCCTAAGCCACTCCAAGTGCGCTGGTCAGCGGCCCAGCCGCGGCCAGGTGCGACCTCGCCGGCCAGGCGTTGGCCTGCCGGCGTCGCCGTGAGGACCTTGGTGATACGAGCGGTCTTGGTGTCGCGGAGTTCGTGTTCCTCGACCAGGCCGGACTTCTTGAGGTTGTCGATGCCGCGGCGGCCGGCGAAGAGATGACCGCCGAACTGGCGGTCGACCAGGTCGCGCGAGGCCACGGCGCGGTGGACGGCTACGTCCACGAGGGAGGCTTGCAACCGGTCCTGGAAGGAACGGCGCTCAGACTCTCGGCCGGCGAACTCGCCGCGGTGGCCGCGTTCTCGAGACGGCGCGCGCTGGTCCTGGCGAAGATCCTCTCTGGGCTCGGGGAAGCGGCTCATCGGAACCTAGCCGCGAGTGGGTCCGTCGTCGCGTTCGAGGCCTGGCTCGTGCGCTCGTTCGGCGATCGCGCGGTCGTGAAGCGCGTGGCCTTGGGCCTGGTTGGCGAAGTTGTCGGCGACGCTGAGGACGGCCTTGCGCTCCTCTGAGGTGAGCGATTGGGCGTCGATGGCATGGTTCTGGAGGTCGCCGCGAAGGCTTCGGAAGTTGGCGGTCTTCGGCGTGTAGGCGTTCTGCGAGGCGGCCAAGTGGACGGCCTGGAGGTCACGGATGAGCTTGTCGGGGGGGCGGTCCTCGTTGCCGTTGCGACGGAGGACGTCCAAGGCGGCGTCAGCCGCGCGGGAGATGTTCTCGTTGAACCTGGCGCCGGCCTCCTGGTTGGCCGCCGCGGCCTGGAGAGCTTGGGTGGGAGCGGTTTCCTCGCCGCGCTCGAGCTCCGGGCCAGGCTGCCGGTCTTGCAGGGCGGCGGCCGGCTTTTCCGGGGCCTGTTGCTCGCGCTGTTCGATGCGCTCGCGCGCGGGTTCGATCAGGTAGCGGGAGATCCGCTCCGCGTCGGCCGCGGCGCGGTAGATCTCCCGAGGGTCGTCTTCGAGAGCTTTCACCCAGCTCGCGACGTAGGCGGCGCTGTCGTTCTGGGGTTCGTGGCCCAGGCCGATCTTCTCGCCGGTCATCATCGCGGCGATCTCGGCACGGAGCTCCTCCCTGGCGTATTCGGGGCTGCCGAACTTCTTGCCGAGGCTGTCGCGGTTCAGGCGATCGGGATGGCCGGTCGCGTGGCCCAACTCGTGGATCGCGGTCTGGTAGTAGGTGCCCGCGCTGGGGAACTGGCCGGGCTCGGGGAGTACGACCTGGTCGTTGCGGACGTTGTAGTAGGCGCGATCGCCGGCTTGGTGGCGCACGTCGACGCCGCTGGCCTCGATGATCGCCTCGGCTTGCTCGTGGGCCTTCCATTCCGGCTCAGGGGAGGCCGGGGGCCGCGGTGGCAAGTCGCCGGTCTGTTCCGCGTTGAAGACGGTGTACATGCGGACGTAGGGCCGGTCCGTCTCACGGCGTTCGTAGACGGGCTCGCCGGACTCGGTGAGCTTGGGGCGGCCCTGTTCGTCCTTGGCCTGCTGGACCTTCTGGTTGGAGAAGAAGAGGACCTTGGTACCGCGCTCGCCCTTCTTGACGTGGCCGCCGGCGTCGACGATCTGGCGGTAGGTTCCCCAGCGGTTGTCGGCGTAGCCCTTGTCCTGTGCGGCAACGCTCAGGAAGAGGCTGTTGCCGCCGCGATACCGGCGGCCGGTGGTGAGGTTCTCGGGGAGGGACCGTTCTCCGGGCTTCCAGGGTTTCTGGAAGGGAGCGGCGCCGGCCTTCAGCTGCTCGATGAGCTTGTCGGCGACCTGCCGGTGATAGTCGCCGATTCGATCCTTGGAGCGCGCCACGCTAGCTGGTCTGGGGCGAGAGGTCGGGGAAGACCAGGAGCAAGTCGCCCAGGTCCTCGCCGTGGTCGGCTATGCCGAAGCGGGCGAGGACACCGGGCTCGGCGGAGATTGGAACGCCGGTGGTGAGGGCGGCTGAGAGGGCGGCCGCGAAGCCTTCCTCCGTAGCGGTCTCGACGACGGTCTCGTCGGCGCCGGTCGCGACGCGCGCGTCGGTGCCTTTGGTAAAGGCTGTTATCGTTGAACCATGTCCCGCACGGATCTAGCTCCAAGAGACAGCCTTCCGGCCATCGTCCACGACGCCGGCAACGCGGCCGTCTTCGCGGCCGAGGAGTTCTTCGAGGCCAAGCTCTCGAACGAGCACACCCGCAGGGCCTACATGAGGTACGTCTCCCTCTTCCTCGAGCGCTGCGAACGAGACGGCCGCACTCTCCGCGAAATCACCCCTGGGGACGCCGCTCGCTTCATCGGCGACCTGGCCCCGTCCGTCTCCACCCAGAAGCTCGCTCTCGCCGCGCTACGACGCTTCTTCGACCTCCTCGTCACCCGCCACGTCGTCCTCCTCAACCCCTTCGCGTCCGTCCGCGGACCGCGACAGCCGGCTGCCGGCGGCAGAACTCCAGAGATCACCGTCCCTCAGGCCCGACAGCTCCTCGATTCCATCGACACGACCCACCTGGTGGGGCTCCGGGACCGCGCCGTCATCGCTACCCTGACCTACACCGGCGCCCGCGTCGGCGCGCTTTGCAGTCTGCGCCTTCAGGACCTCCGCGACTACGGCGACAACCGAAGCCTCTGCTTCATGGAGAAGGGCGGCAAGCGCCGCGAAATCCCCGTCCGAATCGACCTGGACGGCTGGATCGCCAGCTACATTGCCGCCGGCGGCCTCGAAGACGGCCCCAAGGATTCCCCTCTCTTCCGCCCGGTCACACCCGACCGAAGCCGGCTGCTGCCGCATTCCATGCATCCGCAGCTGGTCCGCGACCTCTTGAAGCGGAGGTTGCGTGACGCCGGCCTCCCAACCATCTTCAGCCCGCATTCCTTCCGCGTCATGGTCGTCACCGACCTGCTGACCCAGGACGTGCCGATCGAGGACGTTCAGTACCTCGCCGGCCACTCCCAACCGTCGACAACTCAGATCTACGATCGCCGCGGCAAGACCATCACTCGCAACATCGTCGAGCGCATCAGCGTCTAGCTGGAACCCCCGCCAATCTCTTTCGAACAGAGGAGCCCCACTTCATGCTTCGCCGTCTAGCTGCCTACAACCCCTTGCTCATCCTGGCCGCCCTTCTCGTTTCCGTTCTTCTTCTCAGCCTGGTCGGCGCGCTCTTCGCGCAAGGCGAGGCCGCGGTGGAGGTCCCGGAGCTCCCCTGTGCCCCCCTGGCGGCCTACACCGCAAATCTCACCCTTGTACGCACTGGCATCACCGGCGGCGGACGGCGCACCCGTCACGAAATCGTTGCAGCCCAGGACGCGTTGCGCACTTGCATTGACGCCCACGGCCTCGCCATAGCCGCAGGCGTCCCAGCGGACCGCTGAACTCTCACGACGCGAACACGCTTGCTGTCACCGCCCTAGCCCGGTCGCTTTGTTGGCCGCCACCAGTAAGGGGTGAGCGGCGGACCAACCAGCGACCTACCACTAATCGAGGACGGCAACCGATGAAGCCCAGCGTCTACATCGAGACCTCAGTCGTCAGCTACCTCGCCGCCCGGCCTTCCCGGAACGCCACGGTGGCTGTCTTCCAGAACCTCACGCGCCGATGGTGGACAACCGCACCCGACAGGTTCCGCCTCTTCGCGTCCGAGTTTGTCGCTCGCGAAGCCGAGGCAGGCGATCCAACAGCCGCCCGCGCCCGACGCAAGGCCCTCCAGGGCATTCCTCTCCTCGAAGCTACTGCCGAAGTCGGCAACCTCACAGCGAAGCTCCTTGAACTCCGCGCTGTCCCCCCAGCCGCCGCCAACGACGCCGCCCACATCGCGATCGCGGCCGTCAACCAAGTCGACTACCTCGTGACTTGGAACTTCCGCCACATCGCCAACGCCACGATGCGAGCTAGAATCGAGGACGCCTGCCGGCGCGCGGGTCATCGGCCCCCCGTTATCTGCTCGCCCAACCAGCTCATGGAGCCATGACATGCGCAACAGCGACGACTCGCGCACTCTCACCGGCGACCCGGTGATCCGCGAACTCTGGGCCGTGAAGGACGCGATGGCCGCTGACTGCGGTTACGACGTCCAGGAGCTCTTCCGACGTATTCGGGCTCGCCAGGACACCTCCGGCCGTGAGTACGTCCGGCTCACTCCGCCTCCTCGAGAAGCGGGAGCCGACCGGAACCCGGGCACCAACTAACCCGGGCTTGAAGCGGATCCGGCCGACTCCCTACTGACGGCTTCCGCTCTTCGAACTTTGCGCCGGCGCCGCCCGGCTTGGTCGCCGGCGCGCCGCTTGCCGCCTCAAACTCAAGCGGCGCGGCACATCCGCCGCCGCAGCCCTAAGCGGTGCGACCGCGGCTGGGGCCTCGGCGGGCGCAGCAAGCAACTGTGCCGGCTAGCGGTATACACGGCAGCCACCAAGGGCCACCACCCACCACCCACAGGAGGGTCGATACGCTAAAACCGATGCAGCCGCAAAACACCACCAAGCGCCAACCACCTTGGGGGGGCTTCAGGAAGGAGCGCATTAGATGGGATGGCCCATGAGGTTGCAAGCGTCTCGAACAATTGCGTCTCCCACCCCGCCGGCGGCGACAATCGCCATCACGCCGCCCAACTGCTTCTTGAGTTCTATCTCTCGGAGCGAGAGCTTGCCGTCCTTGTCGCGCAAGTCCCAATACATGTATACCAGAGCGCCAAGCGCAACGCCGATTCGGACTGCCGATGCGCCCTTGGATCTGTAGTTCTCGTCATACCAGCTACAGACCCGTTCCGGGGTATGGCCTGCCTTATCCGCAGCCGTCCGTAGCACCTTCCTGACCGCGGCCCGAGCTGCCTTCCGTGCAGCCTCCAGGGCAGCCTGGATTTGACTGTTGGGTGAATCTGGACGCTCGGCAGGTTCCCATGTCACATGCCACGACGGAAGGGGCACGTACTTCGCGACCACGGTCAGGACTTCCTCGAGCCCCACATCCAGCGGCGCGTTCTGTGCCGGCGCCGATACCGGCGTGCCGAAGGTCAACAGTCCGAAGAACAGCACGCTCAGCAGCGCGCCGCGTAACGCCTCTCTCATTTTCTCGTAGCTCCTCTGTAGGCGCTACGGCGGGGCGGCAAGCGGCTCATCCGCGACCGACCCGGCCGTAGGTTGAACTAGACGCCGGAAACCGTAGCAGAAGAGCCAGGCCCCTGCAAAAGGGACGAAACCTTGTTACGCTGTACCAATCACTGGCCCGCTACGGCCCCGCGACTACCCCCGCGTAGGTTGGACTAGACACCCCCTCGTTCTGGGGCCGTAGCGCCCGTCGTAGCGGGTCATTTCCCCTTTCTTGCTGGGTCGAGGACGTCCGGCCCCTTTGCTCGCGGCGTTTACCGCAGGCCGCGGCGGTCGCAAAGCATGCGCTCTCACGCCGAAACCGCCCCGATCATCTAGACCGATCGCATCAACTGACCGGCCTGGACATTCGCGGACGCTTTCGCCCGGAAACCCTTGCCCCCCTACTAACTGGACATTCGCGGACGCTTCCGCCCGGAAACCCTTGCCCCGCCTACAACTCCGAACCCTTCCCCCCTACTAACTGGACATTCGCGGACGCACAGCCCCGAACTGGACATTCGCGGACGCTTTCGCCACCCCCGACCTGGACATTCGCGGACGCCGACCTGGACATTCGCGGACGCTTCCGCCCGGAAACCCTTGCCCCGCCTGTAACTCCGAACCCTTCCCCCCTCTGGATCCCCCTTCCGGATCCGGATCCCGGCAGCACGGCTGACGCCGCGCGGCTTTTCACGGTTTCGGTTCAGTCGGTCTCCCGGAAGACGGATCCGGAAGCCAGCTAACCAAGGCGGCGGTCAGTCCAGATCGCGGCGTTCGGGCACGAAGATCCTCGGATCCTCCGGGTCGCGCTTCAAGGCGATCGCTCCCAGGGCCTCCAGAGCTTCGAAGGCTTGATCCGCGTCTGCCTGCCGCGTTCTCAGAGTGCTCCGGTTCGAGGGATCGTCTCCGAAGATCAGACGCCGCCGCTCGGCCTTTCCGAATCCGGGCCACGTCGGCGGTACGCCGCGGCGGCCGAGACGATCCCACTCCGCCACCAGTCCGAGGTACAGGCGATAGGCCGGCGCCGATCGCAGTCCGAGGCGCCGCAGCGTCTCGCGGTTGAACCTCGCTCCGGCGCCGCCGCCCTTGACCGGTGGCAACTGCACCTGCAGGAGCACCGGGTCGTTCAGCGTCGCGGCCACTCCCGGACGGCGCCGGAACAGCACCGGCGCCCATTCCGTCCGGCCCTCGGAATCGGCGAACCAGCCCAGGCCGTTGATCGCCGCGCAGGCGTCCCGCAGTCGCGGCAACTGCTTCCCGCGATTCCATCCGTCCGGCCACAGTGCCTTCACCAGGTCGCGGACCTCGAGCTCGACGTCCACGAGGCGACCCCGCCGCGCCGCCGACGGCGCCATCGCCAGAGCCTCCACCCAGAGACGCAGCGCCAACGGCGCTCCGCGGCCGGCTTCCATGCTGCTGCCTCCCAGCCGATCGAAGACCTGCAACCACGGCGCCGGACTGACGCCGGGCCTCCGGTCCGCGGCGGCTTGCAGCGTCGGCAGAATTCTCTGGCGTTCTTCAAGCGACGGGTCCGGCAACACTTCCGGCAGCCTGTTCCGATCCTCCGGCGTCTCGATGACGCGCACCCGCGGCGTCGAAGGCAGCATTCCCTCGCCGCGCTGGTCCGCGCCCAGGCTCTCGCGGGCGGCGGCGAGCAGCGACAGCGGTTCAGCGTCACTGCCGACCGTCGTGGACGGCAGCCGTGACGCAAGCCGGAAGACATGGTCGGTGATCGCCCGCGGCGCGCGATCTGCGTCCTCGTTCACGGCCAGGTACTCCAGCACCTCGCGCAGCTCGACACCTTCGGGGATGCCCGCCGCGTCTTCGGCCAGCAGGTCGTCCATCACCACGCGATGGTGCGCGAGCATCGTCACCGCCTCGATCGGATGCTTCCGGGCCCAGGCCGCAGCGCTTCGATTACGCGCCGCCGCGGATCTCGTCGCTGGCTTCGAAGCGCCGCTCCGCTCGCTCGTTTCGCCCCGATCGGCGTCCGGAGCCTTCGTTTCCCCGGGGGTCGCGGGCAGATTAGGCCCTTTCACGAGCCTGAATTCGACGCCGACGGCCTCCAGAACCTCGCGCGCCAGCGTCGCGGCGCGTTCGTTCGGAGCCGTCACGCGGCCGTCCTCGCCGATCCAACGGAGCAACGCCCTGGCCGTGTCGCCCATGAGCTCACCGGTCTCGACAGCCGCGTTCACCCGCTTCGCAATCTCCGCCTTTGTCATCATGCCCGCCCCCCTGCGATCATCAGCGTCTTGCAATTTTCCGCCTGACGCTCTTATGATAACCAGTTAGCTTCACCTTCCCCCAACACACAGGAGGACCGTGCTCGATGAACAAGGCCATAACAGCCTTTATCCATGCCTCCGGGGAAGAAAAGACGGCCTGATTCGTCTCTGTTTATCTCAGAGGGTTTGCGAGATGGGGAGTCCTGTCCTCCGGGGGCGATTGGTGGTGACGGTATGGACGATCTAGACGATGTGACCGGAAGCGGCGGGCTGAATCCGGCGGCCGCCGCGGCGGCCAAGGCGCGAGCGCGCCGGCGCAAGAGCCGGTCGCGCTCGATGGAGGGTCGTAGCCTAGCGGCCTCGATGCCGGCGTGATCGGCGTGTCGTAGAGGGGACCAGGCGCCGCACCAGGCGCAACGGCCGTCCGGCTCCCACCAGGAGACCGAGTGGGAGCCTGGGCCGCTGAGGGCGGGACAGTTGTTGGCGCGGGTCACGCGCGGCCGGCCGGCCGCGGTCCGGGGCGGAGGGTGACGAGGCGCTCCAGGGCCTCGACAAACTCGGGCTCCGGCAGGCGCTTGAGGGAGTGCAGTCCAGCGCGGACAAGTGCGCTTCGGGTGGTGGAAATGCCGGCACCGATGGCGCGCTGAAGAAGAAGGTCGAAGAGGGCGTGGTCTTCTGAGGGAAACGAGAACGATGCCCGGACAACGGTACGGGGGGCGGAGGTGGCGTTCTGTAGATGGCGGTCGGCCGCCGCGAAGCGCCGCGCGACGGCCGCGGTCTCCTCTGCGAGGCTGCGCTCGAGGTTTGCGGCCAGGGGATCGGTTTTGGTCATGGTGAGGCTCCGTTGAGGACGAGGAGAAGTTCCTCGGTAAGGGCGGTGATCTCGCCGGCCGCTTGGCCGGCGCGAGGCAGGTCGGCGACGGTCACGCCCGTCGCCGCGGCGTGGCGGAAAGCTTCGCGCTCGCCGATCTGGGCGCGCAATACGGGGATGCCGTACTGCGCGAGTAGGTCCGGGGTGTGAGCTGCGAGGCGGGTGCGGGCCTTGTAGCGATTGACGACCAGGCGCGCTTTGAGGCGATCGTTGACAACGCTTACGTCCGTGAGGACCTGGCTGATGGCAACGCCAGCCCAGAGGTCCGGGGGAGAGGGGACCACGGGCACGACAGCCAGCTCAGCGACCAGGAGGGCGCTCCGGGTCAGGTTGGACTCCGCGCTGGGAGGACAGTCGACGACGATGAAGTCGTAGGGGTTCAGGTGCTTCATCAGCTCGCGATGAAGCTTCTCGCCGGCGTGGCTGAGGCCGGCCAGGGCTGCCGGGAAGGGTCGGTCTTCGGGAGCGGCCGCGGCCCAGCGCGTGGCAGTCGCCTGGGGATCGGCGTCGGCCACGAGGACGCCGGCGCCGGCGCGGGCAAGTTCGCTGGCCACGTGCATGGCCAGCGTCGTCTTGCCGGGTCCGCCTTTTTGGTTGACGAAGGCGATCAGCGTGGCCGGTTGAGACCGGTCGGGGGCTTGGCTCATGGGATCTCCACGTCGGCCAGGCTGGCCAGGAGGGCGGCCTGGGTAGCGGCTTCGTCCGCCAGGACGGCGGCGTGAGTCTCTGCGTCGCGCTCGAGCTCGACCGCTTCGCGCACGATGCGGCGGAGCTCGCGTGGCTCGATGGCTTCGGCCTGGGTGGTCGCGGCGCCGTCGAAGCTGCGCCGGTCGGTCCGCTTGGGCGGGGCGGTAGGGAGATGCAGCCGTTCAATCTGCTCATCCGTGACGGCGATCCGGCGTAGTTCGAAGTGGGCCGGATCGCCGTGAAGGACGGCGACGAACGCCGCCAGGTCCTCGCTGAGGCTCATGTGGACGTGCTCGCCGCTGGGATCCCGGTCGCCGACGTGGAGCGCGAGGGTAGGAACCTCGCGGTCCGCTATTTCGCGCGCCTGGTCGTGCTTGAACGTGAGGGAATCGAAGCCGCCGGAGCTCAAGACGGGGATTCCGTACTCCTCGACGGCCGCGGCCAACTGTGGGGCCATGCCGGCCGCCTCGCACCAAAGCACGACGTGGCGGTCCTGGTCGCGCTGCCGGTCGAAGCGCAGGGCGCGGGCGTTGCCTCGGACGGCGTCCAGAAACTCGTCGCCGGACTGCCAGGACTGGCGTTGCAGGACGGTCGATCCGTCGTCGCGGCTCTGGTTCATGGCGATCCAGCCGGCGCGCCTCGCCCTGTTCAGCGCTTCGCACAAGCGCTTGTAGGCGCGCTCGGTCTTTTCGTAGTCGAAGCGGGTGACCAGGAGGTAGAACAACTGCCGCAGGGTGATAGCGCCGACCTCCGGGGCTACGTCGTCGATGATGGCCTCGGCCTGGTCGAGGAGCTCGACGGTGGCCGCTCGCGGCCGCCAGTCGTGCAGGAAGCCTCGGGGCCTCGCGCTCACGCGAGACGCCTCTGCTGGCCAGGGCGGCCGTCCTCGATGCGCCGCCGCAGCGTCCGGTAGCGCCGCTCGGCGCGAGCCAGCTTCTGGCGGCCGGCCGCATCGTCGATGGGTGTGGCGGCGTCAGCCGCGTCCAGGGCCGCGCTGGCGCGCTTCCAGAGTGCCGGCCGGTTAGCGGCCGGCTCACCGCGTTCGAGGCGGCCCAGGGCGATGTTGGCGCTGCGTAGGGTCATTGAGGCCACTGCTGCGAGGCCGGCAGCGAGAGTTCGCTGGCGGCGGGGGACGAGGGGTGGAGGGTGCCGTAGATCGGGTGTTGGACGAGGACAGGCGCCGGCTGCATGGACCAGAGGCTGTTGTCGATACGGCGGAGCTCCTCTAGGCCGCGAGTGGCGCAGTGACGGCAGAGCGGGGAGCCGATGGGCTTGCCTGCGGGCTGGGCTGTGGGAGCGAGCAAGTAGAAAGCCGCGTCGTCGTTGCAGTTGTTGGCGGGCGGAAGGCCCGCGCAGCGGGTTCCCGGGTAAATGGCGCGGAGCTTCCCAGGGGGGCAGTACATGGATTGATGCAGACGGTATGAATCGTCAGGACGGAAAGGGCCGTTCACTCCCGCGGCGCGGCGTTTAGCGCCGCCAGCTTCTGGCGGGCGGTTGCGAGCTCGTTCTCGACCTGCCACTTGCGGCTGACCGCCGCCTGGCGGGCCAGGTCTAGCCTGAGGGAGACGCCCTGCGATGTGGTGTCTCCACCGTTGAGCCCATAAGGCTGGTCAACGCGCTGTTGATCGTGCTGAATCGCTTCGATGGCGCGTTCCTTGTCCATCTGGGCCAGGGTGACGGCGTCACCAGCCCAGCGCTTCTCCCACTGGTCGGTGTGAGCCTCCTGGAGGGCGTGGTGGACCGCGATGAGCTCGTCGTAGAGGGCTTCGACCTCGGCGAGCGTCGTCTGGGTCTCGGCGCGCATAGCGTCGTCGGCGGGGAGGGGCGGTCCGGGCTCGGGCATGAAGGCTTGCCAAGCCTGGTCAAGGCTGCCGAGTGTGGGTTCGAGGACGGCTCGGACGTCGTTCTCGATCATTTCGGGGTTGCGGGTGTTGAGGTAGACGACGCCGGCGACGCTTACACCGAGCCAGAGGGCGACCAGGATGGCGAGGCGCTTGAGCAAGGTGAACATTTCGGTGTTCCTCGGTGATGAGTATGGACGGTGTAGATCGTCGATACGGATTATGCCGGAGGGTGGTCGGGAGGTCAAGAGCGAAGGCCGGCGACGGCCGAAGCCGCCGCCGGCGTTGAGACGCCCCTAGGCGTCGTCCTCCGCGGGCTGCTCCTGCAGCTCGTGGATGCGGGTGTGAACCCGGTCGGCCACCTTGGCGAGGACCAGGAGGTCGTCGCGGCCGAAGCTCCGGGAGCTCTGCCACTTGCCGTCCTCGGCGGAGCGGAAGAGCTTGCCGAAGGTGACGTTGTAGCGGACGGCGCCGTCGTCCCCGGCCTGGTTCCGCCAGATGGCGGCCTTGACGGTTCCGATGCGGACTTCCTCGATGGGCGCGTTGTTGGTGGACATGTTTCTGATTCCTCCTTGGGTTAGTGGGTCTGTGGCTTTCGCCGCTCACCCCCATATGGCGGCGAGCAACAGGCCCGCCCCAACAGGAGGATGCGGCAGAGGCGCCGTCGCGCCGCGGTGAAGCCGGCACGAGGCAAGGGGGTGACAGACGGCCCATCGGGCCGACGCGAAGCGGTTCTGGCGGCTCCTTGCGCCGGCCCGCGGGGCGACGGCGTCGGCGGCGCGCGTTGTTGTCCGCCTTCGCGGCCAGAGAGTAGAGGTCCGCACCGGCAAGGCGACTTCGGCGATTTGGGGCCTGGTGGCCACGTAGGGCCAGGGGAAGGCGGGGTCGGAGTGGAGACGGCCAGGGGCCGGTCAAGTGGCAGGGCTACGGGGAGCGCTCCCGAAGGTGCGGCCGTACAGTGGTCGTCCGGGACACTCGCTTCCACGGGGAGCGGCCCCGAGGAGGGGCCGCGAGTCATCCGGCGGCGGCTTTGGCCGCGGGCCGCTTCCGCTTCACCGCTCGCGAGGCTTTCGGTCTGGGCGGGACGGCCGTTGGCCGCGAGGCGATGGGCTCGATGTTCCAGGACTCGTCGTCCGGGTTCCAGCCTCGCAGGGCGATGCACTCCTCGACGTAGCGGCGGCCCTGGACGCGCGTCATGTGGAGCACGAGGGAGATGCCGTCCACGACGCTCCGGCAGACAACCTCCCAGGGGAGTTCGCCGGCCTGCATGGCGCAGCTGGCCAGGCGTGAGAGCGCGGCGCGGGCGTTGTTCGCGTGAACGGTGGTCAGGGAGCCGCCGTGGCCCGTGTTGAGGGCCTGGAGGAGGTCGGCGGCTTCCTGACCACGAACTTCTCCGACCACGATGTGATCGGGTCGGTGGCGGAGGGAGTGCTTGACCAGGTCCCTGATGGTCAGGGAGCCCGCGCCCAGCTCGCGGGCTTCGAAGCGGACGGTGTTCGCCTGCTCGATGCGGAGCTCAAGGGTGTCCTCGATCGAGACGATCCGCTCATGCTCGGGAAGGAGCTCGATGAGCGCGTTGAGGAGCGTGGTCTTGCCGCTGCCCGTGCCTCCGCTGACAAGGATGTTCTGACGGTTGCGGAGGGCGTCCTTGGCGGCATCAAGAATGGCCGGGGTGAGGCTTCCGTTCTCGACCAGGTCCTGCACCGAGAAGGACCGGTTGCCGAAGCGCCGGATGGTGATCGCCACGTGGGGCGCGGCGGGGGGCGTCGTGATGGCGACCCTGGAGCCGTCCGCGAGGCGGGCGTCCAGGGCCGGGTCGGTCTTGGGATCGAGGCCCAGGGGTCGCGCGATGCTGATGGCGGCGCGGCGGAGCGCGCCCTCATTGAGGGCGGGCGCCTCGACCGGTTGGAGGCCTTTGCCGGCGCGCTCAGTCCAGACGTTGTAGGGACCGTTGATCATGATCTCGGTCACTTCCGGATCTTCGAGTAGGTCTTCGAGACCGGGGAGGAAGGTCTTGAGGGTGGCGAGGCTGTCGGTCATGGCGTGTTGGTGCAGACGGTATGTATCGTCACGACGGAATCTCAGATCTCGCCGGCGTCGCGCTGCCGCCAGTAGGAGCGATCGTGGGGAAGGTAATGGGGCTTCAGGTAGAGGCGGGTGGCCGGCAGGGACTTCGAGCCGTCGTAGGGCAAGGCGATCGCCTGGTAGTTCTGGAGGAGGGTGAAGGTGCGCGGGTGGAACATGGGTTCGCGCTGCTCGCGGTAGGTCTTACTGGCGCCCAGGCTGCCGCCCTGGCCGCCGCCCGGGCGGGCGGCCACGAGGGAGAAGCCGGGCTTGCTCGACTCCGAGAAGGAGTAGGAGGGGGAGAGTCGTGCGACCTTGCCGCACATGTTGGAGGCGAGGTCGGCGCTGCTGTCGTCGCTGAGGGTGAGGAAGATGC
>JAPOXA010000108.1 GCA_026707325.1 Acidobacteriota bacterium | reverse complement strand
GCAGCGCGAACTGCTCGGCGAAGCGGCTCTTGTTGCCGATGTTCGCGTCCGACGCCCCACCGCGGATCGTGAAGTCGCCGCCGGAGAAGGCGACCTTGCGGCCGTCGACGCGCACGGTGCCAACGATCATGTTGGAGGGTTTGAGCGCCGCAACCGAACCGTCTTCCCAGGTCGCCGTGCCGGCCAACGCGCCGATCTCGTGGAAGGTCCCCGGATCCGCCAGCAGATCGACGCGCTCGCGCACCGTCAGCTTTCCGCGGCCGTGCTGGAAGGCAACGCTGTCGGCGCCGCCCATCTGCTCGGCCATGCGGCGCTGCCGTTCGATCTCTTTGACGTCGTCGTTCCAGCTCATTCGCTGCTCCCGTTTGGATTGGCGGGATTCTCTCATTCCGTCGTGCGTATCGGTACGTCTGACGGCGTGTGTTGACTTTCAGCACCCGTCGACTATGGTGTCTTCAGGACGTCGAGATGGATTTTGGAGGTACTGGCGATCTTTGAAGGCGGCTCCGTCGTCTTGGAGTCCTCGGGCAGCCGAGTGCACCGGCTGGTGATCACTCAGGGGCCCGACGGTCCTCAGGGGCCCTCTGGTCTCGAGTACGACTGGAGCATCGACGGGCGGACGCAGGCCTTCGACGACGAGGCTCGGCAATGGCGAGACCTGATGCTGGTCTCTCTCCGGGGTCTGCTCTGGGACGTTCACATAGCTCCCGGCCAGCGTGGCGGCTTTCGAGGGTCAGCCGGCTCGAAGTGGTCCAAGACCGCCGAAATCTGGAATCAGGCGGCCTCGCTTCGCCGGGAGGTGGCGCGCTTGTTGGCCGAGATGGCTACCAACCGTGCCGAGGAGCTCTCCCTCAGATCCGCGGTCATGGCAGCGTCGAACACACGGACTCGAGATGCTCTGGAGGAGGAGATTACTAATCGGGTCGAACGCATCCGGGAGCTGAAGAAGAGATTCGAGGATTTCGAATTGTCACCGCTTGAAAGCGAAATCCAGCAGGAGATCGAGCGGTACGACGCCGAGCCGAGCGCAAGAGGTCTCGAACGGGTGCTAAGCGACCTCGTGGTGGATCACTTGAGGACGGAGGCGCGTTCGGGGCAGAGCGAAGTCGAGGCGCTGCGTCGGCTGATCAATGGCTGACAGACGATCAAGAAACACCATGCGAACGGAGACCGGAATCTGGAGAGTGTCCATCGGAACGCTGGCAAGTCTGCTGATGTTCTTGGTCGTGGCGTGCGGAGCGAACGGCAAGTCCGGGACCGAAGCGGAGAGCGATTCAGCCAGCGTGGATCTGAGCTGGGCCGCTCCGAACCCCGACGCGCCGGGGCCAGGAGACCAGGCTCCCCCTTTGGCGATTGAAGAGACCCTGACTGGTCCCGCCGAGAGCGACACGGATTGGGCGGCTCTGAAGGGGAAGGCGACCGTCCTGGAGTTCTGGGCCACCTGGTGCGTGCCCTGCGTCGACGTGATCCCGCACTTGAATGAGCTGGAGAACGAGCTGTCGGGGGAGGAGATTCGGTTCGTCTCCATCACGGACGAGGAAGCAGGGATTGTCTCGCCGTTCCTGGAGTCGGTCCCCATCTCCGGCGTGGTCGGCCTCGATCTCGACAGATCCGTTTTCCGGGACTATGGAGTCCTGGCGATACCGACGACGTTTCTCGTGGACAAGGAAGGCGTGATTCAGGCGGTCACCCGAGCGCACGACGTAACGAAGGAGAACCTGCTCGATCTGATAGCGGGGCGCCGGCCCGACGTTCCTGAGATTGCAGACATCGACGCGATGCTCGAGCTCAAGGCGCTGGATGAGCTGACCGCTCGTGCCGACGGCGACCATCTCGTGGTGAAGGGATCGAGAGGAGAACTTCTGATGCTTTTCGCCCCGACGGAGAAGGCGGAGTACGCGATGAGTCGAAGTCCGGATGAGGTCCGGATGGTCTCGGCCGATCCGGCCCTGATCCTCCGCGTTGCCTACGGTGTTCGGCCGGGCCGGTTCGTGATGGAAGCAGAGCTGCCTGAACAGAAGTACGACGTTGCGGTGATGACCGGCGGAAGGCCTGAGCTCGTAGAACCGATGTTCCGCCAGATCGTCTCGGCGGGTCTGGGAATCGAGGCCGTTTGGGAAGAGCGAATGGTGGATGCCTACGTACTCCTCAAGAACGGTGAACCGAGGCTCAAGCCCCTTCCCGAAGGTGCCCGGTACGGCTATCGGGCGTCCCCGGACTCGCTTGGGGCCACAGACCTCGACGGCCTCGCAAACAATGTCGCCCGTCTATTGGAGCGCCCAACCGTGAATGAGACGGGCATCGCGGGTCGTTTCCAGATCCTGGTGGAGTTCGATGCGCCTGAACCGGAAGCCATCTTCCAGGCGATCGAGGACACCTTGGGGCTGGCTGTGGTTGAGGAGCAACGGGCGGTCGAGATGCTGGTGGTCAGGGAGCGCGCTGCGGGAGAGCCGATGTAGGTGCGAGCCGGCTGGTAGCCTGCTCTTACCATGACGAAACACGGCGCTGGGCCAGTTCTCGCAGTCCTGGCGATCGCCCTCCTCGCGGCTTGCTGCGCTGATGCCGAGCCGGTAGAGCCCGACGATCTCGCGATCGTCGGCGCCCGGCTCATCGACGGCACGGGCGGCGAGCCGGTCGCCGACTCGGTCGTTCTGATCGATGACGGCCGCGTCCGGGCGGCCGGCCCGATCGACGCCGTCGAGGTGCCGAACGGTACGGAAGTCGTCGATGCGGCTGGCAAGACGGTCATTCCCGGACTCGTCGACCTGCACGCGCACTACGGCGGTCCGGTGGAGGCCACGGAGCAGGCGCTACGGGCGCAGCTCTACTACGGCGTCACCACGACCCGGAGCGTCGGCGCCGACGACCCGGACAAGGTGGCCTTGATGCTCGAGGCGCACGCCGGACGCCCGGACCTGCCGCGGGCGTTCACGGCCGGCCTGGGCTTCTCCTACCCGGGCGGCTTCAACTCGGGCTTCACGAACACGC
>JAPOXA010000104.1 GCA_026707325.1 Acidobacteriota bacterium | reverse complement strand
AGGTCAGGAACGCCGCCTGATCAACTCGCCAATCCACAACTTTCGGCAATACCTCGTTCGCGCTTCGTCGGGCCCTGATTGACCGGGTCGAGAGCGCCTACGCAGCCGACGACGACCAACTCCTAACCGCGATGGAGCGCGGGTACCGCGACGAGGCACAGCGCCGCAAGGTTCGTGCGGCCGTCCGGCACGCCCTAGACGGCGTGGAAACCCCGACGGACTTCGAGTTTGCCTTCGCCGACCTCGTGCGGAAGACGAACCCTCGGTTCTTGCCTTCCTTGTTGGCCGGCGTCATTGAACACCGCGAGGCGCTGCGCTATCCAGACAATGAGCCCCAGTCAGCCACGTCCGCGTTTGGAGTTCCCGACGGCTGGGGAAACCCAGTTGAGGAGGAAGCCTGCCCGCCCGGAATGGAGCGCAACGACGAGGGGAAGTGTGTCTACGAAGTGGGAATCGAACTGTGCGAGGTCTATCAGGAAGCCTGTGACGATACGCCCGACGCACCTTTGGCACACGATCCCAACATGTGCCGACCCCCCGGGTTTTGGCCGGAGTGTCTGGGATTGGGCATGGCGATTGACGGAATGATCGAAGCCCTGAACGAGTGCAACGCGAGCCGCGGATCAAGTCACCCCCAATGCCTTGACATCGCCCGCGAGAAGGAATCGACGTTCAAGGCCTACGTCTGCGCCGGTTGCTCTACCGCACCGCCCCCTGACGACGACGGCCCGTTCGAGCCGTCAAACCCCGCCAACTAGGTGCCCCGCAACGCTGTGGTCGCGGTCGCGCTCATCCTGTCAAGCGCGTCGCCGTTCGGTGTCCCCGTCTGCGGGGTTGGATCGCTTCCGACCCCGCAGACGTGCGCGGAAAAGCTGCGCAGCTGCGTCTTCAAGGACGTGCGCCCGCCCCTTGTCTGCGCCCATGAGTTCGCCGTCTGTGCTGGCCCGAGGGAAGGACCGGAGCCCCACTCCTAAAGCCGCCCACACAACCAACGTGCCATCGGGCCGCGGCCAGCCAACTCCCTTTCCGGTCTGGCTGGCCGGGGCCCGGATCCGAGCTGCCTTCCCGAATCTATCGACCCGCCTTCTGCCGGGCCAAGCTGCAGTGCCGCACCCTCTCCCATCCTCGCGGTTCGCCCCCGGAGCCTTCTCACACAGCCTGACACTGAAGCTCCAGGGGCGTCAGCAGCGAGCGTTCGGCGAACGAGTCCGTCAAGGCCAGGAGCGGTTGCTGCGCGAGCGAGTGGCCCTGAATCGGTGAACGAGCAATGGGCGGATCGAAAACCGGCTAGGCCGCCAAGAGATGATCATCCCGGGCATGTCAAGCCGTCAGCGATCGCGCGATTCCCAGACCTCGGGCAGCACCTCGACACCGGTCAGGGACTCGACCAGCGTGAAGATGAGATCGTCTTCGTCCGCGCCAAGCTGCGCCGCGAGGCTCCGCATGACGCCGTCGATCGACGAAACGAGGGCACTGAAGCGGAACTTCCACTGCCCGTCCTCGTTCACGAAGCGGTACTCCAATTCGTCCATCCCGCCCGCGAGCGAGGGATCCTCGAGCGACGCCCGGGTTCGCGCCGCGGCCACGGCCTCGCCCCCGTCGATCCGCACGTCGCCGACCGCGAGCTGTTCGATCGCCGCCGAGTTGATCCAGCCGATCTCCATGGCGCGCACGATCACGTCCGCGAGCTCCATCGCCGCCAGTTCGTCGCCAGAGAACTGATGGCGGAAGGCGACGACCAGGAAACGGTCGACGAACGGGCGCTGCCGGACCTCCTCCTCGCTGCCTTCGAGCACCAGCCGCTTGAGCTCCCGGTAGTACTGCCCGGTCTCACCGTCGACGAGCGAAGCCGCCACCTCGCCGTCGCCCGCCATCAGCGCATGGCGGTACGCCTCGAAGGTCGCGCGGACAGCCGCCTCGGCGGCGCTCGTCCCGGCGTGTGGCTGCGCGGCCGCCGGCAGGCACAGCAAGGCAGGCAGGACGGCCCGGGCGAGGCACGAGCCGGCGAGCTTCACGCGATCTGTCCCTCGCGGAGCAGCCTGTTCACGCCCTTGAACTGAGGGTGGTTCTTGTCTCTCGCGAGTTCGAAGGCGACGGACTCGTGGTTCGTGATCTGGGCCCCGGCATTGCCCATCCGCTCGAGCGCATGACGACGGTACTCTTCGCCGCGCGAGCTGACGCAGTCCCAGCAGACATGGACGTCGGTCCCGCGCGCCATCAGGTCGAGGACGGTCTGCACCACGCAGATGTGCGCCTCGATCCCCGCCACGACGACCTGACGATCGGATGCAGCCAGTCCCGGTCTGGCGGCATCCAGGGCCTCCTCGAACGCCGGCACGCCGCAGCAGCCGAACGAGTCCTTCTCGACCCGCCAGGTGCGACTACCGTCAGGATCGGTGTCCTGAATCGCGGCCTCGACCTCCTCGCGGGTCGAACCCAGACCCTGCGGATACTGCTCGGTGACGATCACGGGCAAATCGAACAACTGCGCCAGCCGCAGCAGTCTCGCAGTGCCGTCGAGGAGCATCCGGGACCGGTCCATCAGATCGACCAGACGACCCTGGAGATCGATGACCAGAACGATGGCGCGCTCCCGGTCGAGAGCGGTAGCGGCGGAAGAAGGGGGTGCGGTCATGAGAAGGGACGTTACTGAATCAGATGCAGCGTCCGGCGCAACGCCTCCACCGCCTCCGGGCCGGAGATCGCCCGTTCCGGGCGGCACTCCGCCGGCTCCGAGATGAGTCGACAGCGCAGTGCCGCCTCGCAGACTGCGTCCACGTCCTCCGCTGCCGGCCCGCCGGCCTCGCCGACGCAGGCCGCGCCGCCGCCGATCCGACCCGGCATGCGGAGCAGCGTTGCCAGTGCCGGACCGCGCCGCATGTAGTTGTCCGGCGCGAAACGGCGAACCGCCGCGTCCGCCGGCTCCATCAGCCCCAGGTTCAGTAGCCAAGCGATCTCGCGACGATGCGGATGCTCAAGGATGTCGCTGACGATCACCGTGGTTCCGCCTGGGCCGGTCCTGACTCCGGGCACGAGCCAGGCGGTGAGCGCCGCGAAGTCGCCGCGCAGGAGGCTGGAGGCCTCGAACAGCTCGCGCACGCTCTCCGGCAGCAGCCTGGTTCGCCAGGTGAAACGAGCCGCGGTCAGGCCCGCCGCGATCTCGCTGTTCCCGGGATGCCGTTGGGCGAGTTGTTCGTACAACTCGAGCCCCCGGCGAGCATCGCCCGCCTGGAGCTCCAGCGCCGCCTGGCGGTGGTGCACTTCCAGGGAGGCGTTGCCGGCCCCAACGAGTTCGCGGATCGCCGCCAACTCGGCCCCGGTGTCTCCCCGGGCTCGCGCCAGGCGCCGTCCCAGGTCCACCGCCGCCCTTTCGCCCGGCGCCCACGCCCGCAGGACTTCGAGGGCGGCGGCGGCATCCGAAAGCCCGCCGGCGTCGATCGCCGCAGCGATCCCACGACTCAGTTCCCGGATGGCCTCGTCCTCGAGGGCCGCGGCGCGCTCGGCCGCGACGCCGTCGAGGGCCCCGATGCCCCGGTAGGCCCCATAGGCGGCGACCGCGTCCCCGGCCCGCTCCGCCGCCCGCGCATAGACGAGCTGACCCGCCGTGTAACCGGGGCGAGCCGCCAGCGGCTTCGCCAGGAGATCGACCGCCTGCTCGACGTCACCGGCGGCGAGGTGGGCCTGGGCCAGCAGCACCGCGGCCGGCAGCAGCGTCGGGTCGATGTCGAGTAGCGTCGCGGCGCTACTGCGAGCGATCGCCACCTCACCGCGCGCGAGCGCCTCCGATGCCCCTGCCAGCTCGTGGCGGCTCTGCTCCGGGATGTTCCCCTCGTAGCCGAGAAGCGGTTCGCGGAGGAAGGAGCGGATACCGATGTCGAGCTCAGTGACCCGCGGCGGCGGCTCGACGATGGCCGTCGTCATGCAGGCGAGGCCCCCGAGGGCCGTGACCAGCGCGGCGGCCAACCGGCGCGCGACGCTCACGGCGCCACCTCGAACGGGACGCCGCCGACCAGCGCGTCTACGATGCGCTTCCGCATGCACTCCGTTTCGCCGGTCTTCGACCCGTCGATCCAGCGCACGTGCGGCTCCTTCCGGAACCACGTCTCCTGCCGCTTGGCGTAGCGGCGCGTCGCCCGGACCGTTTCCTCCAAGGCCTGCTCCAGCGTCAAGTTCCCATCCAGGTGATCGGCAAGCTGCCGGTA
The DNA here is from genome assembly GCA_026707325.1 of Acidobacteriota bacterium. Taxonomy (GTDB): domain Bacteria; phylum Acidobacteriota; class Thermoanaerobaculia; order Multivoradales; family Multivoraceae; genus Multivorans. The sequence goes on along the minus strand of JAPOXA010000104.1, from coordinate 30,537 downwards.
GCCGATGGCCTGGAACGCCGGCAACTCCCCGAAGGAGCAACCGCCAGGCCCGCGAGCATGTTCCGGGAGATAACCGTCCCGCAGGCGCTCGACTTCGGCCAGCCAGCCGCGCTCCAACATGCGTCTGGCCCGCTTCTCCACGGCATCGTACAGAACGGTTCTCGGCACGGTCAATCCAACCTTGAGCAGCCTTCGCTCGAGCCGGCCCTCCGGCGCCATCCGCTGCCACTCGGACAGCGGCCGCCCGGTCGCTCGCACCACCTCGAGCGCCCGCAGGACGCGCTGCGTGTCACCAGGAGCGAGCGTCTCGGCGCTCTCCGGATCCGCTCTCCGCAGCTCCTGGACGAGCCTGCCGAGGCCATGGGAGCGAAGGTCAGTGCAAAGCGCCTCGCGCACCGCGGCGCCAACCGGCGGAACCGGCGCGAGTCCTTCGAACAGGGCGCGCAGGTAGAACCCGCTACCACCCACGAGGACAGGCAGCGCGCCGCGGGCTTCGATCTCCGCGACCGCCGCGGCCGCACGGCGCGCGAACTCGCCGGCCGAGAACGCCTGGTGCGGCTCAATGACGTCGATCAGGTGGTGCCGAACCCGAGTCCGCTCTCTCGGTCCGGGCTTCGCCGTGCCGATCGTGATTCCCCGATAGGCCTGCAGAGCGTCGGCGTTGATCAACTCGACGTTGAGCCCCCGTTCGGCAAGGTCGGCGGCCAACGCCATCGCGAACGCGCTCTTCCCGGTGGCGGTCGGACCGAGGACGGTGACCACCTGCCAGGGAAGCGAGGACATGGATGCAGGCTAGCGGCGGCGGGGCCAGGCCGCTACCCGCAGGACCGGGCGCCGGCCGCCGGAACCGTCGCGGCGGAAGCGAACCTCGATCCGGCCGTGGAGGTCGGTGCGCAGGATGCGGACTCCCCGGTCCTCCATCCGTGACACGACCTCCGGCGAGGGATGGCCGTACGGGTTGCGTCGGCCGGCCGACACCAGAGCCAGCTTCGGGCTGACCGACGCCAGCAGCTCAGGGCCGGTCGAGGTCCGGCTACCGTGATGCGCCACCTTCAGCACCGCGCTGCGGAGCGTGGTCCCGTTGCGGCGCGCCCTGGCCACCAGTTCCCGCTCGCCCCTGACGTCGATGTCCCCGGTGAGCAGCACACACGAGCGATCGACGCAGCCGCGCACGACCAGGGACGCCGCGTTGCCGCCTTCCATGCGTCCCGACCCGGGATGGAGGACCTCCAGTTCCCAGGCCCGGACCCGGCCGGCGTGACCGTGTTCGACTCCCCGCACCCGCGCGCCCAGACGTTCGGCAAGGGCGCGCCCGCATCCGTCGCGCAGTTCCACCGGAGCGGCCCAGAGTCGCTCGATCCTCAGGTAGTACGTCAACTCGAGCAGTCCCCGGCAGTGATCCGAATCGCCGTGCGAGAGGATCGCCAGGTCGATCCGCCGAACCCCTTCCGCCGCCAGAGCCTGAAGCAGCGCCGCCTCGGCGAAGTTCCCCCGCCGGTAGCCGCCGCCGTCCACCAGGATCACCGGACCTCGCTCGCCGCTCCGCAACAGGATGGCCTCCCCCTGCCCCACGTCAAGCATCGCCAGGCTCGGTTCGTCGCCCGGCAGCGCCGGCGTGCAAACCAGAACCAGCGCCAACCCCCAGACGGCGCGCCGGAACCCGGACACCAGGACGCCGAGCCAGATCGCCAGCGCCAGCGCGGCGACCGGGTCGACGCTCATGGGCAGGGCCAGCCAGGAGCCCGCCGGCAGGTGTGCGAGCGAAGCGAAGGGCAGGCTGAGCAGATCGAGAAGCGCCTGCAGAGAGCGAGCACCGGGTTCCGCGATCTCCCCCAGCACGGGAACCGAGGCCACGTACGCCAGACCGACCCAGGCCAGCGAGACGCCGAGCGTGACGGCGGCGAGCGGTACGAAGACCAAGTTGAGCAACGGCGAGAGCGGCGTCAGCAGGCCGATCTCGACCGCGGTAACGGGCAGGGTGGCGAGTTGAGCGGCGATCGTGGACGCCAGACCGAGCATCAGGGCCTTCGGGCCGACCATCGTCGGCCGCACCTGTCCGGTGCCGGCAGGCCGCCGCCACCACCTCAACAGCCGGGGCGCCAGCACCAGGATGCCGGCGGTAGCCAGGAAGCTGAGCTGGAAGCCCAGATCGAACGCGGCCAGCGGATCGAACGCCAGGATGAGGAGGAGCGCGGCGGAGAGGGAGTTGAGCGCCTGCGGCGGCCGCTCGACGGACAGCGACAGGATGAGCAGCAGCGCCATCACCGACGCGCGGAGCAGCGATGGTCGTGGACCGACGAGGCATCCATAGAAGAGCAGCACCGCAACCGCGCCGACCGCCCCGACCCGGCTCGGGAGTGCCCCGGAGATCCACCAGAAGCCGCTCAGGAGCAGTCCGACGTGAAGACCCGAGACGGCAAGCAGGTGAGACAGGCCGGCCCGCCGGAGCCCCGTCCGCCACTCGGGCGGCACCCGCCGCGCGTCGCCGAACACGAGCGCCCGGGCCAGCAGGGCGCCGGCACCCGGTGCCTCGTCGAGTGGGCGCAGGAGGCGCTGTCGCAGTTCGGCGGCGACCCGAAAGCCCCACCACGGTGGTCCTCCCGTGGGACTGATCAGCCCCAGGCTCTTCACGTTCAGGCCCCAATCGCCCGGCCGGGACAGATTCAGGTTGCGGTACGCGGACCTCCGGCTGAAGTACCCGCGCACGCGAAGCCGTCGCTCGGGCGGCGGCGATCCCTCGCCGCGCAACCGGAGCCAGGCGCGGTCCGGGCCGGCAACCGGCCGCCCCGCCTGCTCCACCGCGTGGACGTCCACCCGTGCCGTCCACCCTTCGTCGGTACGCTGCCAGGCTGCGGCGCCGAGGGCGGGCACCGCCACGTCTACCGCGACCGGACGTTCCGGATCGAATCCGGGGAGTGCCGAGCGCTCCCTGCCGTCGGCGAGAATCGCCACCGCCAGCAACGCGGCCAGGGGCAGCAGGGGCGCCCGGGTCAGCGCCGTGCTCCAGTCGACGGAGGTCCAGGCCGCGGCCACACTGACTAGGACGCAAGGGGACGCCGCCAAGCCGCCCGCCGGCCAGTTCCACACCCGCTTGCGTCGGCCTGCCGCCGGTGAGAAGCTAGGCGCTGTCTCCGCCCGGCGCGGACCGGTTCGAGGTTCCGACCGAGGCGTAGACTCTCCGTACCCGATGGCGCCGGACTTCGTCCACCTTCACCTCCACTCCGAGTACTCGCTGCTCGACGGCGGCAACCGGATGGAGCCCCTGGTCGACCGCATCGCCGGATTCGGCATGGATGCGGTGGCGTTGACCGACCACGGCAACCTGTTCGGCACCGTCGCCTTCTACGAGGCCTGCCGGAAGAAGGGCGTCAAGCCCATCCTGGGGATCGAGGCGTACGTGGCGCCCGACATCAGGACGGAGACTTCCGACCGCCGGTTCAAGGAGACCCAGGGCGTCGCCGACGGAGGCTTCCACCTGGTGCTGCTGGCACGCAACGAGACGGGATGGCGCAACCTGGTCCGGCTCTCCTCCGACAGCTACATCGAGGGCTTCTACTACAAACCCCGCATGGACAAGGGGACGCTCGAGCGGTGGAGCGAGGGCCTGGTCGCGATCAACGGCCACCTCGGTTCCTCGCTCGCCTACCACCTGCGCAACGTCAAGACCGGCGGCGAAGACCACTACGAGCGGGCGAAGCGAGAGGCCGAGTGGCACCGGGAGACCTTTCCGGCGGACGAGAACGGAGAGCCCTGCTTCTACCTCGAACTGCAGAGCCACGAGACGCCCGAGCAGGAGGAGGTCAACGAACAGATCCTGCGTCTCGCCGCCGACCTCGACCTGCCGATCGTCTGCGACAACGACGCCCACTTCCTCAGGGCCGAGGACTGGAACAGCCACGACACGCTGATCTGCGTCTCGACCGGCAAGTCGAAGGAGCAGGAGGACCGGCTCCACTACCCGAAGGAGCTCTACGTCAAGAGCCCCGAGCAGATGGCCGAACTTTTCGACCGGCCGGAGACGGCCGAAGCGATCCTGAACACACGCAGCATCGCCGACCGTTGCAACGTCGAACTCGACTTCTCCGCCAATCACGCACCGCTCGTGCGGGTCGAGCGAGTCGAGGCCCCTCCGCTGCCGGCTGGAACGGCGGAACCTTCGCCGGGCACTGGAGCACGGTTCGACCGCTTCTGCGCCGGCTACCGCGTGGAGCCGCTGGCCGTGCAGCCGGGCGAGGAGGAGCTGGCCGCGCTGCATGCCGACTGCGACCGGGCCCTGCGCGAACTCAGCGAGGCGGGCCTCGCCTGGCGCTACGGCGACCGCGTCGAGGAGGCCCACCGCCGCCGCCTGGACCATGAACTCTCCGTCCTCGCCGGCAAGCGGATCAGCGCCTACTTCCTGATCGTCTGGGACTTCGTGAACGAAGCCAGGAAGCGCGGAATCCCGGCCACCGCGCGCGGCTCGGGCGTCGGCACGATGGTCGGCTACACGCTCGGGCTCTCGCACGCCTGCCCGGTCCGTTACGGCCTGCTGTTCGAGCGCTTCACCGACCCGGACCGCAGCGAGTACCCGGACATCGACATCGACCTCTGCCAGGACGGCCGCGCCGAGATCCTCGAGTACGTCCGCGAGAAGTACGGCTACGTCGCCCAGATCATCACCTTCGGCACGATGAAGGCACGCGCCGCGATCCGGGACGTCGGGCGGGTTCACGAACTGCCGCTCGCCCAGGTCGACCGCATCTCGAAGCTGATCGGTTCCGAACTCGGCGTGACGATCGAGCAGGCCCTGGGCCGCGAGAAGGAACTGAAGGAACTCTACGACAGCGACGAGCAGGTCCGAGAGGTCATCGACACGGCACAGGAACTCGAGGGAATCACCCGGCACAGCGGCGTTCACGCCGCCGGCCTGGTCATCGCCACGCAACCCCTCGAGAACCTGGTGCCGCTGGCCACCAGCCGCACCCAGGGTTCGAAGGATGTGCTGGTGACCCAGTGGGACGGACCCACGGTCGAGAAGATGGGCCTCCTCAAGATGGACTTCCTGGGACTGACTACCCTGTCCATCATCGAGCGCTGCCGCCAGCTCGTGCGCGAGACCTTGCCGCCGGAGGCGATCGCCGAAGCGGTTCCAACTTGCCCCGAGGGACGGCACCCACTGGATCTCGACCACATCGACCTCGCCGATCCCACGGTGCTGGAGGTCTTCGCCAGCGCCGACACCGCCGGCACGTTCCAGTTCGAGTCGGAGGGCATGCGCAACCTGCTGCTGCAGATGAAGCCCGACCGGCTCGAGGACCTGGTGGCCGCCAACGCCCTTTTCCGCCCCGGGCCGATGGCGCTGATCCCGACGTACTGCGACCGCAAGCACGGCCGCGAGGAGACGCCGCGGGTCCACGAGATCGTCGACCGGCACACGGCCGACACCCACGGCGTCATGGTCTACCAGGAACAGGTCATGCAGATCGTCCACGAACTGGGCGACGTACCGCTCCGCGAGGCGTACACGCTGATCAAGGCGATCAGCAAGAAGAGCCGGAAGACGATCAACGCCGCCCGGCAGCGCTTCGTCGACGGCGCGCGGGACAAGGGGCTCGCAAAGCAGCACGCAACCCGGTTGTTCGGGCTGATCGAGGAGTTCGCGGGCTACGGCTTCAACAAGTCCCACTCGGTCGGCTACACCCTGCTCGCGTACCAGACGGCGTACCTCAAGACCTGGTTCCCGGTCCAGTACATGGCGGCCGTCCTCACCTACGCCGCCGACAGCACGGACAAGCTGGTCCACTACGTCGACGAGTGCGCGCGCGTGAAACTCCCCGGCGGCCGCCGTGGCATCGAGGTCGGAGCGCCCGATATCGACCGCTCCGGCGTCCGCTTCCATGTCGTGTTCGAGCCCGGCGAGGAGCAGGCAAGCGGCAACGGGCACATCCGCTTCGGCCTGTCGGCGGTCAAGGGAGTCGGCGAAAAGGCGGTGCGGGCGATCCTCGAGGCGCGCGAGGAAGGCGGCCGTTTCAACAGCCTGTGGGACTTCTGCCGGCGCGTGCCGCTCCAGACCGTCAACCGCTCGACCATCGAAGCGCTGATCAAGTCGGGCGCCTTCGACGGCATCCACGGCAAGGATCAGCGCGCGGCGATGGTCGATGCGCTGGGCGCCGCGGTCAAGGCGGGGCAGCGGGCGGCGGCCGACCGCGAGAGCGGCCAGGCCAGCCTCCTGTTCGCCGGCGGTACGGAGGACTCGGCCGAGCCCGACGACGACGTCCGCCAGGAACTGCCGGCGGTCCCGCCCTGGAGCGCCGGCGAACTGCTGGCGCACGAGAAGGAAGCGCTCGGTTTCTTCGCCTCCAGCCATCCCCTCGACGACCACCGCGAGCTGCTCGAACGCTTCGGCAACGTGAACGTCGAGCAGTTGAAGACGCTGCCGGCCGACACGGAGGTCGTCCTCGGGGCGCTGCTCGGCTCGCTCCGCACCACCCGCACCCGGAAGGGACGCAATCCCGGCCAGAAGATGGCGATGATCCAGCTCGAAGACAAGAGCGCGCGTGTGGAAGGCGTGCTGTTCGCCGACGCCTACGCCGAGTACGAGGAGCAACTGGAGCGCGGCGCCGTGCTGTTCTTCACCGGCCGGGTAGACCGGCGGCGCGAAGAACCGAACCTCGTGGTCGGCAAGGTCGTACCGGTCGAAGAGGCCCCGGCGAAGCTCGCCCGCCGCCTGCGCATCCACCTCGACCTCCGGGGCGAGGCCGGAGCCCCGGACGACGAGCTGGAACAACTGCGCGACCTGCTCGACAGGCGCCGCAGCCGAGGCCGGAACGGCGGCGTCGAGGTCGAGTTCGAGCTGGAACTCCGGGACCGCACGATCCTCGCCGACGCGAACGGCTCCCGCGCGCCCGTCGACGATGCCGTGGCAGCCGAGATCGACGACCTCCTCGGCGCCCGTGGCCATTGCCGATACGTCGGCGCGCCGGCCCCGCCTTCCCGGTCCTGAAGCCCCCGGCGATGACCCGCGAGCGGCGACGCATTGCCCTGATCCTGACCGCCGTCCTGGCGGTCGGACTGTTTGGCCACTGCCGGGGCAGCGGCTACCGGAACTTCTTCCGCCATGATCCCCGGCAGGCCCACGACTACGCTCTAGACCGGCGCGCCGGCACGATCTGGGAGGTCCGCCTCGGTCGCGACGGCTTCGACTGGCCCGGCGAGGCGTCGAGGCGGAACGTGACCGCCCTGCTCGAGTTCCGGGCCAGGACCAGGCCGCTGCTGCCATCGCTCTCTCCCAGCATCGAGTTCCGCGCGGACGGCCGGAGCTACACCCAGTCCTTCGCGCCGCGCTCGACCGGCCGCCGCTACCTGAATGTCTCGCCCGCGGCGGGCGCCGACCGGATCGAGATGGTCGGCCGGCAGATCGGTTGGCAACTCGGACCGACCCGCCTGGTGGTGTTCGAGAACCCGCCGATCGACGAGTCGACCCGCGTGCTCGTCGTTGCGCCCCATCCCGACGACGCCGAGATTGCCGCCTTCGGCCTCTATGCGACCACGCGTTCCGACGTCGTCACCGTCACCGCCGGCGACTACGGCAGCAAGAACTACGGCGGCCTGTTCCCCGACACCGGCGAGCACTACCGGATCAAAGGCTGGATGCGCACCTGGGACAGCCTGACGGTGCCGTTCCTCGGCGACGTTCCGTTCAACCGGGCACGCAACCTGGGCTACTTCGACGGCACCCTCCGAAGGCTCTACGAGCGGCGGCCCGAGGTCGTCGGTTCGATCCTGGCCGACCTCGACGATCCGGGTCTCTTCCGGCGTCTGAACACGGAGCCGCAACTCGCCACACGGCCGTTCAGGTCGAGCTGGCCCGAACTCGTCGCCGATCTCCGCCGCGAGGTGGACTGGACCGGCGCTGACCTGATCGCCACGGCGAACCCGCTGCTCGACAACCACGCCGACCACCAGTACACGACGGTCGCCCTGATCGAGGCGCTCGAGCAGAACGGCTGGGACGGCCTCCTGCTGTTCTACACGAACCACGCGACCCGCGCCGAGCCATACCCGCTCGGGCCAAACACCGCGCTCGAGTCGCTACCGCCGTGGTTCGGCGACCCGATGCCCTTCGGTTCCGTCCTGTCCTATCCCGTCGACGAGACGACCCGCCGGCTGAACTACCTGGCGCTCGAGGCGATGCACGATCTCCGGCCGTTCGAGCACCGGGTCGTCACACCCTTCTCCGAGCGCGTCCGCGAGCTGGCGATCGAAGGGTTCTGGCGCGCCCTCGGCCGCCACGACAAGCTGCCCGGCTACCTCTACGACTACCTCCGGCGAGGGCCCCGGCCGAACGAGATCTATCTGGTGCTCGACCTGGAACAGGCCGTCCGCCTGAAGGAGCGGTTCCTCGAGATCGAAGCGCTCCGCCGGCCCTAGAGCCGCACGCGCACTGGGTGCGCCGGCATCCCCGCCGGCATGTAGCCGCGGGTCTTCTGACCCGCGGACAACACTGCGTCGCGAAGCGGCGACCATTCTGCCGCGTCAGCGACTCAGGAACGCGAGCAGGTCCGCCATGTCCGCGGGTTCGAGCCCCGCCTCGAGTTCCTCCGGCATCATGGACAGGCCGTCGCTGCGGACTTCCCGGACGCTTTCGGCGGGCACCTCGATCAGGAGGTCTTCGGCCGCTCGCAGGGCCACCCCGCCGCCGGCGCTCTCCGCCAGCAGGCCCGAATGGACCTCGCCGTCCATCGTCTCGACGATGTAGTTCACGTAGGCGGCGTCGACCGCCGCGTTCGGGTCCAGGATGTCGTGCAGAAGGGTCTCGGCGCTCTTGCGGCCGATGCCGGAGAGATCCGGACCCGGCCCGCTGCCGGCACCGGCGCTCCGGTGGCAGCGGGCGCAGAGTTCCAGGAACAGGGCCCCGCCCCTTTCCGGATCGCCGTCGAGCGCGAGAGCCGGCCGCATCGCCGCAATCGCGTCGGCCCGCGTGACGACGCCGGCGTCGTCGAACAGCGCCCGCGCCCGCCGGCGGATCTCCGGCTCGGGCGAACGCAGCAGGAAGCGGCGCCGCTCCAGGTCGAAGTTCATCTCCCCGAGCCGGATGCGGCCGCTCTCGAGCGCGTCGAGCAGCGCCTCGTGCCGGCCACGGCCGCGAATCAGGTAGCTGCCAGCGTCGCGCCTGGCGTCCGGTCCCAGGTACGGCCAACGCCCGACCAGGTACGCCGTGACCGCGCTCTCGTCCGCCGACGTCAGCTCCGCCATCGCGGCGCGCTGGATCTCGCGCGGCTGCCCAACCTCGAGCAGCGAACCCATCCGCTCCAGCCAGGTTCCGCTGGCCGAACCCGTTCCGGCCGCGGCGGCGGCGTCCGGACACGAGAGGTCGACATCTTCCGATTCCCCAGGCCAGTGCCGGCGAAGACCGAAGAGGGCGACCGCCTGAAGCCGCTCCTCCACCGGGCGGCTCCGGTCGGCCGCCCGGACGCCGGCGCAGTCGAGAAGGGTGACCTCCTCCGCCGTCGGCCGGGCATCCACGGCGGAACTCAGCCGCCAGGCGGCGGCCGCCAGGGCATCGTCGTCCGACTGTCGCAGGCGACGCAGAGGCGCCGACAGGCCCGAAGCGTCAACTCCCCTGTCTCCGGCGCCGGCGGCAGCCACGGTCAAACCCGCGAGCAGGGCACGGCCCGTAGCCGAAGCACCGGCCCCGGATCCCGACAGGGCCCTCAGCACCTGATCGTCGGTGGCGACCTCAGCCACGCGTTCCGCGGGAACCAGGGACGCGACCCGCTCGACCCCCTCGCCGCCGGCATCGCCGGCCTGAAGCAACAGTCCGAGGGAGCGCACCGGATCCTCGGCGAGGACCGCGACCGCCGCAAGCTGCAGCCAGGGCACGACCCGCGCAGGCACCGACGGCGGTGCTTCGCCTCCGAGCCGGGCCGCCTCCTCGACCACCGCCCGGATCGCCGTGCCCTGGAAGCTGCCGCCCACGGCCTCCGATCCAACGACGAGTCCGGCGGTCAGCACCGCCTGCAGCCGTACGCCCGGGTCGGGATCGTCGATCGAGGCCACCAACTCGCCTGCGAGCGTCACCCAGCCACCCTGTGACAAGGGCTCGGGATCGAGCGGACCGGCGACTGCTGCGGTCGAGAGCATCTCCTCGAACGCCAGAATCGCGTTGCGCCGAAGCTCCGGTTCCAGGTCGGCGAACGCCGCACCGAGAGACACCCGGTCGAGCCCGCCGATTCCGCTCAGGGTCCAGAGCGCGTGGAGTCTTCCGAGCGGCAGCGCACTCTCCAGCCGGTCGCGGAGCTCGCGGACAACCGTCTCCGGCGGATCCTGCGCGAACTCCTCGACGAGGAGGCGTTGCGCGGTCAGCCGCCGCCACCGGTTCGGGCTGGACAGCGCGTCGAGGAGCTCGCCGGGCCGCGAGCGCTCGAAGCCGCCGAAGTCCCTGTGCTCCGACGGCAGGCCGCCGGCAGGCACGACGCGGTAGATGCGGCCCCGATCGTCGCCTTCGTACAGGTCGAGCTCCGCTTCCATCGGGTCCGGAATCCACTCGGGGTGCTCGACAACCCCGCGGTGCATGTCCAGCACGTAGAGCGCACCGTCCGGCCCCACCGTCAGGTTGACCGGCCGGAAGAGCGGATCGGTCGAGGCCAGAAACTCGACCCCGGGCCGGCCGCGGCCGGCTTCCGCGGAGGCGCCCGCCGTGTTGACGACGGCGCGATGAACCACGTTCGCCGACGGATCGGCCACGAAGACGTTCAGGCCCCGGCGTGCCGGGGCCGCGCCGTCCAATGGACCGTCGAGCGCGCCGCCGGCGTACGCCGTGACCGCGCAGGCGGCCGAGAAGCGGCTCGACTGTTCCGGGTGATTCGGGCGGGTCTGCCGCACGCCGATCGGAAACAGCTCGGCCGGACCGCCGCCCGCCGGCGCCGCCAGACGCAGCCGGCCGTTCCGCCAGGACGCCGGCAGCCTGGTGAGGTAGCGGCGCGAGAGGACGACCTGGCTCAGATGGTCCAGGTTGTGGGTTCCGAAAGCGCGACCCCAGGGGCCGAACGTCATGCCGAAGCCGCCCGCGCCACGCCCGGTGCGCTCGAAGCGGCCGGAGTCGAAGTCGACCCGGAAGTCGTCCTGGCCGATGTCCTCGGCCTGGTCAGGAGCGCCCGGCCAGAAGACGCGGGCCCCGTTGCCGCCGTTGACGCCGTGCACCCAGTTGTCCAGGCCGTAGCGCAGCGCGTTCACGTTGTGCTGGGGATTGCCCTCGGCAAAGCCGCTCAGGAGCACGTCGCGGCGATCCGCCCGGCCGTCGCCATCCGTGTCCTCGAGGTAGACGAGGTGCGGCGGCGCCGCCACCAGCAGCCCGCGCCGCCACGGCAGGATCGAGTCCGCCATGCCGAGATCGTCCGCGAAGAGCCGCCGGCCCTCCCAGCGCCCGTCGCCGTCGTCGTCGGAGAGCTCCACGATCCGGGCCGGCCGCTCCATGTCGGGGTAGCCCGGCAGTTCAAGGACGAAGGCGCGACCCCGCTCGTCGAAGGCGAGGTCGATCGGATCGACGGTTACCGGTTCGGCGGCCGCGAGCTCGAGCGTGAACGCGGGGTGGAGCTCGAAACCCGGCGGCACGCCATCGAGCGCCGGACCGTCGAACGTCGGCCCGGCACAAGCCGCGCACACGAGGGCGGCGGCCGCCAGCACTGAGCCGGCAAACCGGCGGCGCGGAGCGCTACTCGCCGCCGGCTGCGGCGGCCGCATCGGCCTCGAGCAACCGGGCGCCGCGCATGATGTTGCCGAGCGCGTAGTTCCCTTCATGGCAGGCGTACTCGTAGACCCGGCCGGCGGCGGTCGGCCACGGGAACTCTCCGCTCCAGGCCGTCTCCCAGGTCGTCGGATCCTCGACGGTGAAGCTGTAGTTCAGCGTGTGTTCATCGATGCGGCTGAAGCGCTCGACGACCTTCAACTCCTCGCCGGCGCCGTAGGTGTACATGCCGGGCTTGCCGCCGAAGTTTCTCGTCTCGACGACGAGCGTGTCGCCGTCCCAGCGGCCGACCGAGTCGCCCATGTAGGCCGTCATCCCGTCCGGCAGATGCTCGCCGCCGATGCGGATGATGCGGGCGTCGTGGATCATCTCGGCGAGGATCATCACGTGGTCCTCGGTCTGCACCACCCGCTTCAGGTTGTTGTAGGCCGTCGGCAGCATCGGGGGGCCGGAGGTCGAGCCGAACCCGAGGATGCAGCGCTCGCCGAGGGGCCGCTGCTCCATGTCGTCGTAGGGGCCAGGGCCGTCGTTCTTCAGCCACCAGGCCGTGCCCGTGTTCTCGCGGAAGAGGGTGAAGAAGGCGATCCGCTTCCGCTGCGCCTCCGGCGTCATCTCCGGCAAGCGGCCGTTGGCCGGATCGAAGACGAGCGACGTGCGGAACCTGCCGTCGATGGAGATCGAGCGGCTGCCGTAGTCGAGCCAGAAATCGTTGTAGCCGCCGACGTTGCCGGCTGCGCCCGGGGAGCCGTCGCCACCGGGCGGCGGCGCCTCCCGGGTCGGATCGCTGGCCTCGAGATCGGCGGCCCGGCGGTCGGCGACCGTCCGGGCGATCTCTTCGGCCTCTTCCGGGGTCAGGTACAGGTTCTCCCCGAACTTCGGATCCCGCTCGAGCGGCGTCAACGTGGCGATGTCATAGACACCGGTCAGGTCCGGACGCCCGCTCGCGGTACGCGGAATGTCGCCGTCGCCGTCCGCGGCGGACAGGGCAGCCGGGAGGATCAGCGCAGCGCAGAGGATTCCGACGACACTCTGCGGCAAGGCGATCGAACTTGCGGTCGGCTTCTTCATCAGGTCGACTCCCTGTTCAAGGCTCCGTTTCGGCCGACGGACGGATCCTCCGGCCGCTGGAGTGTAGCGAAGCGGGCCGGCGCTGCTACACTCCGCGCCGCCCAGAGAAGCAAAGGACGCGCCGGTCCGGAACCCACCAGGCAGGCGTTACCGACAACGGAGAACCCATGAGACTCTTCGCACCCACCGCAATGCTGGCGACGGCAGTCGCCCTGGCCTCCGCCGGCCCCGCCGCCGCCGAGCTCGCCGTCGGCGACGCCGCCCCGGACTTCACGCTGCCCAGCACGGACGGCAACGAGGTGACCCTGTCCTCCTTCGCCGGCCAGAAGAACGTCGTCCTGGCCTTCTTCCCCAAGGCCTTCACCTCCGGGTGAACGATGGAAATGAAGGGATACCAGGCTGGTATCTCCGATTTCACGGGCAGTGATTCCATCGTTTTCGGCATCAGCACCGATGTCCTGGACGAGAACAAGCGGTTCGCCGAGGAACTCGAGCTCGACTTCGCTCTCCTGAGCGATGCCGGCGGCGAGGTTGCCAAGCAGTACGGCGGCATGATGGAGAGATTCCCCACGGCCGCCAACCGCGTCACCTACGTGGTCGGCAAGGACGGCAGGATCGCCTACATCGGCGAAGGCTCCGAGGCGATGAACCCGGCCGGCGCAAAGGACGCCTGTCTGGGGCTGGACTAGCAGCCTCTCGCCGCGGAACGCGGCGTAGCAAGTCTGCGGCGAGAGGCCGCTGGTCAGGACGGGATGGGCCGAAACGCGGCGCTTGCGACGGGTTTCGGGGCGGCGGCAATCAGGCCTGCGCGGCGCCGAGAGCCGCTTCGACCCGGGGCTCGTACAGCTCGACCCGGTTCCCATCTCCGTCGAGGATCCACGCGAACAGGGCGTAGCCCTCGTCGTCCCTGCGCCGCGGCTCGACGCCCCGCGCGGCAAGGTGCTCCAGTACCGCGTCCAGGTCGCGGACCCGCAGGTTCACCATGAACGGCTGATCGCCGTACATGTCGGCCTGTTCCGCGCCCTCGTTGCGCGCCATCCGCGGCACCGGCCCCTTCGCCTTCATGATCGCGAAGGTCGTGTCCATGACCCAGGCGGGGTCGTCCGGGTCCGCAGCCACGTAGCGGACGTAGAAGGCGCCGAACTCCTCGCTGCCCTCGAACTCGATGCCGAGGTGCTCCGCGTACCAGTCGGCGAGCCGCTTCGGGTCCTCGCTGAAGATGAAAGCGCCGCCGACGCCGTCGACCAGGGTCAAGGCGAACCGCCAGTCGTCGTCGATTCCATTCGCAACCTGACTTCCGTCCGGGTGCTGACCGTCTGGCGGCTCACCGGATCGTGCACGGAGACAAGGATGTCGTGCGATCTGCGGCGCAGGGTCAGGACGGCGTCGTAGGGAACGACGGCATCCGGCGCCGGCTGTGTCCTGCCGGCCAGGCTGACCGGAATGACCGGAATCCGCGCCTGCTGTCCGTTCCGGTCGACAACCGCGAAGCGGAGCTCCAGTCGGGCCAGAAAACGGCCCTCAAACGGAAACACCGGGAAGTAGCCGACGGGGATGTGTACCGTCACAGGCAACAGCATCTTGCGTCGAAACGGCCCGGTCGGTTCCGGTTCCCCGAACTCGACCCGCAGCGCCGGCTCCTCGTGTGTGCGCGCGCGGTCCGGAAACAGCAGCCGACCCTGCGTCTCCATATCAGCTTCAGCCCGGCGAGAGAGGTCGACGTAGCCCGTACGCGAGCGGACCCGCAGGCCGGGCCGCCGGAGTTCGACCCGAACCTCGTGGGCCCGGTTGTCGCGGCGGTACTCCGGCACGAATCCGAGCCAGTAGTAGTTGGAGGTGTCCTCGCTGACTCTCCGCAGTGCTCCGAGGTTCGCACCGGCCACGTAGGCTCGGCCGCCCGTCCGCTCCGCCATCTGCCGCAGGTTCTGCCAGCGCATCAGGCTCGGCCGCTTCTGCTGATCCACCGGATAGACGGTGTAGCCGAGGACGTTTGCCGTGTCGATCAGCGCGTCGAGGATGTTCCAGTCCGAGCGGAGACCGATCCCCTGGCCTGCCAGCCGGAATGAGCCGATCGGCCAATCGCCCGCCACCAGCAACAGCACCTTGCGGCCCAGGGGCGCGTCGAGCGACCGCATCGTCGAACTAACGGCCGTGACGGAGAACTCGAGATCACGCGCCAGGCTCTCCGCCCGCGCTTCGCTCGCCGCGCTCGGCAGGTCCATCGCCGCGAACGGCAGGTCGGCGGCAACGGAGGTCAGGTCTTCGTCGACTCGGGCGACTGGCGGCCGTCCGGCCGTCAGGTTGTCGGCGAAACGCGCCTGGTCAATCAGCCGCGGGGACGTCAGCACGCCGCCGAACGGGCGCCCGCGCTCGAGTTCCCCCAGCGCGTCGCGGGTTCGCCGACGGTCCGTCGTGAACGGACTCAGCACCTGCAGCCGGCGGCGGCTTTGCACGACCACGGCCACCTGATCCCGAAGGCCGAGGTTCGCCAACTGCTTCGCGAACCCGCGGACGACGGGCCGCCTGAACGTCACATGGGTGTGATCGTCGTCCACGAAGAGGAGGTAGTTCGTCGGCACGGAATCACCGTCGCCAATCGCCGGCGGCGCCCCACCGTCCCGCGACTCCACCGCCCTGTTCTCGAGAATCTCGGTGAAGTAGTCGACTTCGACCTCGACGCCGTTCACGAGGAGCCGGAAATCGTCCGCCTCGAGCCCATGCACGCGGTTGCCGGACCGATCCTCGACCACGACTTCCAGGTTGACCACCCGGACGTCGATCTCCTCGCCGAAGAAGAGATCCGCGGGAGGCGTCTGAGCCGGCGGCTGGGGGGCGGCAGCCGACGGCCAACCCAGGCACAATACGAAGCTCAGGGCCGCCAGCGACCTACGCCTGCACACGATCTCGCTTGAGGTCAGCCTGCGTTCAACCAAGCGCCATTCAAGAGTCATTGTCTCACGGCACGACTTCCAGCCGGGCGCTCGCGGTCTCGCGCGAGACAGGATCGTGGACCGTGACGACGACCGTGTGAGGCAGGTGCCGCATCGTGACCTCGGCGTAGTAGTCGAACACGGTATCCGGCCGCGGCGCGGAACGGCTCCGTAGTTCCAGTGGAATCGCCGGTTGTTCGGCCCGCCAGCCGGCGTCATCGATCGTCGCGAAGCGAACCTCCAGCCGTTGGAGGTACTCGTTCCCGTAGGGCAGCGCGGGAAACACTCCGAGCGGCACTTCGATGTCGATCGGGACCGCCATTCTCCGTCGACTGAGCTTGCGCGGAATGCCGACCCGGGCCGTCAGAGCCGCGGCGGCGGGTGCTCCCTGCCTTGGGAACAGCAGCGCGCGCTGCGCCTCCATTTCCGCCTCGGCCTTCCGGGAAAGATCCACGTACCCGCGCCGCGCTCGAACCTCGAGTCCCGGCCGAAGGACTTCGACCTCGATCTCGTGGACCCGGTCGTCACGCCGGTACTCGGGCGCGAAGCCGAGCCAGTAGTAGTTTGAAGTGTCCTCGCTTACTCGCGCCAGTGCATCCAGGTTGCTTCCCGCCATGAAGGCCATGCCGCCCGTGTCGCGGGCCATGTAGCGGAGATTCTGCCACCACGTCATGTACGGCGCGCTGGCCTGCTGATCCAACGGGTACACCGTGTAGCCGAGCAGGTTCGCAGTATCGATCAGGCCGTCCAGCAGGTCGAGGTCCGTCCGCAGTTCACTTCCCCGGCCGCCGGGCCGGAACACACCGGCCGGCCAGCGGCCCGCCAGCAGAAGCAGCACCTTTCGCCCCTCCGGCTGTTCGAGCGCGCGCATGGCGGAGATCACTGCGTTGACCGACAAGGTGAGATCTCGCTCCAGGATCGAGCCCATGGCCTCGTCCGCAAGAGACTGCGGGGTCATCTCGGCGAGCCTGATGCCGGCGGCGGACAGACGGTCCGCGGCGGTGCCGTCCGCTCCGGCCCCGGCATCCGACCGCTCGAAGCCTCCCTCGCCTCCCGACCCCGGCCCGTCACGCCGAACGTCCCACGCCGCCCCCGGCGGAGCCGGCCCACCGGTCGCACCGGCCACTCTCCGCACGGAGAGCCCGGTGACGCGATTGGACGGACCCCGTCCGGGCGAACCGCCGACATAGTCCCGATGAAACCGGGGAGACTTGAGCACGCCGCCGAAGCGCTCCTCCCGGTCGATTTCCGCAAGCGCGGCTCGCGTCGCCTCCCTGTCCATCGTGAACGGGCTCAGAAGTTCCAGGCGGTTGCGGCTCTGCACGATGACCGCGATCTGATCCTGCGAGGGGAGCTCCGCCAAGCCGTTCCCGAATCCGTCCAGCACGGGCCGCCTGAAAGCCGCCAGGCTGTGATCGTCGTCCACGAAGAGGACGTAGTTCGTCACCACCGCCCCACCCTCGCCGACGGCGGGCGGCGTCTCGCCGTTGTCGTCGCTCGCACGACCCTGTGCTACCTCGGTGAAGTACTCGACATCCACTTCGTCACCGTCGACGAACACCCGGAAGTCGTCACGACGCAGATCCCGTACTCGCTCTCCGTCGCGGTCCTCGACGACGACCTCCAGGTTGACGACCCGGACATCGATTTCCTCGCCGAAAGCGACCTCAGATGAGGACAATGCGTCCGGCTCCTGCGCTCCCGCGGGATACGCGAACGCCAGGGCGGCCGCGAGGACGGCCAGCAGAGCCCGACAGGAGTCACTCCTGCCAAGGAGCCGCGGATGGAGGTTCACGATTGTCATGCCTGTCTCCTGTGAGCCGACACCATAGTCCAGATCCTGATTCGATCAGGCCAAGTGCGCTGCAAACGAGGTGCCATCGAGTGTGCCGCTGCTAGCCTGCGCGCCATGAGCGAACCCTCTCCCGTCATCTCCACCGATCCGGCGCTGGCCCTGGATGCGGCGTACTGGTCCGCCACCGAAGCGGCCACCGCTATCCGGACCCGCCGCATTTCTTCCCGCGACTATCTCGAGCACCTGCTCGACCGCGTCGACCGTCTGAATCCGCCCCTCAACACCGTCGTCACCCTCGACGCCGACCGTGCCCGCCGCGAGGCCGACGCCGCCGACCGGGCGTTGGCGGACGGCCGGAACCTGGGCCCGCTGCACGGCGTCGCGATGACGATCAAGGACTCCTTCCAGACAGTCGGCATGCGCACGACCTCCGGTGCGCCTGAGCTGGGCGGCCACGTTCCTGAAGTCGACGCGGTGCCGGTCGCCCGCCTGCGCGCCGCCGGCGCCGTCATCTTCGGCAAGACGAACCTCCCGATCTACGCTGGCGACACGCAGAGCTACAACGAGGTGTTCGGGCAGACGAACAACCCCTGGAACCTGGAGCGGACGCCGGGCGGGTCGTCAGGCGGGTCGGCCACGGCCCTGGCGGCCGGGTTCACTCCGTTTGAACTGGGCAGCGACATCGGCGGATCGATCCGCGGCCCGGCCTCCACCTGCGGCGTCTTCGGACACAAGCCGAGCTATGGCATCGTGCCCGCTCTCGGCCAGATTCCGGGACCGCCCGGCACGCTGACCCAGGCCGATATCGCGGTCGCCGGGCCGATGGCGCGCACCGTCGAGGACCTCGAACTCGGCCTCGACCTCCTCGCCGGACCGGACGAGTGGCACGCACCCGGCTACCGGTTGGAACTGCCGCCTTCTCGCCACGAGAACATCTCGGACTACCGCGTCGCCGTGTGGTTCGAGGAACCGTCCTGCCCCATCGACGGCCGGGTGCGGGAACGGCTCGAAGCGGCCGCGGACGCACTCGAGGCCGCCGGCGCCACCGTCGACCGCGAAGCCCGGCCCGACTTCACCTTCGACTACGCGACGCGCGTCTTCGGCCAACTCCTGGGCGCCGCGATGTGCGGCGGCTTCAGCCACGACGAGATCGAGGAACTCGCCGAGCGCGGCCTGCGCGAAGAGGAGGAAGGCGCGCTCGCCGCGCGCTGGGCCTCGCAACGCCACCGCGCCTGGCTTTCCGCCAACGAACGCCGGCTGCAGATGCGCCGCAAGTGGCACGAGTTCTTCAAGCACTGGAACGCCGTGCTCCTGCCCTGCCTGCCGACTACCGCGATTCCCCACGACCACAGCGAACCGATGGGGGCGCGCCGGATCACGGTCAACGGCGAACAGCGCGCCTACGGAGAGCAGACGTTCTGGGTCGGCCTCACCGGAGTCGCCTACCTGCCGGCGACCGTGATCCCGGCCGGAACCGCTTCGGACGACCTGCCCGTCGGACTCCAGATCGCGGGGCCCTTCCTCGAGGACCGCACGACCCTCGACCTCGCCCGGCGGCTGAGCGAGCGGATCGGCGGTTTCAAGCGCCCGCCGGGCTACTGAAGCCCGGCGTCCAGAAAGGAGCGCAGGTCCTCGCGGCTGACCGCCGGCTCGCCCGGAGCGACGTTGTCGAGACGACCCTCGCCGAGCCAGCGTTCCAGACGACGCACTTCGCTCTCCAGGTGGCGAAAGCTGTCGACGACGAACAGCAGCGGCTGCAGCGAGTCGATCTCGAAGCTCTGATTCACGACCCATTCGAGCTGGAAGGGCACGCGCTGCACCCTGGGAGACTCGAGCGCGTATCCGATCTCGCCCGCCGAACTCAGGAGGCCGCTGCCGTAGGCGCAGAGTCCGGCACCGCCCGGACGGCGCATCAGGCCGAACTCGATCGTGAACCAGAAGAAACGCGCCAGCGCCCTGAGCGCCCCTTCGACCCTGGAAACTCCGGCGACGCTCCGGCAATCGCCGTCCCCGGCACGCAGTGCCGCCGTCCGCGCCGCGTCACCGAAGCGGACCAGGACGTCGGCGAAGGCGGGGTCCGTGTGCATCGGGACGTGCCCAGCCAGGTCATGGAAGATGTCGGGCTCGGGCAGGTAGTCGAGCCGGTCGCCGTCGCGGACAGTAATCGTCGTCGGGAACTCCCGGCGGCGCAGACAGTCGAAGAACAGGTAGGCCGGCACGTAGCCGCTGACCGCCCGCGCCCTGAACCCGCTCAGCGGCTCGAGGAAGCGGTTGACGTCCTCGAGCGCGGGAATGCGGTCCGGGTCGAGCCCCAGACGCACGACGCCGTCCAGGAAGCGCGGGTGGACATGCTGCTCCCACTTCCCGGCAAGCGCCCGGTACAGGCGCCTCCAGGTCTCCTGGTTCGCCTCGCTGTAGAGATCGTAGGGCTGCTCGACGAACAGGTCGCCCCGAGTCTGCGCGCGCTCGATGAAGTCGGCCCGGCCGGTCGTCAGGTCCCCGCCGGCGACCAGGACCGGCGGGGCCTCGACCGCGCTCACAGGTTCCCCCTCGCCGCCTGCTCGCGCTCAAGCGCCACGAACAGGCTCTTGAAGTTGCCCGCTCCGAACCCGGTGGCGCCGTGCCGTTCGATGATCTCGTAGAACAGCGTGGGCCGGTCCTCGACCGGCTTGGTGAAGATCTGCAGCAGGTAGCCGTCCTCGTCGCGGTCGGCGAGGATGCCGAGTTCCGCCAGGCGATCGATCGGCTCGTCGATCCTCCCGACCCGCTGCTCCAGATCCTCGTAATAGGAGATCGGCACGTGCAGGAACTCGACGCCGTTCTCGCGCAACCGCGTCACCGTGCCGAGAATGTCGTTCGTCCGGCAGGCGATGTGCTGCACGCCGGGTCCCTCGTGAAACTCGAGGAACTCCTCGATCTGCGACTTCTTCCGGCCCTCGGCCGGCTCGTTGATCGGGAACTTGATCGCGCCCGTGCCGTCCTGCATCACCTTCGACATGAGCGCCGAGTACTCGGTCGAGATCGCTTCGTCGTCGAAGTGGACGAGCTGGCTGAAACCGAGCACGTGCGAGAAGAAGGCCGCCCACTCGTTCATCCGCCCCAGTTCGACGTTGGCCACCACGTGGTCGATCGCAACCAGCCCGCAGTTCCGCCCGGCAGCGGCACCGGGGATCACGGGCGCCGGGCAGAAGCCGGGACCGAAGACGCCGCCGTAGCCCCGGCGATCGATGAACTGGAGGACGCAGTCGCCGTAGAGACGGATCGACGCGTGGCGGAACCCGCCGTGCTCGTCCGCGGCCGTCGCCGGCGCCGCGGCTGCCTCCGCACCCCGCGCCACGGCGGCATCGAACGCCGCGTCCGCGTCCGGCACGGACAGCGCGATCACCGCGACCGAGTCGCCGTGCCGGCGCACCGAGCGCGCGGCGTGATGCGACGAGTGGAGACCGCTGGTCAGCAGGAGGCGGATGTCCCCCTGTTCGACCAGGTAGGACGCACGATCCCGCTCGCCGGTCTCCAGGCCGCGGACCGCGACGCACTCGAAGCCGAGAGCGTGGCAGTACCAGGCGGCAGACTGCTTCGCGTTGCCGACGTACAGCTCCAGGTGATCGAAGCCGAGGATCGGGAAGAAGTCCTCGTCCGCGACGGCACTTCGTGCCAGATAGCTCGTCCCTGTCGTCTCCGTTGCTCCCAGACTCATGTTCCTCTTCCTCCTGTTGTGTTGCTTTGCCGCCTTCGTCAGAGACAGGCCGCGAACTTCGCCACGGCTCGACGCAGCGATTCCGGTTCCAGCGTCGAGAAACTCAGGCGGACCGCGTTGGCCGGCGCGTCGTGGTCGTGGACATCGGCAAACGCCGCCGAGGGCACGAAGGCCACACCTTGCTCGACCTGAGCCCGCTCGAGGAGTCGCTCTCCGTCCGTCCCGGCAGGCAACTCGACCCAGACGAACATGCCGCCGGCCGGTTCGGAGAACGCACAGCCGTCCGGGAGTCGATCCGCCAGCTCTTCGAGCAACGCGTCCCGGCGGCTCCGGTAGGTGGACCGCAAGAGCTCGAGATGGCGTTCGAAATCGAAGTCCGCAAGCAGACGCCCCACGGCAAGCATCGTCAGCCTGGAGCACTCGAGGTCCCCCGCCTCCTTGACGGCCGCGAAGGTGTCAACCAGCGGCGGCGGCAGGCGCATCCAGCCCAGGCGCAGGGCCGGCGCCAGGATCTTCGAGAACGTGCCGACATGAACGACCCGCTCCGAGTCGAGAGCGGCGAGCGGCGGCTCGAACTCCCCGTCGCAGCACAGCAGGCCATACGGATCGTCCTCGAGAATCGCGAAGTCGTAGTCCTCGGCCAGAACGACGAGTCGCTCACGTTTCTCGCGAGTCAGACTCACCCCGAGCGGATTGTGTGCATCCGGAATCACGTACACGAGACGCGGCCGCTCCCCGGCCAGCAGATACCGCTCCAGGGCCTCCACGTCGAGCCCGTCGTCCAGGCTGCCGGGCAGCGTGAGAATCCGTGGCGAGCGCGGCGCCAGGGCCTCGCGGATCCCGGTGTAGACGAAGCGCTCCAGAGCGACGCACTCGCCCCTCGCCACCAGGGCTTCCGTCGCCACCCGCAACGCCTGCTGGGCGCCCGCCGTGATCAGAATCTCCTCGGGGCGACACGGAACGCCGCGGCGCCGCATCAGGAGAGCGACCTGCTCCTTCAGCGCCTCGCTCGGCGGCCCGTACTGCACGGAGCACGGGTCGGCCAGAAGCTCGCACAGCTTCGCGCCGTAGGTTTCGGCCGGAAACAGGTCCACCGCGGGCAGGCCGCCGGCCAGCGACATCACGTCGCGGCGAGCACCCTGGTTCACCAGGCGGCGCAACAGGGAACGTTCGCGGCCGCGCAGCCAAGGCGCCAGCAGGTGCGCCATCGCGGGTTGCCGGGGCGGCTGCCCGCCAATCGGCGGAGGGAAGGCGCCGTTCCTGGTGCCACGATGTATCTCAACAGCCATTTGTGGGACGCTATCATGACCAATAGGTGCGAACAAGTGAAAATTCCACTCTCCACACTCTCGTCCGGGCCAACTCCCACTCTGTGCAAGAATCCGCCCAATGGACTCCAAGAGCAACCACCAGAGCACCGAGTCGCAGCGCTCGGTCGGCCGCCCCCTCGATGCCACGGACTACGCGATCCTCGAGTTGCTGCAAGAGGACTCGAACCGCACCGATGCCGACATCGCCCGGCGGGTCGAACTCTCCGCCTCGGGCCTGAAGAAGCGCCTCCGGAAACTCGAAGACCGCGGCGTGATCCAGCGTCAGGTCACCCTGCTGGATCGCAACGCCGTGAATCTCGGATTGCTCTGCTTCGTTCAGGTCTTCCTCACGCACCACCAAGCGGACGCGGTGCGCCGCTTCAGCAAGGTGATCAGCGAGCTCCCCGAAGTGCTCGAGTGCCACTTCCTGACCGGCGAGCACGACTACCTGCTGAAGATCGTGGCCCGCGACTACCGGCACCTCGAGCACATCCTGGCGGACGAACTCGCCGCCATCCCCGGCGTTGACCGGCTGCTCACCAGCATCGTGCTGAACGAGATCAAGCGCACGACCGCACTGCCGCTCGAGTCCCGAACCCCGACCGCGGAAGCGCAAGAAGGACGCGAGCGCCGATGAGGCGGCTTGCTACCCTCCCGCTCCGATGAACGGCGCCCAGGCCATGCTCCGGACCGCCGCGAACGCCGGCGTCGAAGTCTGTTTCGCGAATCCGGGCACCTCGGAGATCCACCTCGTCGCCGCGCTCGACGAGATTCCCGGCGTGCGCGGCGTGCTCGCCCAGTTCGAGGGAGTGGCCACCGGCGCAGCCGACGGCTACGGCCGGATGACCGGCAAACCCGCCCTGACTCTCGTCCACCTCGGACCGGGCTTCGCGAACGGATTCGCGAACCTCCACAACGCCCGCCGCGGACGCACTCCCCTCGTCAACGTGATCGGCCACCACCCGACCTGGCACCGGAACTACGATCCGCCGCTCAACACCGAGGTCGAGAGTCTGGTCCGGGCAGTGTCCGACTGGCAGCGCACCGCGGCCTCCGCCGAGCACATCTCCCGCGACATGGCGGACGCCATCTCCGCGGCCAGCCGCCATCCCGGACAGGTCGCGACCCTGATCGTGCCGACCGACTGCCAGTGGAACGAGGCATACGGCCCGATCGTCGAACCGACTCCCCCGCCCGGTGGGTTGGTCGGTCCCGACGCCATCGACCGGGCCCGCGCCGCCACGTCGAAGGGTGAGCGAACGATGCTGATGCTCGGCAGCTCCGGCTTCACGGAAGCCGCCCAGCGCGAGGCGGCCAAGGTGCAGGCGAAGACGGGCTGCCGGCTCGCCGCCGAGACCTTCTGTGGACGCATGGAGCGCGGGCACCACCTGCCGCTTCTCCCGCGAGTCCCCTACTTCCCGGAACAGGCAGTGGAGTTCTTCCGCGGCGTTGACACCGTGGTCCTGGCCGGCGCGCTCGACCCCGTCGCGTTCTTCGGCTACGAGGGCGGCGTCAGCCGGTTGATCCCGGAGTCCACGGACGTCGTCGTCCTCAGCCACCCGACGGAGAACAGCGGCCACGCCCTCCGCGAGCTGGCCGGTGCGCTCGGCGCGAAGGAGGAACCGCCGGCCCGCGGTGTCGAGAGGCCGCCGACGCCCACAGGGCCGATCGGCGTCCGGGTCGCGGCCCAGGCGATCGCCGCCACCCTGCCCGAGCAGGCGATCGTGATGGACGAGGGGATCACCGCCGGCGCCGGCTTCTATCCCGCGACGATGAACGCGCCGGCCCACACCTACCTCCAGGAGAACGGCGGCGCCATCGGCATGGGCCTGCCGGCTTCCCTCGGTGCCGCCATCGCCTGTCCGGACCGCAAGGTCCTGAACCTCGAGGGCGACGGCAGCGGCCTCTACACGATCCAGGCGCTGTGGAGCCAGGTCCGCGAAGGAGTCGACGTCGTGAACCTGGTGTTCGCGAACGACGTCTACCGCATCCTCCAGGTGGAGCTCCATCGCGCCGGCGTGGAAGAACTCGGGCCGCAGAGCGTCAACCTGACCGACCTCTCCGGTCCTCGCGTCGAGTGGCTCGACCTGGCCCGCGGCTTCGGCATGCCGGCCGTCCAGGTGCGGACCGGCGAAGAGCTGACGGAGGCGCTCGAACGCGGCTTCGCCGAACCGGGCCCCTGCCTGATCGAGGCGATGGTCGAAGACACGGCTTGAAGTACGCGGTCACCCTTCTTCCGGGCGACGGGATCGGCCCCGAGGTCAGCAAGGCGATGGTGCGCGCGGTCGACTTCGTCACCGGCGGCCGGATCGAATGGGAACCGGTCGTGGCCGGCAGCACGGCGGTCGACCAGGGACTCTCGCCGCTCCCCGACGAGGCGATCGACTCGATCCGCCGCAACCGGATCGCCATCAAGGGGCCGCTCCAGACACCCGTAGCGGGCGGCTGGCGCAGCGTCAACGTCCTCCTGCGGCAATCCCTGGATCTGTTCGCCTGCGTCAGACCCGTGCGCTCGATGCCCGGCAACACCCTGGCCCGCTACCAGGATGTCGACCAGATCATCGTCCGCGAGAACACGGAGGGGCTCTACAGCGGCCGCGAGCACGAGGTCGTCGACGGCGTGGTCGAGGCGCTCAGGATCGTCACTCGGGACGCCTCCCGCCGCATCATGCAGTTCGCGTTCGAGTACGCCCGCAGCCACGGCCGCAAGAGGCTCACCATCGTGCACAAGGCGTCCATCACGCCGCTGTCGGACAACCTGTTCCTGGACTGCGCCCGCGAGTGCGCGCGGCGCTACCCCTTCTTCCAGGTCGACTACCTGCCGCTGGACAATCTCGCGCTCGAACTCGCCACGGACCCGACCCGCTTCGACATGCTGGTCATGGGAAACCTCGACGGCGACCTGATGAGCGACCTCTGCGCCGGCCTCGTCGGAGGCCTCGGCGTGGTCCCGGGAGCGAACTATGGCGACGGTTGCGCCGTCTTCGAGGCCGTCCACGGCACCGCCCCCGACATCGCCGGCCGCGACCTCGCCAACCCGATCGCCCTCATTCTGTCGGCGGAGCTGATGCTCCGCTACGTGGGCGAGGCCGACGCCGCGGACCACCTCCGAACGGGCGTCGAGCGACTGCTCGTCGACGGCAAGTCCCTGACCCGCGACCTGGGAGGCTCGGCCAACACGTCCGAGCTCACGGACGCTCTTCTCCACGAGCTCGAGGGCGTTGCCCGGGAGCGGGAGGCCGGCCCATGAGCGCGAACGGCGACGCCGGCTCGAGGGCGGAACGGGACACGGCGCGGCCCAGCGTGGCCCTGATCGTCGGCACCAGCGGCATCGGCGCCGAAACCGCGCCGCCGGTACTGGAGATCCTGGAGTCAGCGGGCGCCCGCTTCGATTTCGTCCGAGTCGACGTGCCGACCGCGGTGCGACGGAACACGGAAACCGTTCTCGGCGAAGCCGCCGAGGCGATCCGCGACTGCCGGGTGGCGCTCAAGACGCGGCTCATCGGTCCTGGCCCCGACGCCGTGCGGGTCGGCCCCGGGCCCCAGAACCCGAACGTCGCGCTCCGGCAGATGCTGGGCCTCTGGGCCAGCGTGCGCCCGGTCCGGTCGATGCCGGGTCTCCCCACCCGCTATCCCGGCCTGGACGTGCTGCTGATCCGCGAGATCACCGAGAGCGTCTACCGCGGCATCGAGCACGAGATTGTCGACGGCGTGGTCGAGAGCATGAAGGTGGTCAGCCGCGACGCCTGCCGCCGGATCGCCGACTACGCCTTCCGCATCGCCAGACGACACGGCCGCAAGAGGATCACCGTGATCCACAAGGCGAACATCATGAAGCAGAGCGACGGCCTGTTCCTGGACACGGTCCGGTCGGTCGCCGCCGGCTACCCCGACATCGAGGTCGACGACTGCATCGTCGATGCGGCCTGCATGCGCCTCGTGCTGAATCCGTACGACTTCGACGTCATGCTGATGGAGAATCTCTACGGCGACATCCTGAGCAACCTCGGCGCCGGCCTCGCCGGCGGCATCTCCACCGGCCACGCGATCAACGTCGGCGACGACTGCCACGTCTTCGAGGCCGTCCACGGCGACGCGCCGCACCTGATCGGTACCGGCCAGGCGAACCTGCTGCCGCTGCTCACCCCCGCCATCGCACTACTCCGGCACTTCGACCTCTACGAGGAGGCGGAGCGCATCGATCGGGCGGTGACCGCCGTCCTCGAGGAAGGCCGAAGTCTGACACCCGACCTGGACGGCCGTTCGTCCACGTGGCAGATGGCGCGGGCCATCATCGCGGCGATGAAGTAGGCCTCCCCGCAGGCCGTCACCCCCCGCCGTTCGCGGCTCCTGCCAACCTGCGCCCTCCGCCACTCAACGCGCTGATTTCTGTGTTGACAGAGGGGAACCCGCACGGGGACGAACCTCAGTGGACCTCCTTCACTCTTCCAGGATCCGCTTCCTGGCGATCCGCTCGATCAGGGCGGCGTCAATACTACCGTCGGCCCCGTCCTCCGACGTGATGAGCCGGTCGGCGTAGCCGTTGTCCTCGTACCATTGTCGCTTACGTTCCCACGTGTCGCGGTAGGTCGGCACGTTCAGCATGCCGAGGTGTTCCCAGTAGTAGACGTCTCCCTCAAAGCCAACGGTGAAGTCCGGCAACCGAAAGTCCTTCGGGTTCGATCGCGAGTACAGGGGTTCCTCGTACAAGTAGCTGATTCCGAGCGCGTCCAGGATGTCCGCCACAACCACTTCGCTCTTGGAGCGGACCGCAACGCCCCTCCGCGTGCGGTGAATGAGCGCTTCAAGATGGGGCCTCTTCACGTCGTCCGGGCGGAGAGCCAGAGTGAACATGTGTGTGTTGCGTCGACGAGTGTCCGAACAGTCCGGGCTCCGCAATCGACGTAACGGCTCGATGTCCTTCTCAATCAACAGGACTAGCTTCTTGCGGAAGCGGGTGAGGCCCGTGTAGACCAGCTCTCGGGAGAGAGTCGAGGCCTTCTGCGGAATGACCAAGAACACCTTGTCGAAGTCGCTGCCCTGCGCCTTGTGAACCGTCAGGGCGTAAGCGAGTTCGAGACTGTCGTCGACCTGCTTCCCGAAGTACCGGTACGACACGTCGGTCTGGGTCGAGAACACAACGTCGAGATAAGGCGATCCTCTTCCCTTGGCTGTTCGACTGACGATCCCGATCTCGCCGTTCGCCACGTAGTCCAGGCCGCCGCCTCGGGGGTAGCCCCTGCGGCTTTGGTTGACGACCTGGATCACCTTGTCGGTCCAGACAATCTCGTGATCCCCAAAGGGTCGGGGAGAGCGGGAGCCGGGTTTCCGTGCCTGGGCGAGGAGCCCGCCTTTGTACTCCCGCTGGATGCGACGGTTCATGTCGTCCGTTCCGAAGTACTGAGCGCGAGTAGGAGAGAGGATCTGCCAAGCCTCACTTTCTTCCCACTCCTCCGCGTCGATGCCTAAGGAGTGGTTGAAGCTCCTGTAGTCGTCGTCGCGAATCCCCAAGTTCGTCGCCATCCGTTTCCTCAACTCCCTAAGTAGCTCGTCATGGTCGTTCCAAAACGCGACCTCCAAGTCACCCGTCGACTCCCCCCGTGCCACGGCGGCCAGGATCTCGTCGTCGCCGGGGCTAACGACCGAAGTTCGATAGCCGTCGGCGAGCGCTAGCGCCACGCTGTCCTCGACCGCTGCCCCCTCCTCGTCAGCAGTACGCATGCAGACACTTAGCGGAGCGATGCACTCAGCTTGCTCCTTGCGTAGCCACTCGATGATGTCCGCGAACGGCCGTCCGGGACCGATCGGCGGAAGCTGGTCTGGGTCGCCCACCAAAACCAGTCGACGCATCAGTCCCGAATCGAGGGCTCGGAGCAGCGTCCCGAAGAGATCGGTCGGGATCATCGAACACTCGTCAACAATGACCGTGGTCGACTGGAAGCGGTTCTGGTCGCTCTCCTGCCTGAGCGCAAAGATCTCGGGCACGAACCAACCCTGCTTCAGCAGGAACTGGTGAACGGTCATCGCGTTGCGCCCGGTCTTGGTCGAGAGGCGAACGCGTGCTTTCCCAGTTGGCGCGAGCAAGAGAGTCTGATGCCGACCCTCAGCGCGCACCAACTCCTTCAGGAAGACACTGAGGACCGAGGTCTTCCCTGTGCCTGCTCCTCCGGTCAGGATGCTCAGCCGCCGCACGAAGAGCTTCTGCAGTGCTGCAACCTTCTCGCGCAACGCGATGCGCTGGCGCTCGGAGTTGGGGTCGCCGAAGAGCTCTACAAGCGCAGCAAGCCAGTCGATCGGCGGATCAGCAGCAGGATTCACCCTCTTGGCCCGACGCGTCATGACGGCCGCGGCGTGCCGCTCCAGGGAATGGAGTTGCTTGAGAGCAACGAGTTGAGGGTCGGAATCAAAGGAAGTCCACAGGAGCTGCTGGTAGAAGTCCGCCTCGGCGAGTACCACTTCTCGGTCCGGCTGACAAGCCCTCTTCTCGGGGAAGCGTCGGAGAACTCGGTGCAGGAAGTCTGGGAGCGCTAGGAACGTGTCCCCGTCGGCGGATGCGTCACGCAGCACAGCGACACCGACAGCACGGACTCGACGCTTGTCGTCGTGCGAAACCTCGTCGTCGGCCGGGAACAAGGAGGCCTCCCCAGAGGGCCAAACGCCGTGATCGATGGTCTCAAGCGCCACCGGGTCGGAGTCGGCCGCCCCGAGATCGCTCTCGGAAAGAATGTAGGGGTTGGCGACGAGCGCATCCTCCGTAGCGTCGATCCCGCTAGCCGCCCGCTGTTCGGGATTCGCGATGCGTTGGACCTGTGCCGGAGTGAGTTCGAACCGGGCGAGCTTGGACAGGAGGGCCTGGCGGGACTTCAACACACCCCACCGCTGGCGGGCCTTGAGAAGTCCCCCATGATGGGGTCCGCTGTCCGGCTCGGTTCTCCCTTCGAGAATTGAGAGAACATACGCCCAAGAGTTCTCGCCCCGCTTCGCCATCGGACTCAATACGGCCCTCTGGAACGAAGTGCCCTTCGAGAAGCCAAGGTACTGCAGCACACTCCCGGCACCGGGGAATGGACCACGGCCGCTCCAGGTCTCGGCCAGCACATCGTTCAACCAAGCAAGACGCTGATCCCAAGCTCCAGCTACGTGGCCGTCCGCACCGACACGCTCAACGCACTGAATGACGCGTTCAAGAATGGAGACGGCAACGTCGTCGGAAACATGTTCGCCACCATACGAGAAGGGCAGCAGCGCATTCCCTGGTACCCGACAGATGATCCCCTCCGCTGAACGCCCTTCCCGCAGGTACTCTTGGTACGGAATCCGAACGCCCTGGCCCGGATAGGACTGAGTGATTCGGCGCGACCAGACGGGGTACTGGTCCGTGTACCGGCTCGTGCTCCCGAAGTAGAGCTGGGGGCCAACCTCCTCGATCCTCCCCACGCCGACCACGATGCGACGCGTGTTCTCGTCGAGCGGATTCCCGTGATTGCAGTAGTAGAAGATCAGTGAGCTGCGAGGCTTTAGCTTTCCCCAAAACCGCGTGAGGAGCGCCCGCTGGCGGTCTGGCTCGAAGATCCACCCATGTCTCCGGGCCTCCTCCGGACCCCGGATCATCAGGTCCTCTGTCTCACAGACCTCTTGGAAGAACTCTTCGCGCATCCAGCGATACGGTGCCGGGCAGCACGAGTACGGAGGCAGATCTTCCTTTACCGACTGAAGCCGACGAAACTCGAGCGGATCCCGATGAACGATTTCGAAGCCCCGTTCAGCGTATGCGGCCGGATCACGCGAGCACGGCGGCTGCCAGCCGTCCAAGTCGGCTAGGGCCGAACCCGCGAACTCGCGCTCTCTATCGTCATCCCGTGCGTCGCGGATGTGCTGGTGGACAATGCAGTGAGCGTTGAGGTGTGGCGCGTCGCACACCCGACCGTCCCAACCCCGGTCGTGCCACGCCAGTCGCGAGGTATTGCCGAAAGTTGTGGATTGGCGAGTTGATCAGGCGGCGTTCCTGACCT
>JAPOXA010000058.1 GCA_026707325.1 Acidobacteriota bacterium | reverse complement strand
CCGGTGGCGGCGAAGCAGTCGCTGTGTCTGGTCTCGAACTCGGTCTCGAAGGTCACGTCACCCCAGCGGCCTCACGCGGAGGCGGCAACGAACTCCCGCGCCTCCGCAAGTTCCTTCGGCTCGGTCGCGCCTGACCACATCTCGAGCAGGCTCTCGTACGACGCGGAGGCGGCCGCCTCGTCGCCCGCGGCGGACTGCGCGCGGGCCAGCCCCAGCAAGGTACGTGGCCGGTTGGGGGTGTAGAGCAACTGGTCTTCAAACTGCGCGATCGCGTCTTCTGGGCGGTCGAGCTGCAGCAGCACCTCGCCGTAGAGCTCCCGGATCGGCTTGATCGGCGACGCCGCGCCGCGCGGCGGCCCCATCGTCGACGCGATCGCCAGCCCCTTGTCGAACAGTTCGACGGCGCCGTCGGCATCGCCCTCGGCGAGACGGATCAGGCCGGCGACCTCGTGGTGCATGACCTGGGCGGGCTTGGGACCGCGCTGGAACGTCGAGCTGTCGCCGCTCTGGCGCTCGCCCGCCTTCTTGAGCCGCGCGGCGGCTTCACGGGCCAGGTCGAGTTCGCCGGTGTGGACAGCCGAGATACCGGTCGCCAGCAACTCCGAAGTGGATGTGTCGTCCGTGATCTCGCGGGTCTCCCACTCCTCCGTCTCCACGATGTAGCGGGCCCGCACCAGGGGCACCGTGCTCTTCCCGCGGCCCTCGTCGCCGGTGCGCTCCACCAGATCGTCGAGCTCCGCGATCCACTCGCGGGCCTTGGCGTAGTCGCCGCGCTGCAGGTCGCCGTACTGCCCCCAGTCCAGGGAATGGACCATGTCGCCAACGCGTTCGCCCGGATCCCAAAGGGCCACCGCCGCCTCGTAGGCCGAGTCGTTCGACTGGGACACGCGATCCCACATGCCGCGCTGGATGAAGATGTGCGACGGCATGTGCCGGGCGTGGGAGACGGCGGCCGCGATGTCGGCGAAGCGATAGGCCGCCGGCAGCGCCAGCGGCGCATGCACCGGGTCGTCGAAGGCGTGGATGATGTAGTGCGCCGCCCCGGGGTGAACCGGGTTGCGCTCGAAGACGCCGAGCGCGATCGATCCGGCCAGGACATTCAGCCGGAAGGAATCGTCGCCGAGCGGACCGACCGCCTGCAGCAGGGACAGGGCGTAGAACGCGGCCACTTCGTCGTCGTCCGGATACTGCTCGTGGAGCCCTTCCATCGCTTCCATGTAGCCGATCCGGCGCTCGGCGAGTTCGCCTTCGCCGAACAGTTCCTCGACCGCGGTCAGGAAGCCCAGTTCGCGCTCGTCGCCAGCCTTGGCCGCCCGTTCCTCGCGCGTCTCGCCGAGCCGCGCCAGGGCCTCCCGCGGCGACTCCAGATCACGCTCGGGCAGCAACGGATGGTTGTAGGTCAGGGTCTCGCCCCAGTACGCGAGGGCGAAGTCGGGCTCCAGCCCCTGGGCGGCGTGAAACTGCTCCCTCGCCTGCTCGTAGCCGAAGCTGTGAAGAATCGCGACGCCCCGGATGAAGTGCTTCTGCGCCTCCTCGCCCGCCGAAGTCGGGAAATCGATCGAGCCGACGTCGACCGAGGCATCGAAGTCGGACACGTCCGTCGCGGCTTCGGCCTCCGAACCGCCGCTGACGGCGCAACCCGCAACCGCCAGCAAGACCGTCGGAACTACGATGAGGGCTGCGACAAGAGATTCTCTTCGGTTCATCATGGAACTCCTTCCAGCCGGCTCCGCGCACGCCGGCGGTACGGACTCTGTTGCTCCACCTGTGACTAAGCTCAGTGCCCAAGAATAGCGCCCATTCCGGACCCCATGTCGAATCCTGATCCAGGTGGAGGAGCCGCCGCCTTCGTCGTCCTGCTCGCACTTGCGGCCCAACCCGGTCTGTCCGAGCCGCCGGACATCGGCGACGGTTGGGCCCGCTCCGTCCCGGCGCACCAGGGTCTGGACCAGGGAGCCGTCCAGGACATCCTCGACCGCGTAGGCTCGCGCCCCGAGTTCCAGACGGTGCGAGGAATCGTCATCGTCCGCCACGGAACCCTGGTCGCCGAGACCTACTTCGGCGGCTTCACGAACACGACGCTCAAGAACGTCCACTCGGTCAGCAAGAGCGTCACCTCGCTGGCGACCGGCATCGCGCTCGACCGCGGCCTCATCCCCTCCGTCGACGCCCGGCTGGCGGACCTCATTCCGCATTACGCACACCGCCTCGCGGAGGCGCCGAAGAACCGGCTGACGCTGCGCCACGCCCTGACGATGACCGCCGGCCTGGCATGGAACGACACCGACCAGGCGTTCTGGAACAATCCCGACAGCGTCGACTACGTGCTGACCCGCGAGGTGGTGGCGCAGCCCGGCGCCGAGTTCTTCTACTCGAGCGGGCTGTCCCACGTGATCGCCGAGGCGAACAACCGCGCTTCCGGGCAGAGCCATCTCGCCTTCGTCCGCAAGCACCTGTTCGGACCGCTCGGCATCCGTACGGCGACCTGGGACCCGGACCTGAGCGGCCGCCACTGGGGCGGTACCGGTCTCCGCATCCGGCCACGCGACATGGCGAAGATCGGCCAGCTCGCCCTGCAGGAAGGCCTCTGGGAGGGCCGGCGCCTCGTCTCCCGCGAGTGGATCGCGGAGTCCACACGCAGCCAGACCGGCGGCATCGCCGGCGCGCCGAGCTACGGCTACCAGTGGTGGATCAGGCCACGGGGGCGCTACCTCGCCCACGGTTACAACGGCCAGTACATCGGCGTCGATCCGGAGGCCGATGTCGTGATGACGATGATCACCCTCTCGGAGCGCTCGCCCCGGCCCCAGGAGACGTTCCGCAGCTCCTTCGAGGAACTGCAGGACCTGGCCCGGGCCGCGATCAGGCCGGAACGGCGGGGCCGGTTGACCGCCGCCGCCGCGGCCTCGACCGAGGGCAGCGGTCCGGGAGCGATCACGATCGAAGTCAGGCGGGAGGGCGGCAGCGACGGAGCGTCAACTCTCGCCTACCGCGCCCGGAACGGCAGCGCCCGCGCCGGCCGCGACTTCCGCCGTACCGAAGGCGAACTTCGCTGGGAGCACGGCGACGCGTCGCCGCGCACCGTTCGGGTACCGCTGCTCCCGAACGCCACAAGTATCGAGCCGCGCGACCTCCGCTTCGAGTTCGAGGCGATGAGCGGCGGCATCGACGCTCCCGGACGCATGAGAATCTGGATCGATCCGGGCGGCGAGCCCACGAACCCCGCCGGTTCGATCGAGTTCACCGCTCCGGCCTTCGTCGGCCAGGAGGGCGGCCTGGCCACGGTGACGGTCGAGCGGCGGGGCGGCGCGGAAGGCGACGTCGCGGTCGACTACCGCACGGCGCCCCGTTCGGCCGAAGAAACGGACTACGCCGCCGTCTCCGGCCGGCTGACCTGGCGGCACGGCGAATCGGGCCCGCGCGATGTCACGGTGCCCCTCATGGTGGACGGCGACGTCGAGCGAAGTGAGCTCTTCGACTTCACCTTGAGCGACGTCGGCGGCGGCGCCGACCTGCCGGAGGCCCGCGCCGTGGGCGTCATCCAGGACATGACCGCAGCCGCGGGCTGCGCGGAGAACGACGGCGCGCTCTGTCTCGCCGGAGGTCGCTTCCGGGTCGAAGTCGAGTGGGAGTCCCAACACAACGGCGAGCGCGGCACAGGCTCCCTGAGGCGGCTGAGCGACGAGAGCGGTATCGCCACCTTCTTCTCCCCCGACAACGTGGAACTCGTCGTGAAGATCCTCGACGGTCGCGGCGTCAACGAACACCGCTGGGTGTTCTATGGCGCCCTTTCAGACGTCGAGTACTGGCTGACCGTGACCGACACGCTGCAGGACCGGGTCGTCGTCTACCGAAACCCTCCCGGCGAGGTGTGCGGCCGAGGCGACACGATGGCCTTTGCCGAACCCGCGGGCGCGACCGGTGCCGCGCTGGCGGACAGTGCCGCCCACGTCCCGGCCCGAACAAGCGACACACGCGGCGACTGCGCGCCTGGTGCGCTCTGCCTGCTCGACGGCCGGTTCGAGATCACGGCCGTCTGGACGAAGGCCGACGGCGAGACCGGCGCGGCCTCGCCCTTCCCGGGCACTCACGCCACGGGCTACATGTCCTTCTTCTCGCCCGGCAACATCGAACTCGCGGTGAAGGTGCTGGATGGCCGGACGCACAACGACGCCTTCTGGGTCTTCGCCGCCGGCCTCACCGACGTCGACTACCGGCTGACCGTGAAGGACAAGGCGGGCGACGCCGCACGCACCTATACGAATCCGAGCCGCGCCTTCTGCGGCCTCGCCGATACGTCGGCGTTTCCAGAGTAACGTCGCGCTGCATGAGACTGGAAGGCCGATGCGCCCTCGGCGTGCGCCTGCTCGCCGCCCTGGCGGCGACAACCGCACTGACGCTGCCCGCCGCGGCCCAGGTCAACACGGAGAGCATGCGCGTCGGCGCCGAGGCGCCGGGGTGGGCCAGCACGATCGACCTCAGCTCCTCCCTCCAGCGAGGCAACACGGAGCGCGACATTCTCGGCGCCGGCGCTCGCGTCCAGTACGCCTGGATGCACCCCAACGGGGTATCCGACCCGGCCGAGGAGGAGTCGACGGACGGCGAGGACGCCCCGAAACGTCCCACCAACGTCATCTTCCTGACGTCGAACTACTCCTTCACCCGGCTGAACGAGAGCCGTTTCGTCAACAACGCGCTGAGCCACCTGCGATTCATCCGCGAACACAGTGGCCGGTTCTCGTACGAGGTGTTCGGCCAGCACCAGTTCAACGAGTTCACCCGGCTCGAACAGCGGCTCCTGTTCGGCGGCGGGGGCCGCTTCCAGGTGCTGGAGTCGCCCCGCGCCGAGGTCTTCCTCGGCACCGGCTACATGCTCGAGCGGGAGACCCTGGCTCTGCCCGCGGAACTCGCCGACGCGCGACGCAGCGAACACCACCGCTCCACCAACTACCTGACCGTCCGCTACAACAGCAGGGACGAACGCCTCCGTCTGGTCGAGACTCTCTACTTTCAGACCCGGTTCGACCGCGCCGAGGACTACCGCGTGCTCTCCGAGACCTCTTTCGAAATCCAGCTTCTTCGCGGCCTCGCCCTGGCGATCAACCTGAACGTCGCCCACGACAGCGAGCCGCCCACGGGCGTCAAGGAGACGGATGTCGTGCTGTCGAACTCGCTCCGGTACTCGTTCTAGGGATCTACGCCAGCCCAGCCTTTTCACGACATCGATCTGACAACCACGAAATCAACTCGTCGAGCAGGGCTGAGAGGTGGGTCTTCGCCTCGAACGCGCCGACGCTCAGAGTCTCTCCCGATTCATTCAACCAGTTCACACAAGGAGGAGGGCGCCAAACGCAAGACGGCCGGCCCCGAAGGACCGGCCGTCGGACCCGTTTGGCGCGTCCTCGGGCCAAACGCGAACCAGTCCCCGCGCCCGTCATCGGGCGCGGGGATGGCACTGCCTCTGGCCGAGCCGCCTACTCGCCGCCGCCCGACGAGATCATCAGCACCGAGCCCTGACGGTGCTCGGCGTGACGGGACGGGGCGTTCGAGTTCGTGGTCCACGCGTTGCCGGCCTCATCGAACTCGATCTCGCGGGTGTAGGTGACCATCATCGGCATCCGGTACTCGACGAACTTCTCCGTCTTCGGATCGAAGCGGAGCATCGAGTCGGTGCCGGTGCCGGTGATCCAGACCTCGCCATTGGTCGGGTTGATGTTCAGGGCGTAGGGCAGGGAGTTCGGGCCGTGCGGCAGGTCGTAGACCTTCCACTCTTCCGTCTCCTCGTTGAACGACGCGACATCGCCGGAAGCCCAGCCCGGCACCCAGACGATGCCGTCGGGGGCCACGTGCAGGCGGCGCGGACCGTGCACCGGCGGCCGCCACTCGACGATCCGCTCCGGATCGGCGGCATCGAGCTGCGGACGGATCCGGCCGACGCGCTGGCCATTCAGCTTGCTGTAGAAGACGTGGCCGTTCGGCGCCACGTCGATGCCGTAGGGCGTCACGCCGCGGGACTCGCCACGGGCGCCTCCGCCGCGGACCTGGTCCTTGGTCGGCAACTTGTACTCGGTGACTTCCCACCGCTCGCCGTCCCATGTCTCAGGATCGAGCGACATGACGCCCACGCCGTTCGGGCTACCGGCGTCGGTCCACCAGAGGATCCCGTCTGGGGCGAAGCGCAGGGTGTGCGGGTAGCCGCCGCGCGGGCGCGGAGCGGTGCGGCCGGAGCCGAGCCGCCATTCCTTGGTCGCGACGTCGAACTCACCCATCTGGCCCGAGTAGGCGAGGGTGACCCACATGTTGCCGTCCTCGGCCTTCTCGATGGAGTGGATGCCGGTCGTCGGACTGGACGGCGAGAGGTAGTCCTTGCCGCCGGGGACCGTGTAAAAGGCCCGCTCGCCGGTGACCGGGTCGAGGGTCTCGATCACGTCCTGGGCCATGTCGACGGTGTAGACGAGACCGTCGTCGCCCAGCTCGAGGTCGTGGATCACGGCGCCGGCCTGGTCACCCATCAGCCACTCGCGAACCTCGCCCTTGAGCGATTCGCCGGACGGCGCCTCAGGCGGCTCGAAGTTCGTCCAGTTCTCTTCCGCGTCGCGGCCGTAGACGTCCACGATCTTGTCGACCAGGATGTCCTGGGTGTGCTTGTACAGACCCTGGAAGCCGTCCATCCGGGTCAGCATGACCTCCCAGTCGACGGGCTCTTCGGGTGAACGGAAGCCGACGGTGCCGACCTGGTGGCAGTAGGCGCACATCATCTTGAAGTTCAGCGCGTCCGCCTCGTCCTCCCACTCCATCATGTTCATCAGGTCGTGCGCCGGGCGCTGCGACTGCAGGGCCCAACCCTCGGCCTGGCGCAGGCGGACCTGAATCGGTGTCGGCTCGGTCGTTTCCTTGAGGTCCTTCCACTCGTCGAGCCAGCCGGTCAGGCGGACGCGGAGCTTGTACTTGCCGGCGGGAACGGCGGGCAGCTTGTAAGTGCCGTCCGGCTGGCTGTAGACGGAGATGCTGCGCTGTTCGTCGGTTGAGAACAGCGACACGGTGGCGCCGCGAATCGGCTCGCCGTCGTTGCCGACGACCGAACCCGTGTAGACGGTGAGCGGCACGTCGAGGTTGTTCGCGTTCGGGGCGGCCGCGAGGGTCGCGGACGCGACGAGCGCGAGGACCGCGAAGCTGGTCAACGCGACCAGAGTGGACGGAGCGGGTCGGGACATGGGACCTCCTGTGCCTTCTTGGCGTGGCTTGGGGTGCAGTTGGCCGCAAACTATACAGCAAGAAGCCCCCCGATCCGCGAGCCGCTCATGGCCCGAAAGCCCGAGATAACCTCCGCCGATGCAGGAACGACCGGGAGCCGACCGCCTCGACCGCTTCGTCGAGAATCCGCGGCGGGCGCTGTGGCTGCTGGCGATGCCGATCCTGATCGGCATGTCGATCCAGACGCTGTACATGATCGTCGACATGTTCTTCGTCGGCCGGGTGAGCCCGGAGGCGCTGACCGCCCTCGCCTTCAACATGCCGCTCGTGTTTCTGGCGATGGGTGTGACCTTCGGCCTGGGCACCGGCATCACGGCGGTGATCGCACAGGCGATCGGCGCCCGCGACCGCGTGCGCGCCGACCGGGCCGCCGAGCACTCGGTCCTGATCGGCGCCCTGGTCGCCGCCGTAACGACGGGTTCCGCCCTCGTCTTCGGCATTCCCCTGCTCCACGCGCTCGGCGTGCCGGCCGAACTCGTGCCCCAGGCCTGGAGCTACTTCCGCGTACTGGCCTGCGGCTATCCCTTCATGATCCTGGCCGTCTTCTTCCGGTCGATCCTCTCGGGCGAAGGCAACGTGAAGACGCCGGTCATGGTCCAGGGCGCCGCCACCGTGCTGAACATCGCCCTCGACCCGCTGTTCATCTTCACCTTCGGCATGGGCGTCGCCGGCGCCGCCCTGGCGACGATCGTCAGCCAGGCGGCGGCCGCCGTGACCTTCGTCTACCTCCTGTTCGTGGCCAAGCTCTCCTACGTCCGCTTCGACCTCGGGAACTTCCGCTACGACAGCGCGATCATCCGCAGCATCTGCGTCATCGGCCTGCCCGCCTCCCTGTCGTTCCTCGTCATGTCGCTGGGCGGCGGCGTGCTCAACCGCATCCTGGTCGAGCACACGCCGGACGCGGTGGCGGCCCTTCAGATCGGCAGCCGCCTCGACCACGTCGTCATCCTGCCCCAGGTCGCGGTCGCCTCCGGCCTGGTGACGCTGGTCGGCATGTTCTACGGCGCGCGGCGCGGCGATCTGTTGCGGGAGATCGTGCGCTACGCGATGGTGCGGACGATCCTGCTCAGCATCGCGATCGCCGCAGCGTTCTACGTACTCGCTCCCGGTCTCGTCGCCTTCTTCACCGACAGCCCCGGCATCCGCTCCCTGGGCGTCGACTACCTGCGGGTGGTCGTCTTCGCCTATCCCTTCATCGGCGTCTCGATCCTTACCGGCCGCAGCCTGCAGGGACTGGGCCGCGGCTCCCCGGAACTCTGGCTGTCCCTGCTGCGGGTCATCCTGATCAGCGCTCCGCTGGCCTGGGCAGTGACCTTCTGGCTGCGCGGACCGGTCCAGTGGGTCTGGTACTCGTCCCTGATCGGCACCGTCATCTCGGCCTCGATCGCCCTCGCCTGGCTCGCGGCCGGCCTCCGCCAGGCGATCGCCAGGATCGGCAGTGGCGAGTCTCCGCTCGGCACCTCCGCCGGCACCCGCGAACTGACGGTGGACGCGGCGGCCAAGGCGGCTGAACCGGCGTGAGGAGAAGCGCGATCGGCGCTCTCACGTTGTGCGCGGCCCTGACTGCGAGCGCCGCAACGGCCCAGGCCTGCCCAAGCCCCGAACTCCACGGCCTCTTCCCCCAGGACATCTACGTCTTCCGCGGTTTCGTGACCGAGGCGGCCGCGCTGCCCCTGGAAGACGGCGGCACCTTCCAGCTCGAAGTCCAGGTCGAAGAAGCCGTTCACCTGCCCCGGCCCCGCTCGCGCTACGCGGTGACCGTCGAGACGGCGGACGGGAACTGCGCGAAGCGGCCGCTCACCGCCCGAGAACTGCGCGACCGCTTCGCCGTCGGCGACGAAGTGAAGATCGTTGCCCACGAAACTCCCGGATCGACGCGGTCGCTCGTGGCGCCCTACCACCGGGTCGCCCTGGTCATGGCCGAAGCCGGGGAGACCGACCTCATCAAGAACGACTTCGACTACTACGACGCCCTGCTCGAACTCGACACCCGCTTCGCGGACACCGAGAAGTTCTCACTGGTATCGCAGATGGGCCGCTACGTGCCCTCGAGGGACGACTTCAGGCGGCTGGTCGAGGACCAGATCCAGGAACGGCGGTTCCGGCGCCAGTTGTTCGATCTCTACGACGCGCTCAGCGAGCCTTAGCCGCATCCAGGGGCGTCAGATCGCGCTCCATGATCTCGAAGTGGACCGGGCGAAGCGGCTTTCTCGTCGGCGGTGGGTTGACCGCCTCAAACGGTTCTTTCCGGACCACCCGGTATCCCCGCCGTCCGTACCAGGCCAACAGCTCCGGCCGGCTGCTGAGCACCCAGAGCTGGCAGACGCTGCAGCCCGCTTCGTGCAACCAGCCCTCGGCCGCGGCCATCAGGTCGCGGCCGAGCCCCGAGCTCTGCCGTGCCTTTGCGACGGACACCAGACCGAGGTAGCCGGTCTCGCCGCGCAGCTCGACATAGACGCAGCCCGCGATGCCGCCCGACTCCGCGTCGCACACGAGGAACGAGCCACGCTCGAGGCGCTCCATCACGTCCGGGAGCGCGATCCGGTCGCCGGTCAGGGTGTCCGCCTCGATCTCGAAGGCGTCGTTGACGAGCGCGACGAGCCCCGTGGCGTCAGCGTCCGTGGCAGTGCGGAAAGTGAAGGCCATCGGATCCATCGAACGGACCGGAGCGGTCCGGGAAGAGCGGCGGATTGTAGCGCCGCCGCCTGTATCCTCCTCACCTCCACACCACCGGCATCGGCTCGCATGCCAGGAGACCAGCTCACATGGCCAACCTCGGCAGAACATCCGGATTCCAACGGGTCCTGATCAGCAACCGCGGCGAGATCGCCATCCGCATCGCCAAGGCGGCGGAGGCTCTGGGCATCGAGTCGGTCGGCGTCTACCCGGCCGCCGACTCCCTGTCGCTCCACACTCGGCTGACGACGGTGGCGCTAAAGATCGGCAACGGCGCGGCCGACGATCCCGTCGCCGCCTATCTCGACGCCGAGGACCTCGTCGCCGCCGCTCTGGGCAACGGCTGCGACTGCGTCCACCCCGGCTACGGATTCCTGGCCGAGAACGCGGACTTCGCCGAGCGCTGCGCGGCGGCCGGCCTCGTCTTCGTCGGTCCGCCGCCGGCCGTTCTCTCCCTGTTCGGCGACAAGGTGCGGGCGCGCCAGCTCGCGGCTTCCCTCGATATCCCGGTCGTTCCGGGCAGCGACGGACCGGTCACGTCGGCGGACGAAGCGCGGGAACTCGGGGGTCTGCTCGGCTATCCCGTGATGCTCAAGGCGGCAGCCGGAGGAGGCGGCCGCGGTATGCGCTCGGTGCGATCCAGGGACGCGATGGCCGAGGCGTTCGAGCGCTGCCGAAGCGAGGCCGAGGCCGCGTTCGGTGACGGCTCGCTGTTCGTGGAGAAGCTGATCGAGCGGCCGCGGCACATCGAGGTCCAGGTCCTGGCCGACGCGGACGGCAACGTCGTTCACTTGCACGAGCGGGACTGTTCCGTGCAGTTGCGCAACCAGAAGGTGATCGAGACGGCCCCCGCGCCCGGTCTGGACGGCGATCTGCGCACCCGTCTCCTCGCCGATGCGGTCAAGCTGATCGAGGCGTCCGGCTACGTCAACGCCGGCACGGTCGAGTTCCTCGTCGTCCCCGAGACCGGCGAGCACTTCTTCATCGAGTGCAACGCCCGCATCCAGGTCGAGCACACGGTGACCGAGCAGGTCACCGGCTTCGATCTCGTGGAGGCGCAGTTCCAGCTCGCCGCCGGCGCCAGCCTCGATTCCCTCGGTCTCGGCGACCAGGCGGCGGTCGGAGAACCGCGGTGTTTCGCCGTCCAGGCCCGGGTGGTTGCCCGCGGCGCCGGAACGCTGAGCGCGTACAAGGAACCCGCCGGCCCCGGCGTGCGAGTCGACGGCTGCGGCTATGTCGGCTACTCGCCGCCGCCCCAGTTCGACCCCCTGCTCGCAAAGGTGACGACCACGAGTTCCTCTTCCTTCGGCTCCGGCGCCGTGTCCTACACCGCCGCCGTGGATCGCGTCCGACGCGCGGTTTCGGAGTTCCACGTCGGCGGACTCGCCACGAACCTCGACCGGCTCAAGGCGATCCTCGCCCACCCTTCCGTCCGCGCCGGCGACGCCCGGACCACGCTACTGGAGGAGAACCCCGATCTGCTCGCGGCCGACCCCGGCATCGCGACCGCCAACGGCGCCATGACCCTGTTGCGGCAGCAGGCGACCGTGATGGGCCTCGCCGTCGCCAGCGGTGCGGGCACGCAGCCGGCGGCGAAGGCAGCCTCCGCGGAACTCGCCGTCGAACCCGGCCAGCAAACCGTCGCCTGCCCGATGGCCGGCTCGGTCCTCGAGGTGCGCGCGACGGACGGCGAAGAGGTCGCTGCCGGCGAGACCCTGCTCGTCGTCAGCGCGATGAAGATGGAATCCGCCGTCGCGTCGCCCTGCGACGGCCGCGTGGCCGCTCTCCAGCCGCTGCAACCGGGCGACACGGTCGAGGCGGGCCAGGTCGTGGCGGCCATCGCACCGGCCGAAGGCGCCACGGTTGTCCAAGCCGGCGAAGAAGAGGACTCGTGGGCGCCGATGCTCGAGGACGTGGCCACCATGCAGGCCCTGGCGCACAAGCGCCTGGCGCCCGGCTCCGAGGAGCGCGGCGTCGTGCGGCAGCGCAGCCGCGGCAAGCTGACCTGCCGGGAGCGCATCGACCTCCTGCTGGACGAGGACTCCTTCCACGAGATCGGCAGCATCGCCGGCTTCGCGTCCTACGACGACAGCGGCGCCATCGTCGATTTCACGCCGGCCAACCACGTCGGCGGATGGGGCCGGATCGAGGGCCGCACCGCCGTCGTCTGCGCCGACGACTTCACTTCCCGGGGCGGCCACGCGGACGGCGCGATCGGCCAGAAGAGCCGCCATCTCGATCTCCTGGCCGTGGAGATGCGCGTCCCCTCGGTCCGCCTGCTCGACGGTTCCTCCGGCGGCGGCAGCGTCGCGGCGATGGTGCCGCAGCAGCAGAGGGAGGGCGAGAGCACCGCGAAGGAAAGCCGCGGCGCGATCAAGGCCGGACGGCCCCGGGTCGCTGGCGCGGGCGGCTCCTTCCTGCCCGGCCACCTCGGCAGCACGATGTACACGGAGCAACTGAGCACCGTGCCGGTCGTCAACCTGCTGCTCGGCAGCGTCGTCGGCATCGGCGCCGCCAAGGCGGTGCTCGGCCACTTTTCGGTCATGGTGCGCGACATCGCGCAACTGTTCGTCGCCGGACCGCCGGTCGTCCGCCCCGCGATGGGCTACGACATCACCAAGGAGGATCTCGGCGGCTGGCACATCCACTGCCGCAACGGCTCGGTGGACAACCTGGCGGAGACCGAGGAGGAGGCGATGCTCCTCACCCGGCGCTTCCTTTCCTACCTGCCGTCCTCCGTCTTCGAGACGCCTCCCACCGCGGCGCCGGACCCGAGCGACCCGCCCGAACGGCGCGACGAGGAGCTGTTCCACCTGATCCCGCGCAAGCGCACGGCGACCTTCGACGTCCGCCGTGCAATCCGCTTGATGGCGGACCGGGAATCGTTCTTCGAGATCGGCCCCCTCTGGGGCACAGACCAGGTCACCGGCTTCATCCGCATGAACGGCCACCCGATGGGCGTCATCGCCTCGGACAGCCAGCACGCGAACGGCGGAGCGCTGACCGCCGACGGCTGCCGCAAGCTGATCCGCCACCTCGACCTCTGCGACCTCTTCCACCTGCCGGTCCTCAACCTGGTCGACAACCCCGGCTTCGCCGTGGGACTCGAACACGAGATCACCAGCACGATCCGCTGGGGCGGCCAGTGGATGATCGCCTTCGCCCAGGCCACCGTCCCGGTCTTCACCGTCATCATGCGCCGCAGCTTCGGCGTCGCCGGCAACAACTACGCGACACCGCGCGCCCAACCCTCCATGCGCGTCGTCTGGCCCGCAGCCGACACCGGCGGCATCCCGCCCGAAGGCGGCATCGAAGCCGCCTACAAGCGCCAGTTGGCGGAAGCCGAAGACCCGAGGGCCTTCCGGGAGGAACTGATGGCCCGCATCGAAAGCGCCCGCGGCCCCGTCGGCCCCCTCTCCCGCTTCCAGGTCGAAGAGATGATCGACCCGCGCGACACCCGCGCCCTCATCTGCGAGTGGCTCGACATGGCGTGGAACATCGTCTCGCAGCCGGCGCGGCTCAAGCCGCGGGCAACGCAGTTCCGGCCTTGAGGGCGGCGGCGCCGGTCACACCCGCCTGAACCGGGCCGAGGCTCCAGGATCAGCCGACGGCTTCCGGATTCCGGAAC
Organism: Acidobacteriota bacterium; assembly: GCA_026707325.1. Taxonomy (GTDB): domain Bacteria; phylum Acidobacteriota; class Thermoanaerobaculia; order Multivoradales; family Multivoraceae; genus Multivorans. The sequence goes on along the minus strand of JAPOXA010000058.1, from coordinate 21,274 downwards.
TTCACGTGCTCCACCAGACGATCGAAGAACCCGTCGAAGTCCGACGGATCCGACCGGAGCGCCGGGCCGTCCGTGAAGTCAACCTCGGCGAGGACGTGGCCCTGAACGTGCCGGTGGCCCAGGCCGGCGGCGACCGGCGGGACAGTTGCTCCAGACGCGACCGCAGCAAGTCCAGCCGCGTCGAGTCGTGCTTCTTCGACCAGGAGTCCTGGCTGCGGTCGAAGACCATGATGTAGCCGATGACGATCTCAGGGGAGTGAAGCTGCGCATTGGCCACCTCGCCGATCAGGTCGTCGATGCGGTTCGGAACCGTGCCCGGGATGTTCTTGAGCAGCGACTTGAGGGAGATGCCCAGCCGCGCCTTGCCAGCGTGTTCCCAGGCGACGTCCCACTGCTTGACCCGACCGAAACCGCGAACCGCAACTTCGGCGCCGACGCCGGCCACGCCGCGTTTCTCCAGTCGGCGAGGCCGGCAAGCCTGGCGGGAGAGGTCGTCTTCTGTTCGACGACCGCGACGCGATAGAGATGCTCTATCGCCTCCTGAAGCGTGACGGTCAAGGGCTTCGACCCGATCGCTCCGGGTTCATCGAACGCCGGCGTCGGGGCGCGGCACGACTTCGACGTGGCTGAACATGTGGGCAGCCTCCTGCGACATGCGTGACACGCACGCCTCGAAGTACTCGGGCTCGACCTCGACGCCGACGCTGTTCCGGCCCCATTTCGCGGCCGCCGCCTGGGTCGTGGCCGTGCCCATGAAGGGATCGAATACCGTGTCGCCGGCGAAACTGAACATGCGGATCAGCCGCTCGGCAATCTCCAGCGGGTAGGGGGCTGGATGATGCCGCGTCGAGGCTCCTCCGACTCCCTCCCACACCTGTCGGAACCACTTGTGATGGAGTTCGGCCGGGATCAGGCTGAGCAGCTTGGCGGCCGGCGTGGGCCGCCGGTATCCTCCTGGTTTCCGCTGCATCAGGATGAACTCGATGTCGTTCTTGATCACCGCGTTCGGTTCGTAGGGCTTGCCCAGGAAGGCACCCTTGCCGCCGGATACTTCGTAGGCCGCGTTGGCGATCTTGTGCCAGATGATCGGCGCCAGGTTGTCGAAGCCCAGGCGCCGGCATCGCTCCTGGATGGAAGCATGCAACGGCACGACCGCGTGCCGACCGTGCAGCCGCCGCGAGAGGCACACATCGCCCACAACGCAGACCAGTCTTCCGCCGGGGACCAGAGCGTCGTAGCAGCGTTTCCAGACCAGGTCGAGTTGGTCCAGAAAGTCCTCGTAGTCCTTGACCCAGCCCAACTGGCCGTCGGCCACCGGGTACTCCTTGAGAGTCCAGTACGGCGGCGACGTCACCACCAGGTGGATGGACTCCGGCGCCAGCGTGGGCCTGGTGCGGGAGTCGCCGAGGAAGAGCTCATGACGCGAGGGCACCTCGGCGAGCAGCGCCTCGATCCGTGTCGTGGCGCTCGGATCTCTGGCGAGTTTCGGCAGATCCCGGCGCGGATTCGCGAAGGATTGCCAGCGCTTCGGCACCAGTGCGGCCAGCGGATCGGCACTGCCTCTGGCTGCCTCTGCCGATGCCGAACCCATGCCGGCGACAGTACCACCGCCGCGGCAGCGGGACGGCCAGTCAGACGGTCTCGTGCACAGCCGAGCAGCTCCGACTTGAGCGTGTCCGAGCGGTTGGCTCGGCCTGATTCGACTCCGCAGCGGAACAATCAGCGGCGGCGCTCCGACTCGACGGCGTCGAGGAAGTCAGCGGTGGCGCGAATGAGGAACCGGGCGACGAAAGAGCCAACCACCCACGAAACCCCGCCGAGCAGGACGACCAGGACGAGCAAGCCGACGACAGCCTCTAACATGGCCTTCGGAGCCTACCTAATACCTAAGGCGAACCCGGTGGCCCGGCACTGCGGCGCCCGGTGGCCGCTCGGTGGCAGGTCGTTGCGAAGGCAAGTCATGGCGCGCAGTTCCGGGAGATCGTTCGGTTCCAGGCGCCGAGCCGAAGCCGGGCGCTGGGTCGCCTCAGGGCTTGGAATCTTGAGCTACACTGCCGCGCTCCGCGTCCCGAAACACGCCAGGAACGCAACCGACAGGAGAGTCCCATGAAAGCCGAGGCCCAGGCGTACCTGGAGAACGTCGCGAAAGAGGCGCGTGACGCGATCAAAGGGGGCGCCGCGCCGAGTCCGCAACGGTTGACCGTCCGCGACCTGCTCCGCCTCTCCGGCTACGCCCGCCGGGGCAGCGGAGTGGTTTCCGAGATCCGCAACGCCCTGGAGAAGCACGGGCTGCGCACCCTCCCGGACTTCGAGAACACCTGGATCGATGGCGAAATCTCGGTCGAACTCGACCGGGAAAGCGCGAACGGCTCGATTTCGACCGAAGTAGCGGTGGAGGATCCCACTGTCCGCATCGACGCCCTTGCCGCAGCCCACCGTGCGCCGACCGTCGTCGATCCCGACAGTCCGCTCGACGCGGCTACGACCCTGATGCTGCTCAACGACTACTCCCAACTCCCGGTCACGAAGGACCGCCGGAAGATCCAGGGCATGATCAGTTGGAAATCGATCGGGTCACGGCTGTCCTCCGGTGTCACATGCAGCCTGGTCAGGCACTGCGTGAACCCCGAAGCCAAGGAAGTGCGGCTGCGCTCACCCCTTCTGGACGCGGTCGCGGACATCGCGACCCACGGCTACACGCTGGTCCGTGCCGACGGCGAGATTGTCGGCATCGTGACAACGAGCGATCTGAGCCGGGAGTTCCTGGAGCTTGCCAGCCCCTTCCTCTTGATCGGAGAGATCGAGAGGTACCTGCACATTCTCGCCCACGGGCGGTTCACGCGAGAAGAACTTCAGGCGGCGCTTCCAGAGGGTCTCATTGCCTCCGGAACCGCCGACCTCACGCTCGGCGGCTACTGCCGGCTCCTCCAGAACCCGGAGCATTGGGAGAAACTGCACCTCCAGTTCAGCCGTGGTGAGTTCACACGGAGGCTCGAAGAGGTCCGGAACATCCGAAACGACGTGGTGCATTTCCGCCCCGACGGCTTGGCGCCCGAGAACCTGCAGGTGCTGCAGGGGCTCGTCGCGTTCCTCCGGCATCTGGCCCGAATGGGCGTTGTTGAACACGGCCCGTCATGAGCCCAGCCGTCTGGACCGACTACATCGGCAAGGTCCGTCGCTGCGTCGAGAGCGACGATTGCGACCAAGCCGTGGCGTCCGCTCGCGCGACGGGACAGCTCTTCGAGGCGGCGCGCGATGCACTACTGGCCGGCAGAGACTGGCGCGAGCCGCTTGAGCGGGCGATCGACGCCGACTGCGAAAACGCAAGGCCTTATCCGATGGATGAAGCCTCGGCGAAACCGGGCCAGATTCGGGCATGGGATGCATGGGAGAAGATGCGTACGAACCACCTGAAGGCCTTTCTTCGGGATTGGGTGCGCCAAGACCCCCGAGCTGCAGATGAGCTGAAGCGACTGTGGGAGGAGGACCAACCGCCCAAAGGGCGGATCGCTCGTTTCGCCAACGAGATACCGAAGCTCACGGACAACCAGAAAATGCACTCCGCCAAGGCCCGCGTCGAGCTGATCTCCGTTCTTCTCACTGCATGCGGACCTGACCACCCGACCTTGAAAGTGTCAGAGTTGGAGCGCGCGTATAGGGCAGCCCGTTTTCGGATATCGCCACCGGGTCGAAAGTCGGAGGCTGCCTTCTACTGCCACGCCATGGACTTCCTTGAGAAGATCGCTGGCGAAGCCAAACCCGCGAGTCGCGAGGAACCGTTGACACTCCAAGAGGCACATGTGGCGGTGCAGGCAGTGACCCGCCGCGGCGATCAAGCTCAACGAAGCGTAGCCACCGACCCCGAGGCCACCGAAGTCGATGAGACAGGGAATGGGAGTGAGCCGGCGGAGACCGAAGGCGACACTGGACCCCGTAGGCCGCTCGTGTCAGCAGATTTCTCGAAACTCGCGCGCAACCTGCTCTACGAAGAGGCCCATCTCCGCACGATCGCCGAACTTCTTGACGACAAACGCCAAGTCATCTTCCAGGGGCCGCCGGGCACGGGCAAGACCTACGCCGCACGCGAACTGGCGCGGTTCCTCGCCGAGTCCGAGAAGCACGTCACCCTGGTGCAGTTTCACCCGTCGTACGCCTACGAGGACTTCGTGCAGGGCTACCGGCCGACTCTGACCGACGAGGGCCAGGCCCGCTTCGAACTGCGCCCCGGCCCGCTACTCACGGCAGCAGCGGCCGCCCGGGACGAGCAGCGCGCCCCGCACTTCCTGATCATCGACGAGATCAACCGGGGCAACTTGGCCAAGGTGTTCGGCGAACTGTACTTCCTGCTGGAGTACCGCGACGAAGACATGAGGCTCCAGTACGCCTCGGCCAAGCACAAGCCGCTCAGTCTCCCCGAGAATCTCTACATCATCGGCACGATGAACACGGCCGACCGCTCGATCGCCTTGGTCGACCTAGCACTCCGACGGCGATTCCACTTCGTCGAGTTCCACCCCGACAGGCCGCCCATCCAGGGGCTGCTGCGCCGTTGGCTGGACCGGCACGATCCCGGCATGACCTGGATCGCCGATGTCGTCGAGGAAGCGAACCGGCGGCTCGACGTCCGGACCGCCGCCGTCGGCCCCAGCTACTTCATGCGGGAAGGCCTGAACGAGGCGACGGTCAGGCTCATCTGGAATCACAACGTCCTGCCGTATCTGGAGGAGTGCCTGTTCGGTGAGCCCGACCGGCTGCGCGACTTCGAACTCGACGTCTCCGGGCGACGCCTGAAACGGAGTGCCGGCAACCGCGAGGCTGACGGCGACGACGCGATGGAGCATGGCTCAGACCAAAGCGACGAAGGCGATGCGGACACCTAGCAGCGTCCGCAGCCGTCAGGCTGCACTGTCGCCAAGGGAACTGGCCGCCCTGTCGGTGCGCGGGTCTTCTGACCCGCCGCCGCCGAAGGCGGCCAGGAGTTCCCGCCGCGAAGCGGCTCCGTTGGCGGGCGGCCAGTGCCGCTCCGGCGCACGAGGCCTTCCGGCCTTCGGCCGGCACGCGCCGGAGGCCGCCAGAAGGACGCGCTGACCGCATGCGAACGGTCAACCTCACGGAATGGGAATCCAGCCGCCCCATCCCCCTCTCAGCCGGCGAACTGGCGGAACTCGTCGGGCTCCGCGACGAACTCAAGCTGACGATCGAACCGGCCGGCGGTCCAGACGGCGGGTACATCCTCAAACCGGGTTCCACGGTCGGTGCGCTCGACTTGGGCGGGCTGTCGGTCGCGATCCACCCCAAGCTGCCCATCGGCAGGGTGCTCCATCTCGCATCGTGGGCGCTGGGCAGCCCGAAGACCGTCGCCTTCCGGCCCGAGTCCTTCGGCTTCAAGGGCGAGCCGACGCTGGTCGAGGCCCTGGTCCCGGCGCTTGCTCTCGCCGCCCGGCGCGCCTTCGCCCGCGGGCTTCTCCACGGCTACCGCACCGAGGAGGAGGCGCTCACGACCGTTCGCGGACGCATCCGCGTCGACGAGCAGATCCGGCGGCGCTTCGGCGTCCCCATCCCCGTCGAGGTCCGCTACGACGATTTCACGGACGACCTCCTGCCGAACCGGCTGGTGAAGGCGGCAGCACATCGGCTGAGTCGCCTCCAGCTTCGCTCGCCGCGGTCCCGTCGCGACCTCGGCTTCATCCGCGCCACCCTCGACAACGTGAAGCTCGTGGAGTTCCCGCCAAACGCCGTGCCCGACGTGCGATTCGACCGCCTGAACGAGTACTACCGGGAGGTGATCACCCTGGCGCGGCTGATCCTCCGCCACACGTCCATCGAGACCGGGCGCGGCCGCGTGCGGGCGAACGGCTTCCTGATGGACATGAACGTGGTGTTCCAGGAGTTCGTGACGCGGGCGCTACGCGAGGAGCTAGGGCTCACCGAATGGACGTTCCCACCCGACGGGAAGTTGCCCCGTCGTGGGATCTTCCTTGCCAAGCGCCACGGCAAGCGGCCCAACCGCCTGGACGCCGTCGACACCATCGCCCTGAAGCCCGACCTCTCCTGGTGGGAAGGACCGGACAGGCGGACCTGTACCTTCGTCGGCGACGCAAAGTACAAGCGGGTCCAAAACGAGCAGGTCCCCAACGCCGACATCTACCAGCTCCTTGCCTACACCACCGCCCTCGACCTTCCCGGCGGCCTGCTGATCTACGCCCAAGGCGAAGCTGAGGACGTCATTCACCACGTTCGCCACGCCGGGAAGCAACTCGAAATCGCCACGCTCGACCTGTCAGGCAGCATCGAAGACCTGAAGGCCGGGATCGGCAGGCTGGCTGAACGAGTCCGCGCGCTTCGCCGTAGCGCCATCGAGCTCCGCCAAGCCGCCTGAAGATCCTGGACTTCGACAGGCGTGCGGGTCCGCTAGCGATTGGCCCCGGCCAATCTGCTCTCGGAGGAGGCCGCTGAAGCAGGCAGCACTTCCCGATCGATCGCCGCACCTTGCCTAGCCTCGACAACGGACACGTCGTACGCAGTCTGGAGGTTCATCCACAGAACCGCGCCCGTGCCCATGTAGCGCCCAAGGCGAACTGCCGTCTCCGCGCCAACGGAACGCTCCCCGCGGAGAATTGCCGTGATTCGATTCGCTGGAACTCGGAGCGCGAGTGCCAGTTGGTTGGCAGTCAGTCCTCGAGCTTCGAGTTCTGCCTTGAGCATCTGGCCCGGATGACTTCTCGGTCTGGTCATCGTCACCCCTTGTGGTAGTCCTTGATCGCAACGGCCGCCGTGTCCGCGCCGGCGAACCGGAACGTCAGCCGCCGCGGCCCTTGTAGATGGCCTCACGGATGCGAAGCCAGTCAGCGCCCTGAAACTCCGGCTGCAGGCCGTGCCCACCGACGCTCGCGTCCCGAAGAACGAAGCGGCCGTTCTCCCGATCCGCGCGCATCGCCATTCGAAGTCCACGCTCGCAGAGTTCCTGAAGCGTGATGCCCTCCCTGGATGCGTGGGCCTTCGCCTCTCTGGCGAGAGCCTCGGTGATTTCGATCCTGGTCTTCATCAGTTTGGGCCACTCACAGCGTGGCCGATCATGGTAGTCGACCGCTACGCCCCGTGGACGTCAGCGAACCCGGCAGGCACCCCGTTCCCTGCATACAGGATCAGCCGATACGCTGGCGCGCCCGAAGAGGCCCGACCGTGCGACGACTCACCGACTACCGCGTCCTGACCTTCGATTGCTACGGCACCCTGATCGACTGGAAAACCGTCATCTGGGACGCGCTGCAGCCCCTGATCATGCGGAACCGCGACGCCGAGGTCAGCCGCGACGCCGCCCTGCTTGCGTTCGGGCAGTGCGAGAGCCTGCAGGAGCAGGAGACGCCTGATCTGCTCTACTCCGAGCTGCTGGCACGCGTGCATGGACGCATCGCCGACCGCTTGGGCATGCAAACGGTCCCGGAACTCGACGAAGCGTTCGGCGCCTCGGTTCCCGACTGGCCGGCCTTCCCGGATACGGCGGACGCCTTGCGCGTCCTCAAGCGGCACTTCCGGCTCGTCATTCTCTCCAACGGGGCCTAGCGGACCAGCCCGCCGCCTGCACCACTTCCGCCACCGAACGAACGGTTCCCGACGAACCGACCGCCACGCGCCAGCCGGCGCCGTTGGCCGACGCAGTTCCGGCCCTGACCTGCGCCGCCGGTGCGCCGGAAACCGCTTGCCGCGGCGGCAGGCCTGCTCATTCGTGCTCGTCGGGCAAGGGCAGAGAGCGGCCCGGCACGAGACCCCTCAGGAACTCCTCCACCGGAAAGCAGGCGATGTCGTCGATGCGCAGACGGTGGGCGCCGCGGTAGAGGAGCACCGGAACCGCTTCCGGATAGTCCCGGCGGAAGGCGCGGAGCGATCTCAGGTCCTCGCGATGCGCCTGGCGGCCATTCTTCACTTCGAACGCCCAGAAGCCCGCGTCGCCGTAGATGATGAAGTCGACTTCGGAACCTCCCCGGGTCCGCCAGAAATACAGGTTTGCCCTCAGCCGGGAGTAGGCCAGCCAGGCCCGAAGATGCTGAGCCACCAGGCCTTCGAGCGCGGGACCGGCCAGCTCGGTCGCCACGTCGAGCGGGCCGCCCGGACGAAGAGAGCGGAAGACCCCGGCGTCGAAGAGGTAGAACTTCTCGTGAACCACGGTCTTTCGCCGCGCCCGGCGACGAAACACCGGCAAGCGGAAGCCGAGCAGGAGGTCCTCCACGATGCCGAGATAGCCGCGGGCCGTACGGCTCGGCGTCTCGCATTCGCGGGCAACGGCGGCCACGTTCAACTGCGCGCCGTGCGAGAAGCTCACGGCCTCGAGAAAGCGGGCGAAACCACCCAGATCGCGCACGTAGCCTTCGGCCTGAACTTCCTGTTCCAGGTAGAGACCGGCGTAAGCCTCCAGCATCTCCCGCGGATCGTCCGCCGTCGCGACAAGAGGCAGCATCCCGATCCCCAGAGCACGGCCGAGATCGAAGTCCGGCAGTTCAGCCGCCATGAAAGGGTGCATCGTCCGATAGAGCGCTCTCCCGCCAAGCAGGTCCACCCCGCCGCGGCGGAGCTTCCTCGCGCTCGACCCCGTCAGGACGAACCGCCGCCGGTCGCTCGATTCCAGCACCGAGTGAACCACGGTCAACAGTTCGGGAATCCGCTGGACTTCGTCGACCACGACGTCCCGGCTGGCGGGCGCGCCTGCGATCATTTCCCGGAGCCGCTCGGGTCTGGCGCGGAGGCTGCGGAAGAGGGCGGGATCCAGCAGATCCAGGTACAGGGCATCGGCGAGTTCCGCCCGCAACCAGGTGGACTTCCCCGTACCGCGCGGACCGAATAGGAAGCAACTGCGGGTTGGGAGTTGGAAAAAGCGTGAGATCATGGCCGTTTTGAGTCGCAAATCGGCGACAGAGTCGCCATTCTACGGCATTCGCGGTGTCTTTGCAGACTTCCGCTCCCCACGGCCGAAGCAGCCGACCGATCTCGCCGGGCTGGGAACCTCTCCTCTCGTCTTGCCATCGATCTTGACGCGGTCTCACCCTCCTCGCATACAACCTAGAGGAGGCGCAAGCTCTGCCTCACCCTCCTTCCGAGGCCCACGCTACGGCGTGGGCTTTCGTGCATCCTGGGAGTTCTGGCTCTACCGCGCGCCGGCCGGCGTCTCGCTGACCTCAAGAGCGCGGGCGATGAGGATCTCGGCCACCGTGGCGTGGGCGTCCAGCGCCCCGGTCAGTTCGACGGGAAGGGCCGTCTCGATCGGCGTCGTCCAGTCGAAACCGGGATCGGTCCCGCCGTCCGCTTCGGCGTGGCGGGCGCTCATCCGGGCGAACGCCTCCATCTGCGGCGGCGCATCGTCGCGCTTGCCCAGGAGGTACTCAGTGGCCCGGATCACGCTGCTGTGCGAAGAGATGAAGAGAGGGACCGCGACGATGCCGGTCACTTCCCGCTCCGCCAGCCGATTCACGGCTTGCTGAATGGCGCGCTTGTTCGCCATGCCGAACGCCACCTCCACCGGGCGTTCCGCGTCGACCTTCGACGCCAGCTCCAGAACCTCGCGGTTCCAGTCCTCGCGGCCGCCGTGCGCGAGCAGGAGGATCCCCTGAGCCTGGGCGATGGCGGGGAGAAACAACGCGCCGATCAGCGCGGCGCACAGCCAGGTCGGGACGACACGGGGCGTGCGAACCGCCCGGCGGAAGGCAAAGCGCCGTCCAAAGGCCCGGTGCGAGCCTCGATGCGGTCCGGCGGCATGAGCAAGACTGGAAACTCTCATCTTCCTCGTCGGAGAACAGGGGCCGCGACCGACCCGCCGTCAGCCGTTGTCGGGTCCAGTCGCTAACAGTGGACCGATTTGGTCCTATTTGTCAAGCGAAGCCCCGACCGGATGTAGCCTCGGCCGACCGTGCGACGACTCACCGACTACCGCGTCCTCACGTTCGACTGCTACGGCACCCTGATCGACTGGGAGACCGGGATCTGGGACGCGCTCCAGCCGCTGATCATGCGGAACCCGGACGCCGACGTCACCCGCAACGCGGCGCTGCTTGCGTTCGGGCAGTGCGAGAGCCTTCAGGAGCAGGCGACGCCCGATCTGCTCTACCCTGAGCTGCTGAAACGCGTCCACCAACGCATCGCCCACCGCCTCGGCATGCAGACGGACTCCGAACTCGACGAGGAGTTCGGCGCCTCGGTCCCTGACTGGCCAGCGTTCGCGGACACTGCCGACGCACTGCGAATCCTCAAACGACACTTCCGGCTTGTCATCCTCTCCAACGTCCACGGAGCCGGCATCGCCGGCTCGAACCGCAAGCTCGGAGTGGAGTTCGACGCGATCTACACCGCCGAGGACATCGGTTCGTACAAGCCTGCCGACAGGAACTTCGAGTATCTGCTCGCCCATCTCGAGATCGACTTCGGGCTCGATCGTTCCGACGTTCTGCACACCGCGCAGAGCCTGCACCACGACCACGCGCCGGCGAACCGGTTCGGGCTCGCGAACGCCTGGATCGACCGGCAGCGGCTCTCCGAGGGCGGAAGCTGGGGCGCTACCGAACGCGTCGAGACGATGCCGACGACCGACTTCGTGTTCTTCTCGATGGGAGAGATGGCGAAGGCCGTAGAGGAGTGCGCGAACGCCGGAACGTAGCGGGCCGAACCGCAGGCGTCGCTCCTCAACCATCCTCCTCCACCGTCAGCCGGTACTTCGCCGCGGCCAGGAACTTCGCCTCCTGGCGCAGGTCGGCCCGCGTCAATGGCGACTTCTCCACCCAGGTCTTCGGCAGCACGAGGCGCAAGTCGCGGCCGTCGACTCCGAACCTGACGGCCAGTGGTTCATCCCGCCGGCTCCGGTGGAGCACCGCCGCGAGCCGCAGCAGAACGGCGCCGCGCCGCGCCGGGCGCCGCCAACCCGAGGGCAGCCGATCGAAGATCTGGCGGGGGAACTTGCGGCGGTGACTGCGTACGAGGGAAGCCAGCAGCAGGTGTTCCTGGAGCGAGAAACCGTGCATTTCCGCGTTCTCGACGATGTAGGCGCCGTGCTTGTGGAAACCGGCGTGGTTGATGTCGAGGCCGACCTCATGCAGTTGCGCGCCCCAGGAGAGCATGAGCCAGGGGAGCTCGCCGGTCAGGTTCCACGACTCGGCGCACTGCGCGAGCAACTGGAGCGCCGTCTCCCGTACCCGTTCCGCCTGCTCCGGCTGCACGTGGTAGCGCCGGGCCATCGACTCGACCGCCGCGTGCCGCGTGTCCTCGTGGTGCAGCCGGCCAAGCAGGTCGTACAACGCTCCTTCGCGAAGGGCGCCGCCAGCGACCCGCATGTGTTCGATGCCCAGCGCCTTGAATACCGCGAGCAGCACCGCGACGCCGCCCGCAAACACCGGCGCCCTGCCTTCGCTCAGACCCTTGATGCCGCCGCCGATCGTGCTGCCGCGTTCGATCAGTGACTCCCGAAGGCGCGACAGGGCTTCCAGCGTGATGCCCTCCTCGCACCAGCCCGCCGCCTGCACCACGCCCGCCACCGAACGAACGGTTCCCGACGAGCCCACGGCGACGCGCCAGCCGGCGCCGTCCCGGAACCGACGCTCGACCGGCTCCAGTTCCTGCAACGCCTCGATCTCGGCGCGCCGCCAGCGCTTCTCCTTGACCCGGCCGTTGGGGAAGTGGCGCAGGCTGAAGCTGACGCAGCCCATGTACAGGCTCTCGAGGTCGAACGGCTGCGAGCCCTCGCCGATGATCAGCTCGGTCGAACCGCCGCCGATGTCGACGGCGAGCCGCCGTTCGTCGCCCGCCAGGCTCCTCGAGACACCCAGGTAGATCAGCCGCGCCTCCTCCAGTCCGGAGACGACCTCCACCGGGTGGCCGAGCGACCGCTGACCCGCCTCCAGCAGGTCGCGGGCGTTGCGGGCCCGGCGCAGCGTGTTCGTGCCCACGACCCGTACCGTCCCCGGAGGAAAGCCGCGTACCCGCTCGCCGAAGCGGCCGAGACAGTCGAGCGCCCGCGCCGTCGCCTCCGGGGTCAGGCGCTTGCGCTCATCGAGCCCCGCCGCGAGCCGCACGAACTCCTTCCGGCGGTCGACGAACACGAGCTGGCCGCCCCGTACTTCCGCCACGACCAGGTGAAAGCTGTTGGAACCCAGGTCGGCGGCGGCGACCACCTCCGGATCCGCCGGAGGGAGGGGGAGCGAGTACTGCGCGTCGGCCATTCGGGCGGCAAGTATGATCGCTCGCCATGCCGGTGGAACTCCGTTCCGACACGATGACGCGGCCTTCCCCGGCCATGCGCAAGGCGATGGCCGCGGCGCAAGTCGGCGACGACGTCTTTCGCGAAGACCCGACCGTCAACCGGTTGCAGCAACGGGTCGCGGACATGCTCGGCCGCGAGGCGGCGCTGTTCGTTCCTTCGGGCACCCAGGGCAACCTGTCGTCTCTGCTCGGGCACGAACTGCCCCGCGGCAGCGAGGTGCTGCTCGAGGTGAACGCACACATCATCAACCACGAGAACAACGGGATCACGGGCATAGGCGGCCTCCTGCCGCGTGCGGTGACGGCAGAGGCCGATGGCATCCTGGCGCCGGAACAGGTCGAGGCGGCCATCCAGCCCGACCACCCGACTTTCGCCCCGACCCGGCTGCTCTGCCTCGAGAACAGCTGCAACCAGGCCGGCGGCACCGTCTACGAACCGGAGCGCACGCGGGCGCTCTGCGACCTGGCGCACCGCCGCGGTCTGCGCGTCCATCTCGACGGCGCGCGGCTCTTCAACGCCGCGACCGCCCTCGGCTGCACGCCGGCCGAGACCGCGGGGCCCGTCGATTCGCTTTCCTTCTGCTTCTCGAAGGGCCTGGGCGCGCCCGCCGGTTCCATCGTGGTCGGCTCCCGCGACTTCATCCGCAACGTCCGGCGTTACCGCCAGATGTGCGGGGGTCAGATGCGGCAGGTCGGCGTGCTCGCCGCCGCCGCCGAGGTGGCCCTCGACGAAAGCCCGCCGCTGCTCGTCCAGGACCACGAGAACGCCCGTCTGCTCGCAGAAACTCTCAACGATCTTCCCGGCGTCGAACTGATCGCCGAACAGAAGACGAACATCCTCATCTTCTCGGTCGAGAGCACCGGCCGCGGCGCGGAGGAATGCGTCGAAGCCCTGGCACGCGAGAACGTGCTGTGCCTGACCGTGAGCCCCACCCACATCCGGCTGGTGACCCACCGGGACGTGAGCCCCGAGGAGACGGTGCAGGCGGCCGAAGCCCTGACCCGGGTGTTCGGTGGCTGAGGATCGGGGTCTGGTCCCGGTCAGGCCGTTCGACGACCTGACAGTCGGCGAGACCTTCCCGTTGCCCGGCCGCACGGTGACCGACGCCCACTTCGCCGCGTTCCAGGCGATCTCCGGCGACAACCATCCGATCCACTACGACATCGAGTACTGCCGGTCCCAGGGCCACGACGGCATGCTCGCTCATGGCCTCCAGGTGCTCTGCTACACCGCGGCCGGCGCCGGCACGTTCGCCGACGTGGTCGGCCGCGCCATGATCGGCTACATCGAGCAGTCCTGCCGCTTCCTGAAGCCGGTGTATCCGGGTGACACCCTGTACCCGTCGCTGCGGATCGCCGAACTCAAGCGCCAGCGGACGACCGGCGTCATCGTGCTGGAGAGCGAGATCGACAACCAGCGGGGCGAGCGGGTGCTCGAGGGGCGGCAGAGCTACCTGGTGCGCCTGTAGCGCTAGCCCAGGGGCTCGAAGTCGAACACTGGCGCCGCGGATCCTTCGAGCGGCACCGCCTCGACCCGGAACACGCGGCGCAGCAGGTCCGGGTTCAGCACCTCAGCCGGCGGACCCTCGGCGATCAGTGCGCCGCCGTCGAGGACCGCGACGCGATGGGCGAAACGGGCGGCCACGTTCAGGTCGTGCAGGACCAGCGCGACGGAGCGTCCCTCACAGGCGAGGCGGCGCGCCAGCCCCAACAGATCGAGTCCGTGAGCGAGATCGAGGTTCGAGGTCGGCTCGTCGAGCAGCAGGACTTCCGCCTCCGTGGCCAGGCAGCGCGCCATCAGCACCCGCTGCAACTCGCCTCCCGACAACGTCGTGACCCGCCGTTCGGCGAGCGCCAGCACGTCCGTGTCGTCCAGGCAACTGTCGATCCAGCCACGGTCTGCGGAACGGGTGCCGAACAGGCGGTTCTCGTGCGGATAGCGGCCCAGGGTGACGAACTCGCGCACCGTGAACTCGAAGGTCGGACGAACCGTCTGCGGCACGTAGGCCACCCGCCGGGCCGCCTGCCGCCGCGGCAGCGCCGAAAGGTCGAAGCCACCCAGCAGGGCCTTGCCTTCCGTCAGGCGCCAGGTACCGCTCAGAAGCCGCAGCAGGGTCGACTTGCCGGCGCCGTTCGGCCCCACGACGGAGGTCAGCATGGCCGGCTCGATGGCGAGATCGACGCCGCGCAGCAACCACCGTCCCCGGCGCTCGACGCCGCCGCCGACGAGTTCGAGCCGCGGCGCCCGGCGCGCGGAGCCCGTCGCCTCCGTCATCGGGACACCGCCACTTCACTCTCGTGGCGAACCAGCAGGAACAGGAAGAACGGGGCGCCGACGAAGGCGGTGACCACTCCCAGGAAGACCTCTTCCGGCGCCGCCAGGGTCCGCGCCAGGAGATCGGCGCCGACGACGAACCAGGCCCCGGTCAGGAAAGCCGCCGGAAGCAGGCGGCGGTGCACCGGACCCAGCAGGAGCCGCACGAGGTGCGGTACGACGAGACCCACGAAACCGACCACGCCGCTGACCGCGACCGCGCTGCCGGTGAGGATCGCGGCGCTCCAGAGTACGGCCCGCTTCGCCTTCTCGATATCGACGCCGAGCGAGGCGGCCACTTCCTCACCCTCGAGCAGCAGGTCGAGGTCGCGGGCGAACCAGACCGCCATGGCGCAGCCAATCACCATCCCCGGCAGCACCATTCCGACATGAACCCAGCCGCGGTCGGTGACGCCGCCCATCATCCAGTAGGCGATTCGGCGGGCCGCCTCGTACTGCTCCCAGGAACGGGCGATGAGCCACGAGTTGAAGGCCGCCAGCAGCGCGTTCAGTGCCACTCCGGCCAGCAGCAGGGTGGTGACCGGCGTGTAGCCGTCACGGGTCGCGATCCGGGTGACGATGAGAAGCGAAAGGAGCGCGCCCGCGACCGCGAACAGCGGCGCGGCGAGGAGGAAGCTGCCGGCCAGTCCGAAGGTCAGGGCGAAGACCGCGCCGGTCGCGGCTCCGGTGCTGGTGCCGACGATCCCGGGTGACGCCAGGGGATTGCGGAAGAGCCCCTGCATCTGGGCGCCGGCCAGAGCCAGACAACCGCCGACCATCGCCGCCACGACCACCCTGGGCGCCCGCAGCGACCAGACGATCGTGTCCACGCTCGGGTCGGCGACTCTCTCTCCGGGAAGCAGATGCCGCGCAAGGACCGCCAGCACCTCGCCTTCGTCGATAGGCACGGCGCCTCGGAACAGGCCGATTCCGGCGAACGTCAGGAGCAGCACCGTACCGGCGGCCATGTACCACCAGAACCCGGCCTGAATCCCGCCGAAGGCGATCCTCATTCCGCGGCAGTCACGGGGGCGTCCCGCCGCCCGCGGCCTCGATTCGCTCCGACGCCCGCAGGAGAGCGTCCGCAAGCCGGTCGACCATGCCGGCAACGTGATGCGAGATGGCCGCCATGTCCCGCCCGTCGAGCGACTCCAGATTGCCGAGCCGGGCCGCCCGCGTGCCGTCCAGCGTGCCCACGCCGGTGTCGTTGGCCCCGTAGGAGTCCGTGAAGATGACGTCCGGGTCCCAGATCACGACCTGCTCGGCACTGATCCGGGGCCAGCCCTCAAGACCCTTCTCCGCCGCCAGATTCACCGCGCCGAGATAGCGAACAGCATCGTCGAAGACGGTCCGGCTGCCCAGCACCACGCCTCCGCTCCAGTGGACGATCCGCAGGCCGGCGAGCCGCGACGCGGCCCGCGCGCGCGTCGCGGCAAGCCGCGACTGCATCGACTCGACGAGCCGCTCCGCCTCGCGGTCGCGGCCGATCGCGAAACCGACGATGCGGATGTTCTCCGCGATCGCCGCAAGGCTCTCATGATTGAGCAGGACGACGACCGGCACGCCGGCGGCCTCCAACTGAGCGAGGGTTTCCTGCGTGTTGAAACTCGCGGCGAACACCAGATCGGGAGAGGCCGCCAGGATCTCCTCTGTGCTGAAACCGCCGACCCGCCCAAGACGCCGGGCCCGGTCCGCGCTGACGCTGAACTGCGGGTCGCCGGCGAACGGCGACAGCAGCACGATCCGCTCCGGTTCCGCGATCTCCAGCAGGATCTCGTCGGTAGCCAGCGTCCGCGAGGCGATCCGCTCGGGCGGCGCCGTCAACCTCACCACTCTGCCGCCGCCTCGAATCTCGCGCCAGGCGCCGTCCGTGCCGGGCTCGATCACTTCGAGCCGGGCGCCCTCAACGCTCCTCAGGTAGTGCGCATGATCGCCCGTCAGATCCAGCGGCGTGCCGCCTTCCGGCTCGGCGACGCCATCGGAAGCACGCGCGCAGGCGCCGGCCAGGATCGCCGTGGCGACCGCCAGGCTGAGCACCTTGCGAACGCCGTTCGCCGCGGTCGTAGCGCGCATCGGGATCGAAGCTATACTGCCGCCCCCTCCGAGACCAAGAACACGAGAGAGCAATCCATGAGCATCAAGACCGGGGATCCGATTCCGGAAGCCAGTTTCAAGCAGATGACCCAGAGCGGCATCGTCGACATCTCGACCCGCGAGCTGTTCGAGGGCAAGAAGGTCGTTCTCTTCGCCGTGCCCGGAGCGATGACCCCGACGTGCTCGGAAGTCCACATGCCGGGTTTCATCGAGAACCTGGAGGCGATCAAGTCGGGCAACGTCGACACCGTGGCCTGCCTCGCCGTCAACGACGTCTTCGTCATCAACGAGTGGCGCAAGGCGCGGAGCATTCCCGACGACATCGTCCTGCTGTCCGACGGCAACGGCGAGTTCACCTCGAAGGTCGGGCTCGAACTCGACGCGTCGCGTTTCGGCATGGGCACCAGGTCGAAACGCTACGCCGCGATCGTCGACGACGGCGTCCTGACCTACCTCGGCGTCGAGCCGGCGGGCGAAGTCGGCGTCAGCGGCGCCGCCGCGGTCCTCGAACAGCTCGGCTGAGTCGCCCGGCAGTCCTCAGCCTGGGAGTCTCTTGACCAACCACAGGGTCGACAGCCTCACCGATTCGATCTACGTCCCCTTCGACGAGGAGGCGTGGGGACGGCTGCGGGCCGAGACGCCCCTGCCGCTCTCCGAGAAGGAACTGGAGCGCCTGCGCGGCATCAACGAGCAGGTCTCGCTCGAAGAGGTCGCGCAGATCTACCTTCCGATGTCGAGGCTGCTCAATCTCTACGTTGGCGCCACCCAGGATCTCTACCGGGCCAGCAGCACGTTTCTGGGAGGCCTGACTGCAAAGGTGCCCTACATCATCGGGATCGGCGGCAGCGTCGCGGTGGGCAAGAGCACGACCGGGCGCATTCTCCGCGAGCTGCTCGCCCGCTGGCCGAACCACCCCCAGGTCGACCTGGTCACGACCGACGGCTTCCTCCATCCCAACGCGGTGCTGGAGGAGCGCGACCTGATGGAGCGCAAGGGCTTCCCGGAGAGCTTCGACCTGCGCACGCTGGTGAACTTCGTGCTCCAGGTCAAGTCTGGGGAGGGGAAAGTCGAGCATCCGGTGTACTCGCACCATTCGTACGACATCCTGCCCGGCGTCACTGAGGTCGTCGACCAGCCCGACATCCTGATCCTCGAGGGCCTGAACGTGCTGCAGGCACGCTCCCAGTCGCCGTCGCGGAACAGCCGGCTCATGCTCTCCGACCTCTTCGACTTCTCGATCTACGTCGACGCCGAGACGGAGGTCATCGAGCGCTGGTACGTCGAGCGGTTCCTGACCTTCCGCGACACCGCGTTCCGGGATCCGGACGCCTACTTCCACCGCTATGCCAGCCTGAGCGAAACGGACGCGATCGACACCGCCCGGGGCATCTGGAAGAGCATCAACGAACCGAACCTGATCCAGAACATCCTGCCGACCCGCGAGCGCGCGGACCTGATCCTGGAGAAGGCGCCCGACCACGCCGTGCGGCGGATCCGGCTGCGCAAGCTCTAGGAAGCGCTAGCGGGACGGCAACCAGCTCGGCGTCATCCATGCGCCCGCTGACGGGCACATGGACTGGATCACGGCTGGCGCGGAACGCGCCACCCGGGCTCGCGCAGAGCCCCCGTCTCGTCCAGAAGCTCGTCGAGCCGCGCGGAAAGGCGGTCGAAGAGCGCCTTGAGCTCCAGCACGTCGCGGGCCCAGTCCTCGCGAGGATTTCGGGCGGCGTTCGCGGCGGCCACCCGAAGCCGGGCTTCGACGTTGCCGGCGCCGTGACGGGTGATGAAGCCGCCCAGGAGATTGCGCCGCTCCTCCGGGTCGGCCTGCACGTCGTAGAGCTCGTAGCGATCCCACACGCCGTGGAAGCGCATGAACTTGTAGCGGTCGGTGCGTACGCCCAGCACCGTCGGTGTCTGGGGAAAGGCCCTCTCCCAGAAGTACTCGTAGAGGAACGCGTCCCGCCACGGGGGGCGCTCGGCGCCCGGGCCGGGCTCGAGCAGGCCGAAGAAGGACCGGCCCTGGACCGTGTCCGGAACTTCCATCCCGGCGGCCTCGAGGAAGGTGGGGGCGAAGTCGAGGTTGACGATCATCTCGGGGCGCCTGAGGCCCCCCGCGCCGCCGTCGAGCCACGGCGCCATCACCACCAGTGGCACCCGGATCGACGCCTCGTACATTGTCCGCTTGTCGATCAGGCCGTGCTCGCCGAACTGGAAGCCGTTGTCCGACGTGAACACGAGCAGGGTCTCTTCCAGCAGGCCCCGCTCTTCCAGAGCTCCGACGATCCGGCCCACGCTGTCGTCGACGCCAAGCATCGTCTCCGCGTAGTCCACGGCGAACTGCTGGAAGTCGACCGAGTTGTCGTACAACCCGTCGACGCCGTGCCAGCTCCGCCGCTGCGCCTCGACCCAGTTCGGCTTGCCCTCGTAGTTCTCGTGCCGGTTCGGCATCGTCACGGGCGGCGGGTACCGTTGCCCGGCATAGCTGCCGAGATGGCGTTCCGCTGGCCGGAACGACGCATGCACCGCCTTGTGCGACACGTAGAGCAGGAACGGCGCCTCCTCCCCTTCGGCACCGGCCAGGAAGTCCAACGCGTAGTCCGTGATCAGGTCCGTCGTGTACCCCTGCCGCGGCACCCGCTCGCCGTCGACGTTGAAGGTCTGGTTGTAGTAGAGGCCCTGGCCCGGGAACGAAACCCAGCGATCGAATCCGGGCCGGGGGGCGTCGGACGTACCGCCCATGTGCCACTTGCCGACGAAGGCGGTCCGGTAACCGGCGCGCTGGAGCTCCTGCGGGAAGGTCGGCGTCGCCGGATCGAGCCGGGTGCGGTTGTCCAGCACGCCGTGCCGGTGGGCGTACTGGCCGGTGAGGATCGAGGCGCGGCTCGGCGAGCACAGCGACGTGGTCACGAAGGCGTTCTCGAACAGTACGCCGCGCTCGATCAGGCGATCGAGGTGGGGCGTCTCGAGGAACGGGTGGCCGAGCGCGGACGCCGCGTCGTAACGCTGGTCGTCAATCAGGATGAAGACGATGTTCGGCCGCTCGGCGGCCAGCGCGGGACCCATCGCGGGCGGGGCCGCTCCACACACCGCGAGCAGGACCGCTCCGAGGCCCGGATGCGCTCGAGAAAATCGCGCAGGTCTCCGTCTTCGTCGATTCGCCGTCATCGTGTTTCCCTTCATTGCGGTTCCCCTCACCGGCCTGGCCCTAGGCCGACCTCGGCCAGTTCCTCCGGATCGTAGTTCCAGCGACGGTAGTTCCACATCCACTGCTCCGGCCGCGCCCGTACCCTTCGTTCGATCGCCGAGGCGATCCGTTGCGACAACTCCACCGGATCCCGCGAGCCGCCGGGCCGGCGCAACATCTCGCTCTCCAGGCGGTAGCTGAAGGGCCCTTCGCGAAGACAGAAGGCCGCGATCAGCGGGCAGTCGCGTTTGGCCGCCAACGCCGCGGGACCGCCGACGAACTCGGTGCGGCGGCCCAGGAAGTCGACCTCGGGCCCGCGTCGCTGGTCCGGCCGCTGGTCGACGACCATGATCAGGGTCTCCCGCCGCTTGAGACAGCTCAACATGTCCCGCAGGAGGGAGGCCCGGCCACTCCAGATCACGCGGACGCCTGCCCGAGCGCGCATCCGCTCGACGAAGGCGGACGCCGCCCTGGCGCGCGAAGGCTTGGCCACCGCGCAGACCGGCGACGAGGAGGCGCAAACGGTGCTCTGGGCCAGCAGTTCCCAGGCGCCCAGGTGGCCGGTGACCAGCACCTGACCGCGGCCGTGGCCCTCGACCTCCGCCATCAGTTGCCCCAGTTCGTCAAAGCCATCCATCGACGCGACGTCGAGCCGCTTCCGGTCGAAGCTGATCCTTACCGTCTCGAGCGCCGCCACGATCTGGTGACGCACGCAGCGCCATTCCAGGTCACGCGCCTCCGGCGACCCCGGCGGCAGCCCCAGCACGACCGCCAGGTTCTGCCGCATCAACCGAACGTCACGAGGCGTCACGCCCCGCAGATGCGCCAGCAGGCCGGAGGCAGGACCGAACAACGCCGCCGGCAGCAAACGGATCAGCCAGGAAACGGCATGGAGAAAGGCCCCGGTGGTGCGATCGGTCATGTAGGTGCAAGAGTGTAGATGGCGACGGTGTACTATGCCGGCTCTTGAGCGAACAACCCGACCCTTCCGGCTACTGGCGGGCGAATCTGCGGTTGATGGCGATCCTGCTCGCCGTGTGGTTCGTCTGCTCCTACGTCCTCGGCATCTTCCTGGTCGAGCCGCTGAATGGCACCCGAATCGGCGGCTTTCCGCTCGGGTTCTGGTTCGCGCACCAGGGGTCGATCTACGTCTTCATCGTCCTGATCCTCGTCTACGCGGCGATGATGGACCGTCTCGACCGTCGCTACGGCGTCGACTGAGCCGGTCGCAGACGCCCGACTCTGACGCCCGCCGACCCTCGCGATGAACGTTCAGGCCTGGACCTACCTGATCGTCACCGCGACCTTCGCGCTCTACATCGGCATCGCCTGGTGGAGCCGCGTCAGGACGACATCCGGCTTCTACGTCGCCGGTCGCGGCGTGCCGGCCGTGGCCAACGGCATGGCGACCGGCGCCGACTGGATGAGCGCGGCCTCCTTCATCT
>JAPOXA010000121.1 GCA_026707325.1 Acidobacteriota bacterium | reverse complement strand
GCAACCTGTCCGAGGTCGTCGACGACATCGAGACCGCGCTCGACGTCATGGGCCCCGACCACATCGGCCTGGGCAGCGACCACTACGGCCTCGAACTCGCGCCCGAGGGCCTGGAGCACATCGGCAAGGTCCCCGCCATCACCGAGGAGCTGGTCCGCCGTGGCCACAGCGACGAGACGATTCGCAAGTTCCTGGGTGAGAACTATCTGCGGGTCTTCGAGGAGGTCTGGGGGCAGTAGCCAATGCGCGAGGACAGGGAAAAGCTCCGCTGGGTCACGGTCCTGCTAAGCGACAGCAGGTCGCCAACTCGTATTGGCCGCGCAGAACCCGACTCCTAACGTGCAAAGCGACCAGTTGCCGTTCCACCGTTTCCTCGACCTCCCCGAGCGCGACCCGCGCATCGGCGAGATCGTGCGAGTCCGCACCCGCCGCTGGCTAGTGGAGGACGTGACTCCGGCCGCTAATCCCGGCGAATCCTCCCGCGTGCGCCTCGCCTGTGCGGACGACGACGCCCAGGGCCAGGAAATCGAGGTCTTTTGGAAACACGAACTCGATCGGCAGATTCTCGACGACGAACCCTGGTCCGACCTAGGAGATCGTGGTTTCGACTCGCCGGAACACTTCGCGGCATTCCTGAACACGTTGCGCTGGAACTGCACGACCGCAACCGATCCGTCGCTCTTCCAAGCACCCTTTCGCGCCGGGATCACGATCGACGCCTACCAGATGGAACCGCTCCGCAAAGCGCTGCGGCTGCCGCGAGTCAACCTCTTCATCGCCGACGACACCGGACTGGGCAAGACGATCGAGGCCGGTCTGATCGCGCGCGAACTCCTTCTTCGCCGCAAGGTCCGCACGATCGTCGTCGCCGCGCCGCCCTCCGTCCTGGAACAGTGGAAGGCGGAGATGGAGGAGCGGTTCGGACTCCTCTTCGAGATTCTGGACCGCCAGTATGTGGCCCGCATCCGGCGCGAACGGGGTTTCGGCACGAACCCGTGGTCCACGCACAGTCGCTTGCTCGTCTCTCACCGGCTACTCGCCGACCCGACCTACGCCGACCCGATGCGCGCGTGGCTCGGCCCGATGCGCGCGGCGAGCCTTCTCATCCTCGACGAGGCACACCACGCAGCGCCCAGTCACGGTGGGCGATATGGCATCGAGTCCAAGTTCACCCGCGCTGTGCGAGACCTCTGCGAGCGCTTCGAGCACCGGTTGTTCCTGTCAGCCACCCCGCACAACGGCCACTCGAACAGCTTCGCGACTCTTCTCGAACTGCTCGATCCGCACCGCTTCACGCGCGGGGTCAAAGTCCGTGGCCGGAGGGATCTCGAAGCCGTCATGGTCCGGCGGCTCAAGGAGGACATCCGCGCCGAGGTGGGCGGGTTCCCCAAGCGGATCGTGGACCCGGTGGTGATCGACGGTCTGCCCGAGGACGCCCCCGAACTCGTCCTGTCGCGCTTGCTGGACGAGTACCGGACCTTGCGGGAACGTCGCTTCGCCGCCGCTACCGGAAGGCGACGCGCTGCTGCGGGGCTCCTTGTCGTGGGACTGCAGCAGCGGCTGCTTTCTTCGGTCGAAGCGTTCGCACTCAGCCTGGAGAAGCACCGGAAGACGGTGGAGCGGCAGTGGGCCGAGGAGCGAGGGACGGCTCGTCCCGAAAAAGGGCGACGCGACGGTGGAGGGAAGACGCACAAGGAACTCCTAACGTCCACTCACGCCGATGAGATGCTCGACAGCTTTCTCGGCACGACGGGACCCGACGACGAAGCGGACCTCGCCGGGCCAGGAACCCCTAGCGAAGAGGTCGGCTCGTTACGCGAGGATGCGGACGCGGCCGAAGAGGCTAACGAGGCGCACTGGATCGACTCCGCCAACCGCGAAGCGGAAGCAGGGCTGCCCCGCGACGCCACGACGGAGGAGATCTGGCGGGAAGAGTGCCGTCTCCTCGACGAGATGCAGAGAGTGGCGAGCGTTGCCCGCACCCAGCCGGACGCCAAGACGCACCGACTGATCGACTGGATCCGCGAGAACCTTTGCCCTGATCTGCCTCCCTTCGGGATGCGGTCTTCCGGGGCGCCGCCGAAGTGGAACGACCGGCGCGTGATCGTTTTCACGGAGAACCGCCAAGGAACGAAGCGCTACCTCAGAACCGCGCTCGAGACGGCAATCCAGGAGACCGACCGGGCGGACCAGCGAGTCGAGGTGATCGACGGGCTGGTAGGCGGCCCCCGCCGAAAGGAGATCCAGCGCCGCTTCAACACGCCGCCGGACCGTGACCCGCTTCGCATCCTGCTCGCCACGGACGCGGCCCGCGAAGGACTGAACTTCCAAGCTCAGTGCACTGACCTCTTCCACTTCGACCTGCCCTGGAACCCCGGGCGCATCGAGCAGCGGAACGGACGCATCGACCGCAAGCTGCAACCCGCCGACGAGGTGCGCTGCCACTACTTCAAGCTGCCGCAGCGCCACGAGGACCGGGTGCTCGAAGTCCTCGTCCGCAAGACGGAGACGATCAAACGGGAACTCGGCAGCCTCGGCCAAGTGATCGAGGAGGACATCGAACAGCGCCTGAACCAGGCCGGAATCAGCCGGCGGAACGCGTCCGCGCTCGCTGCCGACCTCCTCAATCTCGATCTCGCGGCGGAGCGGAAGCAAGCGGTCCAGGACGAGCTTGAGCCCGCCCGCGAAACCCAGCGCGACCTGCAGGACCAGATTGAGAAGTGCCGGTCGCTGCTGGAGCAATCCCGTGACTGGGTGCGGTTTCGCCCCGACGCCTTTCGGCGAGCTCTCTCCTGTTCGCTCGGGATCCAGAACGCCGGGCCCCTGCGGGCGGAACGAGACGCAACGGGCCGCGACGTGTGGCGCTTCCCCGAGTTGGAGGGCCGGGTCGCCTCCGACCCATCCTGGGCTGCCACCCTGGACACGCTGCGCGCGCCGATGAAGCGCGGCCAGAAGTGGCTCGAGTGGCGAAAAGAGGCACCGATCCGCCCCGTTGTCTTTCGCGACGCCGGAGAGCTGACGGAAGATGTTGTCCACCTGCACCTGGAACAGCGCGTCGCCCAGCGCCTTCTGGCCCGTTTCCGCGCCCAAGGCTTCGTTCACCACGACCTGTCTCGGGCGTGCCTTGCCCACGTCGCCGATTCGGTTCGGCGCGTCGTGCTTCTGGGCCGTCTGGCTCTCTACGGTGAGCATGCGGAACGGCTGCACGAGGAAATCGTCACGGTGACCGCCCGCTGGGTTGAGCCGCATCTACGCCGCGGCCCGCTGCAGCGCTACGCGGCCGATGCGGAACGGAGGACGATGGCGTTGCTCGACCAGCTTCTGGAAGCGGGACAGGCATCGCTGCCTGCGGAGACCGTTCGCCACCGCCTGCTCGACTCGGCCGAACGGGACATCGAGGAACTCCGCCCGCAGTTGGAACCGAGGGCGAGGGAACTCGAGGAGCGGGCGACGGAGTCGCTGCGTCAGCGAGGCGAGCGGGAAGCGAAGGAGCTTCACGAGACCCTACTCCGCCAGCGTCGACGGGTGAGGGAGGAGCTTGCCAAGCACGAGACGGAGCCGGTTCAGTTCGCCCTCGATCTCGACCTGGAAGATCAGCGGCAGTTGGAGGCGAACAAGCGTTCCTGGCGGCAGCGGCTGGACCGCTTCGAAGAGGACATTGCAAGGGAGCCGGAGCGGATCAGGGATTTCTACCGCGTGCGCGCGGCCCGCGTGGAGCCCGTGGGGCTCGTCTACCTCTGGCCCGAAACGGGATGAGAGTCTCCCCGCACGTCCGCGACCACCTGGAGTGGCTGGGCTTCATCCAGCCGACGGGCCTGGTCGTGTCCGCCCACGCCCTTGAGCAGGCAGGCGCCATCCTGAACCGGCGGGACGTCGAGGGTCAGCGACGCCTTGAGGAGTCCGTCGAGATGTCGCTGCGCGCTGTAGGCAAGGAGCCCGCTCCCTTTCTACCCGACTTCGAGACCTTCGCACGCCGGGTACTGGATTGGAGCTTCCATCCCGCTGGCTACGCGGGCGGCGGCGCGGGCTCGGTCCCGACCGAACTTGAGCTGGTGCTTCCCGAGTACGGCGAGACACTCCGGCCGGACTTTGCTGTGCGCGAGCGCGACCCGCATGACGACAGACCACCTTGGCAGCTTCTCGTCTCCGTGCTCGAACCCGGTACGGATCTCGACCGCGTCGTCCGGAAAGGCAGTGGTCTGGAGGCTTCTCCTCATAGCCGGCTCGAGCGTCTGTTGCGCGAGACCCGCGTTCCCGCCGGCCTCCTTTCCAACGGCCACACGATCCGCCTGCTCTCCGCGCCCCGCGGCGAGAGCTCCGGCTGGATGGACTTCCACGTGCGCGACATGCGGCCCACCGCGGGCCGCCCCCTGGTTGCAGCGATGCGACTCCTGCTTCGCGAATCGCGGCTTCTCACGGGACCGGTCAAGCACCGCCTGGCGGGTCTTCTCGAAGCAAGCCGCAAGTACCAGAACGTCGTCAGCGAGCGCCTCTCGGAGCAGGTGCTGCACGGCCTCTACGAGCTCTTACGGGGCTTCGAGCAGGCGCACCTGAAGTCGCATGCGAACCTCCTGGCTCACGAGCTGGAACAGGACCCGGACAACGTCTACCGCGCCCTGCTCACCGTGATCCTGCGGCTCGTCTTCCTCCTCTACGCCGAGGAGCGCGGCATGCTCACGGGCGACAGCACCTTCGCTGCACACTACTCAGTCGTCGGGCTCCACGAACGGCTTCGCCAGGACGCCGGCCTCCATCCAGACACGATGGACGACCGCTACGGGGCCTGGGCTCAGCTCCTCGCTCTGTTCCGCATGGTGCATGACGGCGCGGAGTCCGGGGCGATGCACCTTCCAGGCCGGCGGGGCGCTTTGTTCAACCCGTCACGGTTTCCCTTCCTGGAAGGCTGGCTCGGGAGTGGCGCGCCGCAGGTCACACGCGCGATCGAACCGCCACTCGTGCCCGACGGAACGATCTACCGCGTCCTGGAAAAGTTGCTCGTGCTGGACGGCGAACGCATCTCCTACCGAGCGCTCGACGTGGAGCAGATCGGATCGGTCTACGAAACCATGATGGGCTTCCGGTTGGAGAGGGCGACGGGCCTCTCCCTCGCTGTCAAGCCGAAGAAAGGCGGCGCGCCGACGACGATCGATCTAGAGAAGCTGGCGGCCGTGACGCCTAGGGCGCGAGCGAAGTGGATTCGGGACCGCACCGACCGGGAGCTGACACCGACCGTGGCGAAGCCGCTGCGGGCGGCCCGGACGGTCACGGAACTGCACGCCGCGTTGGCCAAGGTCGTGGACACGGCGGCGACGCCCGACCTGGTTCCCCGGGGAGCGATGATCCTTCAGCCGAGCGACGAGCGGCGCCGTTCCGGCTCACATTACACCCCCCGCGAGCTGACTTCACCGATCGTGGAGGAGGCGCTCAGGCCCGTTCTGGATCGGCTGGCCGATGGGGGCGCCCCGCAACCCGCCGACCTGCTGGAGCTCAGGGTTTGCGATCCGGCGATGGGATCTGGCGCCTTCCTTGTCGAGACTTGCCGCCAGCTCGCCGAGCAGCTCCTCGAGTCGTGGAAGCTCCACGGCGGCCATCCCGAAGTCCCAGCGGGCGAGGACGAGCTCGTCTTCGCGCGACGCCTGGTCGCGCAGCGTTGTCTCTACGGAGTAGACCGGAACCCGATGGCGGTCGACCTAGCGAAGATGTCCCTCTGGCTCACGACGCTCTCGAAGGACGAGCCGCTGACCTTCCTAGACCACGCCCTCCGCGACGGAGATTCCCTCGTGGGGCTCAACCGTAGGCAAATCGCGGGCTTCACCTGGGAGCGAGGGCCTGCCCAGACGGAACTGTCCGTGAACCATGCCGTGAAGCGCGTGGCGGAGCTTCGCAGCCGGATCCGGTCAGCGGGGCCGGACGCGTCTCCGGTCGAGATGGAGGAGGTGTGGGAGAAAGCCCGTGCGGCTCTAGCCGAGGTCCGGTTCTACGGCGACCTGTCGTTGGAAGCGTTCTTCCTCGGGACGAAGGTCACGGCCCGCCGGGAGCAGCGGTTCGCGCACTTGGCCGATGTGCAGGCCGGTGAAACGCAGACCCACCGCGAGAGGTTGGCGGAGAAGCGCCGGGGGCACCCGCCCTTTGCGCCGTTCCACTGGCAGATCGAGTTCCCGGAGGTCTTCGAGCGAGAGAATCCGGGATTCGATGCGTTCGTGGGGAATCCGCCTTTCCTTGGGGGTAAGCGAATCAGTACAACGCTTGGAGGAGGCTACCGGGACTGGCTTGCGCAGGCACACAGTGGAGCAAGCCGGAACACCGACCTCGCCGCACACTTCTTTCGCCGCGTGTTCGACCTGCTTCGGTGTGCAGGATCTTTCGGCCTGATTGCCACGAACACGATCTCGCAGGGCGACACGCGCGCGGGGGGGCTTCGATGGATCTGTGCCAACGGTGGCGAGATCTACCGAGCGTTCTCGCGCTACCAGTGGCCGGGACAGGCGGCCGTTGTGGTGAGCATCGTGCACGTTGCCAAGCGTCCGTGGGTGTCTCCGCGTCTCCTCGACGGACGGCCCGTGGACAAGATAACGGCCTTTCTCTTTCACTCGGGTGGGCACGAGGACCCGGAGCGGCTCCGGTCCAATCTCGATCTGAGCTTTGGCGGGAGTTTCCTTCGAGGAATGGGCTTCACGTTTGACGACGCGAACGCGAACGCTGGTGACGAACCGGAGACCGGAGTGGATGAGGAGACTGACGTTGTAGGTGTCCCGTCGCCGCTCAGCGAGAAAGAGCGTCTGATCAGCGAGAACCCAATGAACCGCCACGCGATCTTCCCCTACATCGGCGGCGCCGAGGTGAACGCGAGCCCCACGCATGAGCACCACCGGTTCGTCATCAACTTTCGGGACTACCCGCTGCGGCGGGCCGACCTAGGGCTTGCGGTCCCAAGCGGCCGGGCCACGGCACAGGACACGGCACCAGCCCTGCCAGAAGGAGCCTCGGCCTGGCACGAAGCCTCCGACGCTCAGCGCGCCGAGTGGCACCGTAGCGGGGTCGTGCCGCTCGACTATCCCGGGCCGGTAGCGGCGGACTGGCCGGAGTTGTTGCGGATCGTCGCGGAGAGGGTAAAGCCGGAGCGGGAAGAGAAGAAGGACGAATCCGCGAGGATCCTGTGGTGGCGTTTCTTTCGCTCTCGACCAAAACTCCAGGCCGCTATCGCCGACCGCGACCGTGTCCTCGTCATCTCCTACACCGGACAGCACACTGCGTTCGCTTACCTGCCATGCGGCATGGTCTACGCCCACACGCTAAACGTCTTCCCTCTCTCGTCGAACGCCGCCTTCTGCGCTCTCCAATCCCGGCCGCACGAAATCTGGGCGCGCTTCTTCGGTTGCTCCTTGGAGGAGCGGCCTCGCTACCCCGCCTCCGATGTCTTCGAGACCTTTCCCTTCCCGCTGCGCTGGACCACGCACCCCGACCTGGAAGCCGCAGGCCGTGCGTGCTACGACTTCCGCGCCGACCTGATGGTCCAGAACGACGAGGGCTTGACGAAGACGTACAACCGCTTCCACGACCCCCACGAGCAGAGCCCCGGTATCACCCGGCTCCGCGAACTCCACGCAGCGATGGATTGCGCTGTCCTCGCCGCCTACGGCTGGACCGACGACATCGAGACGACCTGTGAGTTCGTCCCCGAACACACCGACGATCCCGCCAACGAGGACGCCTCCGGCCGCGGCAGAAGGCGCTATCGTTACCGGTGGCCAGACCCGGTCCGTGACGAGGTTCTGAGCCGCCTCATGGTCCTGAACGCGGAACGGGCGAAGGAGGAGCGGCGCGAAGCGGTGCGGGACTAGGAGCCCTATGCTCGCATCCCACCGCCGCCCAACCCCATGATCGAAGCGATTCTCTCCGACCACAACCGCAAGGCGGCGATGTCCCATGCCTACGTCTCCGCGCTGGCCGCAGAGGCGGGACTCTCCCTTCAACCTGGCCCCGACCCAGACATCGACAGCGTCGACGCGACGATTCGGAGCGGCTCGCCGGAGCGGGACGTGATCGACCTCCAACTGAAAGCGACGGCGGCCCCGGAAGTGAAGTCCGACGGGCTCCACTTCCGTCTGAAGCAGAAGAACTACAACGACATGGTGATGCCGCGCGCGGTACCCTTGCTGCTGGTGGTCCTTGAGCTTCCATCGAACGAATCGGAGTGGATGGACTGCACCCCGGAGCGGTTGATCATCAAGAAGTGTGGGTGGTGGTTGTCCCTCGCCGGACGCGAGCCCGTGGACTCAGATTCGCGAACTGTCGTCATACCTCGATCTCAGCGCATCGGCAGCACGGGGCTCTCCCCTCTGTTCGCCCGCGCCTTGGAGGTGCAGTCATGAACTCACCGACGAGCGAAGTCATCCTGGCCAGGACCATAGGGCTCCGTGGCGTTCACGCGTATTTGTCCGCCAACGGCTGGCATCGAGCCGACGCACTACGCCGGGAAACGGCCGATGTCTACCTCTGTGCCGAGGACGACCGGGAAGCAGCGATCGTGCCCGCTTCGGAGGAGTACGGTGACTATGGCATCCGGATCTTCCAGATCGCCGAACAGATCGGCCGCATCGAAGGTCGGCGAAGGCAGGCGGTGCTCGTCGACTTCTCGCTTGCCGAGTGGGATCTCGTGCGTCTGCGCCTGCCGACCGCTCACGCGGACACTAACGTCCGACTCTCCGACGGTGCCGCGGTACTGGAGGAGTCGAAGAAGCTCCTGCTGGCCGCCGCTTGCTCGGCGGACCGACCTCAGCGAATGTACCGGGCCGGACGAAACAGACGCGCGACCGAGTACCTGGACAGGGTGCGCCTGGGACATACCGAGCCCGGCAGCTTCGTGATCAACCTTCTTGCGCCAGTAGCGCCTGCGCTCGGCGAACAGGGAACACTGCTACCCGAAGAACCGTTCGAGCGCCAGGTGACCCGCAAGCTCGTTTCCGGTTTGCGTGCGTCGCGACGGGCAATGGACCGAGTCAACCGCGGCGTCGGGGCCATCGGTGAGTTCGAGAGTCGGTTGTGCGAAGGAGTCAGTGCGAATCTCTGTCAGTCGATCGCCAGGCTGACCGAAGCGGGTGAAGGGCTCGAAATCTCCGTAAGCTGGGCCATGACGCGACCCGCCGATGGAGCGCCAGAAGAACGAGCCACCGTTGCCTTCAGGCCACCCGATATCGCCGTTCTGGACGAAGCTGCGCGCGTGCTGGCCGACCGCCAGGAACGCACCGACGAGGAGGTTCAGGGGTACGTGTCGCGGCTCGCACGGGACCGGACTGACCCGCATGGCACGGCCACGATCAAGGCCTTCGTCGAGGGGAGGCTGGTCTCCGTTCAGGTTGTCTTTGGGGCGGCGGACTACAGCGAGATCACGCGTGCGCACGAGGCGCGCCTCAGCGTGTCGCTAGAGGGAGATCTCTACCGGGAAGGCCAGCGGTGGCATCTGCGGAATCCCCGGGGAGTGACCGTGATGGAGGATGAGGATGGGTAGACGGAGGGCGACAACCTCCCTAGCTCGCACCGGAACTGGACAGCCGTGAGTTCGTCAGAAGCCCCTGCTCCCCTTAGCTCCCCCAAGATCCGCGACGCCCTCACCCAGGCGCTTCATCTCGACCTGATCGGACCAGAACCCGGTCCCGACGACGAACACGCCGAGGAGCGCCTGCCTGGCTGGGAGCGCCCTTCGATGTGGTACTTGACTGGGTTTCTCGTTCCGACCGGAACACCAGGACCTGTCCGCGGCGACGACGATGCCGAGGGCCACTGGGGCGCCGAAGTGCCTGAACGAGCCGGCCTGGAGGAGGAATCGGTCGAGGACGGCAAGCGGGCGAAGCGCGGTTTCTTCCCTTCGTCCATGGGGCTGAGCTTCCTCGTGTATCCGGGCACCGGAACGATCCGGGTGACGGTCACTTGGGGCGACTACGGGAGAGGCGAAGGAGAAGACTGGTCGGGAAAACCGGTGGAGGCCTGGGTGCGCACGCCGCGGACCGAGCGGGTGGACATCGCGCTGGATGGGAGCACGGCCCTGGAGAGACAGCCGGTGCCCGGCTCCGGGGGACTCGTCCTGTGCGTCGCGGAGCGTCCGATCCGCACGGAGGGCCTCGGCGGCCGCATCCAGAGCGGTACTCGGGCCGTTTCGGTCTTCCTGGTGAACGAGCGCCCTCCCGCTAGGGACCACAAGGACGCCGACGAGAGCTACGCCTTTCAGGTCCGGTTGGCCGTGGAGTGCGAAGAGAACTTCCACCCGCGGCACGACCTTTCAGCCCGGCATTCCAACGAGTGGGACACGCGGGTCGCCGATCTCCACTACGCCGACACCCCGGCGTACGCCACCGGTCATGGCGTATCGGCCGACTGGACGGTCGTGGACGGTTTATGCACACGGGTTCGCACGTCCTGGATCGGGAGTGCGGAGGTCGAAGCGACCAAACCCCAGTCTGTGGAAGGCGTCGAGCTCTCGATGCGAAGACTGGGCGAGCTGCCAGACGGCCCCGCGGCCCGGGCCGCGCTCGAACCCCTGGTCGCCGAGTACCAAAGTTGGATCGAAGCCCACGAGAGAGAATCCGCCGGTCTTGAGGAGCAACATCGCGCAACAGCCGGTGCGCTCCTGAAGAACGCGCAGAACGCGGCGAGTCGCATGGCGCGAGGCGTGGCTGTGCTCGCTGCCAACCCCGACGCCCTGGACGCGTTCCGAATGGCCAACCGGGCCGTTCAGCACGCCTTGACGCGCCGCATCGGTGTGGAGGACCCTAAGTGGCGGCCCTTCCAGCTTGCCTTCCTGCTCCTCAATCTCCCGGGAATGGCCGACCCTAGCGACAATGACCGGGAGACCGTCGACCTCCTCTTCTTTCCCACTGGCGGCGGCAAGACGGAGGCGTATCTGGGGCTGGCGGCCTTCGCGATGGTCTATCGGCGGCTCCGGAATCCAGCCCTTGGCGGGCGCGCAGGGGCGGGTGTAAGCGTGATCATGCGCTACACGTTGCGCCTGCTGACCCTCGACCAGCTCTCACGCGCGGCGTCGTTGGTGTGTGCGCTGGAACTGGAACGTGAAGCGAAGCCCGATCGTTACGGGGAGTGGCCCTTCGAGATCGGGCTTTGGGTTGGGAAGGCGGCCACTCCGAACTGGATGGGCAGGAAGGGCGACAGGGGTGTTACGGCGCGCCGAAAGACACTCCAATACAAGGCGAACCCGCACTCCAACCCTGCTCCGATACCCATCGAGAACTGCCCCTGGTGCGACAAGCGCTTCACTGCGGAGTCGTTCACGCTGCTGCCGGATGCAGATCGTCCCCGCGACTTGCGCGTCTCTTGCACCCACCTCGGGTGCGAATTCTCGGGCGAGCGGCCGCTTCCGATCGTCGCGGTGGACGAACCGCTCTACAGGAGATTGCCGGCCTTCCTTATCGCGACGGTGGACAAGTTCGCGGCTTTGCCCTGGGAGGGGCCGTCGGGCGGGCTTCTCGGCGGAGCGGAGCGGTTCGACGAACACGGCTTCTACGGCGCGGCCGATCCAGGGCGCGGCGCGCGGCTCGACGCTCCCCTGCTCCCGCCCGATCTGGTGATTCAGGACGAACTCCACCTCATCACGGGACCGCTGGGCACGATGATGGGACTCTATGAGACGGCGATCGAGGGACTGTGTACGGTTGACTCGGCCGGGGCCGTCGGGAAGCCGAAGATCGTGGCGTCCACCGCGACCGCCAGGAGGGCCCGGGACCAGGTCCAGGCGGTGTTCGCGCGGGCTGACACGGAGGTCTTTCCGCCGCCCGGACCGGACCGTCGTGATTCCTTCTTCGCGGGCACCGTTTCCGCAGCCAAGACTCCGGCGCGGCGCTACCTGGGTATCGCCGCCACCGGCCGCAACCCCAAGGTCGTCATGCGGCGCGTGCTCCTGGCGCTCATGGGGGCGGCCGAGAAGCACTTCGTCGAGGCGGGCGCGCATCGGAGCCAGAGCAACCCCGCCGACCCCTACATGACGCTCCTCGCCTACTTCAACAGCCTGCGCGAACTCGGAGGCGCTCGCCGCATCGTCGAGGAGGAGATCCAGAACACCCTCCGCGGCCGGGGCCAGCGGCGCCGGCTCGGAGAAGACATGGGGCTGTTCCGCGACCGGACCCTGAAGAGCGAGGTGGTGGAGCTCACTTCCCGAGAGCCGACGGACCAAGTCGCCGTGGCGTTCGAGCGGCTTGGGCGCTCATTTCACCAGGACGGCAGAGTCGACTGTGCACTCGCGACGAACATGATTTCGGTCGGCCTAGACGTTCCCCGGCTCGGACTCATGGTCGTGAACGGCCAGCCCAAGACGCACGCGGAGTACATCCAGGCGACGAGCCGCGTCGGGCGTGACGACGAGAGGCCCGGCCTCGTCGTCACTCTGCTCAACGTCCACAAACCGAGGGACCGCTCACACTACGAGCGGTTCCGCCACTACCACGAGACCTTCTACCGTTCCGTCGAGTCCGCTTCCGCTACGCCGTTCTCCGCGCGCGCTCTGGACCGCGGCCTTGCGGGCGCCTTGGTCGGGTTGGCTCGCCACCTTGAGCCGGGCCTGACCCCTGCGCAAGGAGTGGAAGCGATCCGCCCGCTGCGCGTCCGGCTCGAGGAGCGCCTGACGAGCATCTTCCGGCAACGCTTGGGGCACCAGCCAATCGAGGACCCGGAAGAGCGGCAAGAGGTAATGGACTCGGTTCGCAGCCGAGTAACGGACCTGCTGGACTCCTGGACCAGGGTCCTCGACGACCATCACAAGGACGGCGTCCGACTGCAGTACCAGCGCTATGAGAAGCCCCCGTCCAGACCGCTGCTTCACCACTTTCTGGATCCCGAACCCGAGGGGGAGCATGAGCGGAAGTTCAGAGTCAACCGCTCTCTTCGGGACGTGGAGCCCGAGGTGCATGTCTATGTGAAGAACCTCGGCGATACGAGGTCCGCGGGATGACTCCGAAGTCCACCGGCGAGATTCGGCGGAGCCAGGTCATCACGACCTACGGACCAGGTGCCCTGATCGACCTACCGCGTGACTCTGCGGTCGTGGCGGGAATCGACGGTTGGGGATCTTCGCTGGAACGGCTCGACGAACCCCGCGTTCAGCAGGCCCTTGCCCGCATGACGGGCGTACAGAGTCCCGAGCTACGGGTTCCTCCGACGCCTGACCCCGCCGATTTCTGGTCTACGTCGCCCAGGGGAATCGACGCCTATCGCTTCCCCGAGTGGTTCGTCGTTCAGGAGGCGCCGAACTGGGCGAAACCAGCTTCTTCTGACAGACCTCGGTCCCGTCGCCTAGTACACCGCAGGGCGCTTGAGAAGGGCAGGTTCGACGGGCGGCCAGTCGTGGCCACACGCTTCGTAATGGCCTGTCGCGACGGACATGTGGCCGACTTCCCCTGGAAGGAGTTCGCCCATCGCGGCCCCACGAGCTGCCTGGGCCAGCTGTGGCTCGACGAGACGGGCGCGACCGGCGAACTGGCCAACCTACGCGTTCGTTGCGAATGCGGCAGGTCACGGTCGATGACCGATGCGAACGACCTCGAAGCGAAGGCGCTCGGCTTCTGCTCCGGGGCGCGTCCATGGCTGGGACCCAACGCCCGCGAGGATTGTGACCAACCGGGTCGCCTGCTCATCAGAACCGCGACGAATGCCTACTTTCCGCTGCTCGTGCGGGCGCTGTCGATTCCGGAGAAGGGGACGGCGATCGATCAGGCGGTGGGCGACGTCTGGTCGTTTCTCATGGCCGTCGAGAACCTGACCGACCTGACCTCCTTCAAGAAGCTGCCCGGCGTTGCGGATGCTCTGGCCGGATTTGACGACGAGGACGTGCTTGCCGCGATCAGGCGTCGCAACGGAGCGGCTACCGACGAACGCTCCGTCAAGGATGTCGAGATTGAGGCGATGCTCGCCGTGCCTGAGGGGTTCGGGGACGATGTGCCGGTCAACCCAGACTTTCACGCGCGCAAACTAAGGCGCCGCGACGGCTCTAGGCGCTTTGGCGAGTTCATCGAGACCGTGGTGCAGGTGCATCGTCTGCGTGAGGTACTGGCGCTCGCGGGTTTCACCCGCCTGGAAGGTCCCATGCCGGACATCGACGGGGAGTACCGCGACGACGTGGAGCGAGCCGAGATTTCGATCGATCCGCGGTGGTTTCCGGCCGTGGAGAACCGGGGCGAGGGAGTGCTGATTCACTTCTCCGCCGATGCGATAGGCGAGTGGCTGGCGCGGCCGGGAGTGTTGCGGCGGATCAGAGATCTCGAGATTGGCCACGCTGAATGGGCGAAGTCGTCCCCGAAGCTCCCGCCTCCCTTCCCCGGTGGGGCCTATGTGATGCTACACACGCTCTCGCACCTGCTGTTGCAGTCCATCGCGGACCGCTGCGGCTACCCCGCAGCCTCGATCCGGGAGCGGGTCTACGTGGACGACGAATCCCGCCGCTACGGCGTTCTCCTGTACACGTCGAGCCCCGATGCCGAGGGGACACTCGGCGGGCTGGTACAGCAGGCGCGCCAGATCGAAGCCCACATCGAACGCGCCCTTCGCACCGCGGCGCTCTGCTCCAACGATCCGGTTTGCGCTCAGCACACTCCGGCGTCGAGTATCGAAGGGCGCTGGCTTCACGGCGCTGCATGCCACGGGTGCGCTCTCGTCGCGGAAACGTCGTGCGAGATGCGCAACGACTACCTAGACCGCGCCCTGGTGGTGCCGACCCTCGGTGTAAGCGACGCGGCCTTCTTTTCCAACCAAGTCTGACTGTGACAGACGCTCTGGCTTCGATGCCGACCTTCCTCCGAAAGCGGCTTGTGCGCGGGCTAGATGCGGGCACGTTGGCTGTGCCCTACTCGGCGGCCGCGCTTCAGATGACTCTCGGCCAGCCCCATCCGGAGGCCTTGGCTGCGCTTGACGGGTTGGCTGAGCGAGGAATCAGAGACCGAGCCGCAGCAGCGTGGATTCGAACCCTGGACCGGGCTGTGGAGCCGGCGGTGCTTCCCGATCTGGTCTGGTCGGGGCCAGAAGTTCCCGGTGTACCGGCCCGTGACACCCGCCGCGTGTTCGAGGAGCTCTTCGCGTCCGCCACCCGTTCCCTCTGGGCTGTGAGCTACGCCTACTTCGACGGTCAAAGCGTCTTCGATCTCCTCGCACAACGCATGGAAAGCCGCTCCCGAACTCCGCGTGACGCTCCTTCTGAACATCCATCGTCGCCAGAACGACACGAGCCGGCCCGACGAAGTGGTCCGGCGGTTCGCGACTGAGTTCTGGAAGGACGATTGGCCGGGCGAGACCCGGCCGAACGTCTTCTACGACCCTCGCTCGGTCGACCCAGCGGTACGAGGCGTCCTGCACGCGAAGGCCTTGGTCGCCGACGAGGAGCGGGTGTTTGTGACTTCCGCGAACTTCACCGCGGCTGCCCAGGACGACAACATCGAGTTGGGGTTGCTGGTACGGAGCCGAACTCTCGCGCTCGGTGTGATCAGACACCTCCAGGGGCTCATCGATCGTGGATTGCTGAGATCCCTGCCGGAGTAGTGAGGCTGGCACGGCGGTCCGTCGTCCTGCTAGCGAGCGGCAGGCGGCCGGCCAAACAGCACCGCCCGAATCCACTCCTCGGCACTCAACACACCGACCTCCCTCAGTCGTTGCGGACAATCACGCCGCCCTTCATCACGAAGGTGACGTTCTCGATGTTCTGCATCCTGTCGATCGGGTTTCCCGGCGACGCCACGATGTCGGCCTGTTTGCCGACGGTCAGCGTGCCGATCTCGTCCTCCAGACCGAGCATGCGGGCCGGGTTGATCGTGCCGGCGCGCAGCACCAGCCAGTTGTCCGGCACCCGCCGGGCGAGCGACGTGAACTCGCGGATCGCCTCTTCCATCGGGAAAATGGGATCGGAACCGATGATCAGGTTCACACCGCGCTCGGCCGCCATCTTCACCGAGTCGCTGTGCCTGGCTGTCACCAGCTCCGCCTTGGCGAGGTTGCCTGCCGTGATCCCGCCGGTGGCGCCGCGCTCGAGAATCCAGTCGAGGACGTAGAGCGTGGGCACGTAGTAGGTGCCCTTCTCCGCCATCAACCGAGCGGTCTCCGCCTCCATCATCGTGCCGTGCTCGATCGAGTCGAAGCCCGCTTCGACCGCGGCGCGGATGCCCGCGTCGCCGTGGGCGTGGGCGGTGATCTTCTTGCCGTGGCGGTGGGTCTCCTCGGCGAAGGCCCGGAACTCCTCGGCCGTGTAGGCGGCGACCTCAGGGTCGTCGTGCTGCGACATGACGCCGCCGCTCGCCATGACCTTGATCCAGTCGGCGCCGTACTTGATCTCGCGCCGCACCGCGCGCCTGACCTCGTCGACTCCGTCGGCGATGAACGGCCCGGTGACCTCGTGCGGAAGGTCGGGAGCGTAGGAGTTGAAGTCGCCGTGACCGCCGAGCGGAGAGATCGTGTGCGGCGCCACCTTCATCCGCGGCCCCTGGTACCAGCCGCGCTCGATCGCGTCGCGCAGCTCGACGTTGGCGTAGTGGTAGTCCATGTCGCCGGGAACGCGAATCGTCGTGAAGCCGATGCCGAGCAGCGTCTGGGCGTTGCGCAGCCCCATCAGGGCGTTGTACGCGCTCGACTGCGTGGGCGCCGCCTCGTCGAGCGTGCGGCCGGTCAGGTCGATGAACAGGTGAACGTGCATGTCCATCAGGCCGGGCATGCAGGTGTGGCTCGATAGATCGACGCGGGTGACACCGGCGGGCGCGTCGACGCGAGACCCGATCGCGGCGATGCGATCGTCCTCCACGAGAATGCGTTGATCGGCGAGCACCTCCCGCGCTTCGACGTCGAGGAGCTTGCCGCAGTGGATCACGGTGGTGCGGCCGTCGTCCTGGGAGACCGCCGGCGCGGCGGCGATCAGTCCCAGCAGGACGAAGCCAAGGGACGCAACTCGTACGGAAGCGAAGTCTGCAGTCATTCAGGTCCTCCTTGTGTACGCCCATCTTGGTGCAGACACGGAAACAAGCAACCTGGAGTGCGGCTCACCGTTCGGAAGCTGCAACTTGCACAGGTCGCCGTCACTTTTCATGGAAAAGTGCCGACGACATGAGCACTTCGTCGGCTTGTCGGTGCATTCTGCAGCCGCGACCGTAGGTGCCTAGTCGTCCAGAACCCGGGCCTGCCGGATCACGACCGGCTGCTCCAGCATCTGGCCGCGCGTGACTTCCGACCCGGCTTCCGTGAGCGTCGGGAGACCCTGAATCTCCTCGAGAATCTCCATCCCGCGGACCACCCGCCCGAAGGTTGCGCCCTCGTAGTGCCCGCCCTCGACCCAGGCCAGGAAGTTGTTGGCCGAGATCGGAGCGCGGTCCGGGTCGACCCGGACCACGATCTCGCCGAGAGCGGTCTCCAGGACCACGCCGACGGTGTTCTCGCCGGACTGGCACGCCGGCCCTCCACAGAGGACGAGCATTGCGCCGGCGCAGAGGACGGCCGACTCGTGCTGAACATCGCGTTGCTTCCCGGTTCGTCGGCAGGACGTGCGAGTCTACGTTGCCGCCTCGAAGCGACCGGGGTCGAACGCGTCCGCAAGCCTCGCCTCCGGACCGTCGAACAGCGATCCGCCGCCGGCCATCTGCTT
Organism: Acidobacteriota bacterium; assembly: GCA_026707325.1. Classification (GTDB taxonomy): domain Bacteria; phylum Acidobacteriota; class Thermoanaerobaculia; order Multivoradales; family Multivoraceae; genus Multivorans. The sequence goes on along the minus strand of JAPOXA010000121.1, from coordinate 17,527 downwards.
GCGCAAGAGAACGGCGCTGGCCGGCGCCAGCGTAACGCCCAGCATCTGGTGTCCGGTGTTGATCCAGGCGTTCTCCGTCGCCGGCAGACGGCCGATGACGGGCAGGCCGTCCGGAGTCAGCGGCCGCATGCCCACCCACTCCTCGCGGGGGCCACTACCGCGCGTGATGCCGGTGATCTCGCGCTCGGCGGCGCGCAGGAAGCCCGCGAACCGGCGGCGGTCGAAGCGGGTGTTGATGCCGGAGAGTTCGAGCGTGCCCGCGATGCGCAGCGATCCGGCAAAGGGAGTGACCCCGACCTTCGCGTCCGCCAGGTAGATCGGGTGCCGGATCACGGTCTCGGGCTTCTCCACTGTGAGGCTGTAGCCCTTGCCGGCCTGAAGCGGATGCGTGACCCGCAGGCGCCCGCGAGCAGCGCCGACTCGGCGCCGGTGGCGATGACGACGTCGTCAACTTCGATCTCGACCGCCGCGCCGTCGTTGACCGTGGCGCCCCGCACCGCCGCGACGCGGCGCGCGCCGCCGACCGCCCGGCCCTCAACGCGCAGAGAGTCCACCCGCCAGTCCTCACGGATCGCCACCCCGTGCGACCGGCAGGCCGAGGCGAGGGCGCGGGTCACCGAGAGTGGCTCGACGTGGCCCTCGGGCTCGACATGCAGCCCGCCGACGTAGCGGTCCGCGGACAGAACCGGCTCAACGGCCTGGAGATCCCGAGGGCCGAGCCGCCGCACTCCCCCGTAGCCGATCCGCTCGAGCAGCGCGATCTCGTCGTCCAGCCCCGACTGTGTGCGGAACGCCATCAACAAGCCGTCCCGGCGCCACTCGATCCCGTCGAGTTCGTCCGTCCAGCGCCCGAAGCGCTCGGCGGCGTCGCGCGCCAGGGTCTGGAGAGCACGCGCAGCCTGCTCGAACGCGCGCGGCGTGCAACAGCGCCAGAACTGGAGCAGCCACGGCGCAAGCCCGAGCAGCGCCGTGGGGCGCACGTAGAGCGGACTGTCGCGGCGCAGGGCCCAGAGCAGCCCCGTCGTGCGTAGGCCGGGCGACGCGACCGGCAGCGAGATCGCCGGCGTCACCCAGCCGGCGTTGCCCTCCGAGCAGCCCCGGCCGAGCTCGCCGCGCTCGAGCACCGTCACTTCGAGCCCGGCCCGCTCCAGTTCGTACGCGGTGGCGAGGCCGATGACTCCGCCGCCGAGCACGGCCACTCGCCGCCCGCTCATCGCGCGGGCCGACCCGGCCCGCCGGCCTCCTGCCCCGGGAAGAGCGTCACGAGCCGGGCGCCGCCAGCGAGTAGTCCGCGGGCGGTTCCTTGCCCGCGAGGTGGCGCACGAAGTAGTCCCAACTGCGGCGAATGAAGTACGGGTCGGACAGGAAGCCGTGGTTGCCGGACGGCAGGACGATCAGGTCGTAGTCCCGGTTCGCCTTCGTCAACGCCTCGATGACCTGCAGCGTCAGCGCCGGCGGCACGTTGTCGTCCAGGGCGCCGTATGCGAGCAGCAGTTTGCCTTCGAGCTGGTGCGCGATCGAGGCGTTGGCCTGCTCCTCGTAGCTCACCGTCTCGGGGTCGCCGTGGTAGGACTCGCCCCAGAGCTGGAGGTAGCCCCGCTGGTCGTGGTTGCCCGCCGACGACACCGCCACCTTGTAAAACTCCGGATAGGCGAAGATCGCGCGCGCCGAGGCGAAGCCGCCCCCGGAGTGGCCGTAGACGCCAACCCGGTCGAGGTCCATCTGGGGATACCGGACGGCGAGCTGGCGGATCGCCGCCAGGTGGTCGGGGAGACCGCCGGCCTCCTGCAGGTTCCCCTCCGAGCGCGCATGGAAGGCCTTCGAGCGCAGCGGCGTGCCGAAGCCATCGACCGTAACCACGACGAAGCCGAGTTGCGCCAGCGCCAGGTCGTAGCTCAGGAACAGCGTCGGGTCGTGCCAGTTCTTCGTCACCCGATGCACCTGCGGCCCGGGATAGATGCCGTCGATCACCGGGTAGCTGGCGCTAGCGTCCTCCGGGTCGAAGCCGGGCGGGAAGAAGACGTTGCCGTAGATGTCCGTCTTGCCATCCCGCGCCTTGACCGTGAAGGGAACCGGCAGGGTGGTCAGTTCGATGAGTGACTCGAAGTCGGCGACTTCGAGCTCCACCGCCACTCGGCCGTCCGGCAGCAGGACCCGCGACCGCGGCGGCTGGTCGATGCGCGACCACTCGTCGACGAACGACTTGCCGCCCGGCGAGGCCGTCACCGTATGGTCGCCGGGCTCGGGCGTGAGGATTTCGGGGCCGGAGGTCGTGCGATCGAGCGAAACGCGGGCGAAGGTGCGCACGTAGGGGTCGGCGGCGGGATCCAGGCCCGCCGCGGTGAAGTAGACCGTTCGCGACGCCTCGTCGACGTGCACGAGGTCGCGCACCACCCATGCGCCCCGGGTGACCTGGCGGATCAGACCGCCATCGCTGTTGTACAGGTAGAGGTGCGCCCAGCCGTCACGCTGCGAGTACCAGAGCACCTCGCCGCTCTTGAGCACCCTGATGTTGGGCGTGCCTGTGCCGATCAGGAGGGTGGGCTCGACGTGGTGCCTGGAGGTCTCGGACACCAGCGTGCGTGCGGCGCCCGTCGAAGCGTCGATCTCCTCGAGCCGCATCGAGCGCGCGCCGCGCGGCCGGCGCAGCAGGTACGCCTTCGAGCCGTCGTCGTTCCACCAGAGCTGACCCAGATCGGCCAGCGCCATGAAGGGCGTGTGGACCCGCTCGGTGTCGACCGGCCTCACCGTGCCGCTTTCGGCGTCGACGAGCAGAAGCTCGCTCCACGGTACGCCGTCGTCACCGGGAATCGGCATGCGGAAGGTATGCAGCACGGGCCGGGCGCTGTCGCCGAGATCCGTGGTCTGAAGGACGTGCATCTCGCCCACTGCGCGCTGGTCCAGGCGGACGGTGAGAACTGTCCTGCCGTCGGGCGACCACAGGGCCGAGGGCGGGAACACGACGCCCGCGCGCTTCTCGGTGATCGTCGAGAGCCGCGCCTCGGGACGCGAGGCGTAGTCGTGGAACGGCTCGCCGTCATCGGTCAGGCGGCGCTCCTCGCCGCTCTCGGTGGTAACGAGGTAGAGGTCGTGATCCCGTACAACGAGGCTGTAGGCCCCGTCGGGGGACGGCAGAGGCGGCGTCTGCTTCTCGTCCTCTTCTTCCGCCGCGGCGGCCGGCGCTTCGACGCGCGAGCACCCGGCGCCGTCCACGGTGCACCGGAAGGACTCGGGCCCCTTCTCGCCCGGGATCTGGAAGGACACCTCGCCGTCCGTCGACAGGTCGATGCTCTCGAAGGGCAGGGCCAGGGGCTCCGCCGGCACGTCGCGAAGCCCGCTCAGCGACGCCGCCAGCCGGGCGTGATCGAAGGCCGGCCGCCGCCGCTCGTCGCTCGCCAGCGGCTCGACCCGCCAGAATCGGTGGCCATCACGGTCGTCGCTGCGGTACCAGAACGCCTCGCCGTCCCCGATCCAGTGCGGCGTCACCGTTTCGTTGAAGATCAGCGACGCAACGCCGAGCATCTTCGCGGCTCGGTCGTAGGCCGAGGCGGGCACCTCGTCCTGCGCCGCATGGGCAACGGCCGGCCCCGCGAGCACGATGAGCATCGACGCCGAAAGAACGGCGCCTCGTATCTGCATTCTCCTCATTCCCCCCAAGCTCCCTGGAACTCATCGGTGGCCGGCTCGCGCTCCGCTCCCCGGCCCGTTCTCGTTTGGTTACAGTCGTATACCAGTTTCGCCGACCCGCGGCGCCGCGGCCTGGTGAGCGGCGCCTGATCATCAGGAGATCCGATGTCCCGACTGCACTCCTCCCGCCTCTGCCTGCCCGTCTTCCTGGTCGCGTGCACGATCGGCGCCCTGGCGGCCGCACCGGCTGCGGCCTCCGAGCGTCTCGAGATCCTGGGCGACGATCCCAACCTGAAGCACCTGGGTTCCGAGATCGAACGCCTCGCCGAAGCCAGCCTAGGCACGGCGGGAGTCGCCGCGATCCACCTCGAGTCCGGTCGCGGCGTGCTGCTCAACGGCGACGAGAACTTCCCGATGGCGAGCACCTACAAGGTGCCGATCGCGGTCGAGATTCTCGCGCAGGTCGACGAAGGCAAGCGGTCGCTCGACGACCTGATCACGATGCAGACCAGCGATCACGTCGTCACCTACGGCGCTCTCAGCGACTTCTTCGACACGCCGGGCTCCCGCCTGACCATCCAGAACGTCCTCGGCCTGATGCTGCGAATCAGCGACAACATCGCCACCGACCTGCTGTTTCGGGAGGCCGGCGGCGCCGAGGCCATCACCGCGCGCATGAGGGCGTCCGGCGCAGAAGGAATCCGCGTCGACCGGACGACCCGGGCGTTGATCGCGAACTTCCTGGGTCGAGACGAGGCCACCGTCGCCATGCCGATGCCGCCGGCCGAGTACAACCGTCTCATTCTGGAAGGGAACTCGAGTCAACTGGATGAACGCCGACTGGCCGAGCTGAACGAGGCGTTCAACTCCGATCCACGCGACACCGCGACGCCCCGAGCGATGGCCGCTCTTCTGCGGAAGATCTGGAAGCGGGAGATCCTCAGCGAGCAGAGTTCGGCCCTGCTGATCGACATCATGGCCCGCTGCGAGACGGGCGAGAACCGGATTCCCGGAGCGCTGCCGCCGGGCACCCCGGTCGCCCACAAGACCGGCACGATCGGCGAGACGACCAACGACGTGGGCGTCATCACCCTGCCGGGCGATGCGGGTCACGTGATCTCGGTCGTCTTCGTCAAGGAGTCCAGGCTGCCATCCAACGAGGCGATGGAACCGGTGATCGCCGAGATCGCGCGGGCCTCGCACGACTACTTCGTGTTCAACCGCGACTAGGAGTCGACGTCGCTAACGGAGGTGATTTTGACCATGCGCCTGAATCAGAAGATCTGCCTCGTCACTGGCGGCGCGTCCGGAATCGGCAGGGCCACCTGCGAGGCGCTTGCCGACCGGGGCGCCCACGTCGTCGTCACGGACGTCGACGAAGCCGCGGGGGGCGATGTCGCGGACGCGGTCGGCGGCGAGTTCGCGCGTCTCGACGTCAGCAACCGCGACGCCTGGACGCGCGTTGTTTCCGGGATCGTCGGCGCCCACGGCGGGCTCGATCTGGTCCACCTCAACGCCGGCGTGACGACCTATCCCGCGGCCGGGGGTGACTTTCCTGCCTTCGACATCGCCGCCCTGCCGGCGGACGCCTACCGCCGGGCCATGGGGGCCAACGTCGACGGCGTCGTCTTCGGTCTGAGTGCGACGGTAGAGGCGCTGGAGAACCGGGGCGGCGGAGCGATCGTCGTCACGGCCTCGGTGGCCGGGCTCATCACCTGGGAAGTGGACCCCGTCTACACGCTGACCAAGCACGCCGTGGTCGGCCTGGTGCGCGCGCTCGCACCGTCTCTCGCCGAGCGCGGAATCACCCTCAACGCGATCTGCCCGGCCGCGGTCGCGACGAAGATCTTCGGCCCCGAGGCCGAGGACTTCGTCAGGGAGGCCCGCCTTCGCCTCATGCCGCCCTCCCAGATCGCGGATGCCGTCATCCTGGCAGCGGCAAGCAGCGAGACCGGCCAGTGCTGGGTCTGCTACGACGGCAAGGACCCGAAGCTCTACGTGCCGGCCCCGCTTCCGGGGCTGGACGACTAGCTGCCCTCGGACGCTACTCCTCTGCCTCGCCGCCGGCCCCCGCCGGGAACAACACGCTGGCGGCGCCAGGGAAGCGGGCGCCCAGTTCCCGCATAATCTGTCGGGCTTCCTCCTCCGTCACCCTGCACAGGTCCGATGCCCAGAACCCGGTGACCGCAGCGTAGCCAAAGCCCGCGCGCCGGATGTCGGCAACACCTTGGCGGAACGCTTCCTCGTTCCAGTCCTGGCGCGCCCCGTCGAGCATCCGCGTCGACCTGAGTGCATGGTCGAGTGCGTCCTGGGGCATCTCGCCGGGAACGCCCACGTACATCCTGAACATCGCGGCGTAGACGACGCCGCGGACGTAGGAGACCTTCCACGTCCACTCCTCCGAAGGCGGCGAAACCTCGAAGTCCGGACCCGCGTGCAGCATCCAGTTCTCGATGAACGGCGGAATCAGGGAGACGTCGGGAGCGCTCTCAGGAAGGCTCCACTGATTCGAGGCAACCATCACGGAGAGGTCCAGATTCGGCCATCCCCAGCCGTCGGTACGCCAACCGAACATGTGGCCGCCGGCGTGACTGAAGGACATGGTCGGCTGACCATGGTCGCGCAGCAGCCAGACCAGACCCAGATCGAGGCCCGGTCCGAGCTCGCCGTGCTGGGGAGTCAGCATCTGCTCGACGGTTTCGGCCTCTAGGACCTGGTAGTCGTTGTAACGCCCACCCGCGAGCATGGCCATGAGCAGGCGCAGGTGGTCGGCTGGCTTCGCCAGCACGCCGCCGGCGGGATAGTGGCTGAAGTAGAGCGGGATCGTGGGGATCAGGGCCCCGCCCATCCGTGCATAGCCGGTGCTCATCTGCTCCCAGATCTCGGGACGCACGTAGTCCCGGTGCTGCGCGGGCGGATACTGAGACGACTCCATGCCCAGTGGATCCATGACGTGCTTCTGGACGTAGTCCGCGAACGAAAGCCCTTCCGGATTGACCGTCTCCACGATCAGGCCGAGCGTGGCCAAACCCGGGTTCGAGTAGTTGTAGCGATCGCCGACCCGCCCAACCCAGAAAGGGGTCACGCCGCCGCCGACGGGGCTCGTATCGGAGTCGAAGCTCTCCTGGAGTGCTTGAGCGAGCGCCATCGGCTTGTGCCAGACGCCCATGGCGCCACCGCTAGAGATCCCCGAGCGATGGGTCAGCAGGTCGTGCACGGTGATGTCGCGCTCACCCAGCGGGTTGGACACCTCGAAGGGCAGGTGCTCGTTGATCGCATCGTCGAGCGACAGGATCCCGCGATCCACAAGCTGCATGACGGCGGTGGCGGTGTACGTCTTGCCCAGCGAGCCGGAGTGGTAGACGGTCTCCGGGGTCATCGACTTCTCGCTTGCGACATCCGCGTAGCCGAAACCGGCCTCCCAGATGAGCCTCCCCTTGTAGCCCAGGGCGAGGTTGAGCCCGGGGGTGCCCTGGGCTCGCACGACGTGCGGCACGAAGTCGCGCAGGGCGTCGATCAACTGCAACTCGAAGGGCCGTTCCGTGTGCACCGTCTCGGTGATCGGGACCGACCGCTCGGGCTGGGCCTCCACGGCCACCGTCAGCATCGAACTCAAGAGGGCCGACGCCAGGAAGACCTCACCGGCGCGTGTACCGGCGACGATCCCGGTAGAGCGGTGAAGGTCCATTCTCAGGCTCCCTCCTCGGCAGGGAGAATTCGGACGCCGCGATGGCCGGCAACGTCGACGTAGCTCGCCCTGTCCACCCGGCCGTTCAGGTCCTGGCTCGCACAGCCGTGATCGACGTAGTCCACGACCTCCCGGCCCTCGGGTGTCTCCGGATCGACCGCGCGCACCGCGCCTTCCGGATTCAGCCGGCAGGGCACGAAGCCGAACTCGGAGGGCGCCCCCTCCGCGAGCTTGACGTAGCCCAGAGCGGTCATCCGAGCCTCGGGGTGCAGCGGCATCAGGGGCCAGCCCCTGCGCGGCGCCACGCCGTAGTAGTCAACGTCGTCGTCGAGGACCGGCATGGCGGCGACCATCTCCTCCGGCCAGCGGTCCAGCCGGACGTCGAAGACGAAGTGGCCGAGGCCGTAGAACACCGGCCGGTCGCGATACCACTCCATTCCACGCAGGACGTGCTGGTGATGGCCGACGACGATGTCGACGCCCTGGTCGATGCACAGGCGGGCGGTGCGCAGCTCGTGGTCGGTCAGGTGGTGGGCCTTGAAGTGGTCGCCCCAGTGGAAACTGGCCACCACCAGGTCCGCCTGCTCGCGGGCGGCCGCGATGTCGGCCTCCAGGTTCTCGTGGTCCGCCTTGTCGGGCACGGTCGATACCCGCGGGTCGGCGCCCGGCGTGTAGGCGTCGTCGATCAGGTCCTGGTAGAAGTTGTGAGCCCTGAGCGGCGCCAGCCCGGCCAAGCTTCCCCGCGCCTCGTAGCCGCGGGGGAAGACCGAGGCGTAGGCCAGGTAGGCGACCTTCACGCCGCCGGCTTCGAGGATCGCTGGAGCGCGGGCCTCCTCGAGGCTGCCGCCGGCGCCGCAGGTCCTGACCCCCTGCTCGTTCAGGCGTTGGCGGTTCTCGAGCATCGCCTCGCGCCCCCCGTCGAGGATGTGGTTGTTGGCCAGCGACAGCACGTCGAAGCCGACCCGGCTCAGAACGTCGAGATTGCGCGCCGGCGGCACGAGGGCCAACCCGGCGCTGGGCACCGAACGGGGATTGTCGGAGTACGGCCCCTCCAGGTTGCCGAACAGCACGTCCGGCGCGGCGAGTAGATCGCGCACCGGCGCGTAGGCCTCGTCCGGGTCGTCACGGTCGGTGAGCAGGTCGCCGACGAAGCCGAGAAGCACGTCACCGTCGGCGGCGCGGACCACCGAGGGGCCGCCGACCAGGGCGAAGACGCCGGCCGCGGCGCCCGATCTGAGGAATTGTCGTCGGTTCACGTTCGCACCTCCAGCGGTCCGTGGCAGAAGTCCGCGTCGCACCGAGAGCGGTCAGGCGCCCGTCCAGCAAGGCGCGATGAGGGAGCATACCGGGCTGTATTCGACCGAAGAGCAACGATGCTGGGCGGGATGCATGGCCGCTCGAATGCAGCGCGACTTCTGCCACGGACTGCTAAGTCAGCGGTCGATCCAGTCGCCGCAGATGGCCACCGCCTCGGCGAGCTTGTCGCCCTGACCTAGGTAGTAGTGGGTGGCCCCGGCGATCTCGTGGAACTCCTTGTCGGTGTGGGACACGGCGGCGTAAAGCCGCCTTGCGTGGCTGGGCGTGCACGCGTCGTCCGCGCCGTTGTTGACAACCAGCACCGGGACGCTGATGTCGGCGGCGCACGCGAGCCCGTCGGCGTTCGACTTCTCGAGGCTCCACTGCGACAGCCAGCTCCGCAGCGTCGTGAACCGCGCCAGGCCTGTCGGCCCCGTGTTCACGGTTTCCGGGTCGCCGAGGTAGCACCGACCCGGCGGCCGGTCGTTCGGGTCGACAGCCGGGTCGAGCCAGCGCGGGTCGGCCATCGTGCCCTGGACGACGAAGCAGTGCTCCTTCCGGGCGCCGCCCTCGCGCTTCAGATCCGCCAGCCTCTCGACCGCCCAGGCCGTGATCCGCGCGTTGCGGGCGACCTGCGCCCGCCGGTAACGCTCGAGGAACTCGTCCGAGTAGGGCGGCTGATTCGGGTTGTCCGGATTGTAGAGATCGAGCTCCGGGTCCTTCCGGTGCGGTTCGCTCTCGTCGAGGATCGAAGCGTCCATCCACTCGGTGAGCGTGCCGGCGCGGCTGATGTGCGCGGCAAGCAGCATCACGCCGTCGGCCGGAATCAGCCCGGCCGCCGTCAGGTCGTACGGGTCCCCGGCCGGGGTATGGGTGACGGTCGGGTTCTCCGCTTGCTGCTGGTAGTAGAGCGACAGCGAGCCGCCGCCGCTCCAGCCTCCGAGCAGGACGCGTTCGTAGCCGAGTTCCTCCCTGGCATGCTGGATCGTGCGGCCGAGGTCGACCACGCACTTCTCCATGATGAGGGCCGTGTCGTTGCCCCGATAGCGCCCGTTGCAGTAGATGACGTGGTGGCCGGCCGCCGCCAGTCCCCGCACCAGCGGCAACCAGGCGCCGCCGCCGATCGGGTGGTTGAAGACGACGACCGTCTTCGAGGCGCGCTCGCGCGGGCGCAGCAGGTGACCGTCGAAGAAGACGAAGCCGCCCGGCCCGCCGTAGACGTCGCCAAAGTCGGCTTCCTCGCGGAAGAAGACGGGAAAGGGAACGCGATCGTAGGGCTCGATCATCGCGGCTCGGCCGGTCAGAACTCGACGCGAGGAAGCGCGGCCTCGATCGCTTCCCGCTGGGGTTCCAGGTGCCTCGGCAGCGAGAGGATCGTCCCCAGTTCGTCGATGTCCTCGTCCACCGTCCAGCCCGGGTCGAGGTTCGACAGCTCCAGGTTGATGCCTCCAGGGGCAGTGAAGTACGTCGAGTGAAACCAGCCGCGGTCCCGAGCCCCGGTCACGATCAGGCCGGCACCGGCCAGGATCCGGGTCCACCGTTCCATGTCCTCTACGCTGTCGACCGTCAGCGCGATGTGGTGCAGGCCGCCGAGACCGTGCCGTCCCCAGGGCCCGTCGCCTCGCTCGACGACGTCGACCAGCTTGCCGGGCTCGTTGCCGCCTACCGCGAGCCGCGTGCGGTTCCCTTCGGTGGCGACCACCTCGAAACCCAGGACGCCAACGAGAAACTGCAGGGTCAGCTCGGGAATGCGCGGCGCGACCGTGGCGTGGTGAAAGCCGCGAATCTGGTGCTCCCCGGGAAGGTCGGCCAGCTCCGGTATCCGGGCGTCCTCGCAGCCGACGAGTTCCGACGAGATGCCGTCGAAATCCCGAAAGTGGAGAACGGGATCGCCGAAACGAGCCGGGCGATCGGTGCAGGCGCAGCCAGCCGCGGTCAGTCGCTCGCGCCAGAAGTCCAGGCTCCCGGGCGACACCGAGTAGCTCACGTCGGTGATCGAGCCGCGACCATCGACGGCCGGCGACATCGGGATGCCCTCGAGGACGATGTTCGTCATGATCGTTCCCGGGTGGCCCAGGCGGTCGCCGAAGAAGAAGTGCCACCCGGACGTCGGGTTCTCCTGGTTGCAGGACTTCTTCACCAGGCGGAGCCCCAGCACGTCGCGGTAGAAGCGGAGGTCGTTGGCGGCGGAGCCGACCAGCCCCGTGATGTGGTGAATGCCCCGGATCGGCCCCCGGGTAGGCCTCCTGAACTCAGCCATGGGATCTCCTCGTCATCCGCTCGATGCAGTAGCCAGCAGATGTTACGTTCGTTGGCCGCATGAACTCCTCCCCCGCGGCGCGGCTGCGCGCCCTGATCGACGCTCCCGGGCTCCGGGTGATGCCCTGCTGCTTCGACGCGCTCTCCGCCCGGCTCATCGAACAGGCCGGATTCGAGCTGACCTTCATGAGCGGGTTCGCCGTTTCCGCCAGCCGGCTGGGCATGCCGGACACGGGGCTCATTTCCTTCGGAGAGATGCTCGACCAGGGCCGCAACATCTGCGCGGCCACCCGGTTGCCGGTGATCGGCGACGGCGACACCGGCTACGGCAACGCCCTGAACGTCAAGCGCACGGTGACGAGCTACGCGGCCGCCGGCTTCGCGGGCGTGATGATCGAAGACCAGGAGGCGCCCAAGCGCTGCGGGCACACGCGGGGCAAAAGGGTCGTCTCCCGCGCCGAGGCCCTGTCACGGATCCGCGCGGCGGTCGACGCGCGCGAGGAAGGCGCGCACATCCTGGTCATGGCGCGCACCGACGCTCGCGCCACGGACGGGTTGGACGAGGCCATCGCCCGCTGCCGGGCCTTCGCCGACCTCGGCGCGGACATCCTCTTCCTCGAAGGTCCGCGGTCCGAGAGCGAGATGGTCAAGTTCTGCGAGGCGGTCCCCGGCCCCAGGATGGCGAACCTGGTCGAGGGAGGCGACACACCGTTGCTACCGCCCACACGGCTCGAAGAGATCGGCTACAGGATCGCTGCCTACCCGCTGACGCTTCTCTCCGCCGCCACCGCGGCGATGCTCGACGCTCTTCGCGCCCTGGAAAGCGGCCAGCAGCCTGACCGCGCCGTGGACTTCGAGCGTCTGCGGCGCATGGTCGGATTCGAGGACTACGACGCCGAGGCCGAGCGCTACGTCGTGGAGAACGAAGAAGACCGATGACGCGACCCGAGAACAACGTCGACGTCCTGATCGTCGGAGCCGGACCGGTCGGGCTCTGCTGCTCCCGGCTGCTCGGCCGGATGGGCGTGTCCAACCGGGTGTTGGAGAGGCGGTCCGGCCTGCACACGGCGCCCCAGGCCCATGTCGTCTCGGCTCGCAGCATGGAGATCTTCCGGGCGGCCGGCATTCCGGCCGAGAAGACGGTCGCCGTCGCCACGAGACCCCAGGACCAGGGCTCGATCCGCTGGGTCCAGACGCTGGCCGGCCCGGTGATCGGCGACCTCCAACTGGGATCGCCCGAACGCATCATGAAGACGTTCGCCTCGACGCCGACGCCCACGATGAACATCCCCCAGCATCGGCTGGAGCCCGTGCTCTACGAGGCGGCCAGCGACGCGGGCGCCGGAATCGACTTCGAGGCCGAATGGCTCGGCGCCACGCAGAACGAAGGCGGAGTCGTGTCGCAGGCTCGGGACCACAAGACCGGCGAAACCCTTGAGATCCGCAGTCGCTACCTGCTCGGCTGCGACGGCGCGGGGAGTCCGGTGCGCCGGGCGCTCGGCATCGCGATGGAGGGACCGGCCCACGTCCAGAGCTACCTCTCGGTGTTCGTGCAGGGGAATCTGCGCCACGTCGTGGAAGAGTATCCCGGCCTGCTCTACTGGCATCTCGATCCGCTCGAGCCCGCGGTCTTCATCGCCCACGACATCGACTCGACCTGGATCTTCATGCACCCGTACGATCCGGAACGGGTGTCGCAGGAGTCGTTCACCCCTGAGCGCTGCCGCCAGCTCGTCGAGGACGCGGTCGGCGCCGAGGCCGACTTCGAGATTCGGGAGACCGGCTTCTGGCAGATGACCTGTCAGGTGGCCGACCGCTACCGCGACGGGCGGGTTTTCCTCGTCGGCGACGCCGCGCACCGCTTCCCGCCGACCGGCGGCATGGGCATGAACACCGGCGTCGCCGACGCCTTCAATCTCGCGTGGAAGATCGCGGCGGTGCTCGGAGGACGCGCCGACGAGCGGCTACTGGCCACATACGACCAGGAGCGGCAACCCGTCGCGTCGGTGAACGCGGAGCAGAGCCTGTCGAATCACCTGAAGATGATCGAGGTGGTCGAAGCCCTGCAGGTCGATCCGGGCCTCTCACCCGACGAGGCGCGGGCGGAGCTGCGGCGGCTGCCCGAGCAGGAGGAGCGCCGGAGCGCGGCCCAGGCGGCGATCGACGCCCAAAGAGAGCACTTCGACATGCTGGGCCTGGACCTCGGCCAGCACTACGAGCGCGGCGCGCTGGTTCCGGACGGGACCCCGCCACCCGCGCCCGCGACGTCCACCTTCGACTTCGTGCCCTCAACCCGGCCGGGCAGCCGCCTGCCGCATGCCTGGGTCGAAGGCGAGGGCGGCCGGGTTTCCACTCTGGACCTCGTCGATCCGTCCCGGCCGACCGTCATCTGTGGCGCCGGGGGGGCGCGCTGGGCTGCCGCTGCCGAGTCTCTCGGACTTGCCGCGCACGCGATCGGCGACGGCGCAGCGCTGGCGGATCCCCGCGGCGAGTGGCAGGCGATCAGCGACATCGGTCCGGATGGCGTCCTTCTCGTGCGCCCGGACGGTCACGTCGCCTGGAGGGACGCGGATGGAAGTTCCGAGCTCGAGGCGGGTCTGGACACCGCGCTCGCCGCTGTCTACTGCACGGCTACGCCTGCGAACGTGGAGGAGTCGTGAGACTGTTCACGACGAGCGAAGGAGTCGCCCGCGAAGCGGCCGGCGGCGAGTTCGAGATCCTCGACCTCCCGTACGAGGACATCGGCGAAGCGCTGCGAGCGGATCCGGAACTCGGAACCGTTCGCGATGCCAGCGCGAAGCGGCGCCGCGCACCCGGCGACATCACGCTCCGCGCGCCGGTCCTCCGCCCCGGCAAGATTATCGGCATGGGCATCAACTTCCACAGCCACGTCGAGGAGACGCGCGAGTTCCTGAAGGCCAGGGGCATCGAGCCGCCGTCCGAGCCGGTGTTCTTCCTGGCGCCCGGCAGCGCCGTCATCGGCCCCGGCGAGGAGATCGTGCTGCCCGCTGTCGCGCCCGACCAGGTCGACTACGAGATCGAGCTGGCCGCCGTGATCGGGATCGGCGGCGCCTCCATCGACGAGGACGAAGCGCTACGGCACGTGGCGGGCTACACGCTCGCCAACGACGTCTCGGCCCGCGATCTCCAGCGAAAGTCCTTCGAGGGTCCCGAGTACTCGCTGGGCCATGCGAAGGGCCTCGATACGTTCAAGCCGATGGGGCCGGCTCTGGTCACGACCGACGAGTTCGCCGAACCGCTCGACATCCGCCTCCGGGCCCGGGTCAACGGCGAACTCCGTCAGGACGAGCGCACCACGGACTTCGTGCACTCCGTGTCCCGCTGCGTCGCGCACGTCTCGCGCTTCATGCGGCTCGAACCGGGAGACGTGATGCTCACCGGTTCGCCGGCCGGTGTCGGCGTGTTCCAGGGCAAGTTCCTCCGCGCCGGCGACGTCGTCGAACTCGAGGCCGACCGGGTCGGCGTGCTTCGCAACGTCGTCGCGGCGGCCTGACCAGACGATTCGTACTCGCAACAGTCCCAGCAAGGAGTCCATCGTGTCTTCGAACTCCGTCATTCGCCCCGGCTACATCCACCACATCTTCCTGCGCACGAAGCGATTCGACGCGATGCGCGCGTTCTACAAGCTGGTTCTCGGCTGCGAGGCGTTCTTCGAGAACGAGATGTTCAGTTGGCTCAGCTTCGACCAGGAGCACCATCGGATCGCCATCGCGAACATGCCCCAATCGCAGGACCAGTCTCCGACCCAGGAGGGCCTCGACCACGTCGGCTACCAGTACGCGGGGCCCGAGGACCTCTTCGCCACCTACAAGCGCCTCCGCGACGTAGGAGTCGAGCCCTACTGGTGCACCGATCACGGCGGCACAACGTCCTTCTACTACAAGGACCCCGACGGCAACGGCCTCGAACTCCAGTACGACAACTACCCGAACAGGGAGGCGCTCCTGGAGTGGATGAGGGGCGGCGACTTCGCGCGGAACCCCATCGGCGTCGACGTGGACCCGGAACGCCTGATCGAGACGTTCCGCACAGGACTCGACCGGCTCGAGCTTCACCATCGTTCCCGGCGAGGCGACTTCCTGCCGGAAGGGATGTCGATGGACAATCCGGCCGCACCGTTCCCAGCCGACCCCGTGGGCTACATGATCTCGATCCGGCGGGCGATCGGCGCGGGGCCTGAGTAGGACGCGCGGGCCCGGGCAACACCTCGACTTTCGGGAAGATCAAGAGCGCGATTTTCGGTTTTCCGCTTGGGGCCGCTGGCCGGTCTGCGGCCTTGGCCGCTATCCGTCGGCCGCAATCGTCTGTCGCTGAATGAAGCGATCGAGCAGGGGAACCGCGAACGAGTAGCGGCCGTGGCGGTTCTTGAACACCAGCCCCTGTGCGGCGAGATTCGAGAGCATCTGGTTGACGTGACTGGCGCTGAACGGCTTTGAGAGCGCCGCGGATCCCTGGACGATGTCCCGTACGCTGAACTCGCCATCGCTATGGTCGAGGTGGGCGACCACCCACAGCAGTTCTCGTTGGCGATCCGTCAGTCGAGACCAGCGGCCCGAGAAGAAATCGGTGTCCAGTTTCTGCTCGATCTCCGCCACCGGCACCGACGCGGTCTGGCCACGGTCCGCTCGCTGCGTGAACACGTCGTACACCTCGCGGCAAATGAACTGGATGAAGTAGGGGTAGCCTCCTGACATCTGGATGATCGTGCGCACCGAGTCGTCGGTGAGCCGGAGGGGACAGCGGGCGTCGGAGACGGGCTTGAGGATTGCTTCTTCGCTTTCCGCTTCGCTCAGGCGATCCAGGAAACGGACCCTGAACATGCGCTCGGCATACGTCCGCGACGCGACCAATTTCGGGAAGAGCGTCGGGAGTCCGACCAGCACCAGCATCAGCGGAAGGCCCTGCCGCTGCAGCGACTGAAAGCAGTCCAGCAGCAGGGCCACAGGGAACTCCTCGTGCTGCGGTTGGTCCGACAGATTCTGGGCCTCGTCGTACGCGAAGACGATCCCCCTCGGCTTCGACGGTGCGGCGGAAACGACCCTCCAGGTCGCCTGCAGCACCGTCTTCAGCCGGTCGAGAGACAACCCCGGACTCTCCTGATAGAGACGGCGGAGGGTCTGGTAGTCGAGACGCTGCTCGACCGCGACCTCCTCCCCGCCGAACCCGGGTTCCTGCCGGTGCTCGACGGTCACCGCGAAGCCGGACGTGAGGGGAGCGAGATCCGTGCACAGGCGGACCGCCAAGTGATCCTCCCGCAGGCTCGCGGACTCGGAAAGGTCGGCGCCCACCCACAACCAGTCGGCCGCGCGGGCCAGCGGCCGAAGCGTCTCCAGCAGCACCGTCTTCCCTACTCCGCGAAGGCCGGTGATGATGAGGTTCTCGAAGACCGGGACTTGTCCCAACAGCCGCTTGAACTCCTGCTGCTCCTGCGTCCGGCCGGCGAGCCACGGCGGTGCGTGACCAGCTCCCGGTCGAAACGGGTTCAGGAAAGGGTCTATACTCCTCTGTCTTGATTTAGCCATAGGGCTAACTTTAGTGTGACGGCGATGGTCGTGTCAATTCGGTGGGGCGGCTCCGCTCCTCGGTCTGTTCCTCGCCATCCGGAAGTCGAAGACCGACCAGACCGCGAAGGGGCAGCGCATCGCGATACCTGCAGGAAAGGGACTGAACGCCGTAGTGCGCCTGCGGAGATGGATGGCGCTCACCGGGACGACAGAGGGACCGCTCTTCCAGTCGCTATGGCGAGGCGGGCGCCTTCGCGGCCGTCGCCTGCACCATTCCGACATTCCGCGTCTGGTCAAACACTACGTTGAGGCGATCGGCCTGGATCCGGCGGAGTACTCCGGTCACTCGCTGCGCGCCGGGTTCGTCACCAGCGCCGCCGTTCACGGCGCGCGTCTCGACAAGATCATGGAGGTCACGAGGCACTCCAGCGCTGAAATGGTCCTTCGCTACATTCGGCAAGTGGAAGCGTTCGACGACCACGCCGGCGCAGCGTTTCTGTAGCGAGCCGGAGTCAGCGCTTCGCAACGGCTAAGCGGGGTCTGCCCCCGCATCGTCGTCCCCTACTCGAGTCAGCCCGCTCCGAACTCAGCCCCTTCACGCGCCGCGTTCGGGCCTGCGATTCGCCGCAGCAGGTCATTGGCTGCTTCTTCAGCATCGTCTTGAGTCGGCCAAGTGTCGTCGAGTACTCGTCCGTCAAGCTTGACCTTCCAGATGCCGTCTGATCCCTGGCTCACATGCGCTTCGTGCGTGCCCCATCGAATCGAGACTCCTCCAGAGTGGTACGTGGTCATAGGGCTGCTCATCTGCGATCTCTCTTTGTTGCGGCCGGAGAACCGCTCCGACCACCCAAAAGGGACAGTGCCGACTACCCACGAGGATGGCTGGCGGACCGACCCCTCTCATCTTCTCCCGCCGTGTCCGCAGAGACGACGGGGTGCATCTTGGTGGCAGGAGCGTAACCGACTGGCGTGAGGAGCCTCAAGCTGCGCTCCCCTCGCTCCCCCTCAATCCACCTCCCACTTCCCCGCCTCCTCCATCGCCTTCCGGTACGCCGACAGGCAGTACCAGAAGAGCAACGCGCCCGCCGGCTTGAAGATCGCCTGCATCGTGGCGAGCGAGTAGTGGACCTTG
>JAPOXA010000189.1 GCA_026707325.1 Acidobacteriota bacterium | reverse complement strand
CGCGCCATCTCGCTGATGCCGACCTTCCAGAAGCGGAGGGCCATCTTCCAGAAGCCGGGGTAGCTCAGGCTGCTCCAGGTGTCACGGGCGTCGAAGCTGCGGCGGTCGTAGCCCTCCCGCTTGAGCGCCAGGACCGCGTTCGGGCCGGCTTCGACCGAACCGTCGACGCGCCGGGTCAGGTGGACTCCGAGAAAGGGGAAGCGGGGATCGGGGACGGGGTAGATCAGTCCTCGCAGCAGGTGGCGGCGCTCGGGAGCGATGTCGAAGTACTCGCCGCGGAAGGGGACGATCCGCACGTCCGGATCGAGGCCCGCCATGCGCGCCACGCGGTCCGACTGGAGGCCGGCGCAGTTGATCGCGTGCCCGGCCTTGAACTCGCCGGCAGTGGTCTCGACGACGACTCCGTCGGAGCGTGGCGCGAGACCGGTGACGCGCGTCCGCAGGTGCAGCGAGACACCGGCTCCTTCGAGTTCTTGGGCGTAGGCACGGGCCACGGCCTTGAAATCGACGATGCCGGTCTCGGGAACCCACAGAGCGTCGACGCCGGTAGCGTGGGGCTCGAACTCGGGGATCCGCTCGGGCGGCAGGCGCTCCAGGCCGGCGAGGCCGTTCGCCCGGCCGCGGCGCTCCAGTTCGTCGAGTCGGGGGATCTCCTCCGGATCGGTCGCGATGACGAGCTTGCCGCAGATCTCGTAGGGAATCGCGTGCCGGTCGCAGTAGTCGATCAGCCGCTTCCGACCGCCGACACAGTTGCGCGCCTTGAGCGAGCCGGGCTTGTAGTAGAGGCCGGAGTGGATGACGCCGCTGTTGTGGCCCGTCTGGTGAACGGCGGGTCGGGGCTCCGCCTCGACCACGTGGATGTCGATCTGACCGAAGCGGCGGGCGAGGCTCCGGGCCGTGGCGAGACCGATGATGCCGGCCCCGATGCAGACGACGTCCGCGCGCTGGGACAAGGCGGGCTCAGGCGCCTTCCGCCGCCGCGTCCTCGGCTGGCCGCTCGGCAGGTGCTGGCGGCAGCGCGCTCGGGTAGGTGCCCAGGATGCGGAGCTCCTTCGCCTTCGCTTCGATCGACTGGAGCGCTTCGGTCACCGGCACCGAAGCGGCGTGCCCCTCGATGTCCAGGTAGAAACAGTAGCGCCAGGGCGTTGCCGGGATCGGCCTGGACTCGATCTTGGTCAGGTTGACGCCCCGTCGCGAGAAGCTCCGCAACACCTCGCCCAGGTCGCCCGGTTGATGCCCGGTGACCAGGAGCAGCGAGGTCTTGCACGGCACGTCGGGCGGACAGGGCGCCGCTTCCGCGGCCACTTCCACGAAGCGAGTGAAGTTCCCGGCCTGGTTCTGGATGCCATGGGCGAGGATCTCCAGGCCGAAGACCCGCGCTGCCGGCTCGCTGGCGATGGCGCCGATCGTCCGGTCGTTGCCCTCGCGGACGCGGGCGGCCGCGCCGGCGGTGTCGAACTCGGGTTGTGGCCGCAGCCAGTCGTGGTCGTGGAAGAACTGGTCGCACTGGCGAAGCGCCTGCGGGTGAGAGAGCACGAGCCGGAGGTCCTCGATCTCCGTGCCGGGCAGCGCGAGCAGGCAGTGCGCGACCTTGCTGATCACCTCCGCGGTGATCACCAGACCGCCCTCGGCCAGCAGGTCGTAGGTCTCGTTGATGCTGCCGGCGGTGCTGTTCTCGATGGGCAGCAGGGCGATGTCGTGGCGGCCGTCGCGGACGCCTTCGGCGGCTCCCCGAAACAGCTCGTAGCCCTGCAGCACGACGCCTCCGGGCCGACCGGCGTACTGCCGCTGGGCGGTCAGGTGGCTGAACGAGCCCTCGACTCCCTGGTAGGCGACCCGCAGCGGCGCCCGGTCGAGATCGCGGATGTACCCTTGCTGGGCCGCGATCGACATCTCGATCAGCAGCCGGAAGATGCGCTCGGTCTGGTGAGGGTCGAGATCGAGTTCGGCGGCGATGGTCCGCACCCGGGTCAGCAACTGCTCCTCGCGCAACTGGTCGCGGAACGGAAAGGCGGCGGCGATCTTGGCGCCGGCGACGTCGCGCGACAGTTCGAGCCTGTGCCTGAATCCCTTCAGCAGCTCTTCGTCGACCCGCTCCAGCTCCTGGCGGACCGACTCGAGGTCGGGCAAGAGGTCCTTCTCGGCAGCGGCCATGAGATGCTCGACTTTCGCGGCCTCTGGTGGCCGCGCGGCGCAGTATACGGCGCTCGCGGATAAGCGCCTGGGTACGCGGGTCCTCTGACCCGCTGCCGCCGCAGGCGGCCAGCTATTCGTTGGAGTGCGGCCGAATGGCGACCTTCAGGGCGTGGCGGCCGATCATCAGGTCGAGTGCCTCCGTCAGCCGGTCGAGGGGCAGCTCGCGTTCCACGAGCGCGCCGTAGCGCTCCGGCGCGCCACACAATCGGTCGAGCGCCGCCCGGAACGAGGAGGGCCGATGGTGGTAGACGCCAAGCAGAGTCTGTTCCTGGTAGTGAACCCGCTCCGCGTCGATCACAAGCTCGGTTCCCGGGCGGCAGCCGCCGAACAGGGCGGCGACCCCTCCGGGAGCCAGCGACTTCACGGCGTGATCCCAACCGGCGCGCGTACCGGTCGCGTCGATGGCGAAGTCGAAGGGATCTTCGACCGCGGTGCCGTCGCCGTCTCCAGCGCGGCCCAGACGCGTCTCCGCGGCGCCGAAAGGGCGTGCCGCTTCGAGGCGGTGGCTGTTCGGGTCGAGGGCGCGGACATGCGTGCGCATGCTGTGGAACAGGTCGATCAGCATGAGTCCCAGCGGTCCGCAGCCGATGACCAGGGTCCGCGCCTCGGTGGGCGGACCGCTCCAGGCCCCGAGGCAGCGTTCGAGGCAGTGGACGGCGCAGGCCAGTGGTTCCGCCATGGCGGCGACCACGGGTTCGAGTCCGGCCGGCCGCGGGTGGACACTGCGCTTCGCGACGGCTTCGGGTATCAGCAGGTAGTCGGCGAAGGCGCCGTTCAGGTAGACGAGGTTGCGGCAGAGGTTCTCGCGCTTGTGCCGGCATGGCTGGCACTCGCCGCAGGAGGCGCTGTTGGCGACGACGACGGCGTCGCCCTCGGTGTGTGCCGCCCCTGCGGCGGCTCGGACGACGGTGCCGGTGACCTCGTGGCCGAAGGGCGATGGCAGGGC